>JBBRAI010000004.1:0-117683 GCA_038206915.1 Burkholderiales bacterium | reverse complement strand
TTGTTGATCGTGCCGACATCGGTAAGCGAAAACCCAACGCCGCGGAGCAGAAACGCCGTGCTCAGCGTGCCGGCGAGCGCGTCGCCGAACTTGTACAGCGCGATCAGCGCGAGCAGCTGCAGCGCGCCGGGGCGCGACATGAGATCCTTGAGCGGTTCGACCACCGCCTCGCGCAGGCTGTGCGGCGGCGTTCCGCGCAGCACCGGTTCGGGCGCGGCGAGGCTGGTGGCGAGGCCGACGCCCATCAGCGCCGCCATGGCGAAAAACGTATGCCGCCAGCCGATCTGGTCGGCGAGGATCAGCGCGAGGCCGCCGGATGCCAGCATCGCGACGCGGTAGCCGAGCACGCTCACCGCCGCGCCCATGCCGCGCTCGGCCGCCGGCAGCAAGTCGGTGCGATAGGCGTCGATCACGATATCCTGCGACGCCGAAGCGAATGCCACCCACAGCGCGAGGCAGCCGAGCAGCCACAGATCCGCATTGGACGGGGAAGCGGCCATGGCGGCGATGCCCCCGACCAGCGCCAGCTGCGTCAGCAGCATCCAGCCGCGCCGGCGTCCGAGGAAGGGCGGCACGTAGCGGTCCATCAGCGGCGACCAGAACACCTTGAGCAGATAGGGGATTCCGATCCAGGAAAACCAGGCGATAGTCATGATGTCGGTACCGGACACGGTGAGCCAGGCCTGCAGCGTGCTCCCGGTCAGCGCCAGCGGCAGCCCGGAGGAAAATCCGAGCAGCAGCACCGCAGCGATGCGCGGGCTGCGCAATATCTCCAGGTAGGACGACGGCATGTGGCGGATTCTACGCGTGTTAATAGCCGATAAGGTTGATTTGGCGGGAGAAAGCCGGTAGCCTAAGAGGCTTCCGTCGGCGCATCAGCCGAAACCGCATTTTCAGTGAGAAAGAGGCAAAAACTATGAGCAACGATACCGAAGCTTCCCGGGTAAAACTCGCAGCCGATATGCGCGTTGTGATCGCCGACGCCGAGGAATTGCTGCGTGCAACCGCCGGGCAGATGGGCGATAAGGCCGTGGTCGCGCGCGAGCGCATCCAGGAGAGCCTGCGCGTGGCCAAGGACAAGCTCTCGCGTGCGGAGGAGGTCATGCTCGACAAGACCAAGGCCGCGGCGCGTGCCACCGACGATTACGTGCACGATCATCCCTGGGGCGCGGTGGGCATCGCCGGCGCGGTGGGGCTGGTCGTCGGCATGCTGATCAGCCGCCGCTAATCATGGCGGCAAGGGAAGGCGCCTCAGTACGCGGCGGCCTCCTGCATTCGATAAGGCATCTCGCCGGCAGCCTGCTCGGCGCTGCGCACACGCGCCTGGAAATTTTCGCCACCGAGATCGATGAAGAACGGGTGAGGCTGGAGCAGCTGGCGCTGCTCGCCCTGTCGGCGGTGACCTGCCTCGCCATGACAATGGCGCTGGGCGTTGCCTTCGTGCTGATCTATTTCTGGGACACGCATCGCCTGCTCGCAGTCGGCTTGCTCGTCGCGCTGTTTGCTGCGATGACCGCCGCGCTCGGATGGATCCTGTACGTCAGGATAAAAACGCGGCCCGCGCCGTTCGCAATTTCGCGGGCCGAGCTGGCGAAAGACCGGGACATGCTGCGGCGACCGCTGCCGTGAACCGGCACCTCGCCGAAATCGAGACCAGGCGCGCGCACCTGCTCGAACGCGCCTCGCGCGAACGCGAGGACGTGGACCAGACGCTGCGATCGATGGCGCAGCCGCTGGGATTCATCGACCGCTGTGTTGACGCCGTGCGCTTCGTCGCTTCGCGCCCGCCGCTGGTCGCGGGGATTGCGCTGGTATTCACGCTGCTGCGCCCGCGCAGCGCCTTAAGATGGGCGCGGCGCGGCTGGGGAATCTGGCAGGGCTATCGCTGGCTGACAAGAGCAAGAACTGCCTGACACATGCGCAAACCAGTAATCGTCCGGAACGTGATGGACATCATGGACCGGGAACGAAAATACGTGCTCGGCGAAGTCGTGCAGGTGACCGGTCTCATGCCTTTGCTGATGAAGCCGCGCAACAAACAGAAGTGGTCGGCGGAAGACAAGCGCCAGATCGTCAACCATCTGCGCCGTCTGTCCATGGTCAGTCCGTACCTCGCGGTGATGGTGATGCCGGGCTCCTTCGTCGTGCTGCCGGCGCTCGCGTGGTGGCTGGACCGGCGCCGGCAGAATAAACTGCGCAACACACTTCCGCCGGGCAGCAGCGCAGCCTAGTCCCGTACATCTTCAGCCGCCCGGTCTTGCCGCGTCCGGCTGAAGCGCTTAGCCGACGGTCAACAGCGCGTCTCGCTGAAGCGTTGCGCCCTGTAGACCGCGGCTTTTTTCGCTTTGGCGGCGGGTCCGGGCATGGCGATCTGATAGAAGATGTCAACATGATCACAAGCGATTGTGCATGCCGGCGCATGATAGGTTGGTGATATATTTGGCGCCGACGCGGCGGGTGAATGGATGACGAAACTACTGGGCAGTGATGCGCTTGGAGTCGCGAATCTCCTGAATGGTCCGCTCCTTGCGATCGCCGGCTTTCGCTTGGTCGGCCACATCGTTCTCCTGCATCTAATATACGGCTAGTATATCAATTGCGCACCAAGGCGGGCCGAATGGTAACATTTCGGCGTGCGGACGATCGGGTGAAAGGCATTTTTCGGGTTCTTGATTCGCATCCGATGGCTGCTGCGCCGCGGCGGCGGCGCCGGACCGCCAGCGCTTGCGCGATGACTGACCGACTGGTCTGCGGTGCGGCGTAGAGCGCGTCAGAAATCGACGACTTATCGAAAAGGCTAGATCATGAACGCGCCACCTTTGCACACCGCTATTCGCGTCATAAGGGAGGAACACCACCGCTTATCGGCCGTGATCCACGGCATGCTGCACATCGTGCGCGGCATTGAAAAGGGCAGCGCGGTGCCCGATTCGAAGGTGTTTCGCGCGATGCTGTTGTACATCGGCGACTATCCGGAGAAAGTGCATCACCCGAAGGAAGACCGCTATCTGTTCGCGCCCCTGCGCAAGAGGACGCACGAGGTCGATGCCGTGCTCGATGATCTCGAAGCGCAGCATGCGCAAGGCGATGCGCTGGTGCGGGCGCTGGAACACGCGCTGACGCGCTACGAATTGCTCGGCAAGGCGGCGTTTGCGGAGTTCAAGATGCTCGTGGAAGACTATGCGCGGTTCTATTTCTCGCACATGCGGCTGGAAGAGGAAACGATCATCCCCACGGCGCAGAGTGCCTTGACGTCCGAAGACTGGGCGCGCGTCGATGCCGCGTTCGACGCCAACCAAGATCCGCTTGCGGGCGACGAATACAAGGAAAGCCTGGACCGGCTGTTCAGCCTCATCGTCAACATCACTCCCGCCCCCATCGGCCTCGGACCGGAACATACGTAGGACCGGGATAGGAGCGTTCCCGATCACGATTTGTTGAACGAGGAATCGAATACGGGCTGCAGTTCGAATCAACCGGCTAAGCCCTGTCTAAGACCGGACATTCAATCGGCCTGCTTCGCGTCCGCCCTCGGACAGAGCCGGGGAACGGCTGCGGCCGAGTTGCAGCCATTCTCCGGATGATCCCGACTGTCGGCTTTATGTTCGAAAAGCAGTCCCCCGTCAAAGCACTACTCGAATGACGGGCACAGGCAATTTCTAACGACCTAGTCGATATTAGATTTTCCAATCGTAGTCGATGGTCAAAGGTGCGTGATCACTAAACCGCTGCGCCTTGTAGACCGCGGCTTTTTTCGCTTTGGCGGCAATCCCCGGCGTGGCGATCTGGTAGTCGATGCGCCAACCCACGTTCTTGGCCCAGGCCTGGCCGCGATTGGACCACCAGGTATAGGCCTCGCCCGTGGCGTCCGGGTGCAGGCGGCGGTAGCCATCCACCCAGCCCTGTTGGTCCAACACTTTGCTCAGCCAGGCGCGCTCTTCGGGCAGGAAACCCGAATTCTTCTGGTTGCTGCGCCAGTTCTTCAGGTCGATTTCCTTGTGCGCGATGTTCCAGTCGCCGCAGATCACCACCTCGCGTCCGCCCGCCCTGAGTTTGGCCAGGTGCGGCATGAACTTGCGCAGAAAGCGGAACTTCGCCTGCTGGCGCTCCTCCGAACTCGAACCCGAAGGCAGATAGACCGAGACCACGCTGAGCGCGCCGAAATCGGCGCGCAGGTAGCGTCCCTCGGCGTCGAACTCGCGCGAGCCGAAGCCCTTGATGACGCAGTCCGCAGGTTTGCGGCAATAAATGCCGACGCCGCTGTAGCCCTTCTTCTCGGCGCAGCTGAAATGATCCGTATAGGGATGGTGGTTGAGCGTCGTGGCTGCGAGATCGGGCAGCTGCGCCTTCACTTCCTGCATGCAGACCACGTCGGCCTTCTGCAAGCTAAGCCATTCGAGCAAACCTTTGCTCACTGCAGAGCGTATGCCGTTGAGATTGAGCGTGATAATGCGTAACATGGCTGGAATCAAATGCGCTGTCGCGCGCACAAAGACTGGCAAATGTCGGATTTTCGCAAAGAGTTCATCGCCTTCTGCATCGATTGCGGCGTGTTGCGCTTCGGCCAATTCAAGACCAAGGCCGGGCGCATGTCGCCATATTTTTTTAACGCCGGCCTGTTCAACGACGGAGCCATGCTCGGGCGGCTCGGCGAATTCTACGCGAAAGCCATCCTCGCCGCGGACGCGCCGTTCGACATGCTGTTCGGCCCCGCCTACAAAGGCATACCGCTGGTCGCAAGCATCGCGATCGCGCTGGCGCGGGCCGGGCGCAACGTCGCTTACTGCTTCAACCGCAAGGAAACCAAGGACCACGGCGAAGGCGGGCGCAGCATCGGCGCGCCGCTCGCCGGGCGCGTGCTGATCGTGGACGACGTGATCTCGGCCGGTACTTCGGTGCGCGAATCGGTCGAGCTGATCCGCGCCGAGGGCGCCGCGCCCTGCGGCGTCGCCATTGCGCTCGACCGGCTCGAACGCGGCGCCGGCGAGCGCTCGGCAGTGCAGGAATTGCGTGAACAGCTCGACCTGCCGGTGATCGCCATTGCCGACCTGGACGACCTACTGCACTTTCTCGGCGCCAAGCCGGAACTGGCGCAGCAGCTGCTCGAAATCGAAAACTACCGCCAACTTTACGGAGCGGATGCACATGCCTAAAGCGCAAGCCTTGATAGCCGCAGCCTTGTTCATGCTCGCGGCCGCACCCGCGTCGGCCCTGTACAAATGCAAGGACGAGAAGGGAAAGACCTACTATACCGACAGGCCGCCGGCCGCGTGCATGGGCAAGGCGATGGAGGAATTGGACAAGCAGGGCACGGTGGTGAAGAAACGCGAAGCCATGCTGACGCCGGAACAGCAGGCGGCGCGCGAAGCCGACGAAAAGCGCAAGAAGGAAGAAGAGGCTCAGGCGAGGGAGGAGAAGCGCAAGAACCAGGCGCTGCTCAATACCTATTCGAGCGAGAAAGACGTCGAGGACGGCCGGCAGCGCGCGCTGGCGCAGGCGGAACAGGCAGCCAAGGAGATCCAGAAGCGCATCGACGAAGGGCAGGACCGCGCCAAGAAACTGGCGGCGGAGAAGGAGTTCTACGCCAAGAAACCGATGCCGAAGAAACTCCAGGACGACATCAAGAACAACGATATGGATCTCAAGGTGCAGCAGGGCGCGCTGGCGGCGAAGCAGAAGGAACTCGACGAAATCAACGCCAAGTATGACGCAGACAAGCGGCGCTATTTGGAGCTCACCGTAGCGGCGCCGAAGGCGGCGACGCCGAGGAAATAGCAGCACCTATCACCAACACACTTGCGCGCTGCGCGCGCCAACCGTGTTTTCTGCGCGGATAAAAACCATCCGCGCAGAAAACACGGTTATTGGAAAAACAGCGCAAGGGGTTTGAACAAGATCGTTGATTGCGCACGGATGACGCTTTTTCATCCGTGTGCAATCAACGATCCGCGCGGACGGCCTTTCGTCCGCGCAAAATCCGAGCGTGACGACAAAGCGACGCGCGGAAACCTCAGCCGGCGAGCTTCTTCTTCAGGATTTCGTTGATCTGCGCCGGGTTGCCCTTGCCCCTGGTCGCTTTCATCGCCTGTCCGACCAGTGCGTTGAAAGCCTTTTCCTTGCCCGCGCGGTATTCCTCCACGGATTTCGGGTTTGCGGCCAGCACGGCATCCACGATAGCGCCGAGTTCACCCGCATCCGAAATCTGCATCAATCCGCGTTTCTCGATGATCGAATCTGCGTCCCCGCCGCCCGCCCACATCGCGTCGAACACGTCCTTTGCCATCTTGCCCGAAATCGTGTTGTCGCGAATGCGCAGCAGCAGTCCTGCCAGCTGCCTGCTCGACACCGGAGACGCGCCGATTTCGAGCCCCGCGCCGTTCAGCGCCCCGGCCAGTTCGCCGAGGATCCAGTTCGCGGCGAGCTTGGCATTGTCCGCGCCGAGCAGTTCGACGACCTTCTCGAAATAGTCGGCCACCTCGATGGATTGGGTGAGCGATACTGCGTATGCAGACGGCAGACCTAATTTCAATCGGTAGTGCTCGCGTCTTTCCGGCGGTAACATCGGCATTGCCGAGCGTATCCGTTCGATGGTCTCTTCACTGATGGCAAGAGGCAGCAAATCCGGATCGGGAAAATAGCGGTAGTCGTGCGCGTCTTCCTTGGTGCGCATCATGCGCGTCACGCCGGCGTCCGGATCGAACAGCACCGTCGCCTGCTGGATGCTGCCGCCGTCCTGCAGCGTCTCGATCTGCCAGCGCACTTCGTAATCGATCGCCTGCTGCAGGAAGCGGAACGAGTTGAGGTTCTTGATCTCGCGCCGCGTTCCCAGCGGTCCGCCCGGACGGCGCACCGACACGTTGGCGTCGCAGCGGAACGAACCCTCCTGCATGTTGCCGTCGCAAATGCCGATCCAGCGCAGCAGCGCGTGCAGCGCCTTCGCATAGGCAACGGCTTCCTCGGCGCTGCTCATTTCGGGTTCGCTCACGATTTCCAGCAGCGGCGTGCCGGCGCGGTTGAGGTCAATGCCGCTCATGCCGCGGCTAAGCGCCGAATGCGCGTTTCCCGCGGCCTCGTGCAGGCTCTTGCCCGCATCCTCCTCCAGGTGGGCACGCGTGAGGTGCACGGTTTTTTCGCCCTCGCTGGTCACTATGTCGACGCTGCCGCCGGTGACGATCGGCAGCTCGTACTGGCTGATCTGGTAGCCCTTGGGCAGGTCGGGATAGAAATAATTCTTGCGCGCAAATACCGAGCGCCGGCTGATGACTTCGGGCCCGCCCACCGCGAGGCCGAAGCGGATTGCGCGCTCCACCGCCCCGCGGTTCAGCACCGGCAGCACCCCGGGCAGCGCGATATCCACCGCGCAGGCCTGCGCATTGGGCGCCGCGCCGTACTGCGTCGCCGCGCCGGAAAAGATTTTCGACACGGTCGAAAGCTGAGCGTGAGTCTCGATGCCGATGACGGTTTCCCAGTTCATCGCCTACTCCGTCCCTGCCGGCCGGCGCAGATGCCAGTCGGTCGCAAGCTGGTACTGGTGCGCGGCATTGAGCATCTTCGCCTCGGCGAAATAGTTGCCGGCGAGCTGCAGCCCCACCGGCATGCCGCCCTCGCCGAAGCCGCAGGGAATCGACATCGCCGGCAGGCCGGCGAGATTCGCCGCGACCGTGTAAATGTCGATCAGGTACATCTGCACCGGATCCGACACCTTGGCGCCCAGCGCGAACGCGACGCTGGGAGTGGTCGGCCCCAGGATCAGGTCGCACTGCTTGTAAGCTTCGGCAAAATCCTGCGCGATCAGACGGCGGATTTTCTGCGCCTTCAGATAGTAGGCGTCGTAATAGCCGTGCGACAGCACGTAGGTGCCGATGAGGATGCGCCGCTTCACTTCGGCGCCGAAGCCCTGCGCGCGGCTCTTGCAGTACATGTCGGCGAGGTCGGCGTATTCCGGCGCGCGGTAGCCATAGCGCACGCCGTCGAAGCGCGACAGGTTGGACGAGGCCTCTGCCGGGGCGATGACGTAATAGGCAGGCACCGACAGCCCCGAGTTGGGCAGGCTGACGGGAACGCGTATTGCCCCGAGTTTCCCGAATTGTGCGATCGCGGTTTCCACTGCGGCGGCGACGTCGGCGGACAAGCCTGCGCCGAAATATTCCTTCGGCACGCCGATGCGCAGGCCCTGCAGCGGCCGTTGCAGATCGCGGGCGTAATCCTCGGCCGGCCGCTCCAGGCTGGTCGAGTCTCGCGCGTCGAAGCCCGCCATCGCGTTGAGCATCAGCGCCAGATCCTCCGCGGTCTTCGCCATCGGGCCGCCCTGGTCCAGGCTGGAGGCGAACGCGATCATGCCGTAGCGCGACACCACGCCGTAGGTGGGCTTCAGGCCGCAGATGCCGGACAGGGCCGCGGGCTGGCGGATCGAGCCGCCGGTGTCGGTGCCTATGGCCGCCGGCGCCATGCGCGCGGCCACCGCGGCGGCGGAGCCACCGCTGGAGCCGCCCGGCACCCGGGTCGGATCCCATGGATTCTTCACCGGCCCGAAAAAGCAGGTTTCGGTCGACGAGCCCATGGCGAACTCGTCCATGTTGGTCTTGCCCAGGATCACCGCCCCGGCCGCATTGAGCTTTTCCACCACATGCGCGTCGTAGGGGCTGACGAAGTTGGCCAGCATGCGCGAACCGCAGGTGGTGCGCCAGCCCTTGGCGCAGAAGATGTCCTTGTGCGCCACCGGAATGCCGGTAAGCGGCTGCGCCACGCCCGCGGCGATCAGCGCGTCCGCCGCGCGCGCCTGCGCCAGACTCTTGCCGGCGTCGACGGTGGCGAAAGCATTGAGCCCGGGGTCGAGCCGCGCGATGCGATCGAGACACGACTGCGTCAACTCGACACTGGACAGTTTCTTCTGCGCGAGCAGTGCGGAAAGCTGTTTGAGGGTGGAATTGAACATGTTTTTGCGCGGGGCGGCCGCGCTGCGCATGCAGCGCCGGCGGCGGGCGCCCGGGGCGTTACTCGATTACCTTGGGCACCAGATACAGCCCGTCTTCGACCTGCGGCGCGATCGACTGGAACAGCGCGTGCTGGTCGGTTTCGGTGACGCGGTCTTCGCGCAGGCGCTGCACCACGTCCTGCGCATGCGCCATCGGCTCGACGCCCTCGGTATCGACTGACTGCATCTGCTCGATCAGTCCGAATATGTCGTTCAGCTGGCTTTGCGCGGCTGCGGCGTCGGCATCAGTAATTTCGATGCGGGCGAGCCAGGCGATGCGCTTGACCTCGGGCACGGACAGCGGCATGGAATTTGGGCTTAATTGGTGCGTTAAAGTGCGGTATTATAACGTATTTACCAGCCCCACTTCGGATTGGAACACTAGCAAATGTTCGGATTTCTACGCGGTTATTTTTCTGATGATCTGGCGATCGACTTGGGCACCGCCAACACGCTGATATACGTGCGCGGCAAAGGCATCGTGCTCGACGAACCTTCGGTGGTCGCCATCCGTCAGGAAGGCGGTCCCAGCGGCAAGAAGACAATACAGGCCGTGGGCAAGGAGGCGAAGCAGATGCTGGGCAAGACGCCCGGCAACATCGTTGCCATCCGGCCGATGAAGGACGGCGTGATCGCCGACTTCACCGTGACCGAGCAGATGCTGAAGATGTTCATCAAGAAGGTGCACGTCTCGCGCCTGCTCTCGCCGAGCCCGCGCATCATCATCTGCGTGCCCTGCGGCTCGACCCAGGTCGAGCGGCGCGCGATCCGCGAATCCGCGATCGGCGCCGGCGCATCGCAGGTGTTCCTGATCGAGGAACCGATGGCCGCCGCAATCGGCGCCGATCTTCCGGTGGCCGAGGCGACCGGCTCCATGGTGGTGGACGTCGGCGGCGGCACCACCGAAGTCGGCGTGATCTCTCTCGGCGGCATGGTGTATGCCGGCAGCGTGCGCGTCGGCGGCGACAAATTCGACGAAGCCATCATCAACTACATCCGGCGCAACTACGGCATGCTGATCGGCGAGGCCACGGCGGAAAAGATCAAGAAGGAAATCGGCTCCGCCTTCCCCGGCTCCGAGGTGCGCGAGATGGAAGTGAAGGGGCGCAACCTGGCCGAGGGCATTCCGCGCAGCTTCACCATTTCCTCGAACGAGATTCTGGAAGCGCTCACCGATCCGCTCAACAGCATCGTCAGCGCGGTCAAGTCCGCGCTCGAACAGACCCCGCCCGAACTTGGCGCGGACATCGCCGAGAAGGGCATGGTGCTCACCGGCGGCGGCGCACTGCTGCGCGACATCGACCGCCTGCTGATGGAGGAAACCGGCCTGCCCGTGATCGTCGCGGACGATCCGCTCACCTGCGTGGTGCGCGGCTCGGGCATGGCGCTGGAGAAAATGGACAAGCTTGCCTCGATCTTCACCAATGACTGAACCCGGCAATGGTTGAGGACAGATGAGCAAGGGCGCGGTTCGCCGACCGCCGCAACGCGCCCCGTCAGTCGTCCGCTAGCGCCCGCATGGAACACCAGCCGCCACCGTTCTTCAACCGCGGTCCGGCGCCCCTCGTCCGCCTCAGTTTTTTCGTTTCGCTCGCGATCCTGCTGATGGTGCTCGACGCGCGCTTTCGCTATGCCGAGAGCGTGCGCCAGGTGGTCGCGCTCGCGGCCTATCCGATTCAGCGGGTAGCCATGGCGCCGGTGGACCTGTTCAACGGCGTGGTCAACTACTTCGGCAGCGCCGCGGCCCTTCGCGCCGAAAATGCGGCACTGCGAACGCAGCAGCTGCGCGCCGCGCCCGAACTGCTGCAACTGGATGCGCTCAAGGAGGAGAACAACCAGTTGCGGCGCCTGCTCGACGCGAGCGAGCGTCTGCCGCGCAAGGCCGCATTCGCCGAAATACTCTATGCGGCGCGCGACCCGTTCTCGCGCAAGGTGGTGATCGACAAGGGATCGCAAAGCGGCATCCTTCCCGGCGAGCCCGTGATCGACGATGTCGGCGTGATCGGCCAGGTGACGCGCGTGTATCTGCTCATGAGCGAAGTGACACTGCTGTCGGACAAGGACCAGGCGATCCCGCTGCAGGTGCTCAGGAACGGATTGCGCGCGGTCGCCTACGGCGGGGCCGAGGGCGGCATGCTCGATCTGCGCTTCATGGCCGCCAACGCCGACATCAGGAACGGCGATGTCCTGGTCACCTCGGGCATCGACGGCACCTACCCGCCGGGGCTGCCGGTGGCCACGGTGGCGCGCATCGAGCGCGACGCCGCCTATGCCTTTGCCAGGATCACGCTCGCGCCGACCGCCGGCACCGACCGCTACCGTCAGGTGCTGGTGCTGTCGAACGAGGCGAAGCCGCCGCCGCCGGAACCCGAGCAGCCGGCGCGCAAGCCGGCCAGGCCCAAGCGCCCGCGCAAGGCCGAGTAGCATGCAGCTGCAAGCGCAAGCACAACGCATCCTGCTTCCGGCAAAGCCCAGCTTCATCGTGCTGACGCTCGCGCTCGGGCTGCTGTTCAACCTGCTGCCATGGCGCAGCATGACGGCGGTGCCCGACCTCACCGCGATGGTGCTCGTGTTCTGGTGCATCCACCAGCCGCGCCGCATCGGCATCGCCATCGCGTGGAGCCTCGGCCTGCTGCTCGACGTGGGCAACGGCGCGCTGCTCGGCCAGCACGCGCTCGCCTATTCGGTGCTCGCGTTCCTCGCGTTTGCGGTGCACCGGCGCATCCTCTGGTTCCCGCCATGGGAGCAGGCACTGCATGTGCTGCTGCTGCTGCTGGCGGCGCAGGCGCTGACGCTGGTGATACGCGTCGCCGCCGGGGCGGACTTTCCCGGCTGGAGCTATTTCACCGGCAGTTTCATCTGCGCCGCGCTGTGGCCGGTGTTGAACTTTCTGCTGCTGCTGCCGCAGCGCAAGCCGGAAATCGTGGACGAGAACCGGCCGATCTAGCCCATGCGCCTAGCGGAATTCAAGGATCACCAGCGCGAGCTGCACAATTTTCATCTGCGCATCGGCATCGCCGGCGCGCTCGTGCTTGCCGCTTTTGCGCTGCTGCTGGTGCGCTTCGTCTACCTGCAGGTGTTGCAGTACGACTACTACCGCACCAAGGCCGAGGACAACCGCATCTCCATCGTCCCGATCATGCCCAATCGCGGCCTGATACTCGACCGCAACGGCACCGTGCTCGCACGCAATTATTCGGCCTACACGCTGGAGATTTCGCCCGGCAAGGTCGCGGACCTGGACAAGACCATCAACGATCTCGAGAGCGTGGTCGAAATCCGGCCAAGCGACCGCGCGCGCTTCAAGCGCCTGATGATCGAGGCCAAGGGCGCGGACAGCCTGCCGATCCGCACGCGTCTGACCGACGAGGAGGTGGCCAAATTCGCGGTCAACCGCTACCGTTTTCCCGGCGTCGACATCCAGGCGCGCCTGTTCCGCCAGTACCCGCTGAACGACCTGGCGTCGCACGTGACCGGATACATCGGCCGCATCAACGAGCGCGATCTGGAGCGCATCGACGCGGCAGACCTGTCTGCCAACTACAAGGGCACGGACCACATCGGCAAGACCGGGCTGGAGCAGAGCTACGAGAACGAACTGCATGGCATCACCGGCTATGAGCAGGTCGAAGTCGATTCCGCCGGCCGCGGCGTGCGCACGCTGTCGCGCACTTCCCCCATACCGGGCAACAACCTGGTGCTCACGCTGGACATCAAGCTGCAGCAGGTGGCCGAGCAGGCGTTCGGCGACAACCGCGGCGCGCTGGTCGCAATCGAACCCTCCACCGGTGGCATCCTCGCCTTCGTCTCCAAGCCCGGCTTCGACCCCAATCTGTTCGTCGACGGCATCGATCCGGCGAGCTGGGACGAACTCAACAATTCGCCCGACCGCCCGCTGGTGAACCGCGCGCTCGCCGGAACCTATCCGCCGGGTTCCACCTTCAAGCCCTACATGGCGCTCGCGGCGCTCGAACTGGGCAAGCGCACGCCGCAGCAGACGATCAACGATCCGGGCTATTTCAATTTCGGCGGACACCGCTTCCGCGACGACAAGCCCGGCGGCCACGGCGTCGTCGACATGTACAAATCGCTGGTCCAGTCCTGCGACACCTACTACTACATGCTCGGCAACGACCTCGGCATCGACAACATCGCGCGCTTCATCGGCCAGTTCGGCTTCGGTGCGAAGACCGGCATCGACATCGAAGGCGAGGCCACCGGCGTGCTGCCCTCGCAGGAGTGGAAGCGCAAGCGCTTCAAGAAGCCCGAGCAGCAGAAATGGTACGCCGGCGAAACCATCAGCGTCGGCATCGGCCAGGGTTACAACGCCTATACGCCGCTGCAGATGGCCGAGGCGATCGCGACGCTCGCCGACGACGGCGTCATGTACCGGCCGCACCTGGTCAACTACATCGAGAACGTCAGGAACGGCGAGCGCAAGCTGATCGAGCCCAAGGTCAAACACAGCATCGCGCTGAAACCGTCAAACATGGAGTTCATCCGGCGCGCGCTGGCGGGGGTGAACACCGAGGGTACGGGCGCGCGCGCCTTCGCCAAGGCCGAATACACCAGCGCCGGCAAGACCGGCACGGCGCAGGTGGTCGCAATAAAGCAGAACGAAAAGTACAACGAAAAGCACGTAACCGAGCGCCACCGCGACCACGCGCTGTTTATCGCGTTCGCGCCGCTCGAGAGCCCGAAGATCGCGCTCGCCGTGGTGGTGGAGAACGCCGGCTTCGGCGCGCGTGCCGCCGCGCCTATCGCACGCCAGGTGCTCGATTATTATTTGCTCGGCAAGAAACCCGAGCATGCCGCAGCCGAGATTCCGGGGAACGAAGGCGATGATTAGGACGCTCTGGCTGCGTTTCACCGACAAGATCGACCCGCCGCTGTTCATGCTCGCGCTGGCGCTGCTCGTGCTCGGCATGATGACCCTGGCCAGCGCCGCGAACGATACGCCGGCACGCATCAGCAGCCAGGCGGTGAATATCCTCATCGCGCTCAGCGTGATGTGGGCCGTGGCGCAATTCCCGCCGCAGACGCTGATGCGCTTTGCGCTCCCCGCCTACGCGCTCGGACTCGCGCTGCTGCTCGGCGTCGCCCTGTTCGGCGACGTGGTCAACGGCGCGCGGCGCTGGCTCAACCTCGGCATCACGCGCATCCAGCCCTCGGAAATCATGAAAATCGCGATGCCGCTGATGCTCGCGTGGTATTTCCACAAGCACGAGGCGACGCTGCGCGTGCGCGAATACTTCGTCGCCTGCCTGCTGCTGCTGGTGCCGGTGATGCTGATCGCGCGCCAACCCGATCTGGGCACCGCACTGCTGGTGGCGGCGGCGGGCTTCTACGTCATCTTTCTCGCCGGCCTGTCCTGGAGGATCATCGTCGGCCTGTTGCTCGCGGGCTGCGCCAGCCTGCCGTTCCTGTGGTCGCTTATGCACGACTATCAGCGCCGCCGCATCCTGACGCTGCTCGATCCGACGTCCGACCCCCTGGGCGCGGGCTATCACATCATCCAGTCGGTCATCGCAGTCGGCTCGGGCGGGATCGCGGGAAAGGGCTGGCTGCGCGGCACGCAGGCGCACCTGGAATTCATCCCGGAGCGCTCCACCGATTTCATTTTTGCCGTGTTCTCCGAAGAATTCGGACTCATCGGCAACTGCCTGCTGTTGCTGTTGTATCTGCTGCTGATCGGCCGCGGCCTCGCAATCGCCGCGAACGCGCCGACGTTCTTTACGCGCCTGCTCGCCGGCGCCGTGACGCTCACGTTTTTCACCTATGCGTTCGTCAACATGGGGATGGTGAGCGGCATCCTGCCGGTCGTGGGCGTGCCGCTGCCGCTGGTATCCTTCGGCGGCACCGCGCTGGTGACACTGTTCGTCGGTATCGGCATACTGATGAGCATTCACAGGCACCGCAAGCTGGTACAAACTTGACGTGAGCCCGACGACGCACGACGTGAATGGGGCAACGGCCCGCGCGCCGCGGCCAGCGCCGCGCATGGTGCGCCGCGCGTCTCGCGCCGCGCTCCGATGGGCGGCAGTGCTCGCCGCAGTGCTGATGCTCGGCGCCTGCGGCAGCACGCCGCGGCGCGGCGCGGTGGTGCGCGACGCGAGCGTCGCTGCGCAGCAGCCGGCAGCGGCCGCGCCGCGCCCGGGGCGCGGCGGCGCTTATTATCAGGACGACGGTCCGGGGGACAATCCGCCGGCGAACCTGGACCAGCTCCCGGATGCCGTGCCCAGGGTGGAGCGGCTCGCGCGCGCCGCCAACAATCCCTACACCGTGTTCGGCCGGCAATACGTGCCCTACAAGACGCTCGTATCCTACCGGCAGCGCGGCATCGGCAGCTGGTACGGGCGCAAGTTCCATGGCCAGCGCACTTCGAGCGGCGAACCCTACGATATGTACGCCATGACAGCCGCGCACGCGACGCTGCCGATTCCGAGCTATGCGCGCGTCACCAACGTCGCCAACGAGCGCAGCGTGATCGTACGCATCAACGACCGCGGACCGTTCCATTCGGGGCGGCTCATCGACCTGTCCTATGCGGCGGCATACAAGCTCGGCTACGCCGGCGCCGGCAGCGCAACGGTCGAGGTCGAAGCTATCCTGCCCGAGGAAATGCCGCTGATCGCCGCGCGCAAGCGGCAGGGGGCAAGTCCCGCTGACGCAGCACTGCCGGCACAGGCGCAAGCGCCCGTCGCAGACGCAGAACCCTCCGCCCAGGTCGTGCTCGCCGCCGCCACAGGCGTGCCGCCGCAAGCGCCCGAAACGGCGCAGGCACTGCCGGTCGACGCCGATGCGCGCGGCGTTTACCTGCAGCTGGGCGCGTTCTCGGCGCGCGAAAACGCCGAGAACTTCCGCGTGCGCGTGTATCAGCAGCTCGCCTGGCTCAACGACGCGATCCGGATATTCGCGCGCGACGGCATGTATCGGCTCGACCTGGGACCCTACCGCGACCGCGAAGAGGCCGCCGGCATGGCCGAAAAAATCGGTGCCGCGCTGCAGTTCCAGCCGCTCATCGTGGTGCGTTAGCATGAAGCCATTGCGCTGGCGGAGAAAATCCGCGACGAACTCGACTTCAAACCGCTGGTCGTAAGCAAGTAGGAACTTGTCCGGCCGACTACGAACGCGCCTTTTGGCGCCAAAGGCGGCTGATATAATCTACGCTTTTACGCCGCCCTCATGACCCGCCTGCTCGCGCTCCTGCTTCTGCTCCCCGCCCTCGCATTTGCGGACGCACCTCCGCCACCTGCAATCGCCGCCAAGGCCTGGCTGCTGTACGACTTCACCAGCGGCCAGCCCATCGCCAGCGCGAACCAGCACGAGCGCGTGGAGCCGGCCTCGTTGACCAAGCTGATGACGGCGTACCTCGCGTTCTCGGCGCTGAAGCAGAAAACGCTGATGCCCGATCAGGTGGTGCCGGTATCGGAGCGCGCATCGAAAGCGCCGGGCTCGCGCATGTTCATCGAGCCGAGTAAGCCGGTCAAGGTGGAGGAATTGCTGCACGGAATGATCACGCAGTCGGGCAACGACGCCTGCATCGCGCTTGCCGAGGCCATCGCCGGATCGGAGGAAGCGTTTGCGCAGATGATGAATCGCGAAGCGCAGCGTCTGGGCATGAAGCACACGAATTTCGTCAACGCGACCGGGCTGCCCGACCCCAAACACTACTCCACCGCCTTCGACCTCGGTCTGCTCGCGGCGGCGCTGATCCGCGATTTCCCCGAGTACTACCCGCTGTACTCGCTGCGCGAATACCGCTACAACAACATCACCCAGGCAAACCGCAACCGCCTGCTGTGGCTGGATCCGAACGTCGACGGCATGAAGACGGGCTATACTGAAGACGCCGGTTATTGCCTGATTGCGTCGGCCAAGCGCGGCCCGCGGCGCCTGTTGTCGGTAGTACTCGGCGCAAATTCCGACAGCGGCCGCGCGCAGGAAAGCCTGAAGTTGCTGAACTACGGCTTCCAGTTCTACGATGCGGTGAAGCTTTACGGCAAGGACCAGGCGGTGAGCACGCTGGAGGTATGGAAGGGAACCGAGCGGCGGCTCAAGGCCGGCTTCCAGTCCGACCTGTACGTGAGCGTGCCGCGCGGCTCGGGCGACCAGTTGAAGGCCGATCTGGTGAGCATGCAGCCGCTGGTTGCGCCGATCGGCATCGGGCAGAAAGTCGGCACGGTCAAAGTGTCGCTGCAGGGCAAGCTGCTCGCGGAGTATCCGGCGGTGGCACTGGAGAACGTGGCGGTCGCCGGATTTTTCGGGCGCACCTGGGACGGCCTGCGGCTTTGGTTGAAGTGACGGCTGCGCAGCGGCCGTCATCCCGAGAAGCGTCAGCGACGAGGGATCTGCTTTTGGCCATGCTCCAAATGCAGGTGTAAGGGGCACGGTATTCGGATTGAATTGTCAGGAGAAGCGCATGATTTATCTAAACGGGGAATGGATGCCGATGGAGCAGGCCCGGGTCCCGGTGCTCGACCGCGGCTTCATTTTCGGCGATGGCGTGTATGAAGTGATTCCTTCCTATTCCGGGCACCCGTTCCGCCTGCGCGAGCATCTCGTGCGCCTGCAATCCAGCCTGGCCGGCGTGCGCATCGAAAACCCCTACGGCATGCAGCGCTGGGACGAGCTGGTGCGCGAGATCGTGGCGAAGAATCCCTGGGAGGACCAGGGCGTGTACCTGCAGGTGACGCGCGGCGTTGCACTGCGCGACCACGCGTTTCCGAAAGGCGTGAAGCCGACCGTTTTCATGATGTCGAATGTGCTGACCACGCCGGCGCCGGCGCAGCGCGAGCGCGGCGTGGCGGCGGTCACCGTCGCCGACAACCGCTGGCTGCGCTGCGACATCAAGTCGGTGTCACTGCTCGCCAACTGCCTGCTGCGCCAGGCGGCGGTCGACGCCGGCGCCGCCGAAGCGCTGCTGCTGCGTGATGGCATGCTCACCGAAGGCTCGGCAAGCAATATCTTCCTGGTGAAGGACGGCATCATCATCACGCCGCCGAAAAGCAATTTCATCCTGCCCGGCATCACCTATGACGTGGTCATCGAGCTGGCGCGCGCCAACCAACTTCCGCTGGAAATCCGCCAGGTGAGCGAAGCCGAGGTGCGCGACGCGGACGAGCTCTGGCTCACCTCCTCGACCAAGGAAGTGCTGCCGATCTCGACCCTCGACGGCAAACCGGTGGGCCACGGGACCGGCGCGGGCAAGCCCGGTCCGCTCGCCGCGCGCATGCACCAGCTCTACCAGGAGTTCAAGCGCACGGTCATGCGCGCCCCGGACAAGGCCGAAACAGCCGCGACAAAATGAAACCGGCGACAGCAAAAATGGAGGAGCAAGGGGGCTGGCATCCCCTCGCTGCGCGATGAGCTCCACGCCCGAACCCGAGTCGCTGCTCGCATTCCCCTGCGACTTCCCGATCAAGGTCATGGGCGAAACCCAGCCCGGGTTCGCGCAGGCGGTGATGGACGTGGTCCTGCGCCACGCGCCCGACTTCGATGCCGCCACCATGGAGATGCGCAAGAGCCGCCTGGGCAAATATCTGTCGCTGACGGTCACTGTGCGCGCCAGTTCGCGCGAGCAGCTCGATGCGCTGTATCGCGAGTTGTGCGACCATCCGATGGTCAAAATGGTGCTCTAGCTATGCAAGGCGAAAACATCGGACACTCCGCCGCCGCCGCGCGGCCCGCCGCGCGTGCGCGCAGTACTGCCCCGCGCATCCGGCGGCTCGGCCTGGTCGAGTACCAGCCGACCTATGCCGCGATGCGCCAGTTCACCAGCGCGCGCCGCGACGACGCGCCGGACGAGATCTGGCTGCTGCAGCATCCCCCCGTATACACCGCCGGGCTCGCCTGCCGGGCGCAGCACCTGCCGCGCCGCTCCGACATCGCGCTCGCGCGCATCGATCGCGGCGGCCAGGTCACCTATCACGGCCCGGGCCAGGTGCTGATGTACACGCTGCTCGACCTGGCGCGGCGCGGCCTGAAAATCCGCAGCTATGTCCGCCTGCTCGAGCAGGCCGTCATCGACACGCTCGCGCACTATGGCCTTGCGGCACAGCGCAGGGACGGCGCGCCGGGCATCTACGTGGACGGCGCGAAAATCGCGGCACTCGGGCTGCGCGTGCGCAGCGGCGGCTGCTATCACGGCCTCGCGCTGAACGTCGACATGGATCTCGCGCCGTTTCTCGCCATCGACCCCTGCGGCTATCCGGGCCTCGCGGTGACGCAGACGCGCGATCTGGGCGTGGCCGCGGACCTCGACGAACTGGGCGAACAACTCGCAGCGGAACTGACACGGCTGTTGGATGAGCATGAGCGCGGGCGCTGAAAAAGGCCGCGCCAAGACGGCGCGCATCCCGATCAAGATCCAGCCGCAGGAGCGCCTGCGCAAACCCGAATGGATCCGGGTCAAGGCCGCTTCGGGCAACACGCGCTTCGAGGAAATCAAACGGCGCCTGCGCGACAACAAGCTGCATACGGTGTGCGAGGAAGCTTCCTGCCCCAACATCGGCGAATGCTTCGGCAAGGGCACGGCGACGTTCATGATCCTGGGCGCTCTGTGCACGCGGCGCTGTCCGTTTTGCGACGTGGCGCACGGGCGCCCGGCGCCGCCGGACGCGGACGAGCCGGAGCATCTGGCGCAAACCATTGCGGCGTTGGCCCTGAGGCATGTGGTCATCACCAGCGTTGACCGCGACGACCTGCGCGACGGCGGCGCGCGCCATTTCGCCGACTGCATCCGCGCGGTACGCAAACACTCGCCGGCTACGCGAATCGAAGTGCTGGTGCCCGATTTTCGCGGCCGGCTGGAGCCTGCGCTGGAAATCCTCGTCGCCGAGCCGCCGGACATGATGAACCACAATCTGGAGACCGTGCCGCGGCTGTATCGGCAGGCGCGCCCGGGCGCGGATTACCCGCATTCGCTCAAGCTGCTGCAGGAATTCAAAGCGCGCCGCCCCGACGTCCCGACCAAGTCCGGACTGATGCTGGGCCTGGGCGAAACGGACGCGGAAATACTCGAAGTGATGCGCGACTTGCGCGCCAACGGCGTGGACATGCTCACCATCGGCCAATACCTGCAGCCTACCGCGCACCACCTGCCGGTGCTGCGCTACGTGCACCCGGATGGTTTTGCCGTGTTCGAGCGGGCCGCTCAAGCGATGGGATTTGCGCACGCCGCGGTCGGACCGATGGTGCGATCGAGCTATCACGCCGACCGGCAGGCGCAGGCGGCGAAGCGCGCCAACTGAATCCGGGCCAAGCGGAAACCGCATCGACGAGAACAACGATTTCATTCTGGGCGCAGGACCTGAGCGTGGAAATCGTTGTAGCGTAAGTCCCGCGTGTTGATGTGGGATGCATGCGACGCGTAGCGCGCAGGTATCGGCCAGTTGCAGCCGCCGGGGGTGGGTCTAGCGACGTTGCAGTTTAACGAACTGAACCGTGCCGGGCGCAACGGCGGGGTGTTTGAGTTCGACTATCGCGCCTCGGATGACCCGCGCAGCAGACGTCAGAAACAAGAGGGCGAGTCCAAGCCCCACCAGGGTATCAGGCCAACCTGAACCTGTGAGCCAGACGCCACCCGCCGCAACAAACACGGCAACATTGGACGCAATATCGTTCCTCGAACATTCCCATACCGAACTCATATTGATGTCATCTCCGCGATGCTTCCACAGCAAGGCAAGACACCAGCCGTTACCTAACAGCGCTAGTAGGCTGACGAAGCCCATCGTTTCAAATAGTGGGAGCGCTGGATGTAGGATTCGGTAAGCGGCTTGTCCTAAAACGAACAGGCCCGCAACCAATATTAATGCCCCCTTGAACAAGGCTACTTTCGCCTTGGATTTCGGGCCGCGCGCGATTGCGTAAAGGCTGAGGCCGTAGGTTAGCGCGTCCCCGAGGTTATCTAAGGAATCCGAGAGCAATGCGGTCGAGCCTGCAATCACGCCCGCGGCCAGTTCACCCACGAACATGACCACATTGATAGCAAGAACCATCTTCAGTGTCGAGCCTTGACGCTCCCGCAACGCGTCAATCGTGCACGCCTTGTCTTCGCAACAATCGGCCATGCGGATATATTACCTTATGTCTTCGACCGAGGAACACGATGACTACAGGTACGCTGGTTAGTCTTTTCGGCGCTCATGTCCGTGAGGACAGAAATGGCCGCTCTTGCGTCGGTAACTGCCCGTTGGCCGGCGCCCGGCTGAAGGTCGTATAACGGCCACTATGCGCAGATCGCAACTATGTGCAGGTGGCCCGAGATTGACGTCGCTGACCCCTATGGCGCAGCGCATTCAAGGCCGGCACAATCTGCACATAGTTTTAGCGTTCGCAGTAACCGCGTGAGTCGGTCCAGCGATAGGTAGCGGTGCATCATGTTGTTGACAGTTCCAATCGTGCGAGCGCCTTTTCCTTCGTCGCGAGGCCGGCCTCGGAGTAGCGAGGTGTTGTGGTCGCGCTCTCTTGCACATGCCACAACGCGATCACGTACTGCACTCTGCTGCGGAAACTATGTTCAGTTTAACGACGGCTGATCAGGCCAAACACGGCTCTGAGCCTGCGTCGGCGCCGCGCGCGCCGTGCCAACTGCACATAGTTGCGATCTGCACATAGGGGTCGTTTCCAGTAATTCTCGCTCGCGCGCGAACACCCGCCAATCTCCCAGCCAAGTCGGGCCTGATGCTGGGCCTGGGCGAGAGCGATGCGGAAATACTCGAGGTGATGCGCGACTTTCGCGCGCACGGCCGGACATGCTCACCATCGGCCAGTATCTGCAACCCACCGAGTACCACCTGCCCGTGCTGCGCCATGTCCACCCGGACGGCTTCGCCGTGTTTGAACAAGCGCACGCGGCCGGAGTTCAGCTTGAACTGCTTCGGATCGTCATGGCGCAGCCGGCCGAACCAGATACGCTTGCCGACGAGCATGCGGTTGAGGGTATTGAGCGCGCTGCCGAAAAGCAGTCTTTCGTCCGCGGCAAGCCCGGCGCCGGGCAGGGCATCGAGCGACTTGAACAAGACTACGTTTAGGTCGAGCGGACGGGCCGGAAGCGCCGTGCCACACTCACGGCCTGTAGTAGCCCGCCGCTCACCGTTAGGTTCCTTGCGACGCTGAGCGGAGGCCAAGGTGTTCAACGAAGGGGTCGAAGTCTCTGTCGCTATACAGCAAGGTGTAGCCGCTCTCAATGCAGCGTGTGGCAATCACGGTGTCAATCGTCTTGCGCACCGTGATCCCGAGCGCCCGCAATGTACGAACGTTCTTCGCGGCCTGAATGGCCACGTCCTGTCCAACCAGGTCCACCACAACCAACGAAGTCATCAGCTTCTTCGCTTGGTTGAAGTCACGGTCGCTTTCAAAGCCTTGCAACACCTCGGCCAACATAAGGTCTCCCGTCGCGATGGGCTCGCCCCCCAGCAACGCGTCGAGCTTGTCAGCCTGTGGCGTCGAGGTTCCTCGGAAGTAGTCGATCCAGACGCTGGAATCGACCAAAATCACTTGTCGGTTCTCATCGCGTCAAGGTCGCCTTGCCAGTTCAGCTTCCCCCGGAAGCGTCGTATCTCTTCTTGTTGGCGCAGGCGTAACAAGGTACGCAATCCCAGTTCCACCGCCTCGCGCTTCGTCTTGAGTCCGGTCGCCCGTAATGTGTCCTTCATCAGCTTGTCGTCAATTACAATGTTGGTTCGCATGGTGTGTATCTCCGTGGCTGTTCGTACACATTATAGTTGGTGGCAATTCGCCCCGCAACCAAGCACGGAACCTAAGCGCGCGATCGACGGCGACACTTCGCAAGCGGCGCCTCGCGCGCTTGCTCGTGCGCGTCATCGCGGACGTTGAGCGTCCGCATTTCGCAATCCTGACAGGCAGCTCCTGCGCGTGACTGGTCCAGGCTGAACAACGGCGAGTTGCTCGACGCAGCCGAAAAGCAAGGTTTCGAGGTGCTCGTTACGACCGACTCGAACCTGAAGTATCAACAGAACTTGAGCTCGCATGAGAACGGCGGCTGACTTCAGCCGGCGCGGGCGAAGCTAGAAAAACACCTCGCCGCGGCGCGACCCGGCATCGAGTTCGAACATGGCGAAACGGATGACGTTGGCCGTCTTCTGCAGGCCGCTCTTGGACAGCTGCGTTGGCTTGTCGTAGTCGTCGTCTTCGTTGCAGATCAGGCGCAGGTCGATCAGCGCTAGCCGTCCCTCGGCCACGCGCTTGGTGACGCGGTCGTTGAAAACAGCCAGCGCGGCGCAGGCAGCGCGCTGGCGCGATGGATCCTTGTAGCGCGGCTGGAACATGGAACACACCATGATCACCAGCTGCGCCGCCTGCGCGACGTGGATCAGGCGATCCAGCGTGCGCTCGAACTCGTCGGCAGCGAGCGACAGGTGCTCCAGCTGCTGCCCGAACGCTTGCGCGCCCGCGTCGAGCAGCCCGCTTTGTTCGATCGCGTGATTGCCTTCGATGAATATCAGCGCGTGGGTTGCGTCGCGCGGCAGCGCGAGCGAGGGGCCGGCGCGTTCGATCTCGGCCGCCGAAATCACGCTGATCTTCCACTGATCGCGCGTCCCCGGCAGCAGGGCGTCCTCGAACTTCCCCGGCGTCTTGTCGATGCTGCGGTAGGCATCGAGCAGCGCGTCACCGAGCAGCACGACGTGGCGGAGTGGCCTTCCCTGTGCGGATCCGGCGGGTGCGTTCTGGCTGTCGGGCTTGCTCATTGTTTTCGCCGGCGTAGTCGGTGGAGGCGCCACATGGGGAAGTTGCGTCCGCTGTCCCAGGAAAATCCGCTAATGCGCCTGCTCCCAGTTTGCGCCCACACCCACGTCCACGACAAGCGGCACAGCGAGCTGTGCCACGCCGGTCATCAGTTCCGGCAGCGCCTCGCGCACCCGCGCGAGCTCGGCCTGCGGCACCTCGAGCACCAGTTCGTCGTGCACCTGCATCACCAGTTTCGCCGCCAGCCGTTCGGCATCGAGCCAGTCCTGCACCGCTATCATCGACAGCTTGATCAGGTCGGCCGCGGTGCCCTGCATCGGCGCGTTGATCGCGGCGCGTTCGGCGCCCTGGCGCCGGCCGGCGTTTGCGGCTTTGATCTCGGATAGCCACAGGCGGCGTCCGAAAACGGTTTCGACGTAGCCGCGCTCGCGCGCCTGCTCGCGCGTCTGCAGCATGTAGCGCGCCACGCCGGGATAGCGCGTGAAATAACTGTCGATATAGGCCTGGGCGGTGGCGCGCTCCAGGCCCAGCGCCTGCGCTACGCCGAACGCCGACATGCCGTAGATCAGGCCGAAGTTGATCACCTTGGCGTAGCGGCGCTCCTCCGGCGTGACCTCGTGCAGCTCGCGGTTGAAGATCTCCGCGGCGGTATGGCGGTGCACATCCTCGCCGGCGGCGAAGGCACGCAGCAGGTTTTCGTCGCGCGATATGTGCGCCATGATGCGCAGCTCGATCTGCGAGTAATCGGCCGAGACGATGACGCAGTCCGGCGGCGCGGTGAAGGCCTCGCGGATGCGCCGGCCCTCGGGCGTGCGCACCGGTATGTTCTGCAGATTGGGATCGGTGCTCGCCAGGCGCCCGGTCACCGCCGTCGCCTGGGCATAGTTGGTGTGCACGCGCCCGGTGACCGCGTTGACCATACGCGGCAGCTTGTCGGTGTAAGTGGACTTGAGCTTGGTCAGCGCGCGGTATTCGAGCAGGGTCTTGGGCAGCGGATAGTCCGCGGCCAGGCGCTCGAGCACCTCTTCGTCGGTCGATGGCGCGCCGCTGGGCGTTTTCTTCAGCACCGGCAGCTTCAGGCGCTCGAAGAAGATCTCGCCAATCTGCTTGGGCGAGTTCAGGTTGAACGGCTGGCCCGCCTCGGCATGCGCCCGGTGTTCCAGCTGCATCATCTTCTGCCCGAGTTCGCGGCTTTGCGCTTCGAGCAGCGCGCTGTCGATCTGCACTCCGGCGCGCTCCATGCGGAACAGCACTTCGCGCACCGGCATCTCGATCCGCCGGTACACATACTCGAGCCCGGGCTCGGCCTGCACTTTGGGATAAAGGCACTGGTGCAGGCGCAGGGTCACGTCTGCATCTTCGGCCGAGTACTCGGTGGCGCGTTCCACGCTCACCTGTTCGAAACCGATGCGCTGCGCGCCCTTGCCGGTGACATCGTCATAGCTGATGGTTTCGAGCTGCAGATGGCGCTCGGCGAGCGTGCCCATGTCGTGGCGCAGGTGCGATTCCAGCACGTAGGACTCGAGCAGGGTGTCGTGCGCCACGCCGCGCAACGCGACGCCGTGATTGGCGAGCACATGTTGGTCGTACTTGAGGTTCTGCCCGAGCTTCGGCCGGTCAGCGTCCTCCAGCCACGGCCGCAGCAGTTCCAGCGCGCGCGTCACGCCCAGTTGCTGCGGCGCGCCGGCGTAGTCGTGCGCCAATGGCAGGTAAGCCGCGCGCCCAGGCTCGGCGCAGAACGACATCCCCACCAATTGCGCGGTCATCGGGTCCAGGCCGGTAGTCTCGGTATCGACCGCGGCCAGCGTCGCGCTATCGAGAATTCCGAGCCACCGGGCGAGCTGCTGTTCGTCGAGCAGGGTTTCGTAATGCCGCGCCACCGGTTCCGGCGCCTTCGGCACGGATTCCGTTTCAGCAGCCGGCGGGCCGGGCGCGGCATCGGCTGGCGCCGCATCCTTGAGCCAGCTCTTGAAGCCGAAGCGCTGGAACAGCCCGCTCAGTTCGGCCTCGCCGCGCGACCGCTGCACCAGGTCCTCCGGCTTGACCGGCAGCGGCACCTCGCAATACACGGTGAGCAGCTTTTTCGCCTGCGGCAGCCAGGGCAGCGCGCGGCGCAGGTTCTCCCCCACCACGCCGCCGATTTCGTCGGAGTGCGCGACCACGCCGTCGAGCGAACCGTATTTCGCCAGCCATTTGACCGCGGTCTTCGGGCCCACCTTGTCCACGCCTGGAACATTGTCCACGCTGTCGCCGACCAGCGTGAGGTAATCCAGCATCAGGCGCGGCGCTACGCCGAACTTGGCCTCTACGCCGGCTTCGTCCAGGCGTTCGTTGTTCATGGTATTGACCAGCGAGACGCTGGGGTTCACCAGCTGCGTCAGGTCCTTGTCGCCGGTGGAGACGACGCAGCGCATGCCCGCTGCGGCGGACTGCCGCGCGAGCGTGCCGATGACGTCGTCGGCCTCCACGCCTTCGATCATCAGCAGCGGCCAGCCGAGCGCGGCGACGGCCTCGTGCAGCGGCTCGATCTGGCGCGCGAGGTCTTCGGGCATGGGCGGGCGCTGCGCCTTGTACTCCGGATACCATTCGTCGCGGAAGGTCTTGCCCTTGGCGTCGAACACACAGGCGAGGTAGTCCGGCTTGTAGTCCGCCGCGAGCCGACGTAGCATGTTGAGCACGCCGTAGATCGCGCCCGTGGGCTCGCCGCGCGCATTGCGCAGATCCGGCAGCGCGTGGAAAGCGCGGTACAGGTAGGACGATCCATCCACCAACAGCAGGGTTTTCATAGAGGGTCGGGTATGAACGGAAAGCTTCCGCGGCCGGCAGATGCCGGCGCAGCAGACATGGCCCACAATGCGCGCGAGTCCTGGCGGATATTCGGGATTATGTCAGAATTCGTCGAAGCCACCGAGCGGCTGGCCCAGATCCGTCCGGCGGTGAGCATTTTCGGCAGCGCGCGCGCGCCGGTCGACTCGCCCTACTACCTGCTCGCGGAAAAAATCGCGCGGCTGCTCTCCGACGCCGGCTTTTCGGTCATTTCCGGCGGCGGTCCGGGCATCATGGAAGCGGCGAACAAGGGCGCCTTCTTCGGCAAGTCGCCCTCTGTCGGCCTCAACATACAGCTGCCGAACGAACAGCTCGGCAACCGCTACCAGGACATCAGCCTCAGCTTCCACCATTTTTTCGCGCGCAAGGTCAGCTTCGTCAAGTTCGCCACTGCGTATGTGGTGCTGCCCGGGGGCTTCGGTACGCTGGACGAACTGTCCGAGGCGCTCACCCTGGTGCAGACCGGCAAGACGCGCAAGATGCCGATCATCCTGGTGCACTCGCCGTTCTGGCAGGGGCTGCTGGACTGGTTTCGCGCGCGCCTGCAGGACGAGCACATGATCGATGCCGCGGACATGGACCTGATTCAGACCATAGACGACCCGGCTGCGGTCGTGGAAGCCATATTCAAGTATTACGAAAAACGGGGGTTTGCGCCTCTTCCAGCAGAACGCGAAAACCTGCTCAATCTCTGATGCGGGGTCCGAATCTGCTAAAATCCAAAGCTGACGCCAGCCAACCGGAAGCCCATCATGCGCCGCCTGTTAGGAATAGCACTACTCGGAATTGCGCTTCCGCTCGCGGCGCAACAGCCGCCCAAGCTTGAACCCCTGCCTGCGCCGCCACCGCCGCCGCCGGGCCTGGCGCTCGATCCCGCGCTGGAGCCGCAGGTGACCATCACCAAGCAGGGCGAAAACAAGGTCGAGGAGTACCGCGTCAACGGCAGACTCTACGCGATGAAAGTCACGCCACCCAACGGCCCGCCCTATTTCCTGGTGGATGATGCCGGCAACGGCGTCATGAGCCGGCGCGATTCGCTCGACTCCGGACTGCGCGTGCCGCAGTGGGTGGTCCATTCTTTCTGAATCGGGCGATGGATCCAGGATAGTGCGTGAGGGGTAATCCCGCGCCGCCGCGTTTTCCCTGGCTCTTCGCCCCTTGCCCGCATGTCTGTCTTCACCCAGGTCACGCCGGAGCAGTTGTCGATATGGCTGGAGCGCTACCGGCTGGGCGCGCTGGTGCAGCTGCAGGGCATCGCCGCTGGCATCGAGAACACCAACTACTTCGTGACCACCGCCGCCGGGCGCCATGTACTCACGCTGTTCGAAAAGCTTACGCCGGTGGAGCTCCCTTTCTATCTCGGATTGATGGCGCATCTGGCGCAGCAAGGCATACCCTGCCCGGCGCCGGCGACCGATGTCGACGGCCGCATGTTTTCGCAGCTCAACGGCAAGCCGGCGGCGCTGATGACGCGCCTGGCCGGGGAGGTCGTAACCGCGCCGACTGCGGCGCATTGCGGCGAGGTCGGCTCGGTCCTGGCGGCGATCCATCTCGCCGGCACCTCCTATCCGGGCGAGCTGGACAATCCGCGCGGGCCGTGCTGGTGGGTCGAGGCCGCCGCCGAGGTCGGCCCTTTCCTCGATGCGGCGCGCGCCGGGTTGTTGCGCGCGGAGCTCGCGTTCCAGGCGCAACACCGCCGTGCGACCCTGCCGCGCGGACCGATCCACGCGGACCTGTTCCGCGACAACGTGCTGTTCGCGGGCGCGCGCATCGGCGGCGTGATCGATTTCTACTTCGCCGGTATCGATTTTCTGCTGTTCGACGTGGCGGTCACGCTCAACGACTGGTGCGTGCGCGCGAGCGGCGAGGTCGATGCGGCGCGCGCGCATGCGCTGCTTGGCGCCTACCACGCGCGGCGGCCGTTTTCCGCCGCGGAGCGCGAGGCCTGGCCGCTGATGTTGCGCGCCGCGGCGCTGCGCTTCTGGCTGTCGCGGCTGTACGATTTCTACCTGCCGCGCCCGGGCGAACTGGTGCATGCGCACGACCCGGAGCACTTCCGCCGCATCCTGGAACTGCGTATCGCCGGCGCGGGCGGCGCGCCCTGGGTGCAGGAAGCGTGACATGAACACCGTCCCCGCAGGCATGGGCTGGAATTGGGTGTTGACCGGTTTCGCGCTGTTTCGCAGGAGTCCGCTCACCTGGGCGTTCCTCGCGCTGTCCTACATCATGCTGATGCAGCTCCTCGGCATGATCCCGGTGGTGGGTTGGTTCGCTGCGACCATATTGATCCCGACGTTCTCGGCGAGCTTCATGATCGCCAGCAGGGAACTCGACCTCGGGCGCGCGCTGCGTATGGACCTGCTGTTCGCCGGATTCAAATCCAACCTGCCGGCGCTGCTCAGGCAGGGCGGCCTGTATCTTGCGAGCGGGCTCGCCATCCTCGGGCTGTCGGCGCTGCTCGACGGCGGCCTGCTGCTGCAGCTCATGGTGCTGGGCACGAAACCGCCGCCCGCCGCATTCGACGAAAGCGGCCTCGCTGCGGCGGCGCTGCTGGCCGCGGCGCTGTACCTGCCGGTGCTCGCGGCCTTCTGGTTCGCGCCGGCGCTGTCGGCCTGGCGCAATCTGCCGGCGATGCAGGCGCTGTTCTACAGTTTTTTCGCGGTTATGAGCAACTGGCGCGCGTTCGTCACCTACGGGCTCGCAGTGATGGTGTTGAGCGCGGTCTGCAGCTTCGTGCTGTTCGCGCTCGCGCTGCTGGTGCGCGGCGTGCTCGGCAACAGCTCGCAGAACACCTTCGTGCTGGTGATGCTGCCGGTCATGCTCACCTATGTGCCGACGCTGTTCGCGAGCTTTTACGCGAGCTACCGCGACGTGTTTCCCGAGCCCGGGCCCGGCACGGAGCCGGTCGCGGACGCGATCTGACGCCATGGAATGCAGATGAGCGCCCGACTGCGCGAAATTCCGTATAACTACACCTCGTTCTCCGACCGCGAGATCGTGCTGCGCCTGCTCGGCGAAAAGGCCTGGGACACGCTGCGCGAACTGCGCGCGGAGCGCAGGACCGGCCGTTCGGCGCGCATGCTGTACGAGGTGCTGGGCGATATCTGGGTAGTCACGCGCAATCCCTACCTGCAGGACGATCTGCTGGACAACCCGGCACGGCGCGCGGCGCTGATCGAGGCCATGCGCCACCGGCTGGACGAAATCGAAAAGCGCCGCCTGCAGTACGAGGCGGATGCGGACGCCGCAGCCAGCGCACAGCAAGCCGTGCGTGCCGGGCGCGTCACCTTTCTCCTCGAGCGCGGCCGCGAGGCGGTCGATGCGTTCTCCGCCGGCTTCGCCGAGGTGGCGGCGCTGCGGCGCCTCACGCTGAAAAAACTGGCGCGCAGCACGCGCCGCGACAACATTCAGTTCGACGGCCTCGCACGCGTTTCCCACGTCACCGACGCCACCGACTGGCGCGTGGAATATCCATTCGTGGTCATCCATCCGGATAGCGAACAAGAGATCGCCGCGCTGGTGCGCGACTGCATCGAACTCGGGCTTACCATCATTCCGCGCGGCGGCGGCACCGGCTACACCGGCGGCGCAGTGCCGCTTACCCGGCTTTCGGCAGTAATCAATACCGAAAAGCTCGAAGCGCTCGGCGCCGTCGAGGAGAGCTGGCTGCCCGGCGTGCTGCAGCCGGTCACGACCATACGCTGCGGCGCCGGCGTGGTGACCAAGCGCGTGATGGACGCGGCGGAAGCCGCAGGCCATGTGTTCGCGGTTGATCCGACCTCCGCCGACGCCTCGTGCATCGGCGGCAACGTCGCGATGAACGCCGGCGGCAAGAAAGCGGTGCTGTGGGGCACCGCCCTGGACAACCTGGTCTCCTGGCGCATGGTCGACGCGAACGGCTACTTTATGGAGGTCACGCGCCTCGCGCACAACCTGGGCAAGATCCACGACGCCGCGCTGGCGCGCTTCCAGATCCAGCGCTTCCGCCGCGACGGCAGCACGCCGCACGATGAAGCGGAAATCCTCGAAATCCCGGGCACGCGCTTTCGCAAGGCCGGCCTGGGCAAGGACGTCACGGACAAGTTCCTATCGGGGCTGCCCGGCATCCAGAAAGAGGGCTGCGACGGCATCATCACCTCGGCGCGCTTCATCCTGCACAGAATGCCCGCCTCGATCCGCACTGTGTGCCTCGAGTTCTTCGGCCAGGTGCGCGACTCGGTGCCGGCCATCGTCGAGATCAAGCAGTACCTGGACGCGCGCACGGATGCGAACGCGGCGGGCACGCAGCGCGTGCTGCTCGCCGGCCTGGAGCACATGGACGAGCGTTACCTCAAGGCGGTCGGCTACGCCACCAAGGCGAAGCGCGAACTCGGCGGCGCCGGCCGGCCGAAGATGGTGCTCATCGGCGACATCGTCGGCGACGACGAGGCTGCGGTGGCGGCGGCGGCGTCGCAGGTGGTGCGCATCGCCAATGCGCGCGGCGGCGAAGGCTTCGTCGCCGTCTCGGCGGAGACGCGGCGCAAGTTCTGGCTCGACCGCGCACGCACCGCGGCCATCGCCAAGCACACCAACGCGTTCAAGATCAACGAAGACGTGGTGATTCCGCTGGGGCGCCTGGGCGACTATTCCGACGGCATCGAGCGCATCAATATCGAACTGTCGATCGCGAACAAGCTCGCCCTGCTCGATGCGCTGGACGAGTATTTCCAGGGCGAGCTGCCGCTCGCCCAGCACGGCGAGGCGCTGCCGGCACCCGAGTTCCTCGGCGACCGGCGCGAAGCCGCGCGCGAACTCATCGCGCGCACGCGCACACGCTGGCGTTACCTGCTCGACAACCTCGACCTGCCGGTGGCCGGGGCGCGCGCTGGCGTCGTGCCCGGCCTGGCCGCGGTGACCCATGCGGGCCGCAGCGTGTTTTCGCTGTTGCAGGACCACAGCCTGCGCGTGTCCTGGAAGGACGAAGTGCGCACTGGGCTGGAGCAGCTGTTCGACGGGATGGTATTCCGCCACATCCTCGAGGGCTGCCGCGCGATCCACCAGAGTGTGCTCAAGGGGCGCGTGTTCGTCGCGCTGCACATGCACGCCGGCGACGGCAACGTGCACACCAACATCCCGGTCAATTCCGACAACTACGAAATGCTGCGCCAGGCAAACGCAGCGGTCGCGCGCATCATGCGCCTGGCGCGATCGCTGGATGGCGTGATTTCGGGCGAGCACGGCATCGGCATCACCAAGCTCGAATACCTCGATGCGAACGAGGTGGAGGCGTTCCGCCGCTACAAGGACAAAGTCGATCCAAAGGGACGTTTCAACGCCGGCAAGCTGCTCGCCGGGGGCGATCTGCGCAATGCCTACACGCCGAGCTTCAGCCTGATCGGCGCGGAGTCGCTGATCATGGAGCAGTCCGAGACCGGCAGCATCGCGGCCTCGATCAAGGACTGCCTGCGCTGCGGCAAATGCAAGCCGGTGTGCGCGACCCACGTGCCGCGCGCAAACCTGCTCTACAGCCCGAGGAACAAGATCCTCGCGACTTCGCTCCTGATCGAGGCGTTCCTGTACGAGGAGCAGACGCGACGCGGCATCTCGCTCAGGCATTTCGACGAGTTCGGCGACGTCGCCGATCACTGCACCGTGTGCCACAAGTGCGCCAATCCCTGCCCGGTGGACATTGATTTCGGCGACGTCTCGGTCGCCATGCGCAACGTGTTGCGCAAGCAGGGCAAGAAGAAATTCAATCCGGGCACCGCGGCCTCGATGCTGTTCCTGAACGCGACCAACCCCAACACCATCAAGATTGCGCGCACGGCGATGATCGAATGGGGCTACCTCGCGCAGCGGCTCGCCTACCGCGCGGCCAAGGCGCTGGGCCTTGCGCGGCGGCAGACGCGGCGGCCGCCCGCGACGGTGGGGCGCCCGGCGCTGCGCGCGCAGGTGGTTCATTTCATCAACAAACCGATGCCGGGCGGGCTGCCCAAGCGCACCGCGCGCGCGCTGCTCGGCCTCGAGGACCGGCATATCGTGCCCATCATCCGCGACCCGGCGCGCGCGGCCGAGGACTCGGATGCGGTGTTCTACTTCCCCGGTTGCGGCTCCGAGCGCCTGTTCAGCCAGGTGGGGCTGGCGACGCAGGCGATGCTCTACGCGATCGGCACGCAGTGCGTGCTGCCGCCGGGCTATCTGTGCTGCGGCTATCCGCAGACCGCCGCGGGCGAGGAGGACGCGGGCAGGCGCATAATCACCGACAACCGCGTGCTGTTCCACCGCGTCGCCAACACGCTCAACTACCTCGACATCAAGACCGTGATCGTGTCCTGCGGCACCTGCATGGACCAGTTGCAGAAATACGAATTCGACAAGATCTTCCCCGGCTGCCGCCTGCTCGACATTCACGAATACCTGCTCGAAAAGGGCGTGAAGCTGGAAGGGGTCGAGGGGGTGCGCTACATGTACCACGACCCCTGCCACACGCCGATGAAGGTTTATCAGCCGCTCGCGGTGGTCAATCAGCTGATGGGTACCGAGGTACGGCTGAATGAGCGCTGCTGCGGCGAATCGGGTACGCTCGCCATGACCCGGCCTGACATTTCGACGCAGGTGCGTTTCCGCAAGGAAGAGGAAATGAAGCAAGGCGCGGCGGCGGTACGCGCGGGCGACGCCGACGGCGAGTTCCGCGGCGAAGTAAAGATACTCACTTCCTGCCCGTCCTGCCTGCAGGGACTGGCGCGCTATAAGGACGACGCCGGCACCGAGGCCGACTACATCGTGGTGGAGATGGCCAGGCATCTGCTGGGCGCGGACTGGATGGCGGACTATGTGGCCAAGGCGAATCAGGGCGGAATCGAACGCGTGCTGCTCTAGTGCGTCTTAACATTTATCGCATGAGACGCGTTGCCTCCAAATGCGGATGACTGCAGGGCGCACGTGAACAATTCACGATCAACTTCAAAGTCCGGACGGGCGCGTGAATAAATTGGCAGGCAGCGCGTGTGAATTGTGCGAATCTGCGGGTGGAGATACGCTATGGCAGGACGAATTGTGCCGCGTTGTCCTGGTCGCCGACAGCGATTATCCCGGGCTATGCCGCGTCATCGTCAACCGCCATGTAAGGGAAATGACCGATCTGGATATGCCGACCAGGCAAAAACTGATGCGCGTGGTGTACGCGGTCGAGCAGGCCTTGCGCGATTTGCTGCGGCCGGACAAGATCAACCTGGCGAGCCTGGGCAACCAGGTCCCGCACCTGCACTGGCATGTAGTCGCGCGCTTCGCCGACGACCGGCATTTTCCCGGTTCGGTGTGGAGCGAACCGCTGCGCGAAGGCGTCCCGCATCCCCTGGAACGCGAGGCCGTCGCACTCAGACTGCGCAATTTGCTGCAAGCGGTGGCAGAATGAACGCCATTACGGCGCCCTGACCCCATGTCCGAATTCAATCTTCCCGAATTCTCTGCCGACGCCAAGCCGGAGTTCAACGACGCCGTATCCTGCGCCGCGTGGCTGAACGAACTGCCGCTGGTCAACGTCGCCCCCTCGCAGATACGCCTGCTGGACCAGCTGCGCCAGCTCAACCGTTACGCGCTGGCGGCGGCCGAACGGCTCAAGGTGCTGGAAGCGCTGCGCGAGGCGATCTATTTCGTACAGGCTGAGCAGATCAAGAAGCTGGCCGGCAAGCCGATGCCGCTGACCAAGGTGGAGCGCGGGATGTTTGGCCAGGTGGTGGACCTTTGGCAGGAGCTGTTGACCGGCTACCAGCACTGCCTGCGGGAGGCTGCCGCAGGCGCACCCGAAGGCCGGATCGCGCTGCTAGTCCAGCGCGGCCTGGACTGCGTGGCATCGGCCATGTTCGATCATTACCGCAGCTATCACGACTTCCCCGAGGTCTACTGGCTGACCCTGCACCAGCTCTATCTCCGCGCCGACGCGGCCGGCGAGACCGCCACGCCGGTAGCGGATTCGGTTAAAAAGGCCGATACGAGCTGTGCCGAGGTGTATGCGCGCGCGCTGCTGTTCTCGCTGGCGAACCCCGACGAGCAGCAGCAAAAACAGCTTGCACAGATTCAGCGCTGGCTCGAGCGCTGGGCCCAGCATGCGCCGGTGCGGCGCAAGCCGCCGGAGGACAAAAGCCTGCCGCCGCTGCTGCTGGATTTTTCCGCGGCCTCGGGTCCTTACCGCGAAGCCGACGCCGGCGCGCGCACCGCTTCGGCCTGGCTCGACGCCACCGAGCTCGCACGCACGCTGAAAAAGTGCGTGGTGCTGCTGCGCAAGGGCGAGTCGCCGGCCAGCCTGGGACTGGGCGAGGATTGCGCCATGCCCAGCGTGGAGCAGCTGCTGGTGCTGTTGTTCCGCTCGTGGTGCGAAGGCAAGAATGGGCGCACGCAGGTGCGCCGGCGCGTCAGCACGAAGGCCAAGGTGTGCAGCACCCTCGCCTCCATGCATTTCCATGTCTCCGGCGGCAAGAGCTTCCGCCAACCGGGGCTCGCGACCACGCTGACGCGGCGCGAACGCGAGGAGATCGCCACTTTCGGCCACACCAGCACCCGCGTCGAGGAGGCCTTCATCGAAGGCGGCGGCTACGCCACCGAAGACTGGCTGCTGCAGGAGGAAAGCCTGTCGGGCCTGCGCATCGTGCGCGCCGCCGGCTCCGCCGGCGGCCGTTACGCGCACACGCAGCTGGTCGCGGTGCGTCCGGCCGATTCCAAGAATTTCCTGCTGGGCGTGGTGCGCTGGATCAGGATCGACGAAAAGGAAGACTTCCACCTGGGAGTTCGCATCGTCCCGGGAATGCCGCAGGCCGTCGCAGTGCGGCCGACCGGGATCAATGCGCAGAAAGAAAAGTACGTGCCGGCGCTGTACTGCCCCGCTCTTGCGGCCTTGTCCGCACCCGCCTCGCTGATTCTTCCCCCGGGCTGGTACCGGCCCAAACGCGTGCTCGAAGTGCACAGCGACAAGTCTGAAATGCTGTTGCTCAGCGGCGTGATCGAGCGCGGCAGCGATTTCGAGCGCGTCTCGATCGAGCCGGCGCCCTAGCGGCGTCGTGCGCTAGGTTTCGGTCCGGATCGGCCCCGCAGCGTTTGCTTCCTCGGCGGCAGATTTGACGCGCGGCGCCGGAAATGCCACAGAGAAGTGGCTGCCTCTGCCCGGCTCGCTCTCGACTTCGAGCACTGCCTGGTGCCGCGTCAGCACGTGCTTGACAATGGCCAGGCCCAGACCGGTGCCTCCGGTTCCGCGCGAGCGGCTCTGGTCGACGCGGTAGAAGCGCTCGGTCAGGCGCGGAATATGGCGCGCCTCTATCCCCGGTCCGGTGTCGCGCACGCTGAACAGCGCCTGCGCGCCGCGCCGCCCCCAGCCGAGCTTGATTTCGCCGCCCGCGGGCGTATAGCGCACCGCGTTGCTCACCAGGTTGCCGAACGCGCTGCGCAGCTCCTGCGGATTGCCCAGCAGCAGTACCGGGTCGTCGACGCGAAGCGCGATGCGGTGGCGCCCGGCGCTCAGTGCGACGGCTTCGTCGCGCACCCCGGCGAGCAGCGCCGCAACATCGACCACGGACTCGTCGCTCAGGCCGCTGCTCGCCTCGAGCGCCGACAAGGTGAGCAGATCCTCGACCAGACGCTGCATGCGTCCGGTGTGTTCGCGCATCATTATCAGGTAGCCCTGGCGGCGCGCCTCGTCGAGCCTGACATCGCCGTCGGTAAGCGTCTCGAGAAATCCGGCAACCACGGTGAGCGGGCTCTTCAGCTCGTGCGAGACGTTGGCGACGAAATCCCGGCGCATGGTTTCGACCTTCTCCGCCAGGGTGATGTCGCTCGCGAGCAGCAGTTTTTGCGCCTCGCCGTAGGAAATGATCGCGAGCGACAGCACGCGCCCCTCGCTGCGCGCGAGGCGCAGCGTCAGCGGCTCGGCGAATTCGCCGCGGGCGAGATAGGCGGCCAGGTCGGGATGCCGCACCAGGTTGACCAGCGGTTGGCCTACATCGCGCTGCTCATCCAGGCCGAGGTAACGGCTCGCAATCGGGTTGCACCATTCGATATGGCCGTGGGCATCGAGCAGCACCACGCCATCGGGCAGGGCCAGCCCGGCGCCGCGAAAGCGCTGCAGGTCGGCGCTGAGCTGGTCCTCCAGCTTGATGCGGGTGCGCACGAAGCGGTAGAGGCCGACCAGCACTTCGCCCCACGCGCCGCCGCCCTGGGGAACCGGCCGGGCCGCGGGGTCGCGCAGCCAGTTCTCCAGCGCGGCCAGGCTCGCGACGTGGCGCAAAACAATCAGCGTGAGACCGGCGCAGACAACAGCGAGCGCCCACTCTGCATCGGCGAGCAGCCAGCCGACCAGGCCGGCGACGGAAATTGCAGCCAGCGCCAAGGCGCTGCGCAACCAGACAGAACTCACTTGATAGACCTGTTTTGCGATTGGCCGATTATCGCACGCACGGCCTCTACGCCCCGCCGCCTAATGGGAAGCTCAGCCGCCCGCAACGAAGCGATAGCCGGTGCCGCGCACGGTCTCGATCAGTGCGTCGTGGTCGCTGGCTTCCAGTGCCTTGCGCAGACGGCGGATATGCACGTCCACGGTACGCTCTTCGACGAACACATGGTCGCCCCAGACCTGGTCGAGCAGTTGCGCCCGGGTGTGCACGCGCTCGGCGTGGGTCATGAAAAAATGCAGCAGGCGAAACTCGGTCGGGCCCAGCTCCAGCGTCCTGCCATTACCGCTGACGCGGTGCGCGGCCGGGTCCAGCCGCAGCCCGCGGACCTCGACCACGTCGTCGGTCATCTGCGGCGCGCGCCGGCGCAGCACCGCCTTGATGCGCGCCAGCAGTTCGCGCGGCGAGAACGGCTTGGTCACGTAATCGTCCGCGCCCGCTTCCAGCCCGAGGATCTTGTCCTGCTCGGCGGATTTCGCGGTGAGCATGATGATCGGGATGCTGCGCGTGCGCGGGTTGCCGCGCAGGTGGCGCGCAACCGTCAGTCCGGACTGCCCGGGCAACATCCAGTCGAGCAGCACCAGATCGGGCAGGGTCTGGCGTATGATGGCTAGCGCCTGCTCCGAGTCGGCCGCGCGCAGCGCGTGATGGCCGGCGCTCTCCAGGTTCACCGCAATCAGCTCCTGGATGGCGGTTTCGTCTTCGACTATCAGAATATTGAGCGGCATGGTCGGCGCAATAGTATGTCGGCTGCGTGACAATTTGGTTACAGCCGCAGGAAGGCCGGGCGCGGTATTATAGACGCTCCCCTGCCGCTGACAGGGTCATTACATCAAATGGAAGCTTCGATGAACGGCAAGACCCACTTTGGCTACGAACAGGTGGACGAATCGGAAAAAGCGCGCAAAGTCGCGGACGTTTTCGACTCGGTCGCGCCGCGCTACGACCTCATGAACGACCTGATGTCGGCCGGCATGCACCGCGCGTGGAAGGCATTCACCGTCGCGATCGCCGGAGTCAGGCGGGGCGAGCGCGTGCTCGACGTCGCCTCCGGCAGCGGCGATCTGGCGCGCGTGTTCGCGCGGCGCGCCGGCGCCGAAGGCGAAGTCTGGCTCACCGATGTCAACCGCGCGATGCTCGAGCGCGGGCGCGACCGCCTGCTCGACGAGGGGCGCGCGCTGCCGCTGGCGCAGTGCAATGCCGAGCGCCTGCCGTTTCCCGCCGATTATTTCGACTGTGTCAGCGTCGCCTTCGGGCTGCGCAACATGACCCACAAGGACACGGCGCTGGCCGAAATGCGCCGCGTCCTCAAGCCGGGCGGGCGGCTGCTGGTGCTCGAGTTTTCGCGCGTGTGGCAGCCGCTGACGCGCATCTACGACTGGTATTCGTTCAAGGTGCTGCCCTGGCTGGGTTCGAAGATCGCGCGCGACGCCGACAGCTACCGCTACCTGGCCGAGTCCATACGCATGCATCCGGATCAGGAACAGCTGAAGGTGCTGATGCAACAGGCTGGCCTGGAACGGGTCGAATACTTCAACCTGAGCGCGGGTGTGGTTGCGCTGCATCGCGCTTATAAAGTCTGAACACCGGAGCGTACAATCGTCCGCTCACATTGCAAGGAAACATCATGAAACAGGCATTTTCGGCATTGCTGCTTGCGTTCTTCGCGCTGGCGTTCGCGGTTGACGACGCCGAAGCCAGGCGCCTCGGCGGCGGCAGGAGTCTGGGCGCGCAGCGCTCCACCGTTGCCCCGAGCAGGAGCGCGCAAGCGACCCCGCCTTCGCCGGCTGCGGCGGCCGCACCGGCCGGCGCAGCCAAACCTGCCGGCAACCGCTGGCTCGCGCCGCTCGCAGGCCTCGCCGCGGGCCTCGGCCTGGGCTGGCTGCTGGGACACGGCGGATTGGGCGGCATGGGCGGCATCCTGACGCTGGTCCTGATCGGTATCGCCGTGCTGTTCGTCATTCGGCTGTTCAACCGGCCCCGGGACGCGGGCAATCTTCGGTATGCCGGCGCGGATGGCCAGACCGTCCCGATTGCACCGGTTTCAGCCGTACCCGCGTTCGGCGGCGCGCCGGATTCAGCCGCGCAAGCGCAGGCGAACATCCCCGCCGGATTCGACACCGATGGATTCCTGCGCCAGGCCAAGCTCAATTTCGTCAAACTGCAGGCGGTGCACGACAGCGGCAAGCTCGGCGAATTGCGCGAATTCACCACCGACGCGATGTTCGATTCGATCAAGCAGGATCTGCTGCAGCACGGCGGCGTCGCGCAACAGACCGACGTGGTGACGCTCGATGCCGAATTGCTGGAAGCGCTCACCGAGGGCGACACCCATTGGGCCAGCGTGCGCTTTTCCGGCATGATCCGCGAAAGCGCGGAAGCCCAGCCGGAGGCCTTCGCGGAAATATGGAACCTCGCGAAGCCGGTCTCCGGCGCCAGCGGCTGGCTGCTGGCCGGCATTCAGCAGCTGCAATAGCGCGGCGGCGTTCGCAACGGAGCAGAACGTGCTGCCACACCCCGGAATACTTGCGCTCAATCACCTGCTCGAGGCCGAAGCCTGGGCGCGCGACAAGCTCAAGCCCTACGCCGGGCAATGCGTGGAGTTTCGCAATCCGCCACTGCCGGTGCTGCGGCTGGATATCATCGACACCGGGCTGCTACGCGCCGCAGCAGCGGACACCGCGCCGAGCCTGATCGTCACGATAGGCCCGGCGGCGCTGCCGGCTATGCTGCGCGGGGAAGACGCCCTGATGCGCGAAATCGGCATCGAAGGCAATGCCGACCTCGCCAGCGCGGTGCAGTTCCTGTTCCGCCACCTGCGCTGGGATGTCGCCGAGGACCTGTCCAAAGTATTCGGCGACGTGGTCGCGGAGCGCATGGTGCGCGAAGGCAGGCGTTTCCTTGCCTGGAACAGGGAGGCGGCGGAGAAGCTGGCGCAGAACTTCGCGGAGTACCTGATCGAAGAGCAGCCGCTGCTGGCGCGTCCGGCGGAGGTGCGCCGCTTCCTGGCCGACGCGGACCAGCTGCGCGACGATCTTGCACGACTGGAAAAACGCATCGACCTGCTAGCGCGGAAGGTCTGAACCACGCACCGACGCGGCATAGCGACAACATTCTGCGCCTTTGCCTGCTGTGCGGTTAAAATCGTTCTTTTCCATTGTCCATTGTCCTGAGCCGCTAAATTGCTGCGCCTACTGCGCCTCGCCCGCATCATCAGCGTAGGCATCCGCTTCGGTCTGGATGAGTTTGTGCTCGCCCACGCGCGCACGCGCTTCCTGCTGCTTCTGGTGCAGCGCGTGCTGTTCTGGCGCAAGCTCACCGAGCCGCGCGCGGTGCGCCTGCGTCTGGCGCTGGAGGCGCTGGGACCGCTGTTCGTCAAATTCGGCCAGGTGCTCTCCACCCGGCGCGACCTGCTGCCCACCGACATCGCCGACGAGCTTGCCCGGCTGCAGGACCAGGTGCCACCGTTCTCGACCGCACTCGCACGCGCCCAGTTGGAGCGTTCCTTCGGCCGGCCGGTGGCCGCGGTGTTCGAACAGTTCGACGCACTGCCGGTAGCGAGCGCGTCCATTGCCCAGGTGCATTTCGCCGTGCTGCCCGGCGGGCGCGAATGCGCGGTGAAAATCCTGCGTCCCAACATGCAGCAGGCGATCGAAAAAGACGTGGCGCTGCTCGACAGCGCCGCCGGCCTGGTCGAAGCGCTATGGATCGACGGGCGGCGCCTGAAACCGCGCGAAGTGGTGGCTGAGTTCGCCATGCACCTCAACGACGAACTCGACCTGATGCGCGAGGCGTCCAACGCGAGCCAGCTGCGGCGCAACTTCGCCGGCTCGCAGCTGCTGACGATCCCGGAAATCTACTGGGACTACTGTTCGTCCTCGGTGATGGTGATGCAGCGCATCAGCGGCATACCGGTCAGCCAGGTGGAGAAGCTGCGCGCCGCCGGCGTGGACATCCCGCGGATTGCCCGCGCCGGCGTGGAGATTTTCTTCACCCAGGTGTTCCGCGACGGTTTTTTCCACGCCGACATGCACCCGGGCAACATCTTCATTTCCACCGACACCGACCCGCGCGGCCAGTTCGTCGCCGTCGATTTCGGCATCATGGGCACGCTGACCGACGTCGACAAGAACTACCTCGCGCAAAACTTTCTTGCGTTTTTCCAGCGCGACTACAAGCGCGTGGCGCAGGCGCACCTGGAGGCGGGCTGGGTGCCGCCCGATACGCGCATCGACGAGTTCGAGGGCGCCATCCGCGCGGTATGCGAGCCGGTGTTCGACCGGCCGCTCAAGGACATTTCTTTCGGCCGGGTGCTGCTGCGCCTGTTCCAGACCTCGCGCCGCTTTCACGTCGAGATCCAGCCGCAGCTGGTGATGCTGCAAAAAACCCTGCTCAACATCGAGGGGCTGGGGCGGCAGCTGGATCCCGACCTCGACTTGTGGAAGACCGCCAAGCCTTTCCTCGAGCGCTGGATGAGCGAGCAGCTGGGCTGGCGCGGCCTGATGCGCAACGTGCTGACCGAGGCGCCGCGCTGGGCGAGCATGCTGCCGCAGATGCCGCGGCTCATGCATCGCGCGCTCGACGCCGACCACGGGGCCGGGATCGAGCGCGCGCTGGAGCAGCTCTGCGACGAGCAGCGGCAGCGCCACCGCAATCTGGTCGCGCTCGGCCTGCTGCTCGCGGCGCTGCTCGCCTGGCACATCTACCTAGTGATTTAATATCAGTCAATTTCGCCGGAGATTGCGGAAATGCTGGTTTGGTTTGTCCTCGCTTACCTGGCCCTCTCCATCGGTATCGGGCTCTACGCCGCGACCCGTGTCCACAACACCAAGGATTATGCGGTCGCCGGCCGCTCGCTGCCGTTCTATGTCGTGATGGCCACGGTGTTTGCCACCTGGTTCGGGTCGGAGACCGTCCTCGGCATTCCGGCCAAGTTCGTGGAAAACGGGCTCTCCGGCGTGCTCGAAGATCCGTTCGGCTCGTCGATGTGCCTGGTGCTGATGGGACTGTTCTTCGCCGCCCGGCTCTACAAGATGGACCTGCTCACGATCGGCGATTTTTACCGCAAGCGCTACAACCCGACGGTGGAAATGCTCACCAGCCTCGCCATCATTGCTTCTTATCTGGGTTGGGTATCGGCGCAGATCGTCGCGCTCGGGCTTGTCTTCAACATCCTTTCGGACGGTGCACTCAGCCTGCAGACCGGGATGATCCTGGGCATAACGATCGTGCTGGTCTACACGGTATTCGGCGGCATGTACTCGGTGGCGTGGACTGACTTCATGCAAATGACGCTGATCGTAGTCGGCCTGCTCTATATTGCCTGGCTCATCGGCGACGAGGCGGGCGGCGTCGCCAAAGTGGTCGCTCACGCGCGCGACGCCGGAAAATTCCACTTCCTTCCCCGAGCCGAGTTGCGCGACGTCCTGTGGTTCGTCGGCGCCGCGATCACGATGATGTTCGGCTCGATCCCGCAGCAGGACGTATTCCAGCGCGTCACGTCTGCCCGCACCGTGACCATCGCGGTGTGGGCGACGGTGCTCGGCGGCGTGGCTTATTTCGTGTTTGCGTTCGTACCCATGTTTCTCGCCTATTCTGCATCCTTGCTCGACCCGAAGCTCGTGCAGAATTATGTCCATAGCGACGCGCAGTATATTTTGCCGCGGCTGATACTCAATCACGCGCCGATATTCGCGCAGATCATGTTCTTCGGCGCATTGCTGTCGGCCATCATGTCCACCGCCAGCGCCACGCTGCTCGCGCCTTCGATTACGTTCACCGAAAACATTCTCAAGCGCTTCCTGAGGAAGGACCTGTCGGACAAGCAGTTGCTTTTGAACATGCGTATTGTCGTTACGGGCTTCGCCTTCCTGGTGATAGTGTTCGCGCTCAATTCGGATTCGAACATCTATTCGATGGTCGGCAATGCATACAAGATCACTCTGGTGGGTGCATTCGTCCCGCTGGTCGCAGGGCTCTACTGGAAACGCGCCAGCGCAACAGGCGCGCTGCTGTCGATCATCTTCGGATTGATCACATGGCTGGTGCTCGAAGCGACTTCGCCCAACGGGCTGATGCCGCCGCAGCTCGGCGGATTCGTTGCGGCCGTGGTCTGGATGGTGATTGGCTCGCTTGCCACGGGAAAGTCGCCACACGCTTCCGCGCACGCCAACACTTCGCCAGGCGGTGTTGCCTCCAAGCACGCTCAGCGTGCAAGCCGGTCATAGGCTGACGCAGCCGGACGTTGCACGCGTCCAGAAGGTCGCGCCGGCGGACCTGCGCCTATCAGGCCAGGCCATCTATTCCCGCAAGGCGGCGCGTTTGTTTCGCAAACAATGTGCAGAGTAGAATTCTGCGCATGCGCGCCAAGCTCATCGCCGTCGAAGCCGACATCACCACCTTGCCGGTGGACGCCATCGTCAATGCTGCGAACAATTCGCTGCTCGGCGGCGGCGGCGTGGACGGCGCGATCCACCGCGCTGCCGGGCCCGGGCTGCTCGCCGAGTGCCGCACGCTGGGCGGCTGCGCCACAGGACAGGCCAAACTCACGCGCGGCTACCTTCTTCCGGCGAAGTTCGTGATCCACACCGTAGGCCCGGTATGGCAGGACGGGACGCGGGGCGAGCCGGAGCTGCTCGCCTCGTGCTACCGCGCGAGCCTGGCACTCGCGCTCGCGCACGGCGCGAAGAAGATCGCCTTCCCGGCGATCAGCTGCGGCGTCTACGGCTATCCGCTGCGCGACGCGGCGCGCATCGCGGTGCGCGAGTGCGCCGAGGTCGCCGCGTACCAGGCGCAGATCGAGCAGATCGCGTTCGCCTGCTTCGGCGCGCCGATGCTGGCGCTGTATCGGACCGAACTCGCGAGGCTGTAAGATGGCGGTCACCGTGACCGCCACCGACTCCAGACCCTCGCCCCGACCTTCACCTTTGGCGCGCTACCTGCTGCTAGCGTACGCGCTGCTGATTGTCTACGGCAGCCTGTACCCCTTCTACGGCTGGCGCGACCAGGGCGCGGGCGCGTTCGCCTATCTCGCGGCCCGCCTGCCGCGCTATATCACCACTTTCGACATCGTGACCAACCTCGCCGCCTATCTGCCGCTCGGGTTCTTCGCGCTGCTGGCGCTGCACCCGCTGCTGCGCGGCGCGCGCGCGTTCTTCGTCGCGGGACTGGCCGGCTGCGCGCTGAGCCTGTCGCTGGAGGCGCTGCAGACCTTTCTGCCGAGCCGCATCCCGTCCAACCTCGATCTTGCGACCAACGCGCTGGGGGCATTCGCCGGTGCCGGGCTTGCACTCGCGTTCGGCGTCGAGCTGCTCGGCCGCGGCAGGATGCACGAGCTGCGCCACCGCTGGTTTCTCGACGGCCACCAGTACGATCTCGGCTTGGTGCTGCTCGGACTGTGGCTGTTCACCCAGCTCAATCCGGAGACCCTGCTGTTCGGCAACGGCGACTTGCGCGGGCTGCTCGAGGCGCCGCCGATTGCGCTGCATCCGGCCGCAGTTTTCATCCAGGGAGAGGCGGCGGTCGCAGCGTGCAATCTGGTCGCGCTCGGACTGTTCGCCTCCTGCCTGACGCAGGACGCACGGCCCTTGCGCGGCCTGCTGCTGGCGCTGCTCGCCGCGGCGCTCGCACTGAAGACCGTGGCGGTAGGCGAATTGCTCAAGGCGGAGCACGTGTTCGCCTGGCTCACGCCGGGCGCGCTGCTCGGACTCGCCGGCGGCATGCTGTTGCTGCTCCCGGCGACAGCGCTGCCGCGCGCGGCGCGCCGCGCGCTTTCGGGTCTGCTGCTGATGGGCGCAACCGTGCTGGTCAACCTGACGCCGGAGAACCCGTATTTTGCCGATGCCCTGCAGCAGTGGCCGCAGGGTTACTTTCTGAATTTCAACGGGGTGACGCGCGTAGTGTCGCTCGCCTGGCCGTTCGCTGCGCTGTTCTACCTGATGCTGCTGGTGCCGCGCGCAGGACGGGAAGGTCCGGAGGGCCGGCGCGAGCTATAATTTGGCGCACCCGTGCCGCAACGGCACGCCGGCGACCCCCCCTCCCAGCGAGCGAATTTGCAATGGGCTATTACGCGCACCACGTTTTCTTCTGCTGCAACCAGCGCGAAGGCGGGGAGCGCGCGTGCTGCAACGACAAAGGCGCGAGCCGGCTGCGCGACTACGCCAAGCAGCGCGTGAAGGAGCTCGATCTCGCCGGCAGGGGCCAGGTGCGCATCAACCAGGCCGGCTGCCTGGATCGCTGCGAGGAAGGCCCCTGCGTCGTGGTGTACCCGGAGGAAATCTGGTACACGTATGTCGACGAGCACGATATCGACGAAATCATCGAAGAGCACCTGCGGCACGGTCGCGTGGTCGAGCGCCTGAAGCTATGACGCGGACCCTGATCGAGCGCGCTCTGCTCGACGGCGCCGCGGGCAAGATCGAGTGCGTGATCAATCTGGCGGCCGGCGGTGTGCACCGGGGCGTGGCGCTGATCGCGCACCCGCATCCGCTGTTCGGCGGCAGCCTCGACAACAAGGTGGCGCAGACCCTGGCGAAGACCTTCGTCGAGCTCGGCTATGTCGCACTGCGGCCCAATTTCCGCGGCGTGGGCGCAAGCGAAGGCACGCACGACCTGGGGCGCGGCGAGACCGAGGACCTGCTCGCGATCCTGGAATACGGCCGCGCCCGCTTTCACGCCGGGCCGCCGGTGCTGGCGGGCTTTTCTTTCGGCGCTTACGTGCAGACGCTGGTGGCGCGCCGCGTGGCGCCCGAGCGCATGGCACTGGTGGGCGTGGCGGCGGGTTTCGTCAGCGGCGAGCGCAGCTACACCTCGGAAACCGTGCCCGCGGACAGCATCATCATCCACGGCGAGCTCGATGAGACCGTCCCGCTCGCCAACGTGCTCGCCTGGGCGCGGCCGCAGGAACTGCCGGTGGTGGTGGTGCCGGGCGCGGACCATTTTTTCCACCGCCGGCTGCACATCATCCGCGGCATCATCAAGGACTCGTGGCAGCGCTGAGGTCCGAACTCCCATGAACGTCACCGCCGCATCCGTACGCGCCGCCGCCGTGGTGCTCGCCGACCAGGTGTTCGACACGCCCTGCCTGTACTCGCGCACGTTGTCGCAGATCACCGGCGCCGAGGTGTACCTGAAGTTCGAAAACCTGCAGTTCACCGCCTCGTTCAAGGAGCGCGGCGCGCTGGTAAAGCTGCTCTCGCTCGCCCCCGCTGAGCGCGCGGCGGGCGTGCTCGCGGTATCGGCGGGCAACCACGCGCAGGGCGTGGCCTATCATGCGAAGCGCCTGGGGCTGCGCGCCGTCATCGTGATGCCGCGCCATACGCCGCACGTGAAGGTGGAGCATACGCGCGCCTTCGGCGCCGAAGTAATCCTCGCCGGCGACGATTTCGACGCGGCCAAGGCGCACGGGCTCACCCTCGCGGCCGGGCGCGGACTCACCGTGGTGCATCCCTACGACGATGCGCATGTCATCAGCGGCCAGGGCACGGTGGCGCTGGAAATGCTCGCGCGCGTGCCGCAGCTGGAAATCCTGCTCGTGCCCGTGGGCGGCGGCGGGCTGATCGCCGGCATGGCCGTCGCGGCCAGGTCGGTGAATCCAAGGATCGAACTCTACGGCATTGAAACCGAAAACTTCCCGTCGATGCATTGCGCGCTGCGCGGCGAAACGCCGCACTTCGCCGCCAACACTATCGCCGAGGGCATCGCGGTGAAGGCGCCCGGATCGCTCACCCTGCCGATCGTGCGCGAGCTCACGCGCGGGGTACTGCTGGTCGGCGAAGGCGAGATCGAACACGCGATCGTGCTGCTGCTCGAGATCGAGAAGACCGTAGTCGAAGGCGCAGGCGCGGCCGGACTCGCGGCGCTGCTCGCACAACCGCAGCGCTTTCGCGGCAAGCGCATCGGCATTGTGCTCTCCGGCGGCAACATCGATCCGCTGATGCTGTCGGTCATCATCGAGCGCGGCATGGTGCGCGCCGGCCGGCTGACGCGGCTGACGGTGGAACTTCGCGATTTGCCCGGGGCGCTCGCCACGGTCACCGCCTGCCTCGCCGAAGCCAACGCAAACATCGAAGAGGTACACCACCAGCGCGCCTTCACCAATCTGCCGCTGCAGACGGCAGAAGTCGATTTCGTGCTGCAGACCCGCGGCCGCGAGCACGTGGAGGAGATCATCCATGCGCTGCGCAGCGCCGGTTTCGCCGCGCGCATCCACGGCGCCTGAGCGCGCCGCCTGATTTGAGAAACCCAACCGGAGCACGGCCTTGAAACCAGCCCTGATCATCATCGACATCCAGAACGACTACTTTCCCGGCGGCAAGATGGAATTGGAGGGCAGCCCGCAGGCGAGCCTGCAGGCGGCGAAGCTGCTCGACGCCTTTCGCGCCAAGGGACTGCCGCTGGTGCATATCCAGCATGTTTCCAACCGGCCCGGCGCGAGCTTTTTCCTGCCCAATACCGCTGGCGTGAAGATCCATACGAATGTGGCGCCGCGCGACGGCGAAACCGTGATGCAGAAGAATTTTCCCAACAGCTTCCGCGGGACGCCGCTGCTCGAGCACCTGCGCGCGCAAGGCGTTGACCACCTGGTGATCGCCGGCATGATGACCCATATGTGCGTGGACGCGACTACGCGGGCGGCATTCGACCTGGGCTTTTCCTGCAGCCTGGCGCACGACGCCTGCGCCACGCGCGCGGTCGCGTTCGGCGAGGAGCGCGTAGCCGCGGCGCAGGTACACGCGGCCTTCCTCGCCGCGCTGAACGGCCTCTACGCCAAGGTGCAGAGCGCCGCTGAGATCGGCGCGCAGATTGCCGTCTAGGCCTTCTTGCCCGCGCTCGCGCGCAGCAGGTCTTCGGCCTGCGCAAATTGTTCCGCGGAGTTCAGTTCTCGCGGACCGGGCTTGCAGAACAGCAGCCACAACATGGCGCCGTTGACCAGGATGAAAAGCACCTCCAGCCAGAGCATGGGCGTGATCAGCACGCGGCTGGAGTTGTCCGCAAACAGAAAATAGAAGCCGTCGAACGATGGCAGCAGCGCCCGGGACCCGGTGTAATAGTCCTGGAACGGCGGGAACAGCAGCGCCAGCAGCAGGTTCAGGCCCACGCCCAGCAGAACCAGCTTCTGCCGGTCCGGCAGGCGCCGCAGCCGCACCCGCGCGCTCAGCAGCATCCAGGCGACCATCGCGTTGATCAACACCGTGATGACTTCGATCGCGAGGAAATTTTCATTGATCCTGCGGCCGGCGTGCACGTCGAACACGAACAGGAAGCCGTCGAAGTTGGGCACGTTGTTGTGCGTATAGCCGATGTAGTCGTAGGGCGGGAACAGCAATATCAGCAGCAAATTGATCCCTGCGACGAGCAGAGCGGCGAACTGGTATCTATTCATCGGAGCGTTGTACGTTGGCGGAAGCGGCATGGTATCCAGTTTCGCGCATGTTCGACCGGAGGACCGTTAATAATTCCCGAACTGGCCATTGATTCCCGGGACCGGGAGCGGACTACGCGCGGTTGCGGAATCAAGCCTGAACCGGCGGCTTCTGCATGACCAGCAGCTGCCCCGGCAGCGCCTGCGCGCCATGTTTGCGTATCGTGACGTCGCGGCAAATGCGCTGTTCCAGGCCCGCTACGCGCGTGAGTCTCCGGACATAGGCGAGCGCGTGCGCGTAGCGCCCGCTTTGTTCCAGCAGGTAGCCATCGTAGGCCCGGGTCGGCTGTTCGATCGAAAACGCGAACCAGCCGCCGGTTCGCAGCACGCGCGCGACTCCGCGCATCAGCGGGCCGATGTCGCCGATATAGATCAGCACATCGGCCGCAAGCACGAGATCGAAGCTCGCAGCCGCCTGCGCCGCCAGATACTCAACGGCCTCGGCTTCGGCAAGCTCGCTGTAGCAGCCGCGGCGGCGCGCCAGTTCGAGCATCATCGGCGCGAGATCCACTCCCGCCATGCGCCGCGCCAGGTCGCGCAGCTGCTCGCCGCACAGCCCGGTGCCGCAGCCGAGGTCGAGTATGTCCATTTGCGCTGGCGGCGACAGCGCGCGCAGCTCGCGGCCGAGCATTTCCGGAATGCGATAGCCGAGGCTGTCGGTCAGGTGACCATCGAACTGACGCGCAAATGCGTCGAAGGTCGCGCGCACGTAGGCCGGCGGCGCCTGCTCCGTAGTCGCGCCCCGCGCCGCATCGAGCAGATGCCGGAACACCGCCGGCTCCAGGCTCCGGTCCAGCGCCAGGGCGTAGCAGGATTCGGCCTCGCCGGGCCGCCCGAGCTGCTGCAGCAGCCGGCCTAGATTGAGGTAAGGCTGGGACAGGCCGGGATTCGCCGCGATCGCGCTGCGGTAGCTCGCCTCGGCCTCCTGCTCGCGCTGCATCAGCTGCAGCGCCGCGCCCAGATTGTTGTGCGCCTCGGCGTGGCGCGGGTCCAGTGCCAGGGCGGCGAGATAGTGCTGCTCCGCTTCGGCCAGCTTCGCCTGCTCCTTGCACGCGTTGGCGAGCTTGTAATGCGTCTGGGCATGGTCCGGGCGCAAGGTCAGCGCCTGGCGCAGCGCGCGCTCGGCGCCGGCGAAGTCGTCGTCCTCGAGAAGTTGCACGCCCGCGGCGAAACACTCCGCCGCCGGGACGGCGCCGCTCACCGGTTCATGCTCTGGGCGCTGCAGGCTTGCGTTTGCAGTCGTCCGGCGATGTCGTGCCTTGGTTCACCTGGATTTATGTTACTTTTCCGTCCAATCTTCAGCCCGATCGATCATCCTCGGTTTCCAATGAACCCGCAAGCCAACGCCATGCTGTTCTCGCCCTGCCCGCGCGGCCTGGAAGACGCGCTCGCGGCAGAGCTTACCGGTCTCGGCGCGGGCGCGGTACAGGCGCTGGCCGGCGGCGTTGCCTTCGAGGGCGACCTGCGCCTCATCTACCGCGCCAACCTCGAGAGCCGCATCGCCACGCGCGTTCTTCTGCGCCTGTTCAGCGTGCCCTACCGCAGCGAGGACGACATCTATCGCGCCACCTGCGATTTCGACTGGCCGCAGCGCTTCGAGGTTACGCGCAGCATCCGCGTCTATCTCACCGCGCAGCGCTGCCCGCTGAAGAGCCTGGATTTCCTCACGCTGCGCATCAAGGACGCGGTGTGCGACCGCTTCAGGAACGCCGTCGGCAGCCGCCCGAACGTGGACACGCGTGCACCCGAGGTGCGCATCCACGCCTTCCTCGACGCGACGCGGTTCACGCTCTATCTCGACACGTCGGGCGAGCCGCTGTTCAAGCGCGGCGCACGCGCCGCCGCGGGCGCCGCGCCGCTCAAGGAAAATCTCGCCGCCGGCATACTCAGGCTCACCGGCTGGCAGCCGGGAACGGCGCTGCTCGACCCGATGTGCGGCGGCGGCACTTTCCTGGTCGAAGCGGCGCAGATCGCGCTCGATATCGCGCCCGGCAGCGCGCGCAGCTTCGGCTTCGAAAAGCTGAAGCAATTCGACGAAGTGCTGTGGGTTGAGCTGCGCGCTGCAGCCGAGGCGCGGCGCAGGCCGCTTGCGCCGCTGCCGATCTACGGCAGCGATCTTTATGGCGACACGCTCAAACTCGCGCAGGCGAATCTGGCGGCAGCCGGACTGGAAGGCGTAGTACAGCTCAAACAAGCGAACGCTCTGGAGGTTTCCGCGCCGGCGGACGCGGGCGTGCTCATCACCAATCCGCCCTACGGCGAGCGCATGGGCGAACAGCAGGAGCTGGCGGCGTTCTACCCCAAATTCGGCGACGCGCTGAAGCAGAAATTCGCCGGCTGGAACTGCTATATCCTCAGCGCCGACATGAACCTGCCGAAATTGATCAAACTGCAGGTATCCAGGCGCACGCCGCTGTTCAACGGCGCGCTCGAATGCCGTCTGTTCGAATACAAGATAGTGGCCGGCAGCATGCGTAGCCCGAGGCCGGCCAAAGCATGAGCGCCGGCGAGGAAGACGGCCCGGTGCAGCGCATTCCCCTGTTGATCCCCGACATACCGCGGACCGACGAGCTGATCGGCCTGCTGCGCGAGATCGACGAGCGCCGCTGGTACACCAATTTCGGACCGCTGGCGAAACGCTTCGAAGCGCAGCTGGCCGGCGGATTTCAGGACGCCGCCGTGGTGTCGCTCGCCAATTGCACGCTGGCTCTCGAACTGCTGCTCGCCGCGCGCAATCTGCCGCCCGCATCGACGATACTGGTTCCGGCGCTGACTTTCGTCGCCACCGGGACCGCGATCCGGCGCGCCGGCCATCGCCTGCTGGTAGCCGACGTCGACCCGCTAAGCTGGACGCTCACGCCGGAGATCGCGCGCGCTGCTGCCGCGGTGCAGCGCATCGATTGCGTCGTCGCGGTGACCGCGCTGGGCTGCCCGGTCGACGCGGCGCAATGGGATGCGTTTTCCGCGCAGAGCGGAATTCCAGTAATCATCGACGCCGCCGGCGCCTTCGGCAATCAGGGCGCGGGCCGGCGCAGCGCCGTCGCGTTCAGCCTGCACGCGACCAAGACCATGGGCATGGGCGAAGGCGGCTTCGCCGTCAGCGGCGATGCCGGCTGGATCGAGCGCGTGCGCTGCCTCTCCAACTTCGGCATTGACCCGGGCGATTTCAAGGTGCACCAGGCCGGCACCAACGCCAAGCTCAGCGAATATCACGCGGCGGTGGGACTTGCGGCGCTCGCGCGCTGGCCCGAACGCGCGCAACTGCGCCGCGACCGCGCGCGCGAGTACCAACGCCGCCTGCTGGCGGCATGCGCCGGCCTGGAGTTTCAGCAGCGGCCGGCGGACGGCGCCTACGCCGCGTTCTGCGTGCTGCTCCCGCGTGGCGCCGATCCGGCGCTGGCAGCGGGTCGCCTTGCCGTCGAAGGCATAGAGACGCGCCGCTGGTATTTCCCGCCCCTGCACCTGCACCCGGTTTTCGCCGATGCGGGAATCGCCGGAACGCTGGACGCCACCATGGCGATAAGCGACCGCCTGCTCGGCCTGCCGTTTCATCTGGAATTGGACCAAGATCGGATGGACCGGGTAGCTCGAACGCTGGCGCGCATCCTCGGCCAAGCCTGAGGCGGCGTCACGGCGCGAATTGCCGGCTTCGCAGAAAACCGGGGGCGGCTCAGGCGCGGGCTATTTCCTCGGCCCAGCGCCGCGCTATGCGCTTGGGTGCGAAACGCTGGTCCACATACAACTGGCCGGCGTGTATGCGGTCAAGAACATCCGTGGGGCGGGCCAAGGCCCAGTCGAGCCCTTCGCCCAGATCTTCGCCACACCAGCAATACTCCGCCAACTCTTCGTACTGCGGCAGAGGATATGCCAGAGCAAGACGTCCGGAGTGGATTGCCTGCACCAACCGGCCGTGGCCTTTGACCAGCTTTTCGCGAGCGAGATAACTCGGTAGCAGCACGGCATCGCATTCGGCCAGTTCCTGCCATTGCCTATCCAGGGAAAACTGGTGAGTGGAAAAACGCACGCGCGCCCTGGATTGGGGCAGGCGAGACAGCACCTGGTCTGCCATGTCCGGACGCTCGGTCACGATGGAAATCAGAAAATCCTTGCCGTCGAGCCGACATACCTGCTCCAGGCCCGCACCAAGCGTGTCCAGGTTGGACGAGTGCCCGTACCAGAGCAGCCGGATTGCTGCTGTAGGCGCGAAGCGCGGCGCGAAGCGCGGTCCTTCGTAGGGTTCTTCGACAATGGCGGGTTCAACTTTGAAATGCTGGCGCACGCCGGCGGCCATCATTTCCGTTTGCACCACGATTCGATTGGAAATTCGGCTCAGCTTGCGGTTTGTCGGGCTATCGAAATGCCAGTCGCACATCGCCGCGAGAACCGCAATGCCGCGCGCTCTCGCGGCCTCGCCCAAGGCAACGAAGGCCGGGTCGAACGCCTTGCCAAGGACGAGCGCGCGCAACCGATGCTGATCGAGAAATGCGTGCGGATCCATGCCTTGCCCGAAGACAAAGACCGGGTCGCCCAGTTCGCGGGCAATGGAGCAGGCGTTGCGGTCGCTGCCGATGGCGTCGGGCCGATCGCTGGATACGATCCAGCCCGTGGCCTGACCGCCCGGCGCATCCTGCGTCGCCGCGCCGCGGCCTACGCCCGGCAGGAACCGCCGCCGGATCGAAGCGAAGACACGCTGCAAAATTGAACTCGTCGACATCAGAGCTCTGCCGCGAAGCGCGCGTATCGCGGGTCCGCCATGCGGTCGTCGTGTTGGTTGCCGACGTGGTAGACGTTCGCCTGCGCCGCATCTGTGATCCAGGTTACTGCAGGCGCGTCGCCCTGGCCCTCGAGCATGCGCAGCGTGCAGTAGAGGGCGCATTGGTCGAGATGCCACCTCGGCTGGTCCTGCACGAGAAAATGGTCGATATAGTTTCGCACTAGGCGCAGGTAGTGCTGCGCAGCGGCCGTGGGCCGCGCGACTAAGGTGTTGGCTACGAGGTCAAGCCAGGGCGCGCGCCGCGGGCGGCGCAGGAACAGGCCTAGGTCCGCAGCGCCGGCGGCAGCTACGAGCGTCGCGACGGGCGCCTGCAGCGCAGCGTCGATGTCCAGCACGACGATAGGCACGCCGTAGGCCTGCAGCCAGGCCTCGAGATGGCGAAACCGCGAGCAGGTGAACCAGATGCGCTTTTCCGCCGAGCCGGCGGTGAACTGCAGGTCCCGCTCGGCAGTGACGCAGTAGCGCTGAACGCCGGCGCTGCCGAGCACGGCCTGCACTTCGTCGCTGATATGTTCATCCGGATCGAGTACATGCAGGTGAAGCAAATCGGCCGGGCCGGACCACCGGGCGTAGGACCGCGCGAACGCCAGGCCGTACTTGCGCAGGTAATGCGGGTCGCAGGTCGCCAGGACGACAGATTCGACGACCTGCGCCGATCGCGCCGGAATCAGCGGCTGAGGCAGCGCAACCGGCTTCGCGTATGCGGATATGACGCGCAGGAACTCCGCCGAGAAGCGCAGAAGTCGCGTCACGGCGTAGGCGGGTGAGAACTGTGCGGCCTCGGCAAAATATTCTTCCGCCTCGCCAAACTCGCCGCGGCGCTCGAAGGCCGCAGCCGTCATCGCAATGGCATCGGCGTCTGCCGGATCGCGGCGCAGCACTTCCTCGAAGCACGCCAGGGCGGAACCGAGTTCGTCCAATTCCAAATACACCCGGCCCAGATTGAAATGTGCGGCGGCATAGTCCGGCATGCCGGCGACTACCTCCTGCAACATCTTTTTGGCCTCGCCGAGGCGTCCCTGCTCATGCAAGGCGACCGCGAGATTGTTGAGCACGGGCAGATTGTCCGGCTCGGCGCCGAGTGCGGCGCGAAAGGACCGCTCTGCATCAGCGTAGCGCATAGCCCCGAGGTGTGCCACGCCGTTGCGCTTCAGGTCCGCTGTGCTCACTGCAACACCGGTGGCCGGAACCAAGTGCGCACGAACTTTCAACCTCTTACGCTTCGACAGAGGCTTTCATTTTACTCGCTTCTTTCCGGCGCCTCTCGCCCGGCGCCCTAGACGGCCTTGCGCTTGCGTGCCTTGACCGTCCTGGCTGCAGTCTTGGCCGGAGCTTTCGCAGCAGTCTTCGCCGGCGCTTTCGCAGCGCTCTTCGCCGACTGCTTGGCCGCGGGCTTGATCGCGGCGGCCGCGACTGCGGCGGCCGCGGCCTTGCCGGGTTTGGCCGCGCGCGGCGCGAACTCGAATCCGACCTTGCCGTCGGCGCCGCGCACTAAAAACGCCGAGAACGGCCGGCCCTTTTTCGAGATGAAGCGGTGCAGCAGATCGGTCCTGCCGGTGGCCAGCAGCTTTTGCATCTGCTCGCGTTCTATCGGTCGCTGCAGGATGATGCGGCCGGAGCGGAAATCGCAGCTCTTGTCCGGACCCAGGCTTTTCTCGCACACGTAGGCCATGGGCTGCTCGAATACGTGCGACTTGCACTTCGGGCAAGGCCCGAGCGATTCCAGGCCCGAGAAGTCCGGCGCCTCTTCGTTGCCGTCATTCTGCCCGAAGTCGAATTCCGCCTTGAATTCCGGCGACAGCTTCACCACCGCGGCGAAAGGCTTGCCCATGCGGCTGCGAAAACCCTGCAGCGGGCCGACGCTGTGTTTGCCGATCAACTCCTCGATCTCCTCCGGCGCGAACTCGCGGCTGGATACGACTTTCCATATGGTGAAATCGCAGGCCTGGCATTGGAATTTGCGGTAATTCTCCTGCACCTTGCCGCCGCATTTCGGGCACGGCGCCTTCAGCGTGAGAAACGCGGTATCCGGTATGTCGCCGTTCTTGATCGCTGCAACCAGCTCGCGCGTCGCGTCGACGATGTGATCCATGAATTCGGCGCGATCGAGCTCGCCATGCTCCATCTGCTTCAGCTTGAATTCCCATTCGCCGGTAAGTTCGGGCGAGGTGAGCTCGGTGATGCCGAAATGACCGAGCGCGAACATGAGCGAGAACGCCTTCGGCGTCGGGACGAGCTCGCGCCCGTTGCGGTGCACGTAGTCCTCGAAGATGAGTCCCTCGATGACGGCCGCGCGCGTCGCCGGCGTGCCCAGGCCCTTGGCGCTCATCGCCGCGCGCAATTCCTCGTCCTCGACCAGCTTGCCCGCGCCCTCCATGGCGGAGAGCAGGGTCGCTTCAGAAAAGCGCGCCGGCGGCCTGGTCTGGTTGGCCTTGACCTCGACTTCGGCAGTCTTGACCTTCTCGCCTTCGGTGATCGCGACCATCAGCGCGTCGTCTTTCTCCGTGTCGCGGCCGTAGATAGCAAGCCAGCCCGGCTTCACCATCACCCGGCCTTCGCTCCTGAAGGGCTCGCCCTCGACGCGCGTGATGCGCGTGGTGACGAGGAATTCCGCCGCCGGGAAAAACACCGCAAGGAAGCGCTTGACCACCATATCGTAGAGCTTGGCTTCGGCATCGGACAAATGGCCCGGCGCCTGCAGCGTCGGGATGATGGCGAAGTGATCGGAAATTTTGGTGTTGTCGAATATGCGCTTGCTCGGCTTGACCCAGCCTTCCTTCAGCACCTGACGCGCAAACGGCGCGTAGGCGGCAATGCCGTCGCTCTTGTCTTTGCCTTTGGCCTTGCCGGCAATCATTTCCATGGTCGACTTGACGGTCGGCAGGTAGTCTTCGGGCAGCGCGCGCGCATCGGTACGCGGGTAGGTCAGCACCTTGTGCTTTTCGTACAGCGCCTGCGCCAGCGACAGCGTGGTGCGCGCGGAAAAGCCAAAGCGCCCGTTGGCTTCGCGCTGCAGGCTGGTCAGATCGAACAGCAGCGGCGAAATCTGGCTGGTGGGCTTCGCCTCTTCGGTGGCGATGCCGGGATTGCCTTCGCACTTCTCGCGCAGCGCTTGGGCGCGAGCGGCATCCCACAGCCGCTCGGACTTGGCTTCGGCATCCTCTTCGCGGTCTGCTTTGGCGAACTTCTCGTCGAACCAGCGCCCGCTGTAGCTGCCGGCGGCGGCGGCGAAGCTCGCGTGCACTTCCCAGTAGTCGCGCGACACGAACTTGCGGATGCGGTCCTCGCGCTCGACCAGGATGGCGAGCGTGGGCGTCTGCACCCGGCCGACGGTAGTTTTGTAGAAGCCGCCCTCCTTGGAATTGAACGCCGTCATGGCGCGCGTGCCGTTGATGCCGATCAACCAGTCCGACTCGGAGCGGCACACCGCGGCATCCGCAAGCGGCAGCATGGACTTGTCGCTGCGCAGCGCTTCGAAACCGTCGCGGATCGAACCCTGGGTCATCGACTGCAGCCACAGCCGCTGAATCGGCTTCTTGTTGCCGGCGTGCTGCATGATGTAGCGGAAAATCAGCTCGCCTTCGCGTCCCGCATCGCAGGCGTTGATGACACCGGTGACGTCCTTGCGCTTGAGGAGCTTCAGCAGCAGCTTGAGCCGGTCCTCGGTGCGCTCGATCGGCTTGACGTCAAAGTGCGGCGGGATCACCGGCAGGTTCGCGAACGACCACTTGCCGCGCTTGACCTCCACGCCTTCCGGGGCGACCAGCTCAAGCAGATGGCCGATCGCCGAGGACAGCACGTATTCCTCAGTCTCGAAATAATCGCCATGACGCGTGAAGCCGCCCAATGCGCGCGCAACGTCATTGGCAACGGAGGGCTTCTCGGCAATAATCAGTTTCTTGGTCATTTGGGGTCGGGTTTGCGCGCGCAGCACTGGCAAATATTGAACTACACCGTGCAGCAAGCGGCAGCATGATAAGTGCAAACCAAAGGGAGAAGCAAGGAGACACGGCGAGGCGCCGCGACAAAGTTCAGCGAAACAGCTACTTAATGAGGCGCGTCGGGCTCAATGCATGAGCAATTGCGCGCGATCGGAGAGCAGTTCTTCCAAAATCAGCGAATCGATCGAATGCTGCTGGCTCCACAGGACCATGAGCACGATCACTTTCAGCTTCTCGATGCTGACGCTGTCCTCGGCCAGCGCCATGGCGCGCTCGATGATGATCTCGCGCAGCAAGGGCGTAAGCACCTTGGCGCCCTCGAGGAAAGCAAGGAAACCGCGCCCTTCGACGCCCAGTTTGGCCGCCTCTACCTCGGCATATCCGCGAAACGCCGTGCTTTGCGCAAGAGAATCTGGGAGCGTGCTGGTTTCGGTGGAGGAAAGGCCCTGCAGCCAGGCGAGCGCGTCGCTGATGTCGTCGTGCTCGAAGCCGGCGGCACTGAGCTTGCGCGCCAGCACATCTTGATCGGGATAGAGCTCGGTGTGGTAGTAGTTTTCGAACAGGTAGACGAGTATGTCGAACATTCTTCTGGGCGGCCTCTTAGGAGGTTCTCTGATATAGCCCGCCGGGCAGGCTCGCGACCTTTCCGTCGAGCTCGAGTTGCAACAGCATGGCCGATACCACGTTGGCAGTCAAGCCGCTTCTCGCGCACAGCGTGTCTATGTCACACGCGTCGTAACCCAGTTGCGCGAGCAGGCCGCTTGCGGGCGCGGCGGCAGGCGGCGCGGCCTCCGCGTGCATGCCGAGTTCCTGCAGCAGATCCTGCGCACTTTCCACCAGCTTCGCGCCCTGCTTGATCAGCGCGTGACAGCCCTTGGAGTGCGGCGAATGGATCGAACCCGGTATCGCGAATACCTCGCGGCCCTGCTCGGCGGCAAGGCGCGCGGTGATCAGCGAGCCCGATGCAAGCGCGGCCTCCACTACCAGGCAGCCGCGCGCAAGACCCGAGATCACGCGGTTGCGCCGCGGAAAATTCGACGCATGCGGCGACGTGCCCAGCGCGAATTCGCTCAAGATCAGTCCTTCGCGCGCGATGCGCTCGCCCAGCGCGCGGTTGCGCTGCGGATACAGGATGTCGGCGCCCGTGCCCAGCACTGCAATGGTGGAGCCCGCCGCCTCCAGGCCGCCGCGGTGCGCCGCAGCGTCTATGCCCAGCGCCAGGCCGCTCACGATGGTGAGGCCGGCGGCGCTGAAGGCGCGCGCGAACTGCTCCGCATTGCTTGTCCCCTGCGGCGTCGCGCTGCGGCTGCCGACGATGGCGAGGCCGGGGCGCGCAAGCAGCTCGCGCCGACCGCGCAAGTACAGCAGCGCCGGCGGATCCGGCGTCTCGAGCAGCGGCTGCGGGTAGTCTGCGTCGGCCAGCGTGAGCAGCCCATGGCCGTCTGCCACCGCCCATTCAAGCGCAGCGTCAATCGCAGCGGCGTCGGCGTCGGAAAGTATGCGGGCGGCAATATCCGCCGAAACCACGCGGGCGAGCGCACCGCGACCTGTGGCAAGGACCTGCTGCGGCAGGCCGAAAGCGCCGAGCAGCTTGCGCATGCCCTGGCCGCCCAGCCCGGGTACCAGGCTGAGCCTTATCCACGCGGCAAGATCAGCGTCGCGCTGCATCGTGTTCCGGAGATGCGGCAGGCGCGGGGGGATTTACGCCCCGAAGGTCTCGATCCCGCTCGACGGGAAAGTCCTCTCGGAGGACAAGGGGGGGTGCATCCCCCCCTTGTTCGTGGGATAAGGGTTCTTTCCCGGCCGGAGGCACTTTGCCTGGTTCCGACTTGTCCGACTTAAGGTGTAGTCACCACGTCGCCGAGCAGAACCGGGCGGCTGGCCGACATCACCAGCGCAAAGGAAACGTGATCGAAGGTGCGGAATACGAAGACCAGGCCATAGCGCTCGTCCGGTAGCTTGGTGGCCTCGACCTGGTCGGCGCGGAACCACTTTGTGCTGCGCGTCGTTTTCGACACGGTGCGCCCCAGGCGCAGCAAGGCGAGAACATGACCGTCCTCCAGGCCGTCGTCCCTGCCCTTGTTCAGCGTGACCACATTCTGCGGGCCGGTTTCGCGCAGCCCGCCGGCGGTGGATATGATCCGGCCGTGAATCTGTGCGACCGGGGCGTGCGGGACGTAGCTCTTGAGCACGAGCGGTCCGGCGGCGACCAGCCTGTCCCCGGCGCCGATCTCCTGGCGCGCGGCGAAAATCTGGACGGTTGCGGGGTCGCCGGTTTTTGTGACGCGGCCGTCGCCGAGGAATATTGCTTCGTATCCGAGCGTTTTCCGCGTTTCGGGATCGACCAGCGGCTTGCCCGGGCGGTATATCTGCCACAGGCTTTCGGCATTCGCGTCCTTGATGCCGCTGACATAGGCCACGTCGCCAGAGCCGAGGAACACGCGGTCCGCCTGCGCGGCGATGATGCGCGGCGCGTTGTCCAGGCCGTTCGGTTCTATCACCAGCGGGCGCGTCAGGAAAGGTTCGATGACGCTCGGCGGTATGCTCGGTATGGCCTGTCGGTCGCTATCCTCGACACGTACGCGCGGCTCGAGTTTGACCGTTTCGCCCATTTCGATGCGCAGCTCCGGATTCTCCCCGGACCGGTCCAGCACGATCACGTCGCCCGGATAGATCAAATGCGGATTCTTGATCTCTTGCTCGTTCAGTTTCCATATTTCCGGCCAGCGCCACGGGTCCTTGAGAAATTTCGAGGCAATTCCCCACAGGGTGTCGCCGCGGACGACGACATAGCGATCGGGTGCATTGTCCTGCAGCCTGGTCGGCGCGCGCTGCTGCGCCATCAGGGGCGTGGCCGCCAAGGCCGCGGCGAGCATTGCGACTATGATAGACTTGCGCATAGGAGCCTCGAACCTATCTAAATAGAGGGCTGAATCATATAAAGTCTAGCACGCTTTTTATAGACTTCATTAAATTTAGCACCTAATCCGTTCAATTAGCAAGTGTTTATGTCTCGTCTACACATCCTGCGCTACCCCGACCCGCGCCTGCACCGGATCGCCGCGCCGGTGGCCGAGGTGAACGACAGCATCCGCAGCCTGGTCGCCGACATGGCGCAGACCATGTATGCCGCGCCCGGCGTCGGCCTGGCCGCGACCCAGGTGGACGTGCACAAGCAGGTAATCGTCATCGACATCTCGGAAACCCGCGACCAGCTGCTCAGTTTGATCAATCCGGAGATCATCGCTGCGGTTGGCGATTCCGATTGCGAAGAGGGCTGCCTGTCCGTGCCGGGGGTGTACGACAAGGTGGCGCGCGCCGAACATATCGTGGTGCGCGCGCTGAGCCTCGACGGCCAGCCCTTCACCACGGAAGCGGGCGGCTTGCTCTCGGTGTGCATACAGCACGAGATGGACCATCTCAAGGGCCGGGTGTTCGTCGAGTACCTGTCGCGCCTGAAGCAGACGCGCATTCGCGCCAAGATGCTCAAGCAACAACGCCAGAGCGCCTGATCGCCTCCCCGCCAGCGCGGATGCGCCTAATCTTTGCCGGCACACCCGAGTTCGCCGCGCGCGCGCTGGCCGCGCTGCACGACGCGGGGCACGACATCGCCCTGGTACTGGCTCAACCCGACCGGCCCGCGGGCCGCGGGCTCAGACTCGCGCCCGGCGCGGTAAAGGCTTTGGCGCAGGAGCGCGGCCTGGAGGTGTTTCAGCCCGCGAACCTCAAAGACCAACCGGCGCGTGAACGCCTGCATGCGCTGGCCGCGGACCTCATGGTGGTAGCCGCCTACGGCCTGATTCTGCCCGAAGCGGTGCTCGCTGCGGCGCGTCTGGGCGCGATCAATATCCACGCCTCGCTGCTGCCGCGCTGGCGCGGCGCAGCGCCGATCCAGCGCGCCATCCTCGCCGGTGACGCGCGCACCGGCATCTCCATCATGCAGATGGACCGGGGGCTGGATACCGGACCGGTGCTGCTCGCCGAGTCCGCGCCCATCGCCGCGGACGACACCGCCGGGAGCCTGCACGACAAACTGGCGCTACTCGGCGCGCGCCTGATCGTGCGCGCGCTCGACGGGCTGGCGCGCGCCGAACTGCAGGCGCAGCCGCAGGCCGATGCGCTGGCGAGCTATGCGGCCAAGATCACCAAGGCCGAGGCCGAGATCGACTGGCACGACAGCGCCACCGCAAACGAGCGCAAGGTGCGCGCGTTCAACCCGCATCCAGGCGCATCCGCGCGCGCGAAGGGCGCCGGGTTGAAAATCTGGCGCGCCGCCGCAGTTCCGGCGCAGGGCGCGCCCGGAACCGTGCTCCGGGCCGATTCCGGCGGCCTGCTTATCGGCTGCGGCAGCGGCGCGCTGCACATACACGAATTGCAGCGCGCCGGCGGCAAACGCCTGGAGGCGGCCCGGTTTCTCGCCGGCTTCCCGCTGGCGCCGGGCGAGCAGCTTGAATTTCTTCCCGACAGCACCATCTAAGCACTGCCCGACCAACTCTGGCGAGGAAGCACCGAATGCTCGGAAACTGGCTCAAGACGACCATCCTGATGGCAGGGATCGTGGCGCTGTTCGGCGTGGTTGGCGCCGCGTTAGGCGGCGCCAACGGCATGCTGCTTGCGTTGCTGCTCGGTGGCGCGATGAACCTTTTTGCCTACTGGTATTCGGACAAGATGGTGCTGCGCATGTACAACGCGCGCGAGGTGGACGCCGCGAGCGCACCGCAGTTCTACGGCCTGGTGCAGGAATTGTCGCGGCGCGCCGGGCTGCCGATGCCGCGCGTCTATCTCATCGACGAAGCCCAGCCCAACGCGTTTGCCACCGGGCGCAATCCCGAACACGCCGCGGTGGCGGCGACCACCGGCATCCTGCAGCTGCTGTCGGCGCGGGAGCTGCGCGGCGTGTTGGCGCACGAACTGGCGCACGTTCAGCACCGCGACATTCTCACCTCGACCATCGCCGCCACCGTCGCCGGCGCAATTTCCGCGCTGGCCCAGTTCGGCTTCCTGTTCGGCGGGCGCGGCGACGGCGAACGCGCCAATCCGCTGGTCGGACTGATCTTGATGATCCTCGCCCCGATCGCGGCGATGCTGATCCAGATGGCGATCTCGCGCGCGCGCGAATTCGAGGCGGACCGCGGCGGCGCCGAAATTTCCGGCGACCCGCAAGCGCTCGCCGATGCGCTGGAGAAAATGGAGCGCTATGCCAAAGGCCTGCCGCTCATCGCGGCCGAAGAACATCCGGCGACAGCGCAGATGATGATCATCAATCCGCTCAGCGGCGGCGGCATGCAGAATCTGTTCAGCACCCACCCTGCGACGGAGATGCGCATCGCCCGCTTGCGGGCGATGGCGTAATTCCTGCTGCCCGCTTGCGGGCGATGGCGTAATTCCTGCTGCCCGCTTGCGTCCGAAGACCTGATCCCGGTTCGCGCGCTGCCGCGCGAAGCGCGTAGTGTGCGCCTGCTTCCCGGTGTAGGATGCGGGCTTGTTCCATCACCGCCGCGGCGCGGCGGCCAGTGCCGCCGCCGCATGTTCCCTTGTCCAGATCCGCCAACCTAGAACTCGCGCTATCGGCTGCCGGCGAGGCCGTCGCGCAGGTGCGCGCCGGCCGCAGTTTGTCGGACGCGCTCGCGCGTCCGCAGGCGGACAAGAACATCGACGCAGCGGTGCGCGATCTGGCCTACGGCACGCTGCGCAACCTCGGTCTGCTCGATGCGCTGCTGGCCGAACTGCTGCGCAAACCGGTCAAGCCCGCGCTGCACGCGCTGCTGCTCGCTGCGCTGTACCAGCTGCGCGCGCGGCCGCGCGCCGCCCATACCACGGTGGACCAGGCGGTGCGCGCGGTGTCGCGTCTGGAGCCCGCAGCCAAGGGGCTCGCCAACGCCGTGCTGCGCAACTATCTGCGCGAGGCGGAGGCGCTGCTCGCACGCTGCAGTTCGGACAGCGCACACTATTCCTATCCGCAGTGGTGGATAGACCATGTGCGCGCCGCCTGGCCGCGGCAATGGGAGTCGGTGCTCAACGCGGGCAACCTGCACCCGCCGATGACCCTGCGCGTCAACGGGCGCCGACTTACGGCCGAGCAGTATCTGGCGCAGCTCGCCGAGCGCGGCCTCGCCGGCGAAATCATAGGCGCGCAGGCAATACTGGTCGAGCGCCCGCTGCCGATAGAGTCGCTGCCCGGCTTCGCTGCGGGCGAGGTTTCGGTGCAGGACGCGGGCGCCCAGCTCGCCGCGCCGCTTCTCGACGTCCGGCCGGGCATGCGTGTGCTCGACGCCTGCGCCGCGCCCGGCGGCAAAAGCGGGCACATTCTGGAGCTGGTCGATTGCGCGCTGACCGCGCTCGACAACGATCCGGCGCGCGTGCTGCGCATCGGCGACAACCTCGCGCGCCTGGGTTTGTCCGCGCGCGTCGTCTGCGCCGATTGCGCCGCGCCCGCGGCATGGTCCGATGGCACACTGTTCGATCGCATCCTGTTGGATGCGCCCTGTACCGCGTCCGGCGTGGTCAAGCGCCACCCCGACATCAAATGGCTGCGCCGGGAAAGCGACCTTGCACAGCTGGCTGCGACCCAGGGCGGGATGCTGGATGCGCTGTGGCAACAGTTGGCGCCGGGTGGTAAATTGCTGTATGCGACGTGTTCGGTGTTTCCCGAGGAAAACGCAGAGACGATCGCGTCCTTGTTGGCGCGCAAGCGCACGGCGCACCTGCTGCCGCTGCCGGGACTGGACGACGGGCAGCTTCTGCCCGACGCGCGCCACGACGGTTTTTTCTATGCGCTGCTGGAACGACAATAAAGGACCGCTTCGGATGGATCGAGACGGCCGCCGACACGGGGGAGCGTGAGGGGAGCCATCCCCTCATGTCGCGATTTGCTTCGGGGGATAATCAGCCTGCGGCTGCTGCTGCCACTGCTGCTGGCGCTGGCGCTCGCCTGGCAAGTGCCGGCACGCGCCGACAATATCGACATTACACATATTTCGCTCGAGGGCAACGACGAGGGCTACGCGCTCGACGCCGACTTCAAAATCGAACTGAACCCGCGGCTCGAGGACGCGATCAACAAGGGCGTCGCGCTGTATTTCGAGGTCGAATTCGAGCTCACGCGCAGGCGCTGGTACTGGTTCGACGAACGACCGGTCAGCCGGCAGCTGATGCTGCGCCTGTCCTATCACGCGCTCACGCGCCAGTACCGCATTTCCAGCGGGCCGCTGTACCAGAGCTTTTCCAACCTGGACGACGCGCTGCGGGTGCTCTCGCGCGTGCGCTCCTGGCAGGTGCTCGAGCGCAGGGACCTGGACGCCGGCACCGAATACGAAGCGGCGTTGCGCATGCGCCTGGACGTGACCCAGCTGCCCAAGCCGTTCCAGGTAAACGCGCTCACCAGCCGCGACTGGAATCTCGCCTCCGAATGGCGGCGCTGGCCGTTCCGGGTCAAGGCGCCGGTTACTGAGAAGGCGCCGCAATGAAATACGTGCTCCTCTCCGGCGTGTTGCTGGGCACGATCCTGCTGTTCCTGCTGGCCGCAGCAAGCGGCAACACCGCACTGTTTTCGCGCGACTACGCGCTGTTGCTCGGCCTGAACGCGGCGCTGGCCGCGGCGCTGCTGGCATTGATCGGCTACCAGCTATGGGTGCTCACCGCCAAGCTGCGCAGGCGCGTGTTCGGCTCGCGCCTGACGCTGCGCTTCCTGCTGATGTTCCTGCCCATGGTCATCGTGCCCGGCGGCCTGGTCTACATTGTGTCGGTGCAATTCATGGCGAAGAGCATCGAATCCTGGTTCGACGTGCGTGTGGACAACGCGCTCGAGGGCGGGCTCAACCTCGGGCGCACCGCGCTCGACCTGCTGCTGACCGAACTCAACGACAAGGCGCGGCGCATGGCGCTGGACCTGTCCGACAAGCCGCAGGCGCAGCAGGTGGTGCTGCTCGACCGGCTGCGCGAGCAGGCCGGCGTCGACGACGCGCTGTTGCTTTCCTCCGGCGGCAACGTGATCGCCAGCTCGAGCAAGGGCATCGGCAAGCTCGTGCCCGACATGCCGAGCAGCATCATCCAGCGCCAGGCGCGGCAAAGCCGCGGCTACGCCGCGCTCGAGGGCGGGCCGGAGCACGGGCTGGGCCTGCGCGTCGTGGTCCCGGTCGCCGCACTCAGCATCGCCGAGGACGAGCGTCTGCTGCAACTGCTGCAGCGCGTGCCGCCGACGCTCGCGCGCGACGCGGAGGCGGTGCAGGACGTATACCGCGACTACAAGGAGCTGTCGCTGTCGCGCCAGGGACTGAAGGAGATCTACATCCTCACGCTGACGCTGACGCTGCTGCTCACGCTGTTCTCCGCGACCGCGCTCGCTTTCCTGCTTTCGGCTCGGCTGTCGGAGCCGCTGGCCCTGCTGGCGGAGGGCACCCAGGCGGTGGCGCGGGGAGATTACAGCCGCCGTGCGCAGGTCACCAGCAGCGACGAGCTGGGCATTCTCACGCAGTCTTTCAACAGCATGACCGAGCAGTTGGACGATGCGCGCAGCGTGGCCGAATCGCGCCGCGCCGAACTCGAGACGGCCAAGGCCTATCTGGAAAACATCCTGGCCAACCTTTCCGCCGGCGTGCTGGTGTTCGACGAGCAGCTGCGCCTGGGCACGGTGAATCCGGGCGCCACCGCGATCCTGCAGGAGACGTTCGACGGCCTCAGGGGCCTGGGCCTCGCCGTCTGGCCGCGCCTGCAGCCGCTTGCGCGCGCCATCGTCGAAGGATTCAAGCACCACGGCGGGGTTACCTGGCAGCAGCAGCTGGAACTCACCGAACGCATGCTGCTGGTGCGCGGCTCGGTGCTGCCGCGCGCGAGCGGCGGCGGCTACGTGGTGGTGTTCGACGACGTCACCATGCTGGTTCAGGCGCAGCGCGCCACCGCCTGGGCCGAGGTGGCGCGGCGCCTGGCGCACGAAATCAAGAACCCGCTCACGCCGATCCAGCTTTCGGCCGAACGCCTGCAGGCCAAGCTCGCGAACAAGCTCGCACCCGAGGATGCAAGCGCGCTCAACCGCGCCACCGAAACTATCATCAGCCAGGTAACGGCGATGAAGGGCATGGTGGACGACTTCGGCGAGTACGCGCGCACGCCCGCGCCTAACCTGCAGCCGCTGGATCTGAACGCGCTGGTGCGCGAAGTGCTTGCCCTGTATGAACACACCGGTGCGCTGGTGCAGCCGGCACTGCAGGAGGGGCTGCCGCAGGTGGCGGGAGATCCGACGCAGCTGCGCCAGGTGCTGCACAATCTGCTGCGCAATGCGCAGGATGCGCTCTCCGGCAGCGCCGCGCCGCGCATCGAGGTCGAGACCGAGCGCGTGGGCAATCAGGCATGTCTGCGGATCAAGGACAACGGCTGCGGCTTTCCCGAGGCGATCATGACGCGCGTGTTCGAACCCTATGTGACCACCAAGCCCAGGGGCACGGGCCTGGGGCTGGCGATCGTGAAGAAGATCATCGATGAGCACAAGGGCGCGATCCGGGTCGAAAACCTGCCCGGACGCGGCGCCAGCGTCGTCGTTACGCTGCCGCTGCAGCCTGAATTCGCAAGGGCTGCCTGAGATGTCGCAGATACTGGTCGTCGACGACGAAATCGGCATCCGCGAACTGCTGTCGGAGATTCTCGCCGACGAGGGCCATTCGGTGCAGCTTGCGGAAAACGCCGCGCGCGCGCGCGCCCTGCGCAGCGCCGAGCGCCCGGACCTGGTGCTGCTCGACATCTGGATGCCCGATACCGACGGCATCACCCTGCTCAAGGAATGGGCGGCGAACGGCCAGCTCACCATGCCCGTGGTCATGATGTCCGGACACGGCACCATCGAAACCGCGGTGGAGGCCACGCGCATAGGCGCCATCGATTTTCTGGAGAAGCCGATCGCGCTGCAGAAACTCCTCGCGACGGTAAAGCACGCGCTCAGGGATGGCGGCAGCCAGCCGCAGGCCGGACTCACGCTGCTCAGCCTGGGCCGCTCGGCAGTGCTGTCGGACCTGCGCAAGCGCCTGGCGCAGCTCGCCACGCTGTCGGTGCCGGTGCTGCTGCGCGGCGAGCCCGGAATCATGCCCGAGCTGTTTGCGCGCTACCTGCACCAGCCCAATACGCCCTGGCTGGTCGCCGGCGCGGCGCTGTCCGAGGCGCCGCAGGACCTGCTCGCACAGGCCACCAGCGGCCTGATCTTCGTCGAGGAGCTGGCGACGCTCACGCGCGCGCAGCAGCGCAACCTGGCTTTGGTACTGGGCAAACAGGCCAAATACAATGCCCGCGTGGTCTGCTTCACCAGTGAGGAGCCGGCGCGCCTGAGCGGCGAAATCGGCTTTGACGCCGCGCTGCTCGCACGCCTGTCCGAACTGACGCTGCAGCTCCCGGCGTTGCGCGAACACGCGGAGGACATACCCGATATCGCCGGCATCCTGCTGGCGCAGCTGGTCGAGGCGAAAAATTGCCCGCCGCGGCATTTCTCCACCGCCGCACTCAACGCCATGCGCCAGTACCGCTGGCCAAACAATCTGCAGGACCTGCAGGCGGCGGTGAAAAACCTCGCGCTGACCGCGCTGGAGGAGGAAATAAGCGTGGCCGACGTGGAACGGGTCGCGGCGCAATTCCATCCCGCCATCGGATCCCTGGCGGCATTGCCGCTGGAGCTGCCGCTGCGCCAAGCGCGCGAAGCTTTCGAACGCGCCTATTTCGAGCAGCTGCTCGCGCGCGAAGCGGGCTCGATTTCACGCGTCGCCGAGAAGAGCGGCCTCGAACGCACCCACCTGTACCGCAAGCTCAAGGCGCTCGGCATCAGCGCCGCCAAGAAGGAAGAATAGGCTGCGGCGCTGTGCCGCGGCAAAAAAGGCATAAAATGCGCTGCATCCGATTTGCATCGCCCGGCGCAGCGCGGCGCAGGCGCACTGCTCGCCCAGGGCATTCACGGGGGTAAAGTTGAAAATAATCATCCTCGGCGCAGGTCAGGTCGGCACCAACGTGGCCGAAAGTCTGGTATCCGAAGCCAACGACATCACCGTCGTGGACGTCGACGGCCCGCGCCTGCGCCAGCTGCAGGACCGGCTCGACCTGCGCACCATCATCGGCAGCGCGGCGCATCCGCCGGTGCTGAAGGCGGCGGGGATCGAGGACGCCGACATGCTGATCGCGGTGACGCAAAGCGACGAGATCAATCTGGTGGCGTGCAAGATCGCGGCGCATCTGTACAACGTTCCCACGCGCATTGCGCGCATCCGCGCGCCGCAATACCTCGCCAACAAAGCTTTGTTCGCGCCCGATTGCTTCGCCGTGGACTACGCCATCTGTCCAGAGCAGCTGATCACCGATTATCTGGTCAAGCTGGTGCAGTTTCCCGAGGCTCTGCAGGTGCTCGAATTCGCCGACGGCCGCGTCAGCCTGGTGGCGGTGCGCGCGTTCGAGGGCGGGCCGCTGGTGGGCCACCAGCTGCAGGAAATCCGCACGCACATACCCAACGTAGACGTGCGTGTCGCCGCGATCTTCCGCGGCGACCGGCCGATCGTGCCGGAGGGCGCGACCGTGGTCGAGGTGGGCGATGAACTGTTCTGCCTCGCGGCCAGCCGCAATATCCGCAAGGTGATGAAGGAAATGCGGCGCATGGACAAGCCGGCGCACCGCATCATGATCGCCGGCGGCGGCAACATCGGCCTGCGCTTCGCGCGGGCGCTGGAGCGCGACTACACCGTCAAGATCGTGGAGCACAACAAGCGCCGCTGCGAGGAGCTGTCCACGCGCCTGGACACCGCGCTGGTGCTGCAGGGCGATGTCACCGACGAAGGCCTGCTCGAATCCGAGAACGTCGACGAAATGGACCTGTTCGTCGCGGTAACGAACGACGACGAGAACAATATCATGAGTTGCCTGCTCGCCAAGCGCATGGGCGCGCGCCGCGTGGTGGCGCTGATCAACCGGCGCTCCTACGTGGACCTGCTGCAATCGGGGCAGATCGACATCGCCATATCCCCGGCACAGACCACCATCGGCTCGCTGCTGGCGCATGTGCGCCGCGGCGATATCAGCGAAGTGCACTCGCTGCGCCGCGGCGCCGCCGAGGCGCTCGAGGCGGTGGTGCACGGCGACGCGGATTCCTGCCGCGTGGTGGGCCGGCAGATCGACCAGATCGAACTGCCCAAAGGCACGACCATCGCCGCCCTGGTGCGCGGCGAGGAAGTGCTGATGGCGCACCACGACCTGGTGATCCAGGCCGGCGACCACGCCATCATCTTCGTCACCAACAAGAAAATGGTGCCCAAGGTGGAAAAACTGTTCCAGGTCAGCGCCGGCTTTCTCTGAGCTGATAAGCCCCCATGGTTCGAATACTCGCGGTTCTCCACGTGCTCAGCGTGGTCATAATGATTTTCGCGCTGTGCCTGCTGTTCCCGCTCGCCTGGTCGTTCATTCTTGCCGACGGCGCGCAGGCCGCCTATGACGAAGCCATCTTCCTTACCGCGGCCGCCGGAGTGCTGCTGTGGCTGATGACGCGCCACAGCCGGCGCGAACTGCAGCCGCGCGACGGCTTCCTGCTGGTGGCGCTGGTGTGGACCGTGCTGCCTGCGTTCGCCACCTTGCCGCTGCTGCTCTACCTGCCGCAGCTGTCATTCACCGGTGCCTATTTCGAGACCGTGTCCGGCCTCACCACCACCGGGGCGACGGTGCTCTCCGGTCTTGACGCGTTGCCCGTGTCGATCAACATATGGCGCACCTTCCTGATCTGGATCGGCGGCATGGGCGTGATCGTGCTGGCTGTGGCCATTCTGCCGCTGCTCGGCGTCGGCGGCAGCCAGATCTACAAGGCGGAGACGCCCGGCCCGATGAAGGACACCAAGCTGACGCCGCGCATCGCCGAAACCGCCAAAGGCCTGTGGCTGGTGTATTTCATGATTACCGCGGCCTGCCTGCTCGCCTATCGACTCGCCGGCATGAACTGGCTCGACGCGATGATGCATGCGTTCACCACCATGGGCCTGGGCGGATTTTCCTCGCACGACGCGAGTTTCGCCTACTGGAACTCGCCCGCAATCGAAGCGGTGTCCATCTATTTCATGCTGCTCGCGGGCATGAACTTCGGCACCCATTTCCTCGCCTGGCGGCGCTGGAGCTTCCGCCCGTACAGGCGCGACCCCGAGGCGGGGCTGTATTTGCTGGTGGTATTCTGCAGCGTGCTCGGCATCGCGTATTACCTGCTCGCCAACCAGACCTACCCCGATTTCTGGACGGCACTGCGTTTCGCCGCGTTCAACGTGGTTTCGATCGCCACCACCACCGGCTATTCCAATGCCGATTTCAACCTGTGGCCGATATTCGCCCCGGTGTGGATGCTGTTCCTGTGCAGTTTCGCCACCTGCTCCGGCTCGACCGGCGGCGGCATCAAGATGATCCGCGCCAGACTGATGGCGGGCCAGGCGCTGCGCGAGATGACGCGCATCATCCATCCGCGCGCGGTGATCCCGGTGAAGCTCGGACGCACGCCGGTGGAGAACAACATCATTTTCGCGGTGCTCGCCTTCATCCTGATCTACAACGGCGCGGTGATCTGCATGACCATGCTGCTCGCCGCCTCCGGACTGGACATCATCACCGCTTTCTCCGCCGTGATCGCCTGCATCAACAACACCGGTCCGGGCTTGAACCAGGTGGGGCCGGCGACGACCTACGCCGTGCTCAACGATTTCCAGACCTGGGTCTGCACCGCCGCGATGCTGCTCGGGCGGCTGGAACTGTTCACCATGCTGGTGGTGTTCACCCCCGGCTTCTGGCGCAAGTAGTCCTGGCTAAAACGACCCGGCCGGACATGCCATCGGCCGCCTGGTCCGCACCGATCGGGTGGCCGCAGCAGGCGTTGAAGCGGACGCTCCAGCAAGTTCTCGTCGACGTCCGAGTCTGGCCATCAAGGGACGCTCAGGAAACAAAACATTTGCACAACTGAACGGTCGGTCTCCCCTACCGCAGCAGACATTCACATTCAGCGCGCTTGGCACTCAAACTACTGGCGCTGGTCCAGAAGCATGAATCGAAGGTGTTGGCCTGCGCTGCGCCCGAGCGACTATGTCCTTTCGAGAATCCGCTACGTCGGCGGTCAATGCACCGGCCATCACTGCACTCAATATTTACTCCACATCAGCGTAAAGTATGGAAGAAACCCATTCCGTGACATTGCCATGGCTAAAGCTGCCCCCCGCGCCTGACACACCCGACACGGCCTTTCCGATCGTCGGCATCGGCGCCTCGGCCTGTGGCCTTGAAGCGCTCGAACAGTGTTTCTGCCACGTGCCGCCCGCCTCGAGCCTCGCCTTCGTGGTGGTGCGGCACCTCGACCCGAACCACAAGGGCATCATGGTGGAACTGCTGCAGCGCGCCACGCTGATGCCGCTGGCGCAGATCACGGACCGCCTGCCGGTCGAGCCGGACACGTGTATGTAATCCCGCCCAACCGCGACCTGTCGATTCTGCATGGCGTGCTGCACCTGCTCGAACCGGCCGCGCCGTGCGGACTGCGCCTGCCGATTGATTCCTTTTTCCGTGCCCTGGCCGATGACCGGCAGGACAAGAGCGTCGGCGTGATTCTCTCCAGCATGGGATCGGACGGCACGCTGGCTGCGCTGCTGGTACTGTCGGTGGCGAATTTGCTGAAAATACTGTGAGCGCACGCCGTGTCGTTTCCTGGTGAGTTGGTGTTCCTCACGACTCTTGTTGCATATGCGTTCCTGTGCAATAGTGCCTAGATGCAAGCTGCGCTACGCGCCCTAAACCAGATCGTCGCCGATAAGGTCATCGACCAGTATGCAATCGGTGGCGCCATCGGCGCCTCGTTTTACCTGGACGCCATGCAGACCGAGGATATCGACGCTTTCGTGTTCCTGCACCCGGCGCCGGGTGGGCTGCTATCGCTGACGCCGATTTACGATGCGCTTGTCGCGTTGGGCGGCACCATTGAGCGCGAGTACGTGCGTTTTGCTGAATGGCCGGTGCAGATACTGCCGGACGCGAACGACTTGATACGCGAATCGATTCGCATGGCTAACAAGGTCGAGTACGACGGCATTCCCACCCGGGTATTTACGGCTGAGCACCTTTGCGCGGTCGCACTCCAGACGGGCAGGACAAAGGACTATTTGCGCGCCGCAATGTTCATGGAACAGGGCGGGGTCGATCTCGAACGGTTAGGCGAAATCGTCAAACGCCACGGGCTGACTGATAGATTTTCAAGGGCACAATCCATTATCAAAGGGCCGTGATCATGCGCACAAATTCCGACAAAGAGAAGATGGCTTACATCGTTGCCGCCAAGGCGTCGTTTCGAATCGACCAGAAAAACAAGTCCTGGGAGCAGCGCGTGCAAGCGATCGCGCGAATGAATTCGGCGGATAAGCTGGCGAAGGCGGCGATGCTGAATTCAACGAATCGCCAGAAATGAAATGCTTGGACGGGGCCGCTTGCCGCCGAAATTTATATCGACCACGGCCCCTTTTAATTCTTAATTCATAGTCCCGGTTTGATCGAGTCTGCTGCAAGCGCGGTGCCGCTGAAGGAGAAAATCAGAAATACCAATAAAGCGAGCTTGGTGCTGTGCATTGTGAACTCCCAAAAAAGTGTATCGATAGGCTAACGCCGATCATGCGGCCTAGCAACCGGCGCGGCTGGTCCAATGCGAATTTGTGCGCGGACCGGAGCATCCATTGACGGGTATTCGTATTCGGTGATGGATTTCCAATTGTGCGCTGCAAAATGCTATTGAGCTAACTTCGGCTGCGAAACTGAGTGTCGCAGTTCGGCCATTTTGTACATCTGTTCATAATGGTCGAGATGCGTCCGTCAGTCTGCTTAGGCGTCCGGCCGCTAGTGGATGAAATGCAGTGGTCCCAGCACCTGCGTGTCGGTCCGACTTCTATCACGACCGGCGCGATCGAGCGGCAGTCGCCGAATCCACCCGGTGATTCTAGGGTCGCGCCAGCTTGAACGATTCCAGGATGGTGTCCACTCCGGCCTGATCCACGCCGCCCTTGGCGCCTGTCGTGGCAATCTGATACAGGCGCACGCCGTCGACCACGAAGCGCGCGTTTAGCGTGACGGCAGTATTGCCGCTCTCGACCTCTGCCGCCACCAGCCGGCCGGGGCGCCCATTGAGCGGCGCTGACTTTTCGGCAAGGACGTGTCCCGACGTGTTGCGCAACAGCGCGTCGCGCTGGGCGTCGATCAGCCGCTCGGGTTCACGCGCTGCCGCCGCGGGATAATCAGCCCTGGCCACGCCGAACTGCCAACCCATAGCTTCGGCTGCGGTCATATGCATGTCAATCCACCGGCCGTCGTGCTCAGCGTGCGCGCCGCCTCGCGCGGCTTGCCGGGCAGCAACACCGCGAAGCGGCCGTCCGCGGAAGACGTTTCGCGCCAATCAAGGTCGGGAGAGCAGGCCGCGAGCGCGGCGCAGACCAGAGCCACCGCCAGGGCCAGCGCGCGGGTGCGGGTATTCAAAACACCTACTTCGCCGCGATCACCGCGATCTCGACCAGCATGTCGGCGGCGGCGAGCTTGGCCTCGACGCAGGCGCGCGCGGGCAGGTTGGCCGGGTCGACCCAGGCGAGCCAGGCCTGGTTCATTTCCTCGCGCGTGCGTATGTCCGCCAGCCAGATCTGCGCCCAGACGATTTTCGACTTGTGGCTGCCGGCCTGCGCCAGCAGCGCATCGATGCGGCCGAGTATCTCCTCGGTCTGCGCCTTGACCGGGGCCGGGCGTTTGTCGGCTACGGTGCCGGCGACATAGACCATGCCGTTCGCTTCGACGGCGCCGGAGAGGATTTTTGCGGGCTGGTGGCGGACGATGCTCATGTAAGATTCCTCATCTCATACAGTGGTGGTTCGAACCGGCTCGTACGCCAATTGCGGCGCCAGCCATCTTTCGGCTTCGGGCAGCGACAGCCCCTTGCGCCGCGCGTAGTCCTCGACCTGGTCGCGTTCGATTTTGCCGACGGCGAAGTATTGCGACTCCGGGTGCGCGAAGTAGAATCCGCTCACCGCCGCTGCCGGCCACATGGCGTAGTTTTCGGTCAGGGTGATGCCGACATTCGGCGCATCCAGCAACTCAAACAGGTCGGCTTTCTCGGTATGATCGGGACAGGCGGGATATCCGGGCGCCGGGCGTATGCCGCGGTATTCTTCCCGAATAAGGGCCTCGCTGTCCAGCGCTTCGTCCGCGGCATAGCCCCAGAACTCGCGCCGCACGCGCTGGTGCAGGTGCTCGGCGAAAGCCTCGGCCAGGCGGTCGGCCAGCGCCTTCAGCATGATGGCGTTGTAGTCGTCGTGCAGGGCCTCGAATTCCTTCACCCGCGCCTCGATGCCGAGGCCGCTGGTGACGGCGAAGGCGCCGAGGTAGTCCTTGACCCCGGAACTCCTGGGCGCGACGAAGTCGGCGAGGCAATAATTCGGCTTCCCGGCGGGACGCTGCGCCTGCTGGCGCAGGTTGTGGAAGCGCGTCAGCACGCGGCTGCGCGACTCGTCGGCATAGATCTCGATGTCGTCACCCACGCTGTTTGCGGGGAACAGGCCGACGACCGCGTTTGCGGTCAGCCATTTTTCCGCGAGGATTTTCGCGAGCATTGCCTGGCCCTCGGCGAACACATTGCGCGCGGCCTCGCCCACCAGCGGATCCTGCAGGATTTTCGGGAAGGCGCCGGACAGCTCCCAGGTCTGGAAAAAGGGCGACCAGTCGATGTGCGCGGCAATCGCGCTCAGATCGTAGTCACGCAACGCCTTCACCCCGATAAATCCGGGCACGGGCGGCGTATGGGCCGACCAGTCGGTGACAAGCGCGTTGGCGCGGGCCTGCGCCAGCGCAAGCAGTGGCGTGCGCGCCTGGCGCGACTGGTGCTGGCTGCGGATCTTGTCGTAGTCGGCGCGCACCGTGCGCGCGTAGGCTTCGCACGAATCGTCCGACAACAGGCTGGAACACACGCCCACCGCGCGCGAGGCATCGGGCACATATACCGTGGTGCCGCGGTAATGGGGCGCGATCTTCACCGCGGTGTGCACGCGCGAGGTGGTGGCGCCGCCGATCAGCAGCGGAATGGTGAAGCCCTCGCGCTCCATCTCGTGCGCCACGTGCGCCATTTCCTCCAGCGAAGGCGTGATCAGCCCCGACAGGCCGATGATGTCGCATTTCTCCTCGCGCGCCACCTGCAGTATCTTGCTCGCGGGCACCATCACGCCGAGGTTGATGACCTCGTAGTTGTTGCACTGGAGCACCACGCCGACGATGTTCTTGCCGATATCGTGCACGTCGCCCTTGACCGTGGCCACCACGATCTTGCCTTTGGGCTTGGCTGCCTCGCCGGACTCGAGCGCGAGTTTTTCCTTCTCGGCTTCGATGTAGGGCACCAGATGCGCCACCGCCTGTTTCATCACGCGCGCCGATTTCACCACCTGCGGCAGGAACATCTTGCCCGCGCCGAACAGGTCGCCGACCACGTTCATGCCGTCCATGAGCGAGCCCTCGATCACGTGGATCGGGCGGCCGCCGGCGCGCTCCGCCTGCTGCCGCGCCTCCTCGGTGTCCTCTACGATCCAGTCGGTGATTCCTTTTACCAGCGCGTGCGCGAGGCGCGCCTCGACGCTGTCCTTGCGCCAGGCCAGGTCCTCGGCCTGCATTTTGCCGCCACCCTTGACGGTGTTGGCGAACGCGACCATGCGTTCGGCCGCATCCGGCCTGCGGTTGAGGATGATGTCTTCGACGCGTTCCAGCAGGTCCTTGGGGATTTCCTCGTACACGCCGAGCTGGCCGGCGTTGACGATGCCCATGGACATGCCCGCCTTGATCGCGTGATAGAGGAAAGCGGTGTGGATGGCTTCGCGCACCGGGTCGTTGCCGCGGAAGGAGAAGGAAACGTTGGACACGCCGCCTGAAATCCGCGCGCAAGGCAGATTGGCGCGGATCCACAGCGTCGCTTCGATGTAGTCCAGCGCGTAATTGGAGTGTTCTTCGATGCCCGTGGCGATGGCGAATATGTTCGGGTCGAAGATGATGTCTTCCGCCGGGAAGCCGACTTCCGCGGTAAGGATGTCGTAGCAGCGCCGGCAGATGGTCTTGCGCCGCTCGAGGCTGTCGGCCTGCCCTTGCTCGTCGAATGCCATCACGATCACCGCCGCGCCGTAGCGGCGCGCGAGCTTCGCCTGGCGCACGAACTCGTCCCTGCCTTCCTTGAGCGAAATCGAATTGACCACCGCCTTGCCCTGCACGCACTTCAGCCCGGCCTCGATCACTGACCATTTGGACGAATCGAGCATCAGCGGCACGCGCGAGATGTCGGGCTCGGAGGCAACGAGGTTGAGGAAGGTGACCATGGCTTTTTGCGAGTCGAGCATCGCCTCGTCCATGTTCACGTCCACCATCTGCGCGCCGCTCTCGACCTGCTGGCGCGCGACCGCCAGCGCCGCGGTGTAGTCGCCGGCGAGGATCAGCCTGGCGAAGGCCTTGGAGCCGGTGACGTTGGTGCGTTCGCCGACGTTGACGAACAGCGAGTCGTCGCCGATATTGAGCGGCTCCAGCCCGGACAGGCGCAGTTTTTTTTCGATCTGCGGCGGTTGCCGCGGCGGCAGTCCCTTGACCGCGCGCGCGATCGCCCGGATGTGGGCCGGCGTGGTGCCGCAGCAGCCGCCGACGATGTTGAGGAAGCCGCTCTGCGCGAATTCCTGCAGCTGGCCGGAGGTGTAATCGGGCGTCTCGTCATAGCCCGTTTCCGACAGGGGGTTGGGCAGCCCAGCGTTGGGGTAGCAGCTGAGATAGGCATCGGCAACGCCGGACAGCTCCTCGATATAGGGCCGCATCAGCTTCGCGCCCAGGGCGCAGTTCAGGCCCACCGCGAGCGGGCGCGCGTGGCGCACCGAATTCCAGAACGCTTCCGGCGTCTGTCCGGTGAGCGTGCGCCCAGAGGCGTCGGTAATGGTGCCCGAAATGACGATCGGCCAGTTCCGGCCGCGCGCTTCGAACGCGCAGTCAATGGCGAACAGCGCCGCTTTGGCGTTGAGCGTGTCGAAAACGGTCTCGACCAGGATCAGGTCGGCCCCGCCGTCGAGCAAGCCGCGCAGCGACTCGCCGTAGGCGGCGACCAGGGTGTCGAAGTCGATGTTGCGGAATCCCGGATCGTTGACGTCGGGCGAGATAGACGCAGTCTTGGTCGTGGGGCCGAGCACCCCGGCGACGAAGCATTGACGCTCCGGCGCCGCGTGCATGCAGGCGTCCACGGCCGCGCGCGCTAGCTGCGCTGCTTCCCGGTTGATCTCGTATACAAGTTCCTCCAGCCCATAGTCGGCCATCGACGGCGCGTTGGCATTGAACGTGTTGCTGGAAATGATGTCCGCTCCCGCCCCCAGAAAAGCTTCGTGGATCTCGCGGATGACGCCCGGGCGGGTCAGCGACAGCAGGTCGTTGTTGCCGCGCAGGTCGCGCGCGGACGCGGCAAATCGCTCGCCGCGATAGTCCGCCTCCGTGAGCTTGTAGCTCTGGATCATGGTGCCCATGGCGCCATCGAGGATCAGGATGCGCTCGCCGAGCAGGCGTTCCAGTTGTGCGGCTTTGTTCATTGTGCGTACGATGCCCAAAAAAAAACCCGTCCTGCCAGCAGGGTACGGGTTCCCTCGCTTTAGCAGCATTTGTTTTTCGCCCGGCCTGAACCGGCGCGGCGCCCGCAATCTGACATCAAATCGGCGCAGTGGGGCAGATTGTAGCGTGCTGGTACGCCCCTTGTCCATCCGGGCGCGGTGCGCATTCGCCGCCGGGGCGGCGAGGCTTTATACTAAGCGCTTTCCAGCGGCGAAGACCAATGCCATGCAACACCTGAATCCCAAGGAAGCCCACGATTTCCTGCACCAGAATCCGACTGCGATATTCATCGACTGCCGCAGCGAAATGGAATTCCTGTTCGTCGGCCACCCGACCGGCGCGATCATGATCCCCTGGAACGACGGCCCCGACTGGGAGGTGAATCCGCATTTCGTCGGCCATGTGAAGAAAGCCGCCAGCGTCGATCGTCCGATCGTGCTGATCTGCCGCAGCGGCAACCGTTCGCTCGATGCGGGCGCGACGCTGGAGAAAGCCGGCTTCACCCAGGTGTACAACGTGCTGCACGGTTTCGAAGGCGAACTCAACGACGAGCACAGGCGCAATTCTCTCACCGGCTGGCGTCACGACGGCCTGCCCTGGGAGCAGTGCTGACGCGGCTACGTACCGTCCGGCTGCGCGCCGGGTAATGCGCGGGGTCTGCATGAGCGCCAAACATGAAATCTGCTGAGCGAAATTACCCGCCGTTGCGGCTGGCGTTTGCGATGTGGGGCCTGGGCGCCGCGCTCTATCTGATCGGCTTCTACCAGCGCGTCGCCCCCGCGGTCATAACGCGCGAGCTGATGAGCGAGTTCTCGCTCGGCGCGGCGGCGCTGGGCAATCTCGCCGCGTTTTACTACTACAGCTACGTCGCGATTCAGATTCCGGCGGGCGTGCTCGCCGATCGCTGGGGGCCGCGGCGCGTACTCACCGCCGGTGCAGCGATCGCAGCGGCGGGCACGCTGCTGTTTGCGCTCGCACCCAATTACGCCGTTGCAGGCCTGGGGCGCCTGCTGATCGGCGGTTCGGTCGGCGTCGCCTTCGTCTCCATGCTCAAGCTCGCCGGCCACTGGTTCGCTCCGACCCGTTTTGCCATGATTGCCGGCCTCGCGCTGGCCTGTGGCGTACTGGGCGCGGTCTCGGCCGGCGTGCCGCTGCGCCTGCTGGTCAACGCATTCGGCTGGCACAACGTGATGAGCGCCGCCGCCGCGATAACCGGGGTGCTGGCGGTGGCGATCTGGATTGCAGTGCGCGACGATCCGGCCGAGCGCGGTTACGCCAGCTACGCGCCGAGCGCGCCGTCCCGGCACGCGCCGGTACTGCACGGCATCAAACAGGCGCTCGCCACGCGCAATGTCTGGCTGGTGTTCCTGATCTCGGGTGCCGTTTCCGGGCCGGCGCTGACTTTCGGCGGCCTCTGGGGTGTGCCGTTTCTGAGCACGCACTACGGACTCAGCATCTCGCACGCCTCGCTCGTCACCTCGCTCGTTCTCGTATGCTGGGCGGTCGCGGGCCCGTTCGTGGGCGCGCTGTCCGATCGCATGCGCCGGCGCAAGCCGCTCTATGTACTCGGCGCCGTGCTCGCCACCGCGGGCTGGTGCGGCGCTCTGCTGCTGCCGCATCTGCCCCTGACGCTGTTGGTGGTGCTGCTCGGATTCACAGGGTGCGCGTCGTCGGCGGTTATGGTCGGTTTCGCCATCGCCAAGGAATCTGCGCCGGCGGCGCTGGCCGGGACCGCCGGCGGCATCGCCAACATGGGCAACATGCTGGGCGGAATGATCATGCAGCCGGCGGTGGGCTGGATGCTGGACCGGCGCTGGACCGGGACGATTGCCGACGGCGTGCGCGTCTACGATTTCGACGCCTACCGCGCGGGGTTCGCGTTGATGCTGGCGTGGCTCGCGGCTGCGCTGCTTCTGCTCGCGTTCGTGCGCGAAACGCATTGCCGCCAGACGCAATAGGCGCCGGCGGCACGGTGCAGGCACAGCGGGAATCCCGCCTCACTTGAAAGTATGAATCAGGTAGAGCGAGATGGTTGGAAAGAACACCAGCAAGGCAATCCGAATAAAGTCCGACAGCAAAAACGGAACGACGCCCTTGAAGGTCTCGGTCAACGGAACGTCCTTGGCCAGCCGGTTGATGATGTAGACGTTCATGCCGACGGGTGGATGTACCAGGCCGATTTCAACCACCACCAAGGCCAGTATCCCGAACCAGATCGACTTGTCCGCGACCGGCATGCCGAAGTAATCCAGGCCCATCACGATCGGATAGAAGATAGGAATGGTCAGCAGGATCATCGCCAGCGAATCCATGACGCAGCCCAGGAAAATGTAAATCAGCAATATCGCGCCCAGTACAAGCAAGGGTGACAGGCCGCTGCGTTGGACCCAGTTCGCCAGCTCCACCGGCATCTGCGATACCGCGAGCGCGGTGTTCAGCATGTCTGCCCCCAGGAGCACCAGAAAGATCATCGCGGTGGCCTGTGCCATGCCGGCGGCGCTGGCGATCAAGCCTTTCATGCGCTTGCCGCCGCTAGTCACCGCGAGAAGGCCGCAGGCAGCCGCGCCAATGGCCGCGGCTTCCGTCGGATTGGCCCAACCGCCGTAGATGCCGATGATTACGACGAGGAATACCAGCAGCACCGGGGACACCAGCAAAAGGCCGCGCAGGCGCTCGCTCCAGGCGACGCGCGGACCCGCCGGGCCGGCAGCCGGTTTGAGCATGACGATGATTTTCACCACGAGCATATAGCCGAGCATGGCGATGAGGCCGGGTATGACGGCGACCATGAACAGCTTGCCGATCGATTCCTGCGTCAGAATCGCGTAGATAACCAGCGGCACCGAAGGCGGGATCATTATCCCGAGCGTTCCCCCGGCCGCGAGGGCGCCGGTGGCGAGCGCGCCCGAATAATTGTAGCGGCGCAACTCTGGCAGGGCCACCTGGCCCATGGTCGCCGCGGTGGCGAGCGACGAGCCGCAAATCGCACCGAATCCGGCGCAGGCCCCGATTGCCGCCATCGCGATGCCACCTTTATGGTGTCCTAGAAATGCACTTACGCAGCGAAACAGCGCTCTGCTCAAGCCGCCGTGCGTGGCAAACTGGCCCATCAGCAAAAACAGGGGAATCACCACCAGGTCGTAATTCGACAGCCGCGCGTAGGCGAGATTTTTTAGCGAGTTGAGCAGCGGCTACATTGCTCCGTTGGACAGGTAGACGTAGCCCCCCGCGCCGACCAGGAACATGGCGATGCCGATTGGAATGCGCACGACCAGCAGCACCATCAGGACGCCGAATATGATGAAGCCGATATGCGTGCCGCTCACTTGAGTCTTCCCGCAGCCAGGAGCAGCAGGTGGCCGCACATGTAGAAGCCGACAACCGACATCAGGACGAAGCTCGGGACCATGAGCGCTTGCGCGATCCAGATGGGCCAGCCAAGAATCATCGACGTTTCGTGGGTCTATTGCAATGACGCTGCGCCTACCGCCGTGCGCCAGGCAATCAGTGCGCCGAACAAACCGATTAGCAGCGAGCCCCCCGAGTCGTGTAATGCCACTTTGCGCGCAGACGGGAATTGGGTGAAGAAGTCGACTTTTACGTCCCCGTGAATCATGTGGCAATAGGCGAAGAAGGTCGCGGAGGCAAAGGCAGCGCCCATTTGCAGCAGTTCGAAGTCGCCCGGAACGACGTAATTGAACAGCTTGCGGCCTACTATGGAAATGATCGACATGACGACCAATGCCACGAAAATCAGCCCGCCCGCCACCGCCACCGTTTTGGACAGCTTCAACAGCATCCTGCCTGCCGGGCCGAATGCGTCGGTGACGGTTGGCGGCGTGTATTCCATTTCTTTGCGCGTCGTGCCCCGGTCCGCCGAATTAGTGCGTGCGCACCATCACACTGGCATTGCCGCTGCCGGAAGATTGCGCGTAACCGCCATACTGCTCTCCAGTCAGTTTCACGCCTTCTTCGCCCAGCGCCTGCAGCGCGCCGAGCATGCCCGCCAGGGGCTTGCCGTTCATCTCTGCCACCGCCGCGCGGCTGTATTCGGGTAGCCAGGCGGCCGCCTCGGCCACCGCCCCGCGCTTGAGTTGATCGATAAACTTTCGGTCCAGCGCTTCGCGCTCGGCCGTTGGCTTGAAGTGCCGTCCGCGCACGAGATCGTGGCTGAAAGCCGTACTCGCGATATATACGGCGCGCCGTCCCAGCCGCTTCGCCGTCGCATGCACCGCGCGACCCGCCTGCATGCACTCGGCCTGGGTCGCGAGTATAACTGTGGGCACCTGCACCACGGGAATCTCCGCGTCCGGATCCAGATAGAGCAGCGGTACCAGGCCGCCGTAATCCCAGGCGTAATGCGGCGAATCGTTGCGGCCGCCGGGAATCCCCTGCGCCTGCCATGCATCCACCAGGGCCGATGCAAACGCGGCGTCGCCCTTGCGCTTGTAGGCCAGCCCCGGAATCAGATCTGGCGCCTCGTCGGCCACGCACACGCCCTGGTGCACGTCCTGGCAAGTCGCGTACCAGCCAAAGGTGCAGATCCAATGGGCGGAATTGACCACGAGCAGATCGGGATTCAGCTCACGCAAAGCACGACCCATCGCGCGCGCGCCTTCGACCAGGGTAAGCTGGAAATCCGGCGTGTTATTAGGCAGGCCGAGCGTCGGCACGTGCGGCACGACGGCGGCGGCGACGATGCCTGGGCTCATGAACAATCAGCGCTCAGGCTGGCTTCGCCTCGGCTTCCCGCTTGGCCAGGTTGGCGAGAATTTCCGCGCCGCGGTTGGCCGCGGGCAGCCCGCGAAACAGAAAGCAAAGGTTAATCACGGCTTGCAGCTCTTCCCAGCTGGCGCCGGCGCGGCGCGCGGCGATCGCGTGCAGCGGCGCGGCGTCGCTCAGGTCCATCAGCAGCATGCCGAACAGCATCATCTGGGCGGTTTTCACGTCGAAGCACTTCGGGTACATGCCGTGCTCGCGGATGCGCTCCTGCAGATCCAGCATCTGCGGGTCGAGCGCGCCGGTCACGTTCAGCCGCGCTTCGATGCGCGGCGGAACGAAACCGATAAGCTCCTGATAGATTGCAGCGCGCCCGGCCAGCGTTTCTTTTTCGTCGGCGTAGGCGCCCATCGCGGCCTGGACCGCCTTGGTGTCGATGCGTGGTGGCAGCACTCCTGCTCCTATTAAGGTGGTTGACATTGCTTTCCGGCAGACGCGGGCGCAGGCAGCGGCGGAAAACCGCTCATGCGGCGCTTTCGGCCAGCTGCTGTTTCAGCTTGCGCCGCTGCAGCTTTCCGGTCGCGGTAAGCGGCAGTTCGTTCACCCATTTCACCAGGCGCGGCTGCTTCAGCTTGGGCAGGGCCGCGATGCCGGCATTCACGCGCTCGCGCGCAAGCGCGTCCTGCCCGGGCGCCGCGACCGCAAACAGGGCGATCGACACCAGCCCCTCGGCATTTTCGAAGCCCACCGCTGCCAGGCTCTCCACGCAGCCCGCGCTGGCGCCGAGCAGCGCCTGCTCGACGTCGAGGACGCTCACCCACTGCCCCGATATTTTCAGCATGTCGTCGTCGCGGCCGCACAGCTCCATGGTGCCGTCGTCACGCCGCCGGAACAGGTCGCCCGGGGAAAACCAGCCGTCGGCAAAGCTGTCGCGCTCGGCCTCCGGACGCCGCCAGTAGCCGAGCGCGATCGAGGGATGGCGCAGCCATAGGCGCCGCGGCGCCGCGGCGTCGCCACCCTCGCGGTCGCGGCATTCGAGCCGCGCCGACGGCCTGAGCAGCGCGTTATCGTCATTGCAATAGAACACAAGTACCACCGTTTCCGACGCGCCATAGCCCGAGACCGGCGCCACGCCGGTCGCTTCGCGCCAGTCGCTGCGCACCGCCGCGGGCAAGGCCTCGCCCGCCGATGCGTAGCGGCGCACCCCGGCCGCCGCGAGGCGCGCGGCCACGCCCGACTGCAGCATCTTCAAATAGAGCGTAGGCACGGAGAATAGCGCCGTCGGCCGATGCCGCTCTACCACCTCCGCCACGCGCTCGGCGGTGGGCCACTCGTTGTCGAGAATCACCGTGGCGCCCAGGCGCAGGCCTGCGCACAGGCTGTTGCCCAGCGCGTACGCGAAAAACATTTTGGACGAGGCGTAGATGCGATCCTGCGCGCCAAGGCCGAGTATGTCGCGCGCGAAATCGGCACTGGCGATCACGCAGCGCTGGGCGTGCATGACAGCCTTGGGCAGGCCGGTGGTGCCCGAGGTGTACACCCACAACGCTACTGCGTCCTCGGCCAGCTCGACAGGGGGCACCGGGGTTGCGCCCTGCAGGACGGCAGACCATTCCGCGTCGATTACCAAGCGCGGGGGGCCGGCGACGCTTGCGAGCAGGCGTTGCAGCAGCGCGCGCGAGCGTTCGTTGCACCAGATGAAGCGCGCCCCGGATTCCGACAAAACCACCGTCAGTTCGCGCTCGAACAGGCGCGAGTTCAGGCCGACCGCAACGCCGCCCGCCCAGATCACGCCGAGATAGGCGATCACCCAGGCGATGCCGTCGGGCGCGAATACCAGTACGCGTTCGCCCGGTTCCAGGCCGCGCGCGCGCCAGGCGCCGGCGGCGCGCGCCACCGCGTCACGCAGTTCGCCATAGTTCAGGCGCTCCGCCCCGCATTGCAGCGCGCTCGCCTCCGCCCTACCGGTGGCCAGCAGATATGCGGCGGCGTTCATGCGTGGCGGCGGCTCGCTCTAGCGCGGCGCTACGATGCTTACGCGCAGTTCGCCCAGGCCGTCGATGCCGGCAACGAGCTCGTCGCCCGCCTTGGCCGCGCCGACGCCCGCCGGGGTACCGGTGAAAATCACGTCGCCGGCCTCGAGGGTGTAGTACTGGGTCAGAAACGCGATCTGCTCCGGCACGCTCCAGATCATCTGGTCGATGTCCGACTGCTGGCGGAATTCGCCGTTCACCTTGAGCCAGAGCTTGCCCTTGGCCGGGTGCCCGATCTTGCTCGCCGGCGTCGCCGGCCCGCAAGGCGCCGCCTGATCGAAGTCCTTGCCGAAGCTCCATGGACGTCCCTTGTCCTTTCCGACCTGCTGCAGGTCGCGCCGGGTCATGTCCAGACCGATTGCATAGCCCCATACGTGCTCGCTGGCGCGCTCGGCGGCGATTTTGTAGCCGCCCTTGCCAATCAGCGCGACCATTTCCGTTTCCCAATGGTAGTTGCCAGTCATCGGCGGGTAGTGAACCTTCCCGCTTGCGCCCGCCTCGACCGCGCTCAGGTCGTGCGCCGCCTTGCAAAAAAAGAACGGCTGCTCGCGCCCGTCGCCGCCCATTTCCTTCTGGTGCTCGACATAATTGCGGCCGACGCAAAAGATGCGGCGCACCGGAAAGCGGTCCTTGGAACCAAGCACAGCCAGCGAAGGCTGCTGCCACATTTCTACGACATAACTCACTTCAGACTCCTCTTCGATGAAAGCGGAATGTACCGGCGTAAATATCGCGCCACGCAGCGCCGTTTGCTGCGCGCCGTTGCCGGCCGTTGGGTCGGCACACTATGCTGATTTGCACCAATCGTGTCAATTCGCGGCCCGCAGAAGAATGTGCGCATCGGCCGCGGCCGCGGCCGCGCACGCGCGCGAAGCCGGGCTGACCGCGCTGCCATGTTTCTTGCGTTGCCGCCAGGTTTCGTGATAACTTCGCATCACTGAATGAACGTTCATTCAGTGAGATTGTAACCGATCCGGGCACGGCTGGGAAGTGGCCGCCGCGCCAACGTGGCAGATCGGTAGCGGCGCTGCGCCGCGCACAGATGAACATACATACTGCGGAGAGAGAAATGCGATTAGACGGCAAAACGGCGGTGATCACGGGAGCGGCCTCGGGAATCGGACGCGCAACCGCGGAAACCCTGGCGCGGGCGGGGGCGCATGTGCTGCTCGGTGACATCGCCCAGGAGGCAGGCGAGCAGTGCGCGGCTGCAATCCGCGCCAGCGGTCCAGGCGCCGACTTCATCCGGCTCGACGTGACCGAGCTCGACTCGATCGAGTCCTTCAAGCGCGCGGCCTACGCCAAGCGCGAGCATGTGGACATCGTCGTCAATGTCGCCGGCTGGGGCAAGACCGAGGCTTTTGTCAAGAACACACCCGACTTCTGGCGCAAGGTGATCGACATCAACCTGCTCGGGCCGATTGCGGTGACGCGCGCCTTCCTCGATAACATGATCGAGCGCAAGGCGGGTAAGGTAATCACCGTTTCCAGCGACGCCGGCCGCGTCGGCAGCCTGGGCGAGTCGGTCTACTCCGGCGCGAAAGGCGGCGCGATCGCCTTCACCAAGTCGCTGGCGCGCGAAATGGCGCGCTACAACATCAACGTGAACTGCGTCTGTCCCGGCCCCACCGATACGCCGCTTCTGGCCGCGGTGCCGGAAAAGATCCGCGAAGCCTTCGTCCGTGTAACGCCCATGGGCAGGCTGGCCAAGCCCGAGGAAATTGCCGACGCCGTGCTGTTCTTTGCCAGCGGCCGCTCGGCATTTGTCACCGGACAAACCATCAGCGTCAGCGGCGGACTTACCCTGGCCGGCTGAAGCGAACGACTTTCATCAACCGCATACGGAGAATCATATGTACAAGCTCAAAGCCGCCGAGTGGCGCCCGCAGCACTTCAAATGGGAAGTCAAGGACCGCGTCGGCACGATCACGCTTAACCGCCCCGAGCGCAAGAACCCGCTGACGCTGGAGAGCTATGCGGAGCTGCGCGACACGTTCCACAAACTGCAGTACGCCGAAGACGTACGCGCGGTGGTGTTCACCGGGGAAGGCGGCAATTTCTGCTCCGGCGGCGACGTCCACGAAATCATCGGCCCGCTGACCAAGATGGACATGACCGGACTGATCGCTTTTACCCGCATGACCGGGAACCTGGTGAAGGAAATGCGTACCTGCCCCCAGCCGATCATTTCGGCGGTCGACGGCATCTGCGCCGGAGCCGGGGCAATTATCTCCATGGCCAGCGACCTGCGCTACGGCACTCCGGAGTGCAAGACCGCGTTCCTGTTCGTGCGCGTCGGCCTGGCCGGCTGCGACATGGGCGCCTGCGCGATTCTGCCGCGCATCATCGGGCAGGGCCGCGCCTCGGAACTGTTTTACACCGGACGCGCGATGAGTGCGCAGGAAGGCCAAGCCTGGGGCTATTACAACGACATCGTGCCCAAGGATAAGCTGCTGGAGCGCGCGCACTCGGTGGCGAAGGAAATCGCCGAGGGGCCCTATTTCGCCCATTCGATGACCAAGAAATGCCTGCACCAGGAGTGGACCCAGACCATCGAACAGGCGCTGGAGACCGAGGCCGAGGCGCAGGCGATCTGCATGCAGACCAAGGACTTCACGCGCGCCTACAACGCGTTCGTGGCCAAACAGAAGCCGGTGTTCGAGGGCAATTGAAGCGCCGCCGCGCAGATTGCGCCGCGCCCGGCGATCGGCGGGCGTGCGCCGGCGCGACGGAGGGTTCGCGATGAAGCTGCCGGGACACGTGGCGAGCGTGGTTACCGACGCCAGGCTGGTGGGGGAGCGGCGCGGCCAGATATTGCGCGCAGCGGTAAAGCTGTTTTCGGACAAGGGCTACTACACCACCACCATCTCCCAGATCGCGCGCGAGGCCGGAGTCAGCACCGGTCTGATCTACCAGTATTTCGGCGACAAGGACGACGTGCTGCTGCTTTCGCTCAAGTTGGTACTGGAGACCTACGAGAGGGAGATTCCGCCACGCCTGGAAGGCATAAAGCATCCGGTCGAGCGGCTGTGCATGGCGCTGCGCGCCTACTGCAGCATCGTGGACGGATTGCGCGATGCGACCGTACTCGCCTACCGTTCGACCAAGTCGCTGCGCGCCGATCGCCGGACTTTGGTAAAACAGGAAGAACTGCGCACCAACCGCCTGCTGCAGGACTGCCTGCGCGCGTGCATCGCCAGCGGCTACATGCGCCAGGTCGACGAATACCTGCTGGTCTACCAATACGTGAGCTTCAGCCACGCCTGGGCGCTGAAGCACTGGGCATTGCGCGGCAGGTTCAGCCTGGGCAGGTACGTGTCCGGAGGCATAGCGCTGCTGGTCGAACCATTTCTTACGGCCAAGGGCCGCAAGGCGCTCGCGGCGCTGCGTCATCGCACTGCCGACTTCACTCGCGAGGTCAGGTTGCCGTCGCGTACCGGGCGCGCGCTGAAACAAATGTAATAAGAAAACGGGCACCCGAAGGTGCCCGTTCCCGTTTCTGCGCCTGACCGGTGCGCGTTTTGCGCAAGTGGAGCACGCGCACCGGCGGAACTACGCGCTCATTCCACTTTTTCGCCATGCAGCGAGAGGTCGAGGCCTTCACGCTCCTCGTCCGTACTGACGCGCAGGCCGATCGTCATGTCGATCGCTTTGAGAATGATGAAGCTCACCACGCCGCTATATACAAGCGTTGTGAGCACGCCGTAGAGCTGCGTCATCACACTGCCGTCGGCACCGCTGATTTCCTTCACGTTGAGCACGCCGGTGAGCAAAGCGCCGACGATCCCGCCTACGCAGTGCACGCCGAACGCATCCAGCGAGTCGTCGTAGCCCAGCGCCCGCTTGACGGAGGTCGACGCGACGAAGCAGATCACACCCGCGGCGATGCCGATGATGAGGGCCCCGGTGGGTCCGACGAAACCGGATGCCGGCGTAATCGCGACCAGGCCGGCAACCGCGCCTGAAGCGATGCCGAGAACGGACGGTTTGCCCTTGGCCAGCCACTCGGTGAACATCCACGCCATCGCAGCCGAAGCGGTGGCAAATTGCGTAACCACCATCGCCATGCCGTCACGTCCGTCGGCCGCCACGCCGGAACCGGCGTTGAAGCCGAACCAGCCCACCCACAGCAAAGACGCACCGATTACGGTCAGCACCAGGTTGTGCGGCGCCATCGCCTCTTTGCCGAAGCCGACGCGCTTGCCCAGCACCAGGGCGCAGACCAATGCCGCGATACCCGCGTTGATATGCACCACGGTGCCGCCGGCGAAGTCGAGAATTCCCATGGCGGCGAATTTGCCGGTCGGTTCCCACATCATGTGGGCGATCGGCGAGTACACCAGCAGGGACCACAAGCCCATGAACCAGAGCATGGCGGAGAATTTCATGCGGTCAGCGAAGGCGCCGGTGATCAGCGCCGGGGTGATGATGGCGAAGGTCATCTGGAACATTATGAACACCGATTCCGGAATCGTCGTCGCGAGATGGCTCACGGTGACTTTGTTGGCTTCCTTCATGTAGGTCATGCCGGAGAGGAAAAACCTGCTCATGCCGCCGATGAATTCCGACCCTGGGGTAAATGCCAGACTGTAGCCCGCGATCACCCAGATGACCGTAACCAGACAGGTGATGGCAAAGCTTTGCATCAGCGTGGCGAGCACGTTCTTCTTGCGCACCATGCCGCCGTAGAACAACGCCAGCCCCGGGATGGTCATCATCAGCACCAGCGCGGTCGCTGTAAGCATCCACGCGGTATCGCCCGAATTGATCTTCGACGCATCGATGAGTTCGGGTTTGGTCGGCGCTGCAGGTGCTGCCGCGGCAGCTGCAGGTGCCGCGGCAGTCGGAGCAGCGGGCGCGGCGGCCGCCGGCGCCACTTCAGCCGACTTTGCTTCCGCTGCCGGGGCGGCAGGCTTGTCCTGCGCGATCACTGGTGCCGCAAGGCCGCATGCGCCCAGCAACGCGAGTAGAGCTATAAGCTTTTTCATCGTGCTTCTCCCTAGAGTGCTTCCGCACCGGTCTCGCCGGTGCGTATGCGTATGACCTGCGCGAGCTCGACTACGAAAATCTTGCCGTCGCCGATCTTGCCGGTGCTGGCGGATTTTTCGATGGCTTCGATCGCCTGGTCGAGCATTTCCGATTTGATCGCCGCCTCGATCTTGACCTTGGGCAGAAAGTCGACCACGTACTCGGCGCCGCGATACAACTCGGTATGGCCTTTCTGCCGGCCAAATCCCTTCACCTCGGTTACGGTAATGCCCTGCACGCCAATGGCGGACAAGGCCTCCCGCACCTCATCAAGCTTGAACGGCTTGATAATTGCTGTGACTAGTTTCATTGCGTTTCCCCATGGAAGAGGGCAGTGCATCCTGCCCGGTGCTGAACTTAGAATGTCTTTTGCACAAAGGCGGTGAATGCTTCCTTGCCCACCATGCGATTGTCAGAGGCGTTGGTGTAGAACGCCTTCTGCAAAGCCGTCATGTTGGTGCTGGAGTAGTAGGCGCCGACGGTGAAGTCCTTGGGCAGGGCGTAGCTCAGGCCAAGCTTGTAATCCTCGTATGAGGCATTGGCGTCATTGGAGATGGCCGACCCGGCAATCGTGCCCTTGAATTTCTGCTTGCCATAGTGCGCCTGCAGACTCAGTTTGTCGGTGAGCGGGTAATTGGCGGAAATATCCAGATACGACGTGCCGCGGCTGCTGTCGACACCGAAAGTCTTGCTGCCCAGGCTGTACGAATACTTTGCGCTGAGCCATTTCCAGGAGACTGCGCCGTAGCCTTCGAGCGTATCCGCCTTCACGGTTCCAGGGAACAGGGTGGTGTTTTGTTTTCCCGGATAGTAGTACTGGAGCAATCCGACGTCGTAACCGAAATCGGAGCTGCCGAAGGTGCCGCGATAGCCGCCGTACATGTCCCACTCCAGACTGGAGCTGGTGTAGCCGGTTGCTGCAGGCGTATCCGTAAGCCAGCTGATGTTCGACAGCCAGGTGCCGACATAAAGCCCGCTGGAGTGTGTCAAATCGAACCCGCCCTGCAGCGCAGGGTCTCGATTGGTTTGGGTCAGTCCGCGGAATATGTACTGGCTGTACAGACCGAAGTTTCCGGTCAGAGTGTACGGCGGAGCCGGATCGGCGGCCGCAGCGGACTGAGAGAACGTTGCCAGCGGCATAGAGAGTGCAGCTGTAACCGCCGCAGCGAGTAGAAGTTTGCGCATAGTAAATACCCCTTTTCAAATGTTGAAGAAGAACCCGACGGTCAATCCTTAGCACGCCTTGTGCCAGTTTTTTTTACTCAGAATTTCAATAGCTTATGATCGGCGTCGAAGCGTGGATGCGATGCGATGCATCATCTTGGTGCGGCGTGATTTCTGCCTGCACCGGCTGGGTGCCATTAGCCGACTGCTGCGCTGGCGCGTTGTATTCGTCGTGATAGACTCGAAAAACGACAGCAGACAGGAGACGTTCATGCAGCAAAACCGCTTGTTTGAGGAATTGAGCGGCAAGGTCAGCGCGCTGCTGGCGCAGAGCCCGGCGAAGGACGTGGAAAAGAACCTGCGCGCCCTGCTCAGCAGCTTTTTCGGCAGACTGGACCTGGTCACGCGCGAAGAATTCGATGTCCAGGCCAGGCTGCTCACCCGCGCGCGCGAACAACTCGGCGTCCTGGAATCGCGGGTAGCCGAGTTCGAAGCCAGGGCGACCAAGCCGAACAGCTGAGCGGCATGTCGCTTGCCGTGCTCCACAGCCGCGCGCTCACCGGCATGGATGCGCCCGAGGTCACGGTCGAGGTCCACTTGTCAGGCGGGCTGCCCAGTTTCACCATCGTGGGGCTGCCCGAGGCCGAGGTGAAAGAAGCGCGCGACCGGGTGCGCGCCGCGCTGGTGAATGCGCATTTCGAGTTTCCCGCGCGACGCCTCACCGTCAACCTCGCGCCGGCCGATCTGCCCAAGGAGAGCGGGCGTTTCGACCTGCCGATCGCATTGGGCATACTTGCAGCTTCCGGCCAGCTGCCAACAAATGAGCTCGACGCTTACGAATTTGCCGGCGAACTTTCGCTCACCGGCGATCTGCGCCCGATTCGAGGCGCGCTTGCCATGACCTATTCGGCGCATCGCTGCGGCCGCACTTTCGTGCTGCCGCGTGCCAGCGCCGCGGAGGCGAGCCTGGTGCGCGACGCGCGCATCCTGCCGGCGAAGACACTGCTCGAAATATGCGCGCACCTGGCGCGGCGGGAGAGCCTCGAGCCCTACGTCGCTCCGGCGGCCGGCGCGCCGCAGCCGGACTACCCCGATCTCGCCGACGTCAAAGGCCAGGCGCATGCCAAGCGCGCGCTGGAGGTCGCGGCGGCCGGCGGGCACAGCCTGCTCATGGCAGGGCCGCCCGGCACCGGCAAGTCCATGCTCGCCATGCGTTTCCCCGGCATATTGCCGCCGATGAGCGACACCGAGGCGCTCGAAACCGCGGCGCTGCAATCGCTGGGCTCGGGCGGGTTTCGCCTCGAGCAGTTTCGCCGCCGCCCGTTTCGCTCGCCACACCACTCGGCATCGAGCGTCGCCCTGGTCGGCGGCGGCAGCGATCCGCGGCCGGGAGAAATTTCGCTCGCGCATCATGGCGTACTGTTTCTGGACGAACTGCCGGAGTTCGAGCGCAGGGTGCTCGAGACCCTGCGCGGTCCCTTGGAGTCGGGATTCGTGCAGATTTCGCGCGCGGCGCGCCAGGCCGAGTTCCCTGCCCGTTTTCAGTTGGTCGCGGCGATGAATCCCTGCCCCTGCGGCTATCTCGGCCATTTCAACGGCCGCTGCCGCTGCACGCCGGATCAGGTATCGCGTTATCGCGGCAGGATTTCCGGGCCGCTGATGGACCGCATCGACATCCACCTCGAGGTTTCCGCGGTGCCGCAGGAAGACCTGATGCGCCAAAGCGCTTGCGAAGCGAGCGGTGCAGTGCGCGCGCGCGTCGCAAGCGCACATGCGCTGCAGATCGAGCGCCAGGGCAAAAACAACAGCAGGCTTGCCACGCGCGAGATCGAGCGCTGGTGCCGACCGGAGCCGGCCGCGGAGGGCTTGCTCAGGCAGGCGATCGCGCGCCTCGGCCTGTCGGCGCGCGCGTATCATCGCGTGCTGAAACTCGCCCGCACCATCGCCGACCTCGCCGGGAGCGAGGCGATCGCCGCCGCGCATGTGGCCGAGGCCATCCAGTATCGCAAGCTCGACCGCGCTGTCTGAAACAATGGCAACTTATGCAATCGGCGATATTCAGGGCTGCGCGGATGCGCTGCAGCGGCTGACGGACAGCTTCGGTTTCGAGCGCTCACGCGACCGCCTGTGGTTCGTCGGCGATTTGGTGAACCGCGGACCGGATTCGCTCGCGACCCTGCGCCTGGTGAAAGATCTCGGCGAGCGCGCGGTGACGGTGCTGGGCAACCACGATTTTCACCTGCTCGCGGTCGCGGCAGGCCACGCGAAAATGCACCGCAGCGACACGCTCGGCGCGGTCCTTGCGGCGCCGGACCGGGACGAACTGCTCGGCTGGCTGCGCCAGAGGCCGCTATTGCACGTCGAAGGCGTCTGGGCGATGGTGCACGCTGGACTATTGCCACAGTGGAGCGTGGCGACCGCGCGTGCGCTGGCGCAGGAGGCGGAGGAAGCGCTGCGCGGCGATGGCTGGCGCGATTTCCTGGCGCAACTCTACGGCGACGCACCCGATACCTGGAGCGACGAGCTGCGCGGCGCGGATCGCCTGCGCGTCATCGTCAACGCCATGGCGCGGATGCGCTTTTGCACGGCGCAAGGCAGAATAGAGCTGCGCACCAAAGGCGAGACGGCCAAGGCGCCGGCCGGATTTTTTCCCTGGTTCGATGCGCCTGGCCGTGCCAGCCGCGATCACACGCTGGTCTGCGGCCACTGGTCCACGCTGGGGCTGAAGTTGCGGCCGGATCTGCTGGCGCTGGACAGCGGCTGCGTCTGGGGAGGAAGCCTCAGCGCGGTGCGCCTCGAGGACCGCAAGCTGTTTCAGGTGGCGTGCGCGCAGCGCCAGGTGCCGGGAAAATAGCGGACGCGCGGCGGCGTAGGTTTCACGCGGTTTCGATGAGCTTCGGATCCATCAACTGGAGCGACACTCCATGAGTGAATGTGTTTTCTGCAGGATAATTTCCGGGGAGTTGCCGTGCGCGAAGGTGCATGAAGACGAACTGACGCTCGCCTTCATGGACATCGGCGCGGTCAACCCCGGCCACATGCTGGTAACGGTGAAGCCGCATGTGGAGAACATCTACGGACTGGACGAAACGCTGGCGGCCGCGGTATTTAGCACTGCGGCGCGCGTGGCGCGAGCGGCGAAGAAGGCCTATGCGCCGGACGGGCTGACGCTATACCAGGCCAACGGCGTCGCCGCGGGCCAGACCGTGTTCCACTTTCACCTGCACCTGGTGCCGCGCCACCCTCGGGACGGCATGCGCCTCACCTGGCCGGCGAAGAACCCGCCGCGCGAACAACTTGAAGCGAATGCAGCGCGGCTGCGCGCCGCGCTGGACTAGCCGCCGGTCGGCATCCGCGACTTAGCGGGAACCCGAAACTCGGCACGCAATCAGTGCGTCACCCGCGTCACGCCATTGCCGGAGAGCAGGCGCACGCGCTCGCCGGGCCTGAAGCTCTCGTCCGCATCCTGGGTGACGGCGCGCAACTCGCCGTTTTCGAGCTTGACGGTGATTTCCAGGCCCGGCCTCCTGTTCGCGTGCCCTTCGATCGCGTTTCCAGCCACGCCGCCCGCGATTGCGCCCAGGATGGTGCCGACGGCGCCGCCGCGGCTGCCACCACCGATATTGCTGCCGGCCACGCCGCCGATCGCGCCACCTGCAAGCGTGCCGACGCCGTTCTTGGTGCCTTCGATGCTTACCTGACGCACGCTTTCGACCACGCCCATGCGTACGGTCTGCTCATGCCCTGCCTGGCTGCTCGAGTAGGCGCTGCCCGAACTGGTGCTGGCGCAGCCGCTGATAAGCGCCGATGCGACGATGACAACGGAAATCGTAAGTTTTGCAATGGTCTTCATATTGTGTCCTTTTATCCTAGTTGCGCATTGAAATGCTGGCGATAGAGCGACTCAATTTCGGCGCGCGTAGCACGGTGGTTTTGCCCGCCGCGCGCGCCTATCTTGAGCGCCCCCATGAGCGATGCCAGCTGGCCGGTGGAGCGCCAGTCCATGCCAGCCGCGATGCCATACAGCAAACCGGCGCGATAGGCATCCCCGCAGCCGGTCGGATCCACGATGTTCTTTGCCTTAACGCAGGGAATCTCCAGGCGTTGACCCTCCGCGTAGATCTCCGAACCCTGGGCACCGTGCGTCACGATCAGCGCCTTCACCTCTTGCGCCAGTTGCTCGAGCGATGCGCCGGTGCGCTCTTCCAGCATCTTGCCCTCGTAGGAGTTGACCGCCACATAGCTCGCGAGTTTCACGAAATCGAGCAGCTCGGCTCCGGAGAACATCGGCAGCCCCTGACCGGGATCGAACACGAACGGAATGTTCGCCGCCTTGAGTTCGCGCGCATGCTGCAGCATGCCCTCGCGCCCGTCGGGAGAAACGATGGCGAGGTCGACCACGCCGGCCGCTGCGACATTGTTGAGCTGCGAATGGTCCATCGCACCCGGATGAAACGCGGTGATCTGGTTGTCGTCCAGGTCGGTGGTGATGAAAGCCTGCGCGGTGTAGGTGCCGGCAACTTCGCGCACGTGGGTGCGCTCGATGCCGAGGCTGTCCAGGCGCCGGTAATAGGACTCCGCGTCCTCGCCGACAGTGGCCATTATCAGCGGCGCGCCGCCAAGCAGGCGCAGATTGTAGGCGATGTTCGCGGCACAGCCGCCGAACTCGCGCCGCAAGGCAGGCACCAGGAACGCCACATTGAGCATGTGGATCTGTTCGGGCAGGATATGCTCGCGAAAACGTCCTTCGAACACCATGATGTTGTCGTAGGCAATCGAGCCGAGCAGAAGGATGCGCATGATTTGTACTTTCCCAGTTGCCAGCGCTGTTACCGTACGTCCACAGTGCCGCGAAAAGCGCAGAGGATACCCGATTTGGTCTCTCGATTGCCCGGAAACTATTACAAGGAACCCCGCGCGATTGCGCTAAGCCGGGCCAGCTGTACTCCCGCCGCCGCGGTTTCTCAAGGGTAGAACAGGTACAGGCGGTAGCCTGTGGCCTTGATCTGCGAGCCTTCGATGAATACTTTGACTGCGATTTCGCTGCTCGCGGCAAACCCGACTGTAACATTGGCGCTTTTGCCGATATAGTCGCCCGGCGATAGCACGCGCCGTACCAACGGCTGGTCCTGGGCATCGGTCAGCGTCAGTTCGAGCAGCGGCAGCTGCTGGTCGAAAATGGCCCGGTTCTTGAGCGTCGCCGACAACACCATGACATTGGGATTCGTCGTGTCCGCCTGCAGGTCCGACGCTTCGATGCTGATCAATTCCACGCGCCGCGGCAGCGGCAGGTCGCAGCCGAGATTCGCGCACAGCGTCGCCGCATAGGGCTTCACCTGGGGGAACAGCACGATGAGCGTGCTGCGATAGTTGTACGCCGCCTGCGCGAGCAACAATAAGAGCAACAGGAGCGCGCCCAGCAGCCATGGCCAGCGGCGGGCGCGCTTTGCCGGATCCGCTGCTGCGTCCGGGCCGAAATCGAATGCGCCTGCTGTCGCGGCGACTTCTGCGGGCGCGGCGCCCGGCGGCTCAAACAGCGTGAAATCGGACAGCGCGGCATGGGCGGGCTCGTCCGCAGCCGGCGCCGTTTCGGGCGCGGACTTGGCACCTGCAGCAAGTGCGACCGGCGGCGCGGCGGCGACCGCCGGTAAGGCTTGCGTAGTCTTAGACTCGAGCGCAATCGGCGCGGGCGCCGCTGCGGCAAGCGCCACGGCGGATTCGCCCGCGGCCGGCTCGCGCGGCGCGGCGGTTTCCTCGATCAGGTAATCCAGCGCATCGAATATCCGGCTGCATCTGCCGCAGCGCACCTGCCCCGCGCGCGCAGCGAGCTGGTCGGCGTGTACGCGAAAATGGGTGCGGCAGGACGGGCACTGGGTAATCACGCGCGTCGGCCCGCAAGCAACACCCAGTCCGCGTCGCGTTCGCAGATGCACATTGCGTACCACGGCGCGTAAGCCCGCATGACATCGGTGGCCTGCGCCTCGAGTATGCCCGACAGCGCAATGCGCCCGCCCCTGCGCGTATGCCCGCCTAGCAGCGGCGCAAGCAGGATCAGCGGATTGGCGAGGATGTTAGCGACCACGAGGTCCGCCTGGAAATCACTAGCCGTCTCCGTGTCGATAAAGCGGGCGTCAACCCGGTTGCGCAGCGCGTTGTCGCGCGCCGCAGGCAGCGCCAGCGGATCCACGTCGACGCCGAGCGCTGCATCTGCGCCCAGCCGCAGCGCGGCGATGGCTAATATACCCGAACCGCAGCCGTAGTCCAAAACGCGCTCGCCTCCCGTGATCGTGCGCTCCAGCCATTGCAGGCACAGCCGCGTCGTGGGGTGGCTGCCGGTGCCGAAAGCGAGGCCGGGATCGAGCACCAGGTTGGTCGCCCCCGGATCGGGCGGAGTCGACCAGGACGGAACGATCCACAAGCGCTCGGAGATGCGGATCGGTTTGAACTGCGCCTGGCTGCGGCGCACCCAGTCCTGCTCGGGGACCGGCTCCAGGCGGAATCGCGGCACCGGCGCCAGGCCGATGCGCGCGCAGGCGGCGGCGAGCAGCCGCGCCGGATCCAGATGCTGCGCGCACAGCGCGTTGACCAAACTTCGCGGCCAGGCCGCCTCGACCGGCATGCCGGGTTCGCCGTACAGCGGAGACTCCGCGTCGCTGCCGGCGGCTGCGTCCTCCAGGCTGACCGACAGCGCGCCCTGCTCGAGCAACGCATCGCTCAGTTCATCGGCGACGCGCGCATCAGTTTGCACCATGAGCGATACCCAGGACAGGGGATCAGCCCTTCTCGAGCTTCTGCTGCGCGAGCTTTTGCTCCAGATAGTGAATGCTGGTGCCGCCTTTGACGAAACGCTCGTCCAGCAGCAGTTCCTGGTGCAGCGGAATGTTGGTCTGGATGCCCTGCACCGCCATCTCGGACAGGGCGATGCGCATTCGGCGCAGCGCCTGATCGCGCGTGGCCCCGTAGGCGATGACCTTGGCGATCAGCGAATCGTAGTTCGGCGGCACGAAATAACCGTGATAAATGTGCGTGTCGACGCGGATACCGGGTCCGCCCGGCGGATGATACGAGGTGATGCGCCCCGGCGAGGGCGTGAACTTGAACGGGTCCTCGGCATTGATGCGGCACTCTATGGCATGGCCGCGCAGCACCACGTCGCGCTGGCGCAGGCGCAGCTTTTCGCCGGCGGCGACGCGAATCTGCTCCTGCACCAGGTCCACGCCGGTGATCATCTCGGTCACCGGGTGCTCGACCTGAATGCGCGTGTTCATCTCGATGAAAAAGAACTCTCCGCCCTCGTACAGAAACTCGAACGTGCCCACGCCGCGATAGCCGATCTTGCGGCAGGCCTCTGCGCAGCGCTCGCCGATGCGCACGCGCTGGCGCTCGGTCATCCCCGGCGCCGGCGCCTCTTCTATGATCTTCTGGTGCCGGCGCTGCATCGAGCAGTCGCGCTCGCCCAGATAGACGGCGTTCTTGAATTCGTCGGCCAGCACCTGAATTTCGATGTGGCGTGGATTTTCCAGGAATTTTTCGAGGTATACCGCGGGATTGCCGAACGCGGCCTGCGCCTCCTGTTGCGTCAGATTCACCGCCGCCAGCAGCGCTGCCTCGGTGTGCACCACGCGCATGCCGCGCCCGCCGCCGCCGCCCGAGGCCTTGACAATCACCGGGTAACCGACCTTGCGCGCCGCTTTTACGATCTCGTCGTTCTGCTCCGGCAGCGGGCCTTCGGAGCCCGGAACGCAGGGGACGCCGGCCTTGACCATCGCCGCCTTGGCGTTGATTTTGTCGCCCATCAGCCGGATGGTTTCGGGTCGCGGGCCGATGAAGACGAAACCGCTTTTCTCCACCCGCTCGGCGAAGTCGGCGTTTTCGGAGAGAAAACCGTAGCCGGGGTGGATGGCTTCGGAATCGGTCACTTCCGCCGCACTGATGATCGCCGGAATATTGAGATAGCTGGCCGCCGACGCGGGGGGGCCGATGCATACAGATTCGTCGGCGAGCTTCACGTATTTCGCCTCGCTGTCGGCTTCCGAATGCACCATCACCGTCTTGATCCCGAGCTCGCGGCAGGCGCGCTGGATGCGCAGGGCGATTTCGCCGCGGTTGGCGATTAGTACCTTTTTAAACATACTTCTGAACCCGTTCCGCTTGCGCGCCACCAGACGCACACGCCGCCGGCGCGGGAAATCCTCCCTTGGCCGCCGCTGTTCGCGCCTTTCCCGTCACTCCAGGACCACCAAAGGTTCGCCATACTCGACCGGTTGGCCGTTCTCAGCGAGAATCGCCTTAACCACGCCGTCTTCATCGCACTCGATCTCGTTCAACAACTTCATCGCCTCGATAATACATATTGTGTCGCCCGTTTTGACCGCATCGCCCACCTCCACAAAGGGCTTGGCGCCGGGGGAGGGCGAGCGGTAGAACGTGCCGACCATGGGCGACTTGACGGCGTGACCCTGGATTTCCTCGGGTCCCGCCACCGGGGAGGCCGCGGGTGCCGCGGATGCCATCGGAGCCAACACCTGGAGCGGGGCCGCGTAAGCGGTGCTCGAGCCGCCGCTCTTGACGATCTTGACCTTCTCCTCGCCCTCGGTAACTTCCAGCTCGGAAATTCCGGATTCCTGCACCAGGTCGATCAGTTTCTTCAGCTTGCGCAAATCCATGGCGGTATCTCCTTGCTGCGCGGCGAGCGCCCGGCGCGCCGGAATGCGATGTCAGCCTTGGCGCAGAATCGCCTGCAGCGCCAGTTCGTAGCCCCGGCTGCCGAGCCCGCAGATCGTTCCGTCAGCCAGATCGGAAAAATAAGAATGGCGGCGAAACTGCTCGCGGGCGTAGATGTTGGAAAGATGCACTTCGACGAACGGGATCGCTGCACCGGCGAGGGCGTCGCGCAGCGCCACACTGGTATGGGTATAGCCAGCGGGGTTGATGACAATACCGGTGACACCCTGCCTTTTCGCCAAATGCACCCGATCGATGAGCTCACCCTCATGGTTGCTCTGGAAGCAACTGACATCCGCGCCGGCAGCCTTGCCCAGTACGACCAGCCGGCGATTAATGTCGGCCAGGGTTTCGAGTCCGTAGATCTCCGGTTCGCGCGTGCCCAGCAGATTCAGATTGGGGCCGTGCAGAACCAGAATTTTTTCCCCACGCTGCCGCGTTCTGATCGCGGTTACGGACGCAGGCGCGCCTGGGAGGTTTTTTGGCATATCTGCAAGTTTGCCGCAAATCGATGCTAAATGTCCAGTTTTTCAGCGAAGTTGTGCCTGTAAACTACAAGCACACGTGGTCTGATCGGAGCAGGTAGGCCGGCACAATGCCGGGCGTGATTTGCGTCAAAGCGCCTGTCGACGCGATACCTGTCCGCCGTGCCCGGTCCAACGCCGCCACAAGCGCCGGCGCACCTCCCCGTCTGCCTGGCTCCTTGTCGATGACGGGCGTTTTTGTGGTGGCGGTCACCAAGACATGTCCAGTTCGAATGTTCATTGCCTAAGGATAGCTTATAACTGCAAGTTACGCGATGATTACGACCTTTTTAGGCGCAGTTAGATACATTTACGAGCATGTCGTCGTCGTTTTTGTGGATTCTCAGGGCCGGGCTAACACCAGATGGCCAAAAAGTCGGGTCCTGATATTTTCCCGCGCTCCTGAGCCAGCGCAGCTGCTACCGCCGCGAATTTGGCGGCCTGGTGGCCTTCTATTCGCCGCCGGCAACCAGAGTTCTAACGGCATCCAGGTTTGCGTGTTCCAGCGGGCGGCCCAGTATTGAGGTCTTAACGCTGCGGCGCTCGTCGCCCGCCCAGTAAATGGCCACCCTGACAGGCGTACCCTGCCAGTCCAGGGAGAGCACGCTTACTGCACGTTCCTGGTTACCGCTGAAATGGCGCAATTCCGAGGTTTGGTAGGGTATGTTGCGGTTCAGCAGGAATATCTCCAGTTCCTTGCCGCTGTCGGCGAATACCTGCAGATCGATGTCGGCGTAGCGCGCCGCCGTGCCTTTCAGCACCGGTCCGGTGAGATAGGGTTTGAAATCCGCGAGCTGCTCCATCGCCGCGAGCGCCTGAGCACGCAGAAAGCGCAGGCGTTCACGCTGTTCTTCGCTCTGAAACAAGGATTGGTACACGCGCAGTTCGGCTTCGATCTCGTCGTTGGTGGGCAGAGACTGGGTTTCGCCTGCGCCAAGCTGCCGCGCCGCCTTGCGCTTCGCCATGGCGAAATCCTCGATACCGTCCTCTGCCATGATGCGCGCTGCGACCGCCGCGATCCGCGCGCGCATATGTTGTTGCTTGAACTTCTGCTCCTTGGGCATCGCCGCACTCCGCGCGTAGGCATGTTGAAATAATAGCGCAGCGGGGCAGGCAGCGAAATACGGTAAACTACAGACTGGTGGCGCATTCGGAGGCTAACACTGTCGAAGCTGCCGCGAACTGCGCGCCCTTCGGCTAGACACGGTAACGACGGTCGCATCGTCACGGTAGAGCCGGGGGAGCATGAGCTGAGGCATGCCTTCCATTGGAACCGCCCCCTGGTCCGCTTTACATAGATCACCGCATCCGGCATCACATGCATATCCATATCCTCGGCATCTGCGGCACCTTCATGGGCGGCCTGGCAACAATCGCGCGCCAGGCGGGCCACAAGGTGACCGGTTGCGATGTCAATGTCTATCCGCCGATGAGCACCCAGCTCGAGGCGCAGGGCATCGCCCTGATCGAAGGCTACGCAGCCGACCAGATCGGGCTGCGCCCCGATTTGTGGGTTGTAGGCAACGTTGTTGCGCGCGGCAACCCGCTGATTGAAGCAATCCTTGACCGGGGCGAGCGCTATTGCTCGGGGCCGCAATGGCTGGCGGACAACATCCTGCACGCGAAGTGGGTGCTTGCGGTTGCAGGAACACACGGCAAAACAACGACTTCTGCAATGCTTGCCTGGATTCTCGAGGCCGCCGGCAAACGGCCTGGATTTCTGATCGGCGGCGTTCCGCAGAACTTCGGCAACTCCGCCCGTCTGAGCGATTCCGAGTTGTTCGTGATTGAAGCAGACGAATACGACACCGCGTTTTTCGATAAGCGCTCTAAATTCCTGCATTACCACCCAAGAACCGCTGTTTTGAACAATCTTGAGTTCGATCATGCCGACATCTTCGGTGATATTGACGCTATCGAGCAGCAATTTCATCATTTCGTGCGCACTATTCCAGGATCAGGTCGGCTTTTAGTGAACGCTGCGGATGCCGCGTTGGCTCGGGTCTTGGCTCGCGGTTGCTGGACCCCGGTGGAGCATTTCGGTAGCGGCGCCGGCTGGCAGGCCGAGGCGCTGGACGCAGAATCCTTTCGCGTCAGTTTAGCCGGCGAGGAGTTGGGAAGGGTGCGTTGGCGCCTGCTCGGGGAGCACAACCGCTCCAATGCGGTAGCCGCGATCGCGGCCGCCCGCCACGCCGGCGTCGATCCGGCCACGGCCTGCGCGGCGCTGACGCGCTTCGAAAACGTGAAGCGCCGCATGGAACATCGCGGCACCGCGGCGGGGGTCGACGTGTTCGATGATTTCGCCCATCACCCCACGGCCATCGCGACCACGCTGGCCGGCCTGCGACACAAGGTCGGCTCGGCGCGCATCCTGGCGGTGCTCGAACCCCGCTCCAATACGATGAAACTGGGAATCATGAAGCAGTCGCTGCCCGCCAGTCTGGCCGCAGCGGATCTGGTCTTTTGCTACAGTGCCAATCTGGGCTGGGATCCGGCGCTTGCCCTCGCCCCGCTGGGCGCGCGTGCGGTCTGCTGCGAGGATCTCGATGCGCTGGTTGCAGCGATCTGCACCGAAGCGCGGGCGGGAGACCAGGTGCTGGTCATGTCCAACGGCGGCTTCGGCGGCATACACGAGAAGCTGCTGGCCCGGCTCCATGCCGGGGAAAAACGCGCACCCTAGGAATCGTCAAAAGGGCCGCCGACTTAGAGGAGCTGGACGCAATGCGCCCGACGCACGCTATCGAGACGGGTATCCGGCCCGCAAAGCACAATGAGTACTGAATACCGCTACCGCATCGTCAATGTATTCGCCGAGGAACGCCTCGCCGGCAATCCGCTCGCCGTGTTCGAGGACGCCCGCGGCATGGAGGCGAGCGCGATGCAGGCGCTCGCGCTGCAATTCAATCTTTCCGAAACCACTTTCCTGCTGCCGTCCGAACTCGCGAACGCGCGCGTGCGCATATTTACGCCGGCGGCTGAAATGCCGTTCGCCGGACACCCGACGCTGGGTTCCGCCTATGTGGTGCGCGCACTGCATAGCTGCGGCGACGCGCTCAGCCTGGAAATGCATGCCGGCGTCATCCCGGTGAGCGCCGCCGGTGACGTGTTCACGCTGCGGGCGAACGCGGCGAAGACGCGCCCGGCGCGGCTGACGCGCGACGGCCTGGCGAACATGCTGGGCCTCGCCATGGCCGACCTGGGCGAGCGGCCGCTCTGGGTCAACACCGGCAACGAACAGCTGCTGGTGCCGCTGGCCTCGCCCGATGCGGTGGCGCGCTGCCAGCCCGATCCGCGGCTGGCGCAGCGCCATGCCAACGAAGGCGGCATGGTGAAAATCTATGTCTGGGCCGACACCGGCGACGAGCAAATTGTGGCGCGCTTTTTCTTCAGCAAACGCCCCGGATCGATCGAGGAGGACCCGGGCACCGGTTCGGCCTGTGCCAATCTCGGCGGCTGGATGCTCGCCGCCAAAACGCCGCTGCCGCTGGTGCGCACGATTTATCAGGGCGACCGCGTCGGCCGGCCCTGCCGCCTGCGCCTGAATGTGGACGCGTCCGGAAGCATTTTCGTGTCCGGGCGCGTGATCGAGCTGGGTCGGGGAGCGGTGTCGCTTTGACATGCTGATCTATCTGCACGGCTTCAACAGCTCGCCCGGCTCGCACAAGGCGCAGCTGCTCAAGCGCTATCTGGAGGAGCGCGGGCTGGGCGGGCACTATTGCTGTCCGGCGCTGCCGGTCGCGGGAATGCGCGCGATCGACATGGTCGAGGCCGAGATTGCGCGCCAGGTGCGCGGCGCCGTCACCCTGGTCGGCAGCTCGCTCGGCGGCTTCTACGCCACCTACCTCGCCGAACGCCATGATCTGCGCGCGGTCCTGATCAACCCGGCGGTATATCCGCACGAGGACCTGCGCGCCTATCTGGGCACGCAGCGCAATCTCTACACGCAGCAGCAATACGAGCTGACCGAAGAGCATCTGCGCCAGTGGCGGAAAATATACCTTCCCACGGTACGGCCGGAGCGCTATCTGCTCCTACTGGAAACCGGCGACGAAGTGCTCGACTATCGCCAGGCGGCGGAAAAATACCTGCACGCGCGCCAGGTCATTATCGCGGGCGGCGACCACAGTTTCCGGAGTTTCCCCGAGCACATCCCGCTGATCCTGGAATTCGCCGGGCTGAAGCCGGACTGACGCCGGCCGGGAGCGTCAGATCAAGCCGCCTGCGCGGAGGCTTCGAATCCCTTGGGCAGGCCGGCCTTCGAAATGTGCCCATAGAGTTCGGCGCCGGGGAGGGCGGCGAATGCGGTCTGGCGCACTTCGATCAGCTTGGCCAGGTCTATGCCGGTTTTCACCCCCATGGACTCGAACATGAACACCATGTCTTCGGTCACCACGTTGCCCGAGGCGCCAGGTGCGAACGGACAGCCGCCAAGCCCGCCCAGGGTGCTGTCGAAATGGCGCACGCCCGCCTCGTAGGCGGCGAGCGCGTTGGCCAGTCCGAGACCGCGGGTGTTGTGGAAATGCGCCTCGATCGCGCAGTCCTCGCCGATCGCCTTGCGTACCTTGCCGAACAGGCGTTTTACCTGTTCCGGGTTGGCGTAGCCGACGGTATCGGCCAAGGTGATCGCGTCGGCGCCGGCCGCCCGCAGCGCGAGCGCAACCCGCAATACGTCGCTTTCGGCTACCGCGCCCTGCAGCGAACAGCCGAATGCAGTCGAGCAGGCGCCGACGAGCTGCGCGCGCCGTTCGGCAGGCTGGGCCCGGACCAGTTCGGCCATGCGCGCGAATTCCCCGATCGCCTGCGCGCTGGTCTTGCGCACATTGCTCATGCTGTGCGCCTCGGACACGGAAATCGGCACCATCACGCGGCGCGCGCCGGCTGCGAGCGCGCGCTCGCAGCCCTTGAGGTTCGGCACCAGCACCACCGCGGTCAGCCCGGTCACTGAGTTTGCGTGGGCCAGCACTTCCTCGGCGTCGGCGAACTGGGGAATGAGCTTCGCCGGGACGAAGGAGCAGACTTCGATCGCACGCACGCCGGCCGCCGCTTCGGCGCTGATCCAGGCCTTTTTTGCCGCCGTCGGCATGAAGCTCGTGGTGTTCTGCAGCCCGTCGCGCGGACCGACTTCGGTGATCGCTACATCGATTGCCTGCATGTTTTCCTCCGTCCATGCCGTGCCAATTGCCAAGTATCGCATAGCGACGAGCGCGGGCACAGCGCCGCTCGGGGCGTATCCCCTCGTTTTGTTACAGAATCTTGGAGCGTGCCTGCGCCGGGGTGAAGCGCTGCGGCTGGAGTATAATTTCGCTCCGTCGCGGCCAGACGGTCGCGGCCCTGACGCTGCGCCTGCACGCCGCTCGTCGGGCGCGACGGCGCCAGAACAACTCCATATTCCCCCGGCTTTGATCCCATGAACGTGCTGTACGAAGAGACCAGCTCCTTCAAGGTCGGCGCCGTGCTCGCCGAGAGCGACTCTTCGCTGCAGGTCGAAGCCGTGCACGGAAAGCGCAGCAAGATCAAGGCGGCCAACGTGCTGCTGCACTTCGAGGCGCCGCCGCTGGCCGAATTCATGGGCAGCGCGGAAATGCTGGCGGCGGAAATAGATACCGATTTCCTCTGGGAGTGCTGCGGCGAAGCAGAGTTCGGCTTTGCCGAAATGGCGCGCGAATATTGCGGCCACGCGCCGAGCGCAGTGGAGGCCGCCGCCATTCTGGTCAAACTGCAGTCGGCGCCGATGTATTTTTACCGCAAGGGCAAGGGTCGCTTTCGCGCCGCACCCGCCGACACGCTCAAGGCGGCGCTTGCGGGCGTGGAAAGGAGACGGCTGCAGGAGGAGCAGGTCCGCTCCTGGGCCGAAGAGTTGCAGCGCGGCAGCGTTCCCGCGCCGCTGCGCGCTATTTTGCCGCAGCTGCTGTACCGCCCTGATCGCAACCGCATCGAAACCAAGGCGCTCGAACTCGCCTGCGAGTCCAGCGGAGTGTCAGCGGCGAAATTGTTCGAACGCGCCGGCGCGCTGCCCTCGAGCCACGACTATCATCTGGGCGCGTTCCTGTTCGAGCACTACGCCGGCGACGGCGGATTTTCGGCCGATATCGGCGCCGGCGAGCCGCCTGAATTGCCGCTGGCCGCGGTGGCCGCGTTCAGCCTGGACGACGCCAGCACCACCGAAATCGACGACGCCTTTTCGCTCACGCGGCTGGCCAACGGGCGCTATCGCGTGGGCATCCACATCGCCGCACCAGGACTGGGTTTTGCACCGGGGTCCGAACTGGACAGCATCGCGCGCGCGCGCATGTCCACGGCGTACATTCCCGGGCGCAAAATCACCATGCTGCCGCCGCAGGTCATCGAGCGCTATACCCTGGCCGAGGGCCGTGAATGCCCCGCGGTGTCGCTGTATCTGGACATCAATCCGCTGTCGCATCTGGTCGAAGGGCAGGAGACCCGCGTCGAGCGCATCAAGATCGCCGCCAATCTGCGCCACCATCAGGTAGAGGCGCTGGACGCGGCCTTTCTCGCCGGCGAAGAACGCGGCACACTGCCGTTCGAAGCCGAGCTGTTCTTCCTGTGGCAACTCTCGCTCGAGCTGGAGGCGGCGCGCGGCAAGCCCGCGACGCAGCCCGACCGCGTCGACTACAACTTCTATGTCGAGAACGAACGCGTCAGCATCGTCGAGCGCAGGCGCGGCGCGCCGCTGGACAAGCTGGTGGCGGAGCTGATGATCAGCGCCAACAACAACTGGGGCAGGCTGCTGGCCGATCGCGGCGTACCCGCCATCTACCGCACCCAGTCCAACGGCAAGGTGCGTATGACCACTGTGGCCTCGCCACATCAGGGACTGGGCGTATCGCATTACATCTGGGCAAGCTCGCCGCTGCGCCGCTACATCGACCTGCTCAACCAGTGGCAGCTGCTGGCCTGCCTCTCGGGAACGGCGCCGCATTTCGGCAAGAATTCAGCCGATCTGCAAGCGGCGATGCGCGAGTTCGAACTTACCTATGCCGCCTACGATCAATTCCAGAGCAAGATGGAGCACTACTGGTGCCTGCGCTGGCTGCTGCAGGAGCAGGTGACGCTGGCGCGCGCGCAGGTGCTGCGCGACAAGCTGGTGAAGTTCGAGGGCATTCCGCTCTATGCCCGGGTGGCCTCGCTGCCGGAACTGGAAATAGGCAGCCGGGTGCTGCTTGAAATCGAAGCGGTAGACCTGATCGACAACTCGGTCAGCGCGCGCTATAAGGGCTCGGCAGAGGACTGGGAACAAAGTTAAGATAAATTCTCCGGAATAACATAGAATACATTGATTTCAAGAGTATTTGAGGTCTCATTGCAACGCGTAGATTGGCTAGATCCGGCGCGCATGCGCTGGCCAGGATTCATGGCCGGCATGGAACCTTCGTCGCGCAGTTTCACGCTTGCACTGGGCATGTCCATCTTCCTGCATGCAGTCGTGCTGTCGATTCATTTTCGCCTGCCCGAGATTATTCACGACAAGTTCGTCGCGCCCTCGCTCGAAGTAGTGCTGGTCAACAGCAAGACGCGGGAACGGCCGGTCAATGCGAAAGTGCTGGCGCAGACCAATCTCGACGGCGGCGGGAATACCGACGAAAAGCGGCGCGCCAAAACGCCGCTGCCGGTGCTGAAGGAGACCGAGCCCGGAACGGAGGTCAAGCGCGCCGCGCGCCGCGTCGAGGAGCTCGAAGCGCAGCAACAGAAAATGATGACGCGGCTGCAGGCGCAAAAGAGCCTCGCCGTGAGCGAGCAGCCGAAGGCCGTGGTCCCGGCCGAGGCGCAGCAGCCGCAGGTTTCGGGACAGGAACTCGCCACCAGCGCGCTCGCGATCGCGCGCCTCGAAGCGCAGATCGCGCGCCAGACCGAGGAGTATCAGGAACGCCCGCGCAGGAGATTCATCGGGTCGAGTGCGCAGGAATACCGTTTTGCGCAGTATGTAGAGGACTGGCGCCTCAAGGTGGAGCGCGTCGGCAATCTGAATTACCCGGACGACGCGCGCGGCAAGGTCTATGGCAGCCTGGTGCTGACCGTCGCGATCAAGTCCGACGGCAGCCTCGAAAAGGTCGAAGTGGTACGCTCGTCCAGGCACCAGGTGCTCGACCGCGCGGCGGAACGCATCGTGAGGATGGCCGCACCCTACGCGCGTTTTCCGGCCAACATCAGGCGCGATACCGACATTCTCGTGATTACCCGCACCTGGACCTTCGCGCCGGGCGACAAATTGCTAGGGGAGTGAGATCGCGTCATGCCGGACCAATACGGCGTCATCGGCAACCCGGTCGCGCATAGCAAATCTCCGCGCATACACGCCGAGTTCGCGCGCCAGACCGGGCAGGATATCGCGTATGGACCGCTGCTCGCGCCCAGGGACGCATTCGTGGCAACTGCCGAGGCCTTTCGCGAGCGCGGCGGACGCGGTCTCAACGTTACTTTGCCATTCAAGGGAGAGGCGTTCCGCTACGCCACCGAGCTGAGCGCGCGCGCGCGCGCGGCGCAGGCGGTGAACACGCTGAAATTCGATGCCGGCGCGATCGTCGGCGACAACACCGACGGCGCCGGGCTGGTGCGCGATCTGGTGCACAACCTCGGCTGCACCATTGCCGGGCGGCGACTGCTGCTGCTCGGCGCGGGCGGCGCGGCGCGCGGCGTGATCGAACCGCTGCGAGCGCAGCATCCGGCGCAGTTCGTGCTCGCCAACCGCAGTCTGGAAAAGGCGCAGCAACTGGCGCGAGACGCCGGCGGCGTGCTCGCGGCGCGCAGCTACGCAGCCCTCGCCGGCGCACAATTCGACCTCGTCATCAACGCTACCTCGGCCAGCCTTTCGGGCGCGGTGCCGCCGCTTCCGACGGGAGTGTTCGCACCCGGTGCGCTCGCCTACGACTTGATGTACGGCGATCGCGAAACGGCGTTCCTGGCGTTTGCCCGGGGCGAGGGCGCGGCGCTGCTTGCCGACGGCCTGGGCATGCTGGTGGAACAGGCGGCCGAATCCTTTCTCATCTGGCGCGGGGTGCGCCCGGACAGCAGCGCCGTGCTGAGGCTGCTGCGCGAGGCGCAGCGTGACTGAACTGCTGCCCGGCGAATTCCGGCGCGGGCGCTGCCCGAGCGCGCGCGCGCGCATGCAAACCGGTGTTCCGCAATGATCCTCAAATCCATCAGGCGGACCCTGGCGGCGCTGTGGAAAGCGTTCAGCTATACGCTAGGCGTGCTGTTCATCGCCCTGCTGCTCTATCAAGGCTGGTTCGCAGCGCATATCTGGTACTGGGTCGGGCACAACCCCGGGAACACAAGCTTCATGCAGACGCGGCTGGAGCACATGCGCGAAAAAAATCCTGGCGCGGCGCTGAAGCAGCGCTGGGTGAGCTACGGGCGCATCTCCGAACAGTTGAAGCGCGCGGTGATCGTGGCCGAAGACGCCAAGTTCTCCGAGCACGACGGCTTCGACTGGGAGGGCATACAGAAGGCGATGGAAAAGAACCAGCGACGCGGGCGCGTAGTCGCCGGCGGCTCCACCATCAGCCAGCAGCTGGCGAAGAACCTGTTTCTTTCCGGCGAGAAGAATCTGTGGCGCAAGGGGCAGGAAGCCGTCATAACCTCAATGCTGGAACTGCTCATGGACAAGGAACGCATACTCGAGATCTACCTTAACGTGGCCGAATGGGGCGAGGGCGTGTTCGGCGCCGAGGCGGCGGCGCGGCACTATTACAATACGAGCGCGGCGAACCTCGACGCGGAGCAGGCGGCGCTGCTCGCCGCCATGCTGCCGCGGCCGCTGTACTACGAGCGCAATCGCAATTCGGAGTTTCTGCAACGCTACAGCGAAACCATACGCGCGCGCATGCCCTCGGCCCAGTTGCCCTGAGCGACAGGAGCGTTTTCGATCCCGCTGACGATCGAAGCCTGCGCGCTCATCGGGAACACGCACAGCGCCGCCGCCAGGTCGGCAACTTCCCGCAGGCGATGACCCACATCGCGCTGATCAACACCGCGCGCAGCGTCCGACCGCCGCGCACAGCGGCGCGCCTAAAGCCTCAAGCGCCCTTCAGCGCCGCGCGGCGGCCGCGGCGCGCGTCGACACCGTGCAGGATCAGCAGGCCGAGCACGAAGAAGGCGCCGGTGATCAGCATGGCAAGACGATGGTTGCCCTGCGATATCCAGCTCACCGCGCCATAGGTGATGGGGCCGAGAATGGAAGACAGGTTGGTCGCGAGCCCCCACAGGCCGAAGAACTCGGCGCGGCGGGCCTTGGGACTGAAATAGCCCACCAGCGCGCGCCCTGCGGACTGGGATGCGCCCAGGCACAGGCCGGCAAGGTTGGCCGCGATCCAGAATAGCGGCCGCGTGTCCGCCGCCCAGGCAATCAATACCGTCGCGATCCAGCCGCCGAGCGTGAGCGCGATGGTGGCGACGTGGCCGATGCGATCCTGCACATTGCCGAGGAAGAACGCTCCGAGCGCGGCGGTCACATTGACCACCAGGATCAGCACCAGCGTGTCGCTGGTATTGAAGCCCATCGCCTGCTGCGCATAAATCGCGGCAAGGGTGATCACCGTCTGCACGCCGGCCTGATAGAACACGATGCACCAGAGGAAGCGGCGCAGGTCCTGATACAGCGCCGCGTCACGCAGGGTTTCGGCGAGGCGCGCGAAAGCCGCAGCCGCCAGGGATTTTCCCGGCAACCGCGGCTGCGGCAGGGCGCGCTCGCGCAGCAGCGCGAAGGTGGGCAGACTGGCCGCGGCAAACAGCGCGGCGGTAATGAGCATGGTCACAGGTACGAATTGCGCCGCCGTCTGCCCCGCTGCCTGCGCCCGGGACACATAGGCCAGGCAGGCGCCCAGGGTAAGCAATCCGCCGACGTAACCCAGGCTCCAGCCCCATCCCGACACCTTGCCCAGATTCCTGCCGCGCGCGAGCTCCGGCAGGAAAGCGGCGATCAGGTCGCAGCCGGTGCAAAAGAAGAAATTCGACAGGACCACGAAGACTACAGCGATCGCCATGTCGCCGGGACCGGCCAGCGCCAGCGCAGCGGTGGCAAGCGCGCATCCGGCGGTGGAAACGGCGAGCAACCGCTTCTTGTTCGCGCGCAGGTCGGCATAGGCGCCGATCACAGGCGCGGTCACGATCACCAGCGCGTAAGAAAGCGACAGCGCAGCGGTCCACGCAAACGTCGCCCAGGGCGCGCCAGCCGCCACCACGGAGACAAAGTAGGCGTTGAATATCGCGGTGATCACGACCGTCGTATAGCCCGAATTGGCAAAGTCGTACATTGCCCAGGCCCAGATTTCCAGCGGCCCTGCCTCCGCCTCCGCCTCCGATTTATTGCGCGCACGCGCTCCAAGCATAGGTCTACACGCTCCTTAAGCCGGTGCGGCAATCATACCCCGGCCGGCATTATCGGTGACCGCCGCGCAGCGGCGAATCCAAGGGGGTCAAAACGCGGCCGATTGGCACCCTCGTTCTTGCCATGGCCGCCGCCGTGTGCGATCTTAGCTCATGCGCCGCGCCGGGAGCAGCGACGGTCTGTCCGAACTCATTATCAAAAGGGAATCTGAATCATGCTCAAGGAATTCAAGGAATTTGCGCTCAAGGGCAATGTGATGGATCTGGCGGTCGGCGTGATCATCGGTGCCGCTTTCGGCAAGATCGTCGATTCCGCGGTGAACGACCTGATCATGCCGGTAGTCGGACGCGTGCTCGGCGGCCTGGATTTTTCCAATTATTTCTTCGCGCTTAAAGCCGTTCCGTCCGGCACGGCGATGACGCTCGATGCGGTGAAAAAAGCGGGTGTGCCGGTGTTTGCCTACGGCAATTTCCTTACCATCGCGATCAACTTCGCCATTCTCGCGTTCATCATTTTCATGCTGGTGCGCTGGATCAACAGGCTCAAGCGCGCCGAGGCGGCGGCTCCGCCGCCCGCTCCGGCGGAGCCGCCGGAGGAAGTGAAACTGCTGCGCGAAATTCGCGACAACCTGAAAGCCCGCTAGGCGCCGCCTCCCGGCTCGCTGCGGCGGCTCGCGTCGAACGCGCTCTACTTTTTCATGACCGCGAATACGGCGTCCGCGGCGCCGAGCGTCGCGGCGATCTCTTCGCTGCCGTGCGCCGCGGACACAAATCCCGCCTCGTATGCCGAGGGCGCGAAGTGCACGCCGCGGTCGAGCATGGCGTGAAAAAAGCGGTTGAAGGCCTCCTTGTCACACTGCATGACTTCGGCGAAGCTTTGCGGCGGGCTGGCGCGAAAATATATGCCGAACATGCCGCCGATCGCCTGCGCGGAAAACACGACGCCGTGCTTTTTCGCCGCTGCAGTCAGGCCGTCGGTCAAAGTCTGCGTGCTGGCGCTGAGCCTGTCGTAGAAGCCGGGGGCTTGCACCAGCTTCAGCGTCGCCAGGCCCGCGGCCACCGCCACCGGATTACCCGACAGCGTCCCGGCTTGGTACACCGGGCCAAGCGGCGCGATCTTTTGCATGATCTCGCGCCGCCCGCCGAACGCGCCGACCGGCATGCCACCGCCGATGACCTTGCCCAGCGTAGTGAGGTCAGGCTGGATGCCGTAGCGCCCCTGCGCGCCGGTCAGCCCCACGCGAAAGCCGGTCATCACCTCGTCCAGTATCAATACTGCGCCATGCCTGGTGCACAGCTCGCGCATGCCGTGCAGGAACTCGGGTCTGGGCGCGACCAGGTTCATGTTGCCTACCACCGGTTCGACAATTACCGCCGCGACGTCCTTGCCGCTCTCGGCGAAACAGCGCTCGAGCTGGCCGACATCGTTGTAATCGAGCACCAGGGTATCCGCGGCAACCTGGGGCGGAACGCCGGAAGAACTCGGTTGGCCGAAGGTGAGCGCGCCCGAGCCGGCCTTCACCAGCAGGCTGTCGGCATGGCCGTGATAGCAGCCTTCGAACTTGATCACGCGGTTGCGCCCGGTATGGCCGCGCGCCAGACGCAGCGCAGTCATCGTGGCCTCGGTACCCGAACTCACCAGGCGCACCAGCTCCATGCCCGGCAGCAGCTTGCACAGCAGCTCGGCTATTTCGATTTCGGCCTCGGTCGGCGCGCCAAACGAAAAGCCCTTCTCGGCGGCGGCGCACACGGCGGCCACCACCTCGGGATGCGCGTGGCCAACAACCATCGCCCCCCAGGAGCCGATGTAATCGATATAGGAGCGGCCCTCGGCGTCCCACATGCGCGCGCCCTTGGCGCGTGTGATGAAGCGCGGCGCGCCGCCCACGGCGCGAAACGCGCGCACCGGGGAATTGACCCCGGCGGGAATGTATTGCTGGGCCCGGGCAAACAAGGATTCGTTGCTCATTGCTGCTGCATCCGCTGTTGTTGATAAAGCCGGCTAAATGCGGCCGCGCGCTCGGCGACGTCGCCCGCTTCGAATACCGCGCTGATCACGGCCACGGCATCGGCCCCGGCAGCGAACGCCTGGGGTGCATTTTGCAGGTTTATGCCGCCGATCGCCACCAGCGGCAGCGCAAAGCGCCGGCGCGCTTCGGCGAAAATCGCCAGCGGCGCGCGCACCGCGTCCGGCTTGGTAGGTGAACTGAACACGCTGCCGAACGCGAGATAATCCGCACCCGCCTGCGCCGCGGCCGCAGCGAGCCCGATCTGGTCATAGCAGGATGCGCCGAGCAGCATGCCCGGACGCAGGCGCCGCCGCGCCTGCGCAAGATCGCCGTCCTCCGCACCCAGGTGGACGCCATCCGCGCCGATTTCGAGCGCAAGTTCAACATCATCGTTGACGATGAATGCGGCGCCGGCCGCGCGGCATAGCAGTACCAGCGCGCGCGCCTGTTCCAGCTTCAGCTGCGCGCCGGCAGTCTTGTTGCGGTACTGCAGCGCCGCGGCACCTCCCTCGAGCGCCAGGCCGACTTTGCGCACCAGCAGGTCGGTATGCGGTTCGTCCGGCGTGACTGCGTAAAGGCCCGCGAAAACGCGCTGCACCGTTCAATCCTCCGGCTTCTTCGCGTCGTCCTCGGCCTCGCGCGCCCAGAAGAAACGGTCCGGGATGTGCTGTCCCATGCCCGGCCGAAATCCGGAATTCAGCGTCTGCCAGGTGTATTCCTGCGCCTCGCGCACGGCTTCCGGAACGTCGAGTCCATTCGCGAGCGTCGCGGCGATGGCCGAAGCCAGCGTGCAGCCCGAGCCGTGAAAGCTGCCCGGCAGACGCTCCCAGCTGTCGCTGCGGATAACGCCCTGCTGGCCGTAGAGCGTGTTGATCACCTGCGGCGTGTTCTCGTGCGTGCCGGTGATCAGGACGTACTCGCAACCCATCTCGAGGATACGCTTGGCGCAATCCTCGAGGGTACGCTCCTCGTCGCTGCCGTCGTCGGCCAGGCGGCGCGCTTCCAGGCTGTTGGGCGTGATGATGGTGGTCTGCGGAATCAGCATCTCGCGCATGGCCTCGATCAGTTCGTCCGTCGCCATTTCATCGCCGCGGCCCGAGGCCAGCACCGGATCCAGGATCAATGGCACGTCGGGATAGTCCGACACCACTTCGGCAATCGCAGCGCAATTGTCCACGCTGCCCACCAGGCCGATTTTGAACGCCGCGACTGGCATGTCCTCCAGCAGCACGCGCGCCTGGTCGCTGACCCAGTCGGCCTCGATCGGCATCATGTCCTCGACGCCGGCGGTGTCCTGCACCGTAATCGCTGTGATTACGGTGAGCGCGTGGCAGCCCATGCTCGACAGCGTCAGCAGGTCGGCCTGGATTCCGGCGCCGCCGGTAGGGTCGCTGGCGGCGAAGCTGAGAACGATGGGGGGCAGGGAGGCGGGCATGGTGGGCGCCGCGCTGGAACTAGCCGTGGCAACAGGGTAAGATGCGGCGCTATTTTAACCCAAACCCGGGCCCAGGACATGACCGCAGCAGCAGACAGCATTGAATTCAGGACCTGGATGTGCCTCATCTGCGGCTGGATCTACGACGAAGCTGCGGGCGCTCCCGACGAGGGCATCGCCCCGGGTACGCGCTGGGAAGACGTGCCGATCAACTGGACCTGCCCGGAATGCGGCGCGCGCAAGGAAGATTTCGAAATGGTGGATATCTAGCCGCCGGTTCGATGCGTACTGCACGCAGCTGGAGACGCGAGGCCTGAGCGCATGCGCCTTTGGACCCTGCATCCGAAATACCTCGATGCGCAGGGGCTGGTCGCCTTGTGGCGCGAGGCATTGCTCGCGCAAGCGGTGCTGCAGGGCAAGACCGTCGGTTATCGCCATCACCCGCAGCTGTCGCGCTTCCGGTCGCAGTCCGACCCGATCGCCGCGGTCGCGCACTATCTGCGCGCGGTGCACGAAGAATCGCTGGCACGCAACTACCGCTTCGATGCAGCCAAGATCGCGGACACGGGACGCGGCAAAGTCAAAATAGTCGAGACCCGCGGGCAACTTGCCTACGAGTGGCAACACCTGCAGGCGAAGCTGCGCCTGCGCAATGCCGACTGGCTGCGGCAATGGAAGGGCGTCGAAAGTCCCGTGCAGCACCCGCTGTTCCGGCTCGTCGCAGGTCCGGTGAACGCCTGTGAAAAAATCGCGGTGGGCGCCGGCGCTGGGCGCAAACGGAAATTGTGAATGTGCCGCCGGAGGGTTAAAATGCAGTCGTGGAGATCGATCTTACCCACCATTTCCTCATTGCAATGCCCAATATGGTGGATCCTTATTTTGCCAAATCCCTCACCTATATCTGCGAGCACAACGATCAGGGTGCGCTTGGCGTGGTGGTGAACCGCCCGATCGACCTCAGCCTGCATGCGCTGTTCGAGCGCATTAATCTCAAGCTTGAACCGCATCAGCTGCACGAAATCCCGGTGTATTTCGGCGGACCGGTGCAGACCGATCGCGGCTTCGTGCTGCACCAGCCGGTGGGAGAATGGCACTCCACGCTCAACGTGCGCGACAGCCTCGGTCTCACCACCTCCAAAGACATTCTCGAAGCCGTGGGCAAGGGCGCCGGCCCGGCCAAGATGCTGGTCACGCTGGGCTATTCGGGCTGGGCTGCCGGACAGCTCGAGCACGAACTCGGCCAGAACGCCTGGCTTACCGTGGAAGCGGGCGAGCAGATCATTTTCGATCTGCCCGCCGAGGAAAAACTGCCCGCGGCGATGGGGCTGCTGGGCATCGACTTCGCCAGTCTGTCCGAAGATACCGGACATGCGTGAGCGCCGCGCCCCTGCCGGAGCACGCAGCTGATGGGCGCAGCGGACGCCGGCACGGTGCTGGCTTTCGACTTCGGCGAGAAATTCACCGGCGTCGCCGTCGGCGAGTGCAGTATCCGCGTGGCCCATCCTTTGGGGCTGATTGCCGCACAGGGAAGCACGGCACGCATGGACGAAGCCGCCCAGCTGGTGGCCGAGTGGAAGCCGCGCGCTTTGGTCGTGGGGCTGCCGCTGTCCATGGACGGCAGCGAACACGCGCTCACGCGGCGCTGCCGCCGCTTTGCGCGCCAGCTGGAAGCGCGCTTCCAGCTGCCGGTCAGGCTGGTGGATGAGCGCCTGAGTTCGGCTTCGGCCGAAGAGGCGCTGCGGGCTGCGGGAAAAGGCGGGCGCAAGCACAAGCTGCACGCGCACCAGGTATCGGCGCAGATCATTTTGCAGAGCTATTTCGATGACACCGGTACTGCCTGATCCCGAAGCCCTGTGTGCGGAGCTGGTGCTGCAGCTCAAGCCGCAGCTCACCGCCGACACCGCGCTGGTAGGCATCCACACCGGCGGCGTGTGGCTGGCCGAGCGGCTGCATGCCGCGCTCGGCATCGCGCTGCCGCTGGGCGTGCTCGACATCTCCTTCTATCGCGACGATTTCGACAAGACCGGTTTGCATCCGCAGATCAAACCCTCGCAAATACCGTTCGAAGTCGAGGGCCGCCACATTGTGCTGGTCGACGACGTGCTCTACACCGGCCGCACCGTGCGCGGCGCGATGAACGAACTGTTCGATTACGGCCGGCCGGCCTCGATCAGCCTCGCCGTGCTGATCGACCGCGGCGGCAGGGAGCTGCCGGTCGCCGCGCAGTTCGTGGGCGCCAGGCTGGACGTGGCGCCGGGGCGGATGCTGGTACTAGACCGCGACGACAACGGCAAACTCAGGTTGAAACTGGATGCGTAACCCACAACTCAACAAAAACGGCGAGCTGCAACACCTGCTTACCATAGAGGGCCTGCCGCGCGAGACGCTGACCCATATTCTCGATACCGCAACGTCCTTCGTCGGCGTCACCGCGCGCGAAGTCAAGAAGGTGCCGCTGCTGCGCGGCAAGTCGGTGTTCAACCTGTTCTTCGAGAATTCCACGCGCACGCGCACTACGTTCGAAATCGCTGCCAAGCGCCTGTCGGCCGACGTGATCAATCTGAACATCGCGGTGTCCTCGCACGCCAAGGGCGAGACCCTGCTCGACACCGTGGACAACCTTTCCGCCATGCACGCGGACATGTTCGTGATCAGGCATGCGGAGAGCGGCGCGGCGCATCTGATAGCGAGCCACGTAGCCGGCCACCTGCACGTCGTCAACGCCGGCGACGGGCGCCACGCGCACCCGACCCAGGGTCTGCTCGATCTCTATACCATCCGCCACTACAAGAAAGATTTCACCCGGCTGTCGGTCGCCATCGTCGGCGACATATTGCATTCGCGCGTGGCACGCTCGCTGATCCATGCGCTGAGCGTCATGGGCACACCGGATGTGCGCGTCATCGGACCGATGACGCTGATTCCCGCCGGCGCGGAGAAACTGGGTGTCAAAGTGTTCTACGACCTGGAACAAGGTCTGCGCGACGTCGACGTGGTGGTGATGCTGCGCCTGCAAAGCGAGCGCATGCGCGG
>JBBRAI010000003.1:0-124078 GCA_038206915.1 Burkholderiales bacterium | reverse complement strand
TGGCCATCGGGGGAGTGGGGCTCGCTGCCGATCGCGGGCGGCCTCGAAGCCGCCTACCGCGCAGACATCGAGGCCGCCGCCGATCCCGCCGCGCGCATGGCGGAGATCGAGGCGCGCCTGAAGGCGCTGACCTCGCCGTTTCGCAGCGCGGAGTCTTTCATCGTCGAGGAAATCATCGACCCGCGCGACACCAGGCGCCTGCTGTGCGAATTCGCCGACCTGGCTGCGCCGCTGCGCACGCCGGGACGGACCTCATTCGGCATCCGTCCCTAGCGGCTGGCGGTGCGCGGAAGGGCGGACGGCAGCTGCCGCAGCTTGCTACCGATATTTTCACATATGCTAAAATATTTTCATGAATGTGAAAACCGCTGGCCGCACGCTGGACCTGTTCGAAGCCTTTGCGCGCGAAGGCAGGCCGCTGTCGCTGTCGCAGCTCGCGCGCGCCATCGATGCGCCGGTGTCTTCGTGCTTCGGCATCGTGCGCACGCTGGAAGCGCGCGGCTATTTGTTTGAAGTCAGGGCGAGAGCCGGTTTCTATCCGACCAGGCTGTTGTTCGAGCATGCGCGCGCCATCGCCAGCCGCGATCCGCTGGCCGAGCGCTTCTTGCCGCTGCTGGAAAAACTGCGCGATCAGACCGGCGAAACCGTATTGCTGTCCAAGCGACTGGACCGGCAGGCGGTGTATCTGGCGGTGTTCGACGGACTGCACAGCATACGTTACAGCCCCAAGGTGGGCGAATTCCGGCCGCTGCATTCGAGTGCGAGCGGCAAGGCGCTGCTGGGCAGCCTGGCGCCTGCGCTGCGCACCGAACTGCTCGGCGGCATGAAGCTGCCGCGCGTGACTTCGCGCACCATCACGTCGCGCGCCGCACTGGAAGCCGATCTCGCGCAGGGGCGGGCGCGCGGCTGGTATGTGACCCACGGCGAAACCGTGGCCGACCTGATGGCGGTTGCGATCCCGGTGGCGACCAGCGGCGAAATCTACAGCGTCGCGCTGGCCGGTCCGATGCAGCGCATGGAAGGCGCGCTCAAGCGCTACGCGAAACGTCTTGCCGAACTACGCATTGCTCTGGAGCAGAAGACATGAGTCGAATACGCGGCGACGAGGCGGTGGCATGAGCTGGCTGCCGCTCACCGGCATCAAGGTCGCGGATTTTTCCGCGCTGATCCCCGGTCCCTTCACTACGGCGATCCTGGCCGACCTTGGCGCAGACGTCATCAAGGTCGAACCGCCGCGCGGCGATTCCGGCAGGAGCCTGCTGCCGGCGGTGTTCCACGCGATCAACCGCAACAAACGCTCGATTGCGCTCGACCTCAAGCATGCCGGGGCGAAGCCCGTGATCGAGCGGCTGGCGCGCTGGGCCGACATCGTGATCGAATCCAACCGCCCCGGCGTGGGCGCGCGCCTGGGCATAGACTACGCCAGCCTGTCGGCGCTGAATCCGGGCCTGATCTATTGTTCTCTGTCCGGCTTCGGCCAGAACGGACCCTGGCGCGACCGGCCCGGACACGACATCGGCTACGTCGGCGCGAGCGGCGGCCTTTCCTACCCCGGTTCGTGGCTCGGCAAGCCGGCGCGTTCGAGCATACCGATCGCCGACATGCAGGGCGGCAGTTTTGGCACCATCGCGATCCTCGCCGCGCTGTACGAGCGCAGCGGCCGCGGCCGCGGCGCCGAGCTCGACCTGAGCCTGTACGAGGCCGGCCTGTTCTGTGCCGCGATGCGCCACGGCATAGGCGAACATACCGATCCGCGCGCGCACATCTGGCCGGTGAACGACCTGTTCGAGACCGCCGACGGCAGCGCGCTCATCCTCGGCATCGTGGAGCAGCACTTCTGGGACAATTTCCGCGCCGCAGTGAAACACATGGAACCCGCCGTGATGGATCCGAAGTTCGACACCGATCCGAGCCGGCGCAAGCACGGCGATACGCTGTCGCGCCTGCTGCAACAGCTGTTCCTGAAAAAGACTGCGCGCGAGTGGCATGCGCTGCTCGAACCGCTGGACGTGCCGATCGAACTGCCGATGACGCCGGCCGAGGCGAGCCGCACCAATTTTGCACAGGCGCGCGAAGACGTGACCGAGGTGGGCGGCGAGCGCCATGTCCTGTTCCCGCTGTGGGCCAACGGTGCACGCGGCGGCGAGCTCCGGCGCGGCACGCCTGCGCTAAACGCAGATGGCGCGGCGGTGCTGCGGGAACTCGGCTTCGACGCGACCGAGGCGCGCCGTATCCTTGACTCTGCCGGCGCCAAGGGCTAGGCGTGGAATTCGCGTTGTCCGAAGAGCAGCAGGCGATACGCGAGGCGATCGAGCGGATCTGCGAGCAGTTCGGCGACGACTACTGGCTCGCAAAAGACCGCGCCCACGAATTCCCGCATGAACTGCACCAGGCGCTGGCGCGCGACGGCTGGCTCGGCATCGCGATGCCGGAAAAATACGGCGGTTCCGGTCTCGGCATCACCGAGGCGGCGGTGATGCTGCAGGCCATCGCCGAATCCGGCGCGGGCTTTTCCGGCGCTTCCGCAGTGCATATGAACATCTTCGGCCTCAATCCGGTGGTGGTGTTCGGCAGCGACGCGCAGAAGCAGCGCATGCTGCCGCCGCTGATCGCAGGCAGGGAAAAGGCCTGCTTCGCCGTCACCGAGCCCAACACCGGCCTAGACACCACGCGGATCAAGACCAAGGCGGTGCGCGAGGGCGATCGCTACATCCTGTCGGGGCAGAAGGTGTGGATTTCGACCGCGCAAATTGCCGAAAAAATGCTGATACTCGCGCGCACCACGCCGCTGGAGGAATGCCGCAAGCCCGCGGACGGATTGACGTTGTTCTATACCGACCTCGACCGGCGCTACATCGAAGTGCAGGAGATCGACAAGATGGGCCGCGCCGCGGTCGATTCGAACCAGGTATTCATCGACGGCCTGCCGGTGCCGGTGGAAGACCGGCTCGGCGAGGAGGGCAAGGGCTTCGCGTGCATCCTCCACGGCATGAATCCGGAGCGCGTGCTGATCGCCTCCGAATCGGTCGGCCTCGGGCGCGCGGCGCTCGCGCGCGCGACGCAATACGCCAAGGAGCGCGTCGTATTCGACCGGCCGATCGGGCAGAACCAGGGCATACAGCATCCTCTGGCAGCGTGCTGGATGGAGCTCGAGGCGGCGAACCTCATGGTGTTCAAGGCGGCGAGTCTGTATGACCGCGGCCAGCCCTGCGGCGCCGAGGCCAACGCCGCCAAATACCTCGCGGGCGAAGCCTGTTTCAACACCTGCCAGCAGGCGCTGATGACCCACGGCGGCTTCGGTTATGCCAAGGAGTACCACGTCGAGCGTTATCTGCGCGAAAGTCTGGTCGGGCGCATCGCGCCCATCAGCCCGCAACTGATCCTGTGCTTCATCGCCGAGAAGGTTCTCGGTTTGCCCAAATCGTATTGAACTTCCGGAGCGCAGACGCCGGGAGATATTTTCCGCGAAGGACATCCCCTCGGGGGACTAGGGGTTTTCCTAACCGGAGGCTCAATCGTCGCTCCCGGTTCGCTGTATATGAGGATTTGACTTGCCAAAAATAGTGTCGCATACGCGCACCGCGCTGACTGTACTGGGCATCTGCGTGCTATTGAACATGATAGGGCGCGGCGCCGGCGACAGCTACGTCGTGTTCCTGCTGCCGCTGGAGCGGGATATGGGCTGGACGCGCTCGCAGACGACCAGCGTGTATTCAATCTACCTGCTGGTCACCGGCCTGAGTTCGCCCATAGTCGGCATGCTGTTCGACCGCTGGGGTCCGCGCGCGCTCTACACCTGCGGCATGGCCTCGCTCGCCGGCGCTTTCCTGCTCGCGCCGCAGGTGCAGACGCTGTGGCAGTTCTACCTGAGCGTGGGCGCGATGACGGGCATCGCGGCCGCGTCCCTCGGCATGGTGCCCTCGTCCAGCCTGATCAGCCGCTGGTTCCGCGAGCACCTCGGGACCGCTATTTCGACGGCTTTCGCCGGTCTCGGCATGGGCGCGCTGTTCATCGTGCCGGGCGTGCAGTATCTGCTGCAAACGCACAGCTGGCGCGAAAGCTACCACCTCATGGGCGGCGCGCTCCTCGTCCTGGTGCCGCTGGTGTTCGTCCTTCCGTGGCGACGCTATGCCCTGGGCCATCCGGACTACCTGCAGCTCAAACGCGCGAGCGCCGCGCCGGAACGCGACTGGACCGTGCGCGCTGCAATGGGTACACGCGCATTCTGGGGACTGGTCTGGATCTTCTTCTTCACTGCCATGGGCATGTTCACCATCATGGTGCAGACGGTGGCCTACCTCGTGGAACAGGGCTTCTCCCCGATCGTCGCCGCGACCGCCTTTGGCTTTGGGTCGATGCTGTCGGTGGTGGGCGTGGTCGGCACCGGCGCCATCGCCGACCGCATCGGGCCGCGCCGCATCGTCAGTCTGACTTTCGTCGGCAGCATTAGCGGGGTATTCATCCTGCTGCTGATGACCTGGTTTCCGGTGCGGGGCCTGCTTGCCGCATTCGTATTTTTTTTCGGCCTTTGCCAGGGCGCGCGCGGGCCCATCGTATCGTCGATCAGCACGCGCCTATTTGCGGGAAGCCATGTCGCCGGCATATACGGCTTGATCTACGCCAGCAATGCCGTCGGCGCGGGGCTGGGTTCGCTGATGGCGGGGCTGCTGCACGACCTGACCAACAGCTACCGGCCGAGCTTCGTGTTCTCGGTGTGCGCACTGTTCGTTGCGGGATTGCCGTTCTGGCGCGTGCCGGAGCTGCGCGATTTCCGCATGCGGCAGGCTACGCGCATCTAGCCAAGACTTTGCGCTAAGATTCCAGGGAATTCGGCAGGCAACAAACGGGGATTTTCATGCATAAATACAAAATGTATATCGCGGGCAAATATGCCGACTCGGCTTCGGGAAAATGGTTCGACAGTTTTAACCCTTACACCGGGGCACCGTGGGCACAGATCGCACAGGGCAGCGCGGAGGACGCGGACCGCGCCGTGCTTGCCGCGCATCAGGCGTTCACCACGGGGCCATGGCCGCAGCTGAGCGCGAGCCAGCGCGGCCTGCTGCTGCACAAGCTGGGCGAACTGGTGGCGCGCGACGCGAAGAAACTTGCCGAAACGGAAGTACGCGACAACGGCAAGCTGATCGCCGAGATGCAGGCCCAGCTCAATTACGTGCCGCAGTGGTACTACTACTTCGGCGGCCTTGCCGACAAAATCCAGGGGGCGGTAATCCCGCTGGACAAGAAAGGTTTCTTCAATTTCACGCGGCATGAATCGCTGGGCGTGGTCGTCGCGATCACGCCCTGGAATTCGCCGCTGCTGCTGCTCGCGTGGAAACTCGCACCGGCGCTGGCGGCCGGCAATACCGTAGTGATCAAGCCGTCGGAATTCACTTCGGCTTCCACCCTGGAGTTCGTCAAGCTGGTAGAGGAAGCGGGATTCCCGCCCGGCGTAGTCAACGTCGTCACCGGCTACGGCAGGGACGTTGGCATGCCGTTGGTCGAGCACCCGCTGGTGAAGAAGGTCGCCTTCACCGGCTCGGATGCGAGCGGCCGCGTGATCAACGAGGCCGCGGCGAAGACTTTCAAGCGCGTGAGCCTTGAACTGGGCGGCAAGTCGCCGAACATCGTGTTCGCTGACGCGAAACTGGAGGACGCGGTCAACGGCGCGGTGTCCGGCATATTCGCGGCCACCGGCCAGACCTGCATCGCCGGCTCGCGCCTGCTGCTGCAGGAGAGCATTCACGATGTGTTCATGGAAAAGCTGCTGGCGCTGGCGAAGACCGCGCGCATGGGCGACCCGATGAGCATGGACACCCAGGTCGGTCCGGTGACCACGCGGCCGCAGTACGAGAAGGTGCTGGGCTACATCGACATCGCGAAGCAGGAGGGGGCGCAACTCGTGCTCGGCGGCGGACCGGCGACGCGCCCCGAATGCGGCAAGGGCTGGTTCGTCGAGCCGACCGTATTCACCGGCGTGAACAACAGGATGCGCATCGCGCAGGAGGAAGTGTTCGGACCGGTGCTGTCGGTGATCAGGTTCAGGGACGAGGACGAGGCGCTCGCCATAGCCAATGACGTGCGCTTCGGCCTGGGTTCGGGCGTGTGGACCAGCGACATCGGCCGCGCCATCCGCATGTCGGAGCGCATCCAGGCCGGCACCGTCTGGGTCAACACCTACCGCGCGGTGAGCTACCTCTCGCCTTTCGGCGGCTACAAGGATTCCGGGCTCGGGCGCGAGAACGGCATGGATGCGGTGCGCGAGTACCTTCAGGTGAAAAGCGTGTGGATCAACACCGGTGCGGTGACCGGCAACCCGTTCGTGATGCGCTGAACGGCAGCGATAGGAGTCGCGATGCAAAAGCAGGCAGACCGGAAACCGACGGGCGGCAGCGGTCAGGGTGGCGGCAACGCGCCGGGGCAAGGCGCGAATCAGGTTCAGATACCGCGCCCGGCGGCGACCCTGATCCTGGTGCGCGACGCCAGCGAAGGCATGGAAGTATTCATGATCCGACGCACGCAGTCGGCCGTGTTCATGGGCGGCGCGCATGTATTTCCGGGCGGCGGCGTCGATGCCAGCGATGCCTCGGAAGACCTCGCCGCGCACTGCGAGGGCATCGACGACGCAGCGGCGAGCACGCTGCTCGGCGTAGAACGCGGCGGGCTGGCCTACTGGGTTGCCGCGCTGCGCGAGTGCTACGAAGAAGCCGGGCTGCTGCTGGCGCATGACGCTGCGGGCAAATATGCTGACCTGAACGAGGCGCGGCACGCGCACGCGTTTGCGCAATGGCGCGAAGCGATTCGCGGCGGGCGCTCGACGCTGGCCGACTTGTGCCGCGAGCACGACTTGCGCCTTGCCGCGGGGCGTCTGGCGTATTTCAGCCATTGGATCACCCAGCCCGGGCGCCCGCGTCGTTACGACACGCGCTTTTTCGTGGCCGAAGCGCCCGCGGCGCAAACGGCATCGCACGACAACAGCGAGACTGTGGACAATCTCTGGATCCGGCCCGGCGAGGCGCTCGCACGCCATCAGCGCGGCGAGATGCAGCTGGTATTCCCCACCATCAAGACGCTGGAGAGCATCACGCGCTTCGACAGCGCTGCCGCATTGATGGCGTTTGCAAGTTCACCGCGTACGATGCCGGCGATGGCGCCGCGCAGCGCGAACGCCGCCGAAGGCATGAAACTGCTGGTGCCGGGCGACTTCGCCTATGCCGAGGTCGGCCGGCTCGACCCGGACGGCGCCGGCAGCGCCTCCTGCGAAATCGTTCCCGGCCGCGTGGTGCAGCTATGGCCCAAGGTGCGGCGCATCACTGCGCCGAACCCCGGCTACATGACCGGTCCGGGCACCAACACCTACCTGCTCGGAGCGGGCGGGGACATCGCGGTGATCGATCCGGGTCCCGCCATCGAAGCGCATGTCGAAGCGATTATTGCGGCAGCCGGCGGGCGCATCCGCTGGATTCTGGTCACCCATACCCATATGGATCATTCGCCCGCGGCGGCGCTGCTCAAGGCGAAGACCGGCGCGCAGCTGATGGGCATGCCGCCGCCGCAGTTCGAGCGCCAGGACCAGAGCTTTCAGCCGGATCGCGTGCTCGCCGACGGCGATCGCATCGACATTGCGGGCTGCAGCCTGCGCGTGGTGCACGCGCCCGGACATGCCTCGAACCAGGTGTGCTATCTGATCGAGGAGGAGAAGTTGCTGTTCACCGGCGATCACGTGATGCAGGGGTCCACCGTGGTCATCAATCCGCCCGACGGCGACATGCGTGTCTATCTCGACTCGCTGCGCCGACTGCAGAGCGAAGATCTCGCGTGGTTTGCGCCTGGGCACGGATTTCTCATGGACAAGCCGCAGGAAGTGCTGGAGCGCCTGCTGATCCACCGCCTCGGGCGCGAAAACAAGGTGCTGAATGCGTTGCGCGACGCCGGCAAAGCGACGCTGGAGCAGCTTCTTCCCGCAGTCTATGACGACGTTTCGCCGCGGCTTTACCCGGTGGCGAGCCGCTCGCTGCTGGCGCACCTGCTGAAACTGCAGGCCGAGGGCAGGGCGGATGCGGCGAAAGAGACATGGATCGCGGTTTAGCGGCTTGTAGATCCGTGCGATACCTGTACGGCTCCAGCTGGAAGGAGGGCAAGCGATGACGCAAAGATTGATGTGGATTCTGTGGCCGGCGTTTCTGGTTGCAGGCATAGCCGAAGGCATCACCTTCACTTTGTTCGATCCGCGCGAGCTGCAGATGTTCGGCGAGCCCGGTGCTTGCTGCTGACCATTTTTTCGAGGAGGTACCATGTTCAAGAACATACTGATTCCGACGGACGGTTCGAAAATGTCGGCAAAGCTGATCAAATCGGGCGTGGCTTTCGCAAAAAGCAGCAAGGCCGCGGTCACCGGCTGCCATGTGATCGAACCGTTCAGGCCCTACTATTTCGGCGACTACATTCCGCCGGAAATGCCCACGCCGAAGGAATTCGAGGCACATGCGCGCGCGGCCGGCGAGAAATACCTGGAAAAGATCGCGGCGGCAGCGCGCGCCGCGGGACTGAAGTACCGCGGATCGGTGGTGATGGCGGATACGCCATACGCCGGCATCATCGACGCGGCAAGAAAGGGAAAATGCGACCTGATCTTCATGGCGTCACACGGCCGCAGTGGCCTGTCAGGAATCCTGCTCGGCAGCGAGACCCATAAGGTGCTGACCCACAGCAAGATTCCGGTGCTGGTGTATCGCTAGAGTTTCGATCCGAGCCGCAACCGCGGACGTCGCGCAGGGAGTGGTGTTCCCCTGCGGTCGCGCACCCGGCTAGGCCGAGTCGCGGCCCAGCACGCTCTTCAGTCCCGCGCTGTCGAGGATGCGGATGTTCTTCTGCTGCACGCCGATCAGGCCGTCTTCCTGGAATTTGGAGAAAGTGCGGCTCACGGTCTCCAGCTTCAGGCCGAGGTAGCTGCCGATCTCCTCGCGTGTCATGCGCAGGTTGAACTCCGACGCGGAATAGCCGCGCGAAGTGAAGCGCTGCGATAGGTTGAGCAGGAACGCGGCCAGCCGCTCCTCCGCGCGCATGCTGCCCAGCAGCAGCATCACGCCGTGCTCGCGCACGATTTCGCGGCTCATGACTTTATGAAAATGCTGTTGCAGCACGTGCAACTCGCGCGACAGTTCTTCCAGCCGGCCATAGGGAATGACGCAAACTTCGCTGTCCTCGAGGGCGACGGCGTTGCAGGAATGCTGGTCCGCTCCGATCCCGTCCATGCCGAGCATGTCGCCCGCCATATGGAAGCCGGTCACCTGGTCGCGCCCGTCCTCCATCACCAAAGTGGTCTTGAAGAACCCGCTGCGCACGGCGTAGAGGGAGCCGAATTTCTCTTCCGACCGATATACGCTGTCGCCGCGCTTTACCCGTTTTCGCGTATAGACCATTTGGTCCAGCTTGTCCAATTCGTCCTGGCTGAGGCCGATCGGCAGGCACATCTCGCGCAGACTGCAGTTCGAACAGGCGCTTTTCAGCGCACGGATGTCGATGACCCGGGCAAGCTTGGGCGCGTTCATGCCTGGTGCGCGCAAGGGAGAATTGGTTTGATCCACATCAACATTCCCATTATGGAATTGGGCAGACTTCATCGATGAACGTAACAGCGTTGCGCATGTATCCGTCCCAGAACAACCTTCAGGTTGACGCCGGACTGCTCAGAAAATTCAACGTAAGCGGTCCACGCTATACGTCCTATCCTACCGCAGACCGCTTTGTCGAGGCATTCGATGAAGCTGCTTATCGCAGCTGGCTCGCGAAACGAAATGTGGGCGGCATGGCCCGGTCCCTCGCATTATACGTCCACTTGCCTTTTTGCGACACCATTTGCTATTACTGCGGCTGCAACAAGATTGTGACCAAGGACCGTGGCCGCCCGGCTAAGTACTTGAAGTATTTGGGCCGCGAGATCCGCATGCAGAGCGCCCAACTGGGTGGACGGCGCCGCGTGACGCAGATGCACTGGGGCGGGGGGACGCCCACCTTCCTCAGCGAAGCCGAACTCGCCGAACTGATGCAGATGCTGCGCGAGAGCTTCGATCTCGACCCGCATGGGGAATATTCGATCGAAGTCGATCCGCGCAAGGTCGGCGAGGAGAAAGTCAGCTTGCTCGGGACGCTGGGCATGAACCGCATCAGCGTCGGGGTACAGGACTTCAATCCCGAAGTGCAGCGCGCGATCAACCGCATCCAGAGCGTGGAAGAGACCGTAGCGGTGATCGAGGCGGCGCGCAAGAATGGCTTCAAGTCGGTCAACATCGACCTGATCTATGGCCTGCCCAAGCAGACCGTGGAGGGCTTCGCCGCCACGCTGGAGCAGATTATCGCGTGCTCGCCGGACCGCATCGCGCTCTACAACTATGCGCACCTGCCGGCGGTGTTCAAGCCGCAGCGGCGCATTCTGGATGCGGACATGCCGCAACCGGAGGTGAAGCTGCAACTCATGATCAGCGCGATAGAGACGCTGCTCGCGGCCGGCTACGTGTATATAGGTATGGACCATTTTTCCAAGCCGAACGACGATCTCGCAGTGGCGCAGCGGCAGGGCCGGCTGTACCGCAATTTCCAGGGCTACTCGACTTACGGCGACTGCGATCTGATCGCGCTCGGCGTCTCCTCAATCGGCAAGATCGGTCCGACCTACAGCCAGAACGTGCGCACGCTGGAGGAGTACTACGACCGGATCGACAACGATATGCTGCCGGTAATGCGCGGCATCGAAGTTACCGCGGACGACCTGGTGCGGCGCGCGGTAATCCAGGCGCTGTCCTGCCATTTCGAGCTTTCGATGGAGGCGATCGGGATCGCGCACCTGATCGATTTTCCCAGCTATTTCGCGGCCGAACTGGCGCAGTTGCGTGAATACGCCAGGGACGGGCTGGTTGAAATCGACGGGGACTGGATCGTGGTCACCTCCCGCGGGCGCCTGCTCGTGCGCATCCTGTGCATGGTGTTCGACAAATACCTGCGTCAGGCAAGCCGGCGCGCAAGCTATTCCAAGGTCATATAGTGCCTTGTTCCGTAAATGCGCTCGATAGTTCGTGGCGCATTTGGCCGCCAGGCGGCGTTGCTCGGCTTCGCCGTAGGCCCGGCTACTGTCTCAGACTCGCGCCTTGCCTGACGGCCAACTGCGCTCGCTCCTTTATCGTCGGAACTTACGGAACGGGACACTAGGCCATGGAGGGGCGGTTTGCGGCCGCCTTCCTGATCGGACTTCTGGGCGGAGTCCATTGCGTCGGCATGTGCGACAGCATCGTCGGCGCGCTGGCGGTGCAGACGCCGCGCCGGCCGCGCGCCTGGAGTCTGCATCTGGCCTATAACGCAGGGCGGATCGGGAGCTACGGCGCAGCCGGGGCGATCATGGGCCTGATCGGCGGCGCCGGGCTGATATTCAGCCGCATCCTGCCAGTGCAAATGGTGCTCTACGTGCTCGCCAACCTGGTGCCGGTGAGCTTGGGCATGTATCTCGCCGGTTTCGGCCGGCAGCTGGCGCGCGTTGAGCTCCTGGGCGCGTGGCTGTGGCGCCGGGTCGAGCCCTACGGCGCCAGGGTGCTGCCCGCCGATACCGCGGCCAAGGCGTTCGCGCTCGGCACTCTGTGAGGCTGGCTGCCGTGCGGACTCGTCTACAGCATGCTCGCGATCGCATTGGTGAGCGGCGGCAGCGCGAACGGGGCCGCCGTGATGCTTACCATCGGCCTCGGCACACTGCCCAACCTGCTGCTTGCAGGAATGGCGTACAAGCGCCTGCGCGAAGTCACCTCCGACCGGCGCGTCAGGCTGGCTGCGGGCGTGCTGGTGGCGGGCTTCGGCCTGTTCGAATTGGCCAAGGCGGTGAACCTGGGCGAGCACATCCGCCAGGGCTTGCTGTGCGTCATATGATCGAATTCTTGCCTCTACGAGGAGGATAGCATGAGCAGATTTCTGATCGCAGTCGATGGATCGTTGCATTCAACCAAGGTGGCGCGGGCGGCGGTCAGACAGGCGGCATCCTGCAAACAGGCGCCCGAATTGCACCTGATTTACGTGCACCTACCGGTTCCGACCCTGGGCGGACTGATCAAGCCCGTGGGGCACGAAGCGCTGCAGCGCTACTACCGCGAGGAGGGCGAGGATGCCCTGCGCCGCGCGAAAAAACTCATCGATCGCGCCAGGCTGCAGTGCACCGTGCATATCCTGGTCGGGCCGGTGGCGGAAAGCCTGGCCCGCGAGGCGAAGAAGCTCAAATGCGATTTGATCGTGATGGGTACCCACGGCTTGGGCGCAATGTCCGGGATGCTGCTCGGTTCGGTCGCGGCGAAGACAGTCCATCTGGCGCCGTGCCCGGTGCTACTGATCCGCGGCTAGGAGAGCGCGACCAGGGACAGCCATGCTCGACTGGATCAAACATATCGGCGGCAAGCCCGACCACCCCTTGCGCGATGCGCAGGCGGCGCAGGAAGTGCTTGCGGGTCTGCCCGAGGGCGTGTCGCTGGAGAACCTGGAACAGCTGTCGCACTGGGTAGCATCGGTCAAGGATACCCCCGGATTTTCCTGCGACGACCGCCTTGCCGTGATGCGCCTGCTCGATGACGCCGGCGGCCGCAACGCCGCGCCCCTGTTCGAGCAGTTCTTTGCGAAGATTCACCAGCAGGACCGGGCCGCGCGCAATATCTGGGACGCGCTGTGCACGTACTGGGCACGTCTGGCGGAGGGCTATGCCCAGTGCGCAGCCGATTTCGAGCACGGCGAGCGGGGCGCGAAAAACGTTGAAGAGGAGATGCCGCTGGTGCTGGCACGCGCCATGCGCGCGGCGAGCCAGCGCTTTAAACTGCGCCACTTGCGCTATCTCGGTATCGAAACCAAGGCTTGGGCGCCGCTGTACCGGCTGTACGCTTTCGCCGAGTTGAAGGAGCTGGACAACCGACCGGTCGTCGCCTATGCGCGCGAAGTCCACACCACGCTGCGGGCGGAAATGCTGAAGAACCTTCTGCTCTATCTGGCTGCGCCGCATGAGCTTTCACCGGTGCAACTCGTACTGGCGTTTCGCATCCTGACCCGGTTTGCGATCTCGGCGGAGTGGTCGCGCGTGCCGCAGGCCGACTGCAATTTCGGCTTCAATCTCGCGGCGGGAAGCCCGCCGGCGCTGGCGCCGGCGGATGATACGCCCGGCTCCAGCAAGCGCTTCATCGGCGGCGGCCAGGCGCTGGTGAAACTGGCCGAACTCAGGCTTTTGTGCGAGAACAACATGCTCAGCGACGAGTTGCGCTTCGGCAAGGAGTTTTCGCCGGCGCAGATCATTACCGTGATCAAGCACCTGCAGCTATACCTGGGCACGGCGCCGCCGCGCCGGCGCTATGCGCGCACCAAGGCACCGGCGGATTTGAGCGTGGTTCACGGCCTTAAGCCGATCTGCCAGCGCGCGACCAAGATAGAGTTCGGTTCAGGCGTGGCGCTCGGCGAAGACATGAACCTGAAGGAGAAGAGCAGCAACGTCATGAAGCTGGTTGCGGAGGAGGTCGAGTCCACGCCAGAGACCTGGAAACAGCAGGATCAGAGCGAGTGGGGCATGGGCGCCGACATCCCGCCGGAGCTCGGCAAGTGGGCCGAGCCGGGCAAGCTCTGCGGCGTCCAGCCCCGGGGCGAAAAAGGCTGGTGGGTCGGGATCGTGCGCCGCATCGACGCCGACACCGGCCTGCATTGCGGCATCCGCATATTTTCCAAGCGTCCGGTCTCGGTATGGCTGCGGGTGCTCGGCGCCGGTGAGCACCAGGCCGACAACTGGGCGTCCTCGACCGGCTCCTTCTCCTTCGACTACATGCGCGCGATCATGCTGCCCGACGCGCTGAAGTCGCACGAACACCCGGTGATGATCCTCGAGAACAAGGCCTACGTGCCCGGCCAGATGTGCGAGGTGATGATGGGCGAACACAGCCGCCTGATCAAACTGGTGGAATTTCTCGAGGAAGGCGAGGACTACGTGCGCGCCGCATTCGAGTGGCAGCAGGCAGGAACGAGCTGAATCCCCGGACGCGTCTCAGCGGCGGCCCGTTCAGGCACGTATAATGACGCATTCAAACCTGATTCTGAAAGAAGCCCGCCCATGAAATCCCTGCCAGTATTGCTCAGCTTCGCATTCTTTTCGCTCAGCGCCGCGGCGCAGCAGCTTCCCTCCGGCCATCCCAGCGTGAATCCGAGCGCCGCCAGCAAGGCCGCACCCGAGGCGCAGTTGCCGCAAAAGGGCAAGGTCGTCAGCGCCATCGCAGCGCCGCCCTATGTCTACATAGAGGCCATGCAGGACAAGAAGACGGTGTGGCTGGCTGCCAATGCGGTGCCGGTAAAAAAAGGCGATGTGATCCGCTTTGACAATGGCATGGTGATGAGCAATTTCCACAGCAAGACCCTGAATCGCACCTTCCCCAGCGTGCTGTTTGTGAATCAGGTGGTCGTCAGCAAAGAAAAGGAATAGGGTCGCCCGCGCCCGCGCCAGGCAGGCGGTTTCATGACAGCGGATAAGGCATCTGAGGTCTGGCGCTCCAGATTGACCAGGCACGGCCTCGATGAAGTCCGCAGGCTGGCCGCGGCGCGGCCGCTGCAGCCGCGCGCTCGGCGCTTTATCTTCCTGCGCCACGGTGAAACCGAGGGCAATGCGCGGCGGATCTATCAGCCTCCCGAGATACCGCTGAACGCAGCCGGCCTGGCACAGGCCAGGCGCGCGGCTGAGTATCTGCGCGCGCTTCCGGTCGAGCGCATCCTCGCGAGCGACATGCTGCGTGCCTGGCAGACGGCGCAGGCTGCGGCGGAGGTCGTGCGTGCGACGCTGACCGCAGAACCGCGCCTGCGCGAACGCTGGTTCGGCGACCTGATCGGCCAGTCTTCGGAGAACCTGGATTGGCGCCACGAGCCGCCCAACGGCGAATTCCTGCGCGACTTCGTGACGCGCACACAGGATGGATTCGCGGATGCGCTCGCCAGCGACGCATCGACGCTGCTGGTTGCACACGGCGGGTCCTTGTACGTGCTGGTCTACAGCCTCGGCGCCGAGCTGCTGGAACACCATATCTCCAACGCCACTCCGCTGCTGTTCGAGCACGACGCGCGGGCAGGCTGCTGGCGCATCAGCAATATCGCGCCGATGCGGGTCACCGCGGAGTATCGCGCCACGGCGGATTGAGTGCTCGCGCCGGACCCGCGGCGTGCGAACCCGGCACGGGCGGTTCGAACAGCGCCTGCGCTAGAGCAGGTGGACCGCGGTTGGCGCGAGAAACCCGAGGCCGCAGAACGCGATACCGATCAGTCCGAGTCCGCCCGCGATCCAGCCGAGCAGGGCGACGCCGGCGATGATCTCGGCCGAGGCGAGCACGATGGCGATCTGCAGCGCGGCCGAGGCAAGCTCGTAATTGTGGTAGGCCGCAAGCGAACGGTCGCGCCGGCCCTCCGCCAGCTTGGCGCGCGCAGCGAGTTCCTTGCGTCCTTCCTGGGTTTGCGGCTCGGTGTCGTAGCGCGCGACGCTCGCCTTCCAGTCCGCGATGCGCTGCTGCATCGCCTGCTTCTGCTCCGGGCGGGAGGTCTGCGGCAGCTCCAGTTCCAGCGCTTCGGCGGCCGTGCGCAGCGTGGTGCTGCGTATGGTCTTGGCCTGGAAGAAGGTCCACAGGTTGGATGCTTCGATGTTATGGCTCAGCGCGGCGGTCTGCGCACCCTTGCCCAGGGTCTCGGAAAACGCGAGCACCAGGGCGAGGACCGAGATGAGCAAGGCGATCTTTTTGTTGGACGGGTCGACATGGCCGTGTCCGGACATCTTGGGTGGCTCCGTTTGGTTGAAGGCGTTTGGTTGAAGGCGCGTCATTGCCCACGTTTTTCGCCGGCGGATAAAGCGTCTGCTTTCCAGCGGCCGGCGTCGAGTGCAGCTACCTGTTCAGTGGCACGCCGCGCTTGTGTTGCAGGTATAGGGCTTCCACCTTGGCGCGCGCCCAGGGCGTTCTTCTGAGAAACTTCAGGCTGGAGGACAGACTGGGATCATGGGTGAAACAGCGTATTTCTACGCGCCGGCCCAGTTCCGCCCAGCCCAGGCCCTCGACCAGTTCGGTCAGCAGCCGCTCCAGCGTAATGCCGTGAAGCGGATTTTTGGCTTGCGTCGTCATATGTCGGCAACCGGTTTCACCGGCACTGGTAATCTGCGCCGGAGTCTAGCAGACCGCCGTCGGGCGCCGCGGCGCCAGGCGGAATGGCCGGCGAGCGCGCCGGACAATCCTGGAATGCTCGCCGAGGCGGTCGCGGAATATAATCGGGGTGCTGCATGTCGTTCGGCGGCAGCGCGTGGGCGCGGTTCCGGGGACATCGCATCCGTCATGCCTTGCCAATACAGGAGAGATCTATGTCCAGCGTCGGTTATCACGAACCGGTTGAAGAGTTGTCCGATGAGACCCGCGACATGCATCGGGCGATTGTGTCGCTGATGGAGGAACTTGAAGCCGTCGACTGGTACAACCAGCGCGCCGATGCTTGCAAGGACAAGGACCTCAAAGCCATCCTTGCGCACAATCGCGACGAGGAAAAGGAGCACGCTTCCATGGTGCTCGAATGGATCCGGCGCAAGGATCCCTCGTTCTCCAAGGAATTGAAGGACTATCTGTTCACCACAAAGCCCATAGCGCACAAGTAGGCCGTCGTCCGGGGCAGGACGGAGCGCGCAGGATGCGGACTCAGGGGCAAGGTTGGGGGCGATTGTGCGAGGCTAGCTGCTCGCGCACTGGCCGGCGTGCGGAACGGCCGGCCGTCTTCAGTTACTCGATCCTGTGGTGGGCGATACTGGGATCGAACCAGTGACTTCCACCGTGTGAAGGTGGCACTCTACCGCTGAGTTAACCGCCCGGCCGAGTGCGGATTTAATCACACAGGCGCGCCCCGGGTCAATTCGGCTGCGTCGCTATTCCAGTAAAATGCCGGATTTCCGAGCTGCCTTCCATGATTCGCACCCGTTTCGCCCCAAGCCCCACCGGTTACCTGCACGTAGGCGGCGCTCGCACCGCGCTTTTCTCCTGGGCCTACGCGCGCAAGCACGGGGGAAAATTCGTGCTGCGCATCGAGGACACCGACCTCGAGCGTTCGACCGAGGCTTCGGTGAACGCGATCATCGAGGGTATGAAGTGGCTGGGCCTGGACTGGGACGAGGGACCGTTCCGGCAGATGCAGCGGCTGGAACGCTATCGCGAAGTCGCGGAACAGCTGCTCGGCGCGGACAGGGCCTACTGGTGCTATGCCAGCAAGGACGAGCTCGAACAGATGCGCGAGCAGCAGCGCGCGCGCGGCGCGAAGCCACGCTATGACGGGCGCTGGCGCCCGGAAAACGCGAAAGCGGAGGGACTCGCGCCGCCGGCCGGAGTGAAGCCGGTACTGCGCTTTCGCAATCCCGACGCGGGTGCGGTGACATTCATCGACCTGGTGAAAGGCCCGATCACGGTCGCCAACGCCGAACTCGACGACCTGGTGATTCTGCGCGCCGACGGCGTGCCCACCTACAATTTCGGCGTCGTGGTGGACGACCTGGACATGGACATCACCCATGTCATCCGCGGCGACGACCATGTCAACAACACGCCGCGCCAGGTGAACATCTTCCAGGCCCTGGGCGCGCCGCTGCCGCAGTTCGCGCACGCGCCCATGATTCTCGGTGCCGACGGCGAACGCCTGTCCAAGCGCCATGGCGCGGTCTCGGTCATGCAATATCCGGAGGACGGTTATCTGCCCGAGGCGCTGTTCAACTACCTCGCGCGCCTGGGCTGGAGCCACGGCGACGCGGAGAAATTCACGCGTGAGCAGTTCGTCGAATGGTTCGACCTGGCGCACGTGAGCAAGTCGACCGCGCAGTTCGACGCGGCCAAGCTGTCCTGGCTCAACCACGAATACATCAAGCAGGCCGACCCGGCGCGCCTCGCCGATCTGGCGGCGCCGCGCATCGAGCGCGACGGCGGCCGGCTGGCCGGCGGCCCGGCGCTGGTGGAGGTGGTGAAGCTGCTCAAGGATCGCGCCACCACGCTGGAGCACATGGCCGAGGCGGCGCAAATGTTCTACCGCAAGGTCGAACCGGGCAAGGCGTTGGTCGCCGAACATCTCACGCCCGAAGTGATGCCGGCGCTGCGCGAGCTCGCGGCGAGCCTGGAACGGGTCGAATGGCAGCGGCCGAAACTCAACGAGGCGGTGAAGGCAGTGGTCGGCAAATTCGGCCTCAAAATGCCCAGGATCGCGATGCCGCTGCGCATAGTCCTGCTGGGGCAGACGCAAACGCCGTCGATCGACGCGGTGCTCGAATTGCTCGGGCGCGAAACGGTGCTGGCGCGCATGCAGCCCTATCTGGCGGAAAGCTGAGCCGCCTTTACAGCAAACCGAGCAAACCGGTATAATTCGCGCCTTTCGTGGGGGTATAGCTCAGCTGGGAGAGCGCTTGCATGGCATGCAAGAGGTCAGCGGTTCGATCCCGCTTACCTCCACCACACCGACCAGCCCAATCTGGTTAGCACCAAGCCCTTTAGTCCCCATCGTCTAGAGGCCTAGGACATCACCCTTTCACGGTGAGTACGGGGGTTCGAATCCCCCTGGGGACGCCAATTAAATCAATATATTACGAGACTTATCTGAGGTGAAATCTCCTCCGTGTCGCGTTTCCATAGCAGGCACAACCTGCCGCGCGCTGTTTGCGCCAAAGGTGAACGCTGTTCCCGGCCGGTTACAAGGTGTCCGCCGGAACATCAGCGCACCCTACCTTAATCCGGTGCGCATAAACGAGCGGCACACCGTCACCCGGAATAAGCGGGCGTCCCCTATGGGACGCCACTCTATTCCTGCACTATCGACGTCGGAGTTCAACGGAAACGCTGCTGCTGGCGGCAGCAACCGAGTAGACTGACCCGCCACGCAGTGACTGAAACTTGGATGGCTGTATATGGACTCCACCTCGTTTGCAAGTAATCCGTTTTTGGTCTGTAGGATCGACTGCTCACGTATATCCGGTCTCTAACTGCTGCATCCCTGTTGAAGATGCTGGACCCATGATGGAAATTCGCGCGCTAACTCCCAATTGCTTTCTCGGGCTTCAAGCCCTCGGCCATTCACGGGTTCTGCCAGCGCCGGTTCGACCTGTTGGCCATCTGCGGCTTACTCTGCAATCGTAGATGGTCTGCTCCTTCTTCTGTAATGCTCGTGTACTGACTCGTCATCATTTCTCAAGCTGCAGCCAATTCAGGCTGGTAATCTGATCCGTTCCTAATCATCGCCCACGCGATGCGCGCCGTCTTGTTTGACATGGCAACCACCGCGACGTTCGGGTGCCGTTTAGGTGAGGTGGAGTCCATACCATTGCTTTCCAGCAAGCGTACAGCTGTCAGCGCCGTACGCTGCGAGCTTACAAAACAGCCTCGAGCCCCTTGCGTTGGATCAGCGAGAGCAATTTCAACGACGGGCCGCTGGGCTTCTTGTCCCCGATCTCCCACTTCTGAACAGTAGAAAGGCTGGTGTTTAGTACTGCGGCAAACACGGCTTGACTCACGTGCGCCTTCTTGCGCAGCAGTTTGATCCGCTGGGGGGGCATATCTTCGACATCGAGGTTCGACAGCGCATCGAACTCACCCATCCGGCGCTTGCTGATTAGGCCAGCGCTGTGCAAACCACGCGCGGTCTCGCGCATCTCATCAATGATGCGACTTTTGCGTTCAATCTTGGCCATCACTTACCTCCGAAATTTCACCGTCAGAAAGAGCATGGGCCAACTGCTGAGCGTCGAAAGACAGCAGATCCCTGGCCACCTCTTGCAATATTTTCAGTTCGTCCTTGTCGATGTTGACTCGCTCGTTCTTGCTGAACCCGAATAGAAAAAACCAGCGATTCGCCATCTTGGTCGCGACAATCGTTCGCGCGCCGCCGCGCTTGCCTTGCCCGGGCAGCGCCACCCGCTTTTTGAACACGTGGCCGCCGAGATCTGCGTCGATGAGTCCTTGCACCATCTCCGCAACGGCTGCGAGTAGGGTGGTATCCGACACCCCGGTCTTGCGCATCCAGCGGGTAAAGGCTCGGGTACGAAAAACTCTTCGCATATCCAAACTATATCACTTAGTGCAACAAATTGCTATTGCCGGATTTCGATGCGCGGACCGGCGCGTTGCTTAGGGAAACCAATGCGTTGCATTCCTCTACGGTTACTCGTCTGCTCGGCGACGAACCGTCATGCTATGCTGGCTTTGGATGTGAATATCAGGGGAGCAGACGAGAACCCCGGAATAAGCGGGCATCCCCCTGGGGACGCCAATTCAAGTTCAAAGTGCGGCGCTTGATCGGCACCTATGCGTTTCGCCGCGCTTGTCCCCAAGAACTGGAAGGTCGTCAAATTCAGCGTGCGTTGCGCCAAAACAAACGGCCACCAAAGGTGGCCGCGAAATGACGCGCACAAGCTGGGTACTTTCAGGTTTTGCCGTACGTGATGTACCGGTCGCAATCCGGACAGTGCTCCATGCTACAGGCATTCTCCTGATGAACGGTCTTGGCGTTTGAATGCGAACATGTCAGCTGTTGCCAGATCCACGCGAACTTTTCCTGGAGCATTTGAATCATTGTCATGCTGTTTCCTGCCGGAGTGGACGTCTACCATCGGGGACGCTGACGGCAACTAAGAAGCAGCCGCCAGCGGGTCGTTGAAGAAAGCTTACGCAGCTTTCTATTTGCCAGCGTGTTTCTTTTTGCCGGCGAGTTTCACCACTTTAGCGGTAGCGGAATTGACATTGGCTTCGGTCATATCTGTCGCTTGTTTCACTACTTTCGTGAAACTGTCGTAGGCCGAGTTTGCAGCTGCCATGGCCGACTTAACGGCGGTGATCGCCACGTCCGAACCAGCGGGCGCATTCTTGCCTGCTTTGTCCAAAAACACCCCGACGGTCTTGTTCATTTCGGCAGCCTGGGTTTCGGCCAACTTGGTGATTTCAGTCTGGGTCTGGGTCGCCACTTCGTAAACGCCGCGCGAATAGGCAATCACTTTTTCGAGAGCCGGTTGAGCCGAGGCAACGCCCAGGCTGAAGAATGCTTGCGGTTCCGTGACCGACATCAGGGCCTTTGCTTGATTGACGCTGTCTTCGAACGCGGCCTTGGTGGTGTTGAAGTTCAGGGCCGACAGGCGCTCAAAAGCGGCGAACTGGGCGTGAGCGATGGCAAAAATCGAGTCGAAGCTGGCTTTATTGCCGGCGGCGAATTGTTCAGGGGTCGTGTACATTTGGATCTCCTAATAAAGGCTATCGAATGGGTCCGTCATTTTGAGTGCAATCACTCCGGAACCCTCGAAATGCTGCAATGCAACAATTCAAAGTGTACTCCTAACTGACTGTTTGTCAATTAAGTTTATAGATTACACTCAATATTTATGATGTGTCGCACAAATATCATCTAAATCAGGCTATTGGCGTTGATTGCAGAAAATTACCCCAGCGCCCAGCCGAGGCTGACCGCCAACGGCCAGACTGGCTTGATGACATCGCTCGTTTTTTCCACAGAAGGGAGTATCGCCATTTGCGGGGAATATGCGGGAATACGAGAACGCTCGCCGGGAGGTTTCATTGCATGTTGTGCGCGCGGTCAGGCATCACGTCGCATCAGCATCATATTGTGGAAGCGGTGTGGCAGAGTGCCCACGCCGAGTTCAATAGTGACGACTGACGTCTATTTTCGCCCTACTTTCGCGGATGGAGCTTCTGCTATGTGAAGCCGGGGAGGGGAGGTGGATTGGTCTGCTGTTGTCTGGCGTTCGACCCAATAAGGACTTGACTTTCCTAGAGATATATTTCTAACTATAATTAATTGCATTAGTTTTCTAAAAATATGTGTAACACATTGACAAATAATAATTATTGTGTAATATTACGTTTCATATTATGTTGCATAATAAATTGAGTACCGATGACCAGGCTAAAAGCCGATGACCTAAGCCGACTACTTCGGCAGCACCCGCGAGCAGGGAGCACTGAGCTATGCGCACGGCTAAATGGAGTTAGCCGGGCTACTCTGACGCGCGCAATAAAGACACTTGGAGATGCGGTGATTGTCGGCGGCGAAACACGCCGCACTCGGTACGCCTTGCGCCGACCGCTTCGGGGAAACGTCGCGGCCATTCCCCTTTACCGGATTGATGAGCGCGGGCAAGGACACGAAATCGGGCATCTTTCGTTAGCGTATCCGGGGGGCTCACACCTATCGTTCCAAGGCGCATTTCCCTGGCCGCTTAACAAAAGTATGTCTGACGGCTGGTTTGACGGCTTGCCTTACGTGCTAGTCGATATGCGTCCCCAGGGATTTCTTGGGCGAAACTTCGCACACACCCATGCTCTCGCCCTAGGGGTGTCGTCCAATCCTGACGACTGGTCTGATGGCGATATTGCTTATGTCCTATCAACGACGGGATACGACCAACCCGGTGACTTGATTCTTGGGGAAGCGGCGTATCGTCGCTTTCTTGAGTCTCGTCAAGTTGGCGAAGAGCGCTTCCTGGCGGAGTCTGCAGTTGCAGAACGTTATCTCCAGTTAGCCGATGTTGCGATGAGGCAAGGTGAAGCCGGCTCGTCTGCCGGCGGTGAATTTCCAAAATTCACGGTAAGCCGTCACCTCAGTGAACGGAAAGTCGATGTCATCGTCAAATTCTCCGGAGCAGACGAGTCCCCCGCGGTACGCCGATGGTCTGACCTGCTGATTTGTGAGCATCATGCTTCGGTAGTCATACCCTTGAAATTGCAGATTCCGTCCGCGGATACTGCAATCCATCAATACGGTGGGAGAACATTTTTGGAGGTCGTACGGTTCGACCGTCACGGTGATTTCGGTCGGTCTCCGGTGTGCACGCTGAGCAGCCTTAACGCCGCTTTGCTTGGCACGGCGGGGGGCCATTGGCCAAAGGCTGTGCGCATGCTTCAAGACGCAGGCTGGCTGTCCGAATCAGACACGGCCAAGGTCGGGCTGACCTGGTGGTTTGGGAAGCTCATTGGAAATACCGATATGCATGATGGCAACCTTGCGTTTCGTCCTGGACTGACGCTCGCTCCTGCATATGACATGTTGCCAATGACCTATGCGCCGATGCGCGGCGGAGAGCTGCCGAATAGGGATTTTTCGCCTGACCTGCCGTTGCCATCTGAAATTCTGGTATGGAGGCAGGCCGCTGAAGCCGCTGCTCATTTCTGGAGCACCTGCGCCACGGATACCAGAATAGGCGCCGAGTTTCGCCGCATCTGCGACAACAACGGAAAAAGCGTAGCCACCGCGCTAGCGCGAATGCAATGAGACGATTCCTGGGCGTTGCTCAGATGCCTAGTAATGCCGGGTGCGACATGCAGTCAGGAAACGTGGACGCCTGCACTGCCAAAGTTTACAATGCTGTCGTCAGTGTTGCAGCGTGGTTTTTTTCGCTGCGCACATTGACGCACACGACGATGTGTAGCAGCCAAGAATCTCCCTGGGAATCAAGGGATTTCGGGCCATCAGCGACCCATCCCCTCGGGGACGCCAGTACATGACAACTGCACTGCTGTGGCTGGATGAAGCCGGGATTTACGCCCAGGCGCTGCAGCGCGCCGGTTGCGGCGACGGCCTGGAACTGCAGCTGCTGCGCTCCGCCGAGCATCCGAGCGCGGCACAACTCGAGCGCGCCGAGATTCTGCTCGCGCGAAAGGTGCCGAATGGAATGCTGGTGCAAATGCCGCGGCTGCGCTGGATCCAGTCGCTCACCGCCGGCGTCGAACATTGGCTTTCGCGCCCGGACCTGCGCGCGGACATCACGCTCAGCTGCGCGCGCGGCACGCACCGCGTGCAGATGCCGGAAAACATCCTCGGCGCGCTGTTCCATTTGACCAAGCCTTATGCGCAGGCGACCGTGGACCAGCGCGAGCGGCGCTGGGTGCGGCGGGTGTCGGAAACGCTCGCCGGAAAGACGCTGGGCATACTCGGACTTGGTGAAATCGGGCGCGAACTCGCGAAAAAGGCGAGTGCGCTGGAACTGCGCGTGATCGGCACGCGGCGCGATCCGCAGCCGGTGCCGCATGTGGACCGGATCTACTCGCCGGCGGCTACCGACGAGGTGCTGGCGCAATCGGATTTCGTGCTGCTGCTGCTGCCGCTGACGCCGCAGACAGATGGATTCATGAATGCCGCGCGTTTCAAGGCCATGCGTCCCGGCGCCTACCTGCTCAATTTCGGCCGTGGCGGGCTGATCGTGGACGAAGACCTGGTGGAGGCGGTGCGCAGCAAGACCATCACCGGCGCGGTACTCGATGTCTATCGACAGGAGCCATTGCCCGCAGAGCACGTATTCTGGGGCACCGACGGCATTACGGTGCTGCCGCATATCGGCGGGCTGGACGCGCACCGGGATGAAATCGTTGCCGCCCTGTTCGCCGAGAATATGCAGCGCTTTCTCGCCGGCGAGGCGCCGCTCGCGCTGGTCGACCGCGCGCGCGGATACTGAATCTCCGGCATGCAGCTGGCATGCGCGTTGACATAAGGCAACCGCGCTTCGATGCTGCGCTGCGCACGCTGCTGGAGCGCAATTTGCGCGAGCGCGAACCGCTGCAACTGACGGACCTGGGTCTCAAGCGCGCTGCGGTGTGCCTGATCCTCACCGATGACGGTGCGGGTGGGGCGGCGCTGGTGCTGACGCTGCGCGCCAAGCACCTGAGCACCCATTCCGGCCAGTTCGCATTGCCTGGCGGGCGCGTCGACGCGGGGGAGGCTGCCATCGATGCGGCGCTGCGTGAAGCGCGCGAGGAGATCGGCCTGGATCTTGCTCACGAGGCCGTACTCGGGCAACTGGACGATTACCCCACGCGCTCCGGCTATCTGATCACGCCGATCGTCGCCTGGGCGCCTGCGGACGCGCACATGCGTGCGAATTCCGAAGAGGTGGAAACTATCTTTCGCGTACATCTGGCCGAACTCAGCCGGCCCGGGTCGCCTGAATTCGTGGCGATTCCGGAGAGCGACCGACCGGTCATCCGCTATCCGATATTGGGCACGCTGGTGCATGCTCCCACGGCGGCGGTTGTGTACCAGTTCATGGAAGTGGCGCTGCACGGCCGCGCCACCCGCGTCGCGCATCTGGAGCAGCCGGTCTGGGCCTGGCGCTAGCGCGCGCAGTCCGCTGCCGGCGCCGTGCTCAGTCCACCACGAACAGCTTTGCGCCCTTCTCGGTCGAGGATCGGTGCGGCTCGGCGCCGTCGGCGACCTGATAACTCATGCCCGGCTGCAATACGAAGTTGCGGCCGTCGCGCAATTCGGTGTGCAGTTCACCCTCGAGGCAGAGCAGGATGTGGCCCTTGGAACACCAGTGGTCCGCGAGATAGCCGGGCGAGTAATCGACAAGGCGCACGCGTATCGCGCCGAACTGCCGCGTACGCCAGTGCGCGATACCGCGTTCGCCTTCGTGTTCCGTGGCTTCGATCTTCGACCAGTCGGTCGTCCCGAACGGAATTCCTGCGATATCCATATCAGCGCCTGACAATGCTGCCCGCGGCAGCTTTCACCGGATCACCCACCGTCATTGCGGGATCACGGTCGAAGCTGAAGACGCGCTGCTCGCCGCTGTCAAAGCGCACCGTGACGTTCCAGGTCTTGACCTTGTTCATTTTCCCCTGGACCTGGTGGCCCGCGTAGGCGCCTCCGGCAGCGCCGGCTATGGTCGCCACATCCTTTCCCGTTCCCTTGCCGACCTGATGGCCCAGCAGCGCACCGGCGAGGCCGCCTACGATCACGCCTGCCGCGCCGCCCTGGCCGTCCTTTTCCGTCACGCTCAATGCTGTTACTTTGCCGCAGTCATTGCACGGCGCCGCGCCCGCCGGCGGATTGTTCGCGGCATCCGGTTTGCTATTGGCCGCGGCCAGGGCTCGTGTGTGTTCTTCCTTGGCATCGCGCAGGCACTGCATGCGCCGCGCGGAGCTCGATTCCTCGGCGCAGAGTTTCTGGTCCTCGCTATAGCGCGTGTCGGCCCGGTTTCTTGCCATCTCGTAGGCGGATTGCTCGGTGCCGTCACTCGCAGCATGGGCGGCAGCCGCGCCGAGCAGCATCAACGCTATCAATATTCGTCGTTTCATAGCCTTCATGCTCCAGCCCTTTCAGTCGGTGATTCGCCGGCCGTAGCGGCGGCGGGAAGTTCGCGAGGTTTCGTGCGCATAGGCTACCCGGCCTGCGCTCAAGCGGCAACTGCTCCTTGCGTGCCGGCGGTGGCGCTTGACGCACGGGTGCGGGATAGCGTGTAATTTGCCCGTGCCATAAATTCAGGTGGCTTGAGCGGTGGGATTTCAATTGGTAATCAATAATTTCTGTTCGATTCGACGCGGCCGCGCAGGGTGATCAACGTGCCGGGATCGATTCAACTGGCGTCGCTGTTTCTTCTGCTGATCGGGATCGGGCTCGCGTTTTCCGATATCCGCCTGTCAGGCTGGGTGGTGGGTTGGATTCTGCTGTCCGGCGCGCTGCTGGTGCAGTGGTTCCGCAGCGTCCTCAGTTACAGCCTGGAGCGCGGCAGCGCCGATGCCGAGATCTATCGGATCGCCGACGACTGGATGGGTCTGGGCTTTTCACTGCTAATCGTGGCCTCGATGTACATGATGCGCGAGGTATTGGCGCGGCACAGCCTGGCCGAGGAGCGGGTGCGCGTCGTCAGCGCCGCGGCGCAGGATGCGCTCATCATGATGGACCATCGCGGCAGGATCGCGTTCTGGAACGAAGCCGGGCAGAGGATCTTCGGCTTTACGGAGAGCGAAGCGCGGGGAAAGCGACTGCACGAACTGATCATTCCGGAGCGCGAGCGCGCGGCGTTCGAGAGAAATTTCATCGACTTCAGGAAGACCGGCCAGGGGCCGGTAATCGGCAAGACCCTAGAACTCGCGGGCCTGCGCAAGGACGGCGCGGAGATCGTCACCGAGGTGTCGTTCTCGGGCGTGAGCATCAACTCCAAGTGGCACGCGGTGTGCATCTTTCGCGATATCAGCGAGCGCAAGCGCGCGGCGCAGATGGTGGAGCTCGAATACGCGGTGGCGCGCTGCCTCGACGGCGCGGACAGCGCCGCGGAGGCGCTGGCGGCGGTGCTCCGCGCCATCTGCCAGACGCTCAATTGGGATTGCGGCCGTTTCCTGCTGGTGGACGAGGCGGCGGGCCTGCTGCGCCCGGTCGAGTACTGGGGCGTGCAGGGCGCGGCGGTCCAGGGGTTTATCGCCGCGGCACAGGAATTCACCTACGAGCCGGGCGCCGGCATGGCGGGCAAGGTGTGGCAGTCGGGACAGCCGCTATGGATCGCGGATGTCGCTAAGGACGCGCGCGCGCTGAGCGCGCTGCTGAAAGTCGAGTCCGGCGTACGCGGCGCGTTCGTTTTCCCGGCGAAAGCGGAGGGCAGGACGATCGGCGTGTTTGCCTTCAACAGCCGCGAACTCGGCGAGCCCGATGCGCAGCTGCTGGCGGCGGTGCGCACGATCGGCGGCCAGGTCGGCGGCTTCCTGCGGCGCATGCGCGGAAAAGACGCGTACACGGTGGTGCAGTAGCGGTTCGCAGGCGCTCAGGCCGCGTGCGGTCGCGCCGCCGCGGCGACGCGCACTTCGGCCTGGCTCAGCTTTGCTGGCGCAGCAGCGCGCCGCTGAGCAGATCCCGGGAGAGATACTGCTGGCGGTAGGTTTCGAAAGGCACGCGGTCGGCCGCCTCGACGCGTCGCTGCGCGGCTACCGATTCCTCGGCGACGCGCGCGTAGCGCGCCTCCACCTCGGCCGGCAGTGGCAGCGCCAGCAGCGTGCGCCGGTGCTGCTCGGACTGGGTCAGCGCGAATCCGACATAGGACTTGTCCTCGCCGCGGTCGATTCCGGCGAGAACGCGGGCGGAGCGCGTCTGCGCGGAATCGACAACAGCGCCAAGCGCGAGCGCCAGGGCATCGCGATAGGCGCTGCCGCCGTGGGCACGGTCCAGCGCGGCGGCGACCGGCTCGCATTCCTCGAGAAAGCTGCGGCCCCATTCGGCCAGGCCGATCCTGTCTCCGCGCCGGACCAGCTGCAGCGCCGGGTCGCGCCCGCGTTCGGCCACGTCGTGCTGATTCCCAGACATTGCCGCGATCTCCTCGGGCGTGTCCGGCGGGCTTTCGTGCAGCAGGCAGTGCAGCAGGAAGATGTCGAGGAAGCGCATGGTGTCGGCGGCGATGCCCGCGGGACAGAACGGGTCATTGTCCATGCAGCGCACTTCGATATATTCCACGCCGCGCTCGCCCAGCATGTAGAGCGGCCGCTCCCCCGACTGGAAGCGCGGCTTGGGCCGGATAGTGCCGTAGAACTCGTTTTCAATCTGCAGCAGGGTGGTGTCGAGCTGCAGGTAGGTATCGCCATCGCGCAGGCCGATGGCCTCATACGGAGGATAGGGCTTGGTCAGGGCGGCATTGAGCGATTCGGCGTAGCTTCTCAGGCTGTTGAAACTCACTGCGAGCGAAGCCTGGGCATCGCTCTGGTAGCCCAGCGGCCCCATGCGCAGCGAGGTCGCACCGGGCAGGTACAGCGTGCCCGTATTCAACTCCTGCAGCGCGTGTTCGCGGCCTGCGACGAAACTGCAGCACACCGTGGGCGAGGCGCCGAACAGGTACAGCAGCAGCCAGGAATGGCGCCTGAAATTGCGGATCAGATGGAAGTACGCGCCGCTCTTGTATGCGACGGTGGAACCACCGTGCGCTTCGGCCTGCTGCAGGGCTGGCCAGGCGGCATCGGGCATGGAAAAATTGTAGTGCACGCCGGAAATGGTCTGCATGCGCCGGCCGTAACGATGCGCCAGACCGTTGCGGTAAACGGTCTTGGCGCGTCCCAGGTTGGAGCTGCCGTACTGGCCGAGCGGAATCTCGTCATCGGCGGGCAAACCGCAGGGCATGCTGGTGCACCAGAGCAGTTCCCGGCCAATGTGGCGGTAGACGATCTGGTGAATCTCGGTAAGCTCCGCCAGGCAGGCATCCGGGTCGGCATGCACGCCGGTGATCAGCTCGAGCTGCGATTCGCTGAAATCGGTGGTGATGTGCGGATGCGTAAGCGCCGACCCGAGGCCTGCCGGATGTGGCGTATTCGCAAGCATGCCGTCCTCCCTGACGCGCAGGCTTTCCTTTTCGACGCCGCGCCGGATGGCGGTGAGCGCTTCGCGCGGAAGCGCCCGCAGCAGTCGGGACAGTCGATTCATGCATGTTCCTCGAAACCGGACAACCGCAAGGGTAGCAGAACCGCGCTGCAGTTTGCTGCCAAAGCATGACCGTTGCGTTACCATGCGGGCGGAACACGCGGCGTGCGCCTGCGCGGCGCGCATTCGCCGGCTGGGCGCGGGGAGACAAGGCATGGCGCACTACGACTACGATCTTTTCACTATCGGCGCCGGCTCGGGCGGGGTGCGCGCATGCCGCCACGCCGCCCGCTTCGGTGCAAGGGTTGCCGCGGCGGAGGAGCGCTACCTGGGCGGCACCTGCGTCAACGCCGGCTGCATCCCGAAAAAGCTGCTTTCCTATGCGGCGCACTACGGCGAAGACTTTGCGCAGGCCGCCGGCTACGGCTGGCAGGGCGCGCGCCCGGCCTTCGATTGGCGCACATTGGTCGCCAACAAGGACCGCGAGATCGAGCGCCTGAACGGTGTGTACGCGCAACTGCTCGCGGACGCAGGAGTCGCGCTGCTGCGCGCGCGCGCCACGCTGCTCGACGCGCATACGGTGGAGGTCGATGGTCGGCGCATCAGCGCGCGCTATATCCTCGTCGCCACCGGCGGCTGGCCGGTGCGTCCGGATGTGCCGGGCGCCGAATACGCGATCACTTCGAATGAAGCCTTCCATCTGAACGAGTTGCCGCGGCGCGTGTTGGTGGTGGGCGGCGGCTACATCGCGGTCGAATTCGCGTCGATTTTCAACGGGCTCGGCGCGGATACCACGCTGATCTATCGAGGCGAGCGTCTGCTGCGCGGATTTGATGCCGACCTCGGCGTATTTCTCGCCGCGCAGATGCAGAACAAAGGCATTCGCGTGCGCTTTCGCAGCGGCATCGAACGCATCGCACGCGAGGACGGCGGCGAGGAGCTGCTGGCCGTGCTCGCCGATGGTTCGGAGATGCGCGCCGATTGCGTGATGTATGCGACCGGCCGGGCGCCCAATACCGCCGGGCTTGGTCTGGAAAACGCCGGCGTGAAGCTGGCCGCCGGCGGCGCCGTCATCGTGGACGTGAATTTTCAGTCGAGCGCGCCCTCGGTCTATGCCGTAGGCGACGTCATTGACCGCGTCCTGCTGACGCCGGTGGCGCTTGCCGAAGGCATGGTCGTAGCCGAGAACCTGTTCGGCGGCGGCGGGCGCAGCATGGACTACGAAGGTATTCCCACCGCGATATTCAGCAACCCCAACGTCGGCACCGTGGGCTTGTCCGAGGCGGCGGCACGCGAGCGCTGCGCCGATGTGGATGTGTATCGAACCAGTTTTGTCCCGCTGCGCCACCGCCTGACCGGCAGCGGCGAGCAGGTACTTATGAAGCTGGTGGTGGAGCGCAAGTCCGACCGCGTTCTCGGGGTGCATGTGGTGGGTCCGGACGCCGGCGAGATCATCCAGGGCTTCGCCGTGGCACTCAGGTGCGGCGCGAGCAAGCGCCAGTTCGATGCGACCATCGGCATTCACCCCACGATTGCCGAGGAACTCGTAACCCTACGCGAAGCGGTTGCATGAATATTGCCTGCAGCAAAAGACGGTAAAATCACGCGCAGGAAAGCAATCAAACAACGGACCCCGGTCGAATGCGCGGGGAAAGGAAATTCGAATGAATCGGAGAATTTCGCACGGTGCGCGGCACGCGCGCCTGCGCGCGGCGGCCCTGCTGTGCACGGCGCTCTGTTCGGCCGCGGCCGCGGCTGCGGCCGATTCCGCTGCGCCGGGACCGCAAACATGGCCGCAGGTGTGGCTCAATCCGGGCATCTATTCGTATCACTTCGATTCGGGCAAGGGGCTGCGCAACAACAATATCGGCTTCGGCGGCGAAGTCATGCTGAGCAATGATCACCTGCTCATGGCAGGCAGCTTCATCAACAGCAACCGCGCGCGCACCCACTACGCGGGATACGAATGGCGTCCCCTGCATTGGCAGTTCCACGGCGCGGACGTCGGCGCGGGCATGGTCGTCGGCGCGTTCGACGGCTACCCGAATTACCGCAACGGCGCGTGGTTCGTCGCGCCTTTGCCGATGCTGTCGATCGAAGGCAGGCGGCTGGGCGCGAATCTCAGCCTGATTCCCACGGTAAAGAACCGTTTCGATGGCGCGTTGGCGATCCAGGTCAAGCTGCGCGTCTGGTAGATCCAGCCGGCAGCAGGCCGGCAGTGGCGGAACCCTCAGTACGGCGGCGCACTTGTTGGTTGCGGCCTGTTTGGGGTAGAGTTTGGACAAAACAATATCAGCCGTCAGAACAGATAGAACAGAATCGACGCGGGGATCCGCCCGCGGCTATTTTCGGTAGGGCATCCATATCGCCATGCAAATCGGCCTTGATAAGCTGCGCCAAATCATCGAGCGCCCACTGGGGCAGGCCGAGATGGACGATTTGCTGCGCGGGCTGGACGATGCCGGGAAGGTCGAGCTTTTCGGCCGCCTGGCCGAGCTTGCGCGGCGCAGTGCGGCCGTAGCCGATATTGCGAACCGCGTCTCCGACAGCCTGTCGCTGGACGTGCTGTTTCCGCGCCTGATGGATGTCGTCAGCAGCACGCTGAACGCCGACCGCAGTTCGTTGTTCCTTTACGATGCGGAAACCGGGGAGCTGTACTCGCGCGTGATGCAGGGCAATGCAATGGGCGAAATCCGCTTTCCCTGCAATATCGGCATCGCCGGTTCCGTATTTACCTCGGGCGATTCGGAAATCATCACGGCCGACGCCTACGACAACGAGCGCTTCAATCAGGAGGTCGACCGGCGTACCGGCTATCGCACCAGGAATATCCTGTGCGTGCCGATCCGCAACAAGGGCCGGGAGGTAATCGGCGTCACCCAGGTGCTCAACAAACGGGCCGGTGACTTCGACGCCGAAGACCAGAGGCTGCTCGAAGAGCTTTCGCAGCAGGCCGCCGCGGCGCTGGAGAACGCGCGCCTGTTCGAGAAAGTCGAGCGGCAGCAGCGCGAGGAGGCAATGCTGCTCGAAGTGGTGAGCTCGATCGTATCCGAAGTCCGCCTGGAACCGCTGCTGGCGAAGATACTGACTGCGGCGACGCAGCTGCTTGACTCCGAGCGCGGCACCCTGTTTCTGCACGACCCGAAGCGCGACGAACTGTTCTCGCATGTGGCGGGCGGGATCGAAAGCGCGGCGATACGCTTCGCCTCGAGCGCCGGCATCGCCGGGGAATGCTTTACCACCGGCAAGGTCGTCAACATCCTGGACGCGTACAAAGACACGCGCTTCAATCCGGATTTCGACCGCAGCACCGGCTTCCGCACCCGCAGCATGCTGTGCATGCCCATCGTGGCCAGGGGCGGGGAGATCATCGGCGTGATGCAGATCCTCAACCGCAAGCTCGGCGCTTTCGAGCCCGCCGACGAGCGGCGGCTGAACGCGTTCTGCGCCGAAGCGGCGGTTGCGATCCATAACGCGCAACTGTTCGAAGACATCAGCGCGGAGCGCAATTACAACGAGTCGATTCTGCGCAGCATGAGCAACGCGGTGCTCACGCTCGATGCCGACGGCGTGCTGCGCAAGGTCAACGATGCCGCGACGCGGATTCTGAATCGTCCGAAGAACGAGCTCGTGGGGCAGGCTCTGGCCGAGCTTTTTGCCGGCCGCAACGCCTGGGTGGCGCGCAGCCTGGACAAGGTGCGCGCGGCCGGGAAGACCGACATCGCGGTGGATACCGACCTGTACGTGAATGGCTCGCAGGTGGTGTCGGTGGACCTGACGACGGTGCCGCTGGTGAGCATGCGCGATGAGCCGATCGGCTACATGCTGATGATGGAGGACATCACGCGCGAAAAGCGCCTGCGCGGCACCCTGTCACGCTACATGAGCAAGGCGGTAATGGACCGGCTGCTCGAAAGCGGCGATGCGGTGCTAGGCGGCATCAGCCGCGAGGTGAGCGTGCTGTTTTCCGACATCCGCGGCTTCACCTCGATCTCGGAGCGCCTCGGCGCGCAGGAAACCGTGGCCCTGCTCAACGAATATTTCACCGACATGGTCGACATCGTCTTCGCCCACCAGGGCGTGCTCGACAAGTACATGGGCGACATGATCATGGCGGTGTTCGGTTCGGTAATGCAGCAGGAGGAAGACCCAGACAACGCCGTGACGGTGGGCAACCAGATGATGGCCGGCCTGCGCGAGCTGAACAGCCGCCTTGCCGCGCGCGGACGCGAGCCGATCAAGATCGGCGTGGGCATCAGTACCGGACAGGTGGTGGCCGGCAACATCGGTTCGCCCAAGCGCCTCGAATACACGGTAATCGGCAATCGCGTCAACATCGCCCACCGGCTGGAGGACGCGAACAAGTTCTACGGCACTTCGGTCCTGATCTGCAGTCAAACCTATGAGCGCACCACGGAGCGCTCGCAGATGCGGGAAATCGACCTGATCCGCGTGCGCGGCATGGAGACGCCGGTCGCAATCTATGAGGCGATGGGGCATCACACCGAGGATTCATTTCCGCATCGGGACGCGGCGGTCGGCGCGTTCAACGAAGGGTTGTCGCGCTTCCGCAGGCGCGAATGGAGTCCTGCGTCGCGCTGCTTCGACGAGGCGCTGGCCGCCAACCCGCAGGACGGGCCGTCGCGAATTTACCGGGAGCGCTGCGAGATCTTTCGCAGCAAGCCGCCGGCCGCGGATTGGGACGGCGTGTGGTCGGTTCAGAGCAAATACTAGCGAGGCCGGTACGCAATGATTGCAACGGCCACTGATTCATCCAATTGCGAGGGCTGCAGCCCTCGATTTGAAATAGCCATCATATGGAACTAAAACAGATTCCCGTCGAAGAGCTCCAGCTCGGCATGTACGTATCCAAACTCGACCGGCCGTGGACCGAAACGCCGTTCGTATTCCAGGGCTTCATCCTGAGGAGCGAAAAGCAGATCGAGGTGATGCGAAAGCATTGCAAGCACGTCTTTGTCGATCCGGAGAAGGAAGACAAGTCCGAAATCGAGGGGCATGCAGGCATGACCGCGGCGAACATCCGCGGCACCACCGTATATAAGGACAGCGCCAGTCTCGATGTCGAACTGCCGCGCGCGCGCAGCGCCATTGTGGAGACGACCAGCGTGCTGCGGCAGATCAGCCGCGACGTGCAGGTCGGGCACGCCGTCGACGGCCCAAAGGTGCGGCAGGCGGCGGCCGACATCACCGAAAGCGTGGTGCGCAATCCGGATGCGGCGACGCTGCTGGTGCAACTGCAGGAGAAGAGCGGCGGAACCTTCAACCGGGCGATCCACGTCTCGGTGATGATGAGCATCTTCGGGCGTTTCCTCCAGCTCCCGCTCGAAAAGGTGGAGCAGCTCGGATTGCTCGGACTGCTTCAGGATGCGGGAAAGCTCAAGCTGCCGACGGCGTTGCTGGAAAAGCGCGAGCCGCTCAACGCGGAAGAGGTGGCGCTTTTCCAGACGCACGTCGACCATTCGGTCGAGATCCTGACCAAGACACCGGGCCTGCCCAACGATCTGCCCGGGCTCGCATCACTGCACCACGAGCATTTCGACGGCTCGGGCTATCCCCGCGGCTTGCGCAGCGTGGCGATCGCGCTTCCCGGAATGATCGCGGCGATCGTCGACGCGTTCGACACGCTGGTCGCACCGCCCCCGCAGGGAAAGCACATGTCGCCTTCGAACGCGCTCAACGTCATTTACAAGGGGCGCGGCACGCAGTTTCAGCCGGCACTGGTCGAGCAGTTTATTCAGTGCGTCGGCATCTATCCGGTGGGCAGCGCAGTCGAGCTGAACAGCGGCGAGGTCGGCATCGTGATCGCGCAAAATCCGCTGCGTCGCCTGCAACCGCGCGTCATGGTGGTCAGGGATGCAAAGGGCTTCGAAAACCGGCCCTACAAGATGCTGGATCTGGCGAAGGAACCCAAAGCCACGCCGGACGAGGTCTACCGCATCCGGCATACGCTGGAGTATGACGCGATCAAGGTCGATCCCAGGGAATTGTTCATTTGAATCAGCCAGATCCGGCGGCGCAGGAGGCGTCGGGCGCGGCGGAGGTCCCGTTGCTGGAGCGGCTGCGCGACTGCGTCGGGCAGCGGCGCGCGGACGGGCGGAGCCTGGCTTTGCTGCTGGTGGACTGCAGCGTGGTCGGCCAGATCGACGCCGAATGGGGCTACCACATCGGCGACGCCGTGCTGGCCCGCATCGCAGCGAGCCTGCGCGCTGACGTACTGCGCCCGAACGATTTTGCCGGAGCGCTGGGGCGCGACGAGCTGGTTTGCGTGCTTACCGAGGTGGAGGGGCCGCAGCTCGCGCAGCTCGCGGCGCAAAAGCTGGTGCGCACGCTGAGTGCACCCATGTTTCTCGGGGACGAGGAGATCTACGCCTCGCCAGCGGTAGGGATTGCGCTGTTCCCCGGATCGGCCGACGGCGCGGAGTCGCTGCTGCGCCAGGCGAAGTACGCCTGCATCAGCGCGCGCGGCCAGCGCGATCACATTGCGCTCTACGCCGAGGACCAGGCTGTGGGCGCATCGCGGCTGGTCGAAGCGAGCAGATTGCGCACTGCGATCGCGGAAGATGCGCTGGAACTCGCATTTCAGCCGCAATTCGACCTGCGCTTCGGGCAGATCATGGGCATCGAAGCCAAGCTGCGCTGGCGCAAGGGCGAGCCGGTGCGGATGCGCGACGCCGTCGCGGCCGCCGAGGCGGGCGGACTGGTCAGCAAGCTGATTTCCTCGCTGCTCAACCGCGCGCTGCGCAATTGCTCCGAATTCAGGCAGCGCGCCGGCCTGGATCTGCGCATAGCGATCAATTTTCCGGCGCGCGTGCTGCTTGAACCCGAGCTGGCGGAGCTGGTGGGGCGGGCGCTGCGCACCTGGTCGCTGCGGCCGGGCCGGCTGGTGCTGGAGATCGAGGATGTCGCCGAACTGCAGTCCCAGAATCAGGTTCGCGCCGCAATCCAGCGTCTGCACGAGATCGGCGTAAAACTGTCGATCGACGATACGCGCACGCCGCTGGCTTCTCTGTTCTGGCTTGCGACCCTTCCTTTCCACGAGCTGAAAATCGACCTGTCGCTGGTGCCGGACTGGAGCATCGACGCGCGGGCGGAGAGCGTGCTGCGCGCACTGGTCGAACTTGCGCATCAGCTCAAGCTCGACGTCATCGCCGTCGGCGCCGCCGACGAAGCCGCCGGCGCCCGGTTGCAGGGCCTGGGCTGCGACTTCATGCAGGCGGATTTCCGCGGCCCCGCCGTCGACGCCGAAGACTTCGTAACCCGCTACGCCGACTGAGCCGCTGGCGCATTCGCCGCATAAGCCGACATGCGCGCGTCCTGCGGGCATGATCCGGCCTTGTTTCCTTTGACCAGGATCAAACACCGCGTGCGTACATCGCGTAACTTTGCTATCGAATGCGCGCAAGCAATCCGATGCAGGGATTCTGCCGATGACAATGCCGACGGCGACGCGCGGCCTGCAGCGCGCCAAGATCAAAAATGCCGCTGGCCGGAGTGTGATTAATTCGTCCGGGCGGCGGTTCGGCGCGGCATAATTGCGAACCATGAAAATAATGATGAATGCAACTGCGATTGGCGTCCCCGCACGGCGTGCGCAAGACGGCGGGCTCGTCGTCGGCCTGGCGATCGCCCTTGCCCTGATTGTCCTGCTCGCCGCCGGCGTGTGGCATTTCACGCGCCCAAAGCCGGTTGCGGTGACGGTCGCAGTGGCCGACGCCGGCCGCGTGGAGCAGACGGTGGCCAACACCCGCGCGGGTTCGGTAATGCCGTGCCGGCGCGCCAAGCTCGCGCCGCCCGCGGGCGGGCGCATCGCCCGGCTCAACGTGAAGGAAGGCGACCGGGTGCGCCCGGGGCAGGTGCTGCTCACGCTGTGGGACGACGACGTTGCCGCGCGCGAACGCATCGCGCGCCAGCAGCTGCTTACGGCCAAGGCGCATGTGCGCGAAGTCTGCGAACTTGCCAAAGCCTCGGCGCGCGACGCGAAGCGCGCGCTCGAACTGCGCGCGCGCAATTTCATTTCGCAGGAGGCGGTGGAGCGCGCCAACGCCGACGCGGCGGCGAAACAGGCTGGCTGCGATTCCGCCGGGACCCAGGTGGCCGAGGGCGAGGCGCGCATCCAGGCCGCGCGCGCCGACATCGACCGTACGGTGCTGCGCGCGCCGTTCGCCGGCATCGTCGCCGAGGTCAACGGCGAGCTGGGCGAGTACCTCACGCCGTCCCCCCCGGGGATACCCACGCTGCCCGCGGTGGACCTGATCGACGACTCCTGCCTTTACGTCTCCGCGCCGATAGACGAGGTGGATGCGGCGCAACTCAAAGTCGGCATGAACGCGCGCGTCACGCTGGACGCGTTTCGCGGCCAGCACCTTCCCGGCAGGGTGCGGCGCATCGCGCCCTATGTGCTGGCGGTGGAGAAGCAGGCGCGCACGGTGGAAGTCGAGGTTGAATTCGACCGCCCCGCCGAGGCGAAGCAGCTGCTGGTGGGCTACAGCGCGGATATCGAGGTCGTGCTCGGTGGCCATGATAATGTAGTGCGCGTGCCGACCCCGGCGCTGATGCCGGGCAACCGCGTGCTGCTGCTCGGCGTAGACGGCGCGCTGCAGGAGCGCAAGGTGGAAATCGGCCTGGCCAACTGGGAGTACACCGAGGTCAAGTCCGGTCTCAGCCGCGGCGACCGCGTGGTCACCTCGTTGGAGCGCGAAGGCGTCAAGGCCGGGGCGCAGGCGACTGTGGAGAAGCCCACGGCCGACAAGAAGGAGGCCGCCAAGGCCCAAGCGCAATGATCCGGCTCAGCGGCATCGTGCGCACGTTTCTGGTGGGTGGCGAAGCGGTCCACGCCCTGCGCCAGGTGAACCTCGAGATCGCAAGCGGCGAGTATGTGTCGATCATGGGTCCCTCCGGATCGGGCAAATCGACGCTGCTCAACATCATCGGCCTGCTCGATCGACCGGACGCGGGAACCTACGAGCTGGAGGAAAAGAACGTCACCGCGCTGAGCGACGACGAGCTGGCGCGGGTGCGGCGCGAGAATATCGGCTTCGTGTTCCAGTTCTTCCACCTGGTGCCGCGGCTGACGGCGGAGCAGAACATCGAGCTGCCCATGGTGCTCGCGGGCATCGATCCGGCCGAGCGCAGGCGCAGGCTCACCCGGTTGCTCGGCGAATACGGCCTGGAGGGCCGGGCCGGTCACCGCCCCGACCAGCTCTCCGGTGGCCAGTGCCAGCGCGTCGCGATTGCGCGCGCCATGTCCATGGGGCCGACGGTGATCCTCGCCGATGAGCCCACCGGCAACCTCGACCGGCATACCGGCCAGGAAGTGCTCGGCGTGCTCGAGCGCGTGCACGAAAACGGCGGAACCCTGGTGGTCGTAACCCACGATCCCGTGATCGGCGCGCGTTCGAGCCGGCGCCTGCGCATGCTCGACGGCGCCGTGGTCGCAGACGAGAAGGACTGACGATGCGCGTCGCCGACCTGCTCGCCTTCGCCTGGCAGGTGCTGCGCGGCTCGATATCGCGCACCCTGCTGATCCTGCTTGCCATGGGCATAGGCGTGGCAGCGGTGGTGATGGTGACGGCGCTCGGGGAAGGGGCGCGTGTGTACGTGGCGAACCAGTTCGGCTCGCTCGGCACCAATCTGATTATCGTGCTGCCCGGGCGCAGTGAAACCGCCGGCGCCATGCCCGGGGTGCTGATCGGCAAGACGCCGCGCGAGCTGACACTGGAGGACGCGCTCGCGCTCAGGCGCAGCCATGCCGTGCGACGCATTGCGCCGCTGGTAATCGGCGCCGGCGACGTGCACGCGCTCGGACGCAGCCGCGAGACCTCGGTGCTCGGATCCACCGCGGAACTGATGGAAGTGCGCCACATGGAGATGGCGCAGGGCGCATTTCTGCCGCCCGGCGACCCGCGCCATAGCCAGCCCGTTTGCGTGATCGGCACCAAGCTGGCAAGCGAATTGTTCGGCGCGGGCCGGGCGCTCGGCGAGTGGCTGCGCGTGGGCGACCGGCGCTTTCGCGTGATCGGCATCCTCGCGGCGCAAGGCCAGTCGCTGGGTTCCAATACCGATGAAATCGTCATCGTGCCGCTGGCCGCGGCGCAGGCGCTGTTCAACACCGAATCGCTGTTCCGCATCCTGGTCGAAGCCAAGACCAGGGAGCAGATACCTGCGGCCCAGGCCGACATAGAGGAAATCCTGCGCCTGCGCCACGAGGGCGAGCGCGACGTCACCGTGATCACCCAGGACGCAGTGCTCGCGACCTTCGACCGCATCCTGAATGCACTCACGCTTACCGTGGCGAGCATTGCCGCCATCAGCCTGGCGGTGGCGGGCATCCTGATCATGAACGTGATGCTGATCGCGGTCACCCAGCGGCGGCGCGAGATCGGCCTGCTCAAGGCGCTGGGCGCCTCCGGGCGGCAGGTTCGTGTGTTGTTCTTCACCGAGGCGATGCTGCTTGCGCTCGGCGGAGCCGCGGTCGGCCTGGCCGCAGGCGAGCTGGGCCGCAACCTCGCCGTCCAGATGTATCCGGCGATTCCGTTCCAGGCGCCGTGGTGGGCGCTGGTCGCGGCGCCGGCAACGGCGATAGTGACCGCGGTGCTGTTTACCGTGATGCCGGCGCGGCGCGCGGCCATGCTCGATCCGGTGCAGGCGCTTTCACGCAGATAACGATGCGCTACGCCGATTTCGTCGCTTTCACCTATACGTCGCTGCAGGCGCAGCGCCTGCGCACCTTTCTCACCGCGCTGGGCATCGCCGTGGGCATCGCAGCGGTGATCCTGCTCACCTCGATCGGCGAAGGCCTGCACCGCTTCATCATCGACGAATTCACCCAGTTCGGCACCAACATCATCGCCGTCAACCCGGGGCGCATCCAGACCCATGGCGCGCCGCTGGGCGCGGTCAATACCGTGCGCCCGCTGACCATAGACGACGCGCTGGCGCTGCGCCGTGCGCCCTACGTGCAGGCCGCCGTGCCGGTGACGCAGGGGAACGCGGAGATCACACACTTCGGCAAGAGCCGCCGCGTCACACTCTACGGCGTGGGTGCCGATTTTGCCGCCGCGTTCCGCATGCGCGTCGCACTCGGCCATTTCCTGCCCGAAGACGATCCGCGCACGCCGCGCGCGTTTGCGGTGCTCGGCTCCAAGGCGGCGCTGGAACTGTTCGGCGACGCCAATCCGCTGGGCGACCGCATCCGCGTCGGCGGCGAGCGCTATCGCGTCGTCGGCGTGATGCAATCCAAGGGCCAGGTTCTGGGCTTCGACCTGGACGACACCGTGTTCATCCCGGTCGGGCGCGCGCTGGAGTTGTTCAACCGCGATAGTCTGATGGAAATAGACGTCACCTACGATCCGACCGCGCCGCTGGCGGAAGTGGAGCAGGGCATCAAACGGGTGCTGGATGCGCGCCACGGTTCCGAGGATTACACCGTCACCCCGCAGCAGAAAATGCTCGAGGTGTTCGGCACGGTGCTCGACGCGGTCACTTTCGCCGTCGCCGCAATCGGCGGCATATCGCTGCTGGTGGGTGGCGTGGGCATACTCACCATCCTCACCATCGCGGTGGCGGAGCGCACCTCGGAGATCGGCCTGCTGCGCGCGGTCGGCGCCACCCGGCGCGCCATACTGCTGCTGTTCCTGGGCGAGGCGGCGCTGCTGGCGGTTCTGGGGGGGACGGCGGGCCTGCTGCTCGGCTGGGGCGCTGCGCTGGCGCTGCACCTGTTCATACCCGCGTTGCCGGTGCACACGCCCTGGAGCTATGCGCTGCTGGCGGAGCTGGTCGCCGTCGCGGTCGGCCTCGCCGCGGGCGTGCTGCCGGCACGGCGGGCGGCGCATCTGGACCCGCTCGAGGCGCTGCGCAGCGAATAGCCGCCCGGCCGGACCGCAGGATTGCAATTGGCGTTGATTCAAGGAACAAGGAACAAGGAACGTGGCAACAATGAAAAGTTCTTCCCACGCTCTGCTGTCGGTGCTGCGCGATCAGGGCATCGACCGGGTTTTCCTGGTACCCGGGGAAAGCTACCTCGGTATCCTCGACGCGCTGTGCGATTTTCCCGGCATCGATCCTGTGACCTGCCGCCACGAAGCCGGCGCCGGCTTCATGGCGGTGGCCGATGCGAGGCTCAGCGGCCGGCCCGGCGTCGCGCTGGTCAGCCGCGGCCCCGGCGCGACCAATGCGTCGATCGCGGTGCATACGGCGCAGCAGGATGCGCTGCCGCTGATCCTGATCGTCGGGCAGGTGCCGCGCGCCGACCTGCGGCGCGAGGCGTTCCAGGAGATCGACTACCGGCGCATGTACGGCACCATCGCCAAGTGGGTGTACGAAGCGACCGAACCGCAGCAGTTGGCCGAGGCCGCGTTCAAGGCGATCCGCATCGCGACTTCAGGCACGCCCGGGCCGGTGGTATTGGTGGTCCCGGAGGATATCCAGCAGCAGGAGGTGGCGCAGCCGCGCTGGGTCGCGCGCGCGCGAGCGCGCACCGGGCCGGACGTGCCGACGCTGCGCGAATTGTCGCGCCGGATCGAGTCCGCCGAGCGGCCGTTGATCGTGGCCGGCGGCACGTTCGAAGCGCACGGCGGGCGCGAGGCGCTGGCGGCACTGGCCGAGGCATGGCAGATACCGGTCGCGCTGTCGTTCCGGCGCCACGATCTGTTCTCCAATCTGCATCCACTGTATGCGGGCGATCTGGGGCTGGCGAATTCCAAGGCGCAGATAGACGCATTTCGCGACAGCGATCTGATACTGGCGCTGGGCACGCGCTTCGGCGATATTACTAGCCAGGGTTACAGCTTTCCGGACCTGCCTTGCCCGGCGCAGACTTTCGTGCATGCCTATCCGGACGATCATATTGTCGGGCTGCACTTCGCGCCGGAATTCGGCCTGGTATGCGATCCGGTCGAACTCGCACGCGCGCTGACGCCGGCGGCCAATCCGGCCGTGCCGCAGGCGCGTGTGGCATGGGCTTCGCGCCTCAGGCAATTGCGCGAAACCCACGCCGCCTGGCCGCAGCGGACGCCCGAAGACGGCATCGATTTCGTGCAGGTGGTGAAAGCAGTGCGCGCGCAGGCGCGCGGCGACGCCATCGTGTGCGTGGATGCGGGGACCTTCGCGGCGCCGGTCTACCGGCATTTCGGCTTCGTTCCGCCGCAGCGCCTGATGTCGCCTCTGTCGGGCACCATGGGCTACGGTACGCCGGCTGCGATCGCGTCGCAGCTGCGTTTCCCGGGACGGCAGGTGATCTGCATGGTGGGCGACGGCGGTTTCATGATGACTGGCAACGAAATGATCGCTGCGGTCGAGCGCAAGCTGCCGATCCTGTTCATCCTGGCCAACAACGCGAGCTATGCCTCGATCCGCATCCAGCAGGAGCTGCATTATCCGGGGCGCGTGCTCGGCACCGATCTATTCAATCCGGACTTCGAACAGATCGCACGCGCCTTCGGCATGCGCGCGCAGCGCGTGCTGCGCGCCGAAGATGTGGCTGGCGCGATCGCGGACGGGCTGGCCGCCGGCGTAGCCTGTTTCATCGAGATCAGGAGCAGCCTCTCGGTCACACTGCCTCAGCCGCGTTCCGACTAGCGGTTGCTTACGATCCGAGGGGACACGCCCCCTCGGGCTCCCCTAAGGCGGCCGTTTCGAAAGCCCAAAACGGCGCCGTCGCGCTCAGCGGCCAAACAGCCCGCGCAGCAGCTTCGCACCTTCCTGCACCGCATCGGCCGGGCTCGGCGCTTGCGGCTTTTCGGCTTGCGCCGGGGGCGCATCCGCCTGCGGCGCCTGGCGGGCCGGCGCATCGGCTCCGCGCCGGGAAGCGCCGCGGCCGCGACGCGCGCCGCCTTCATCCTCGGCGAGCAAGGTAATCGCGGTGGACTTCATGCGCAGCTTCACCGCCCATTCCTGTTCCCACGTCTGTTTCGGATCCTTCGGCCGCGGCGGGTGCACCAGATTCAACTCGTTGCCGTAAGCGATGAAATTAAACATGGCCGCATCGCTCTTGAATACACCCGCGGGCACGGTGCACTCCGTGGTCTGCGGTGGCATCACGACTTTCTCGCGGATCAGACGCTCGACCTCGGCCGGCGCGATGTAGTCCATGAGCACTTGACCCATCACCTGCACTTCGCTCGAGGACCAGGTCACGATGTCGTTCTCATTGTCGCCCTGGCCCATGGCGGTGGCGAAATAGCCTGTTGCCGTGGATATGGCCTTCCATTTCATCGCGAACGCGCCGGCCGGCGTCTTGCTCACCGGATCGAAGGCGACCGGGTCCATGAAATCATGGCGCTCGCCCACCGCGAAATGGATTTCCGGCGAGTAGTTGCCCGAGACGGAATGCTCTCCCACAAGCGAACCGGCGGCAGGCACGGCGCGCGAATCTTCCTGGTTGGGCCAGGTGCCGTAGCTGCGGCTGCGGCCTGGCGCGGGTCCGCGCTGGCGCGAAATCGCGCGGCCGCGGAAGGCGCGCGCTGCATCCTGCGTATTCATACTCGCAAAATCAACAATTACCGGTTGTCCCGGGCGCACCGCCTCGCCGCAGCCCCAGTAGATCAGCATTCTGCCCTTGGGGCGCTGGAATTCCGGCTCTTCGTCGCGTTCGTGCACTGGAGCGCGCTCGATGCGCGGGCTGAGCAGCGGCAGGCTTGACCCCATCGCAAGCACTGGCGGTATGGCGTGTGCGGCGCGCGGATCGCCGCCGGGCTGCTGCGACGAACCGAGCTCCAGGCGCAGGCGCTTGCCGCCAGCCATGCCGGGCGGCATCATCGCGCCCATGCCGGGCGGAATCTCCATGCCCATGCCGCCCGCGGTCTCCGCGCTCATCCAGTACACTGCGATCGGCGGCCTTACCTGCTGTGTTTGGGCGGACGCGGTCGCGGGCAGGAAGGCGGCCAACGCCGCCGCCGAAACAACAAAGGTATAGTTCATCATGCACCTCGTGGCGATTGATGTAGCGGATTATGCACCGGGGCATTGTTCGTGCACAGGCATGCGTGAGGCCGATCTAGACCAGGTCTACTCCTGCGCGGCCGGGATTCGCCTCTGAACGGAGCGAAATCACGCGTAATAGCGCAAATTCCGTGATCGACAGTTGCGAAAATCTGCCACGGGTTTGACTTTAATCAAATCGGGTGCGCACAGGCGGCGGTATATTTACTCACCCTTTTGCTGATTTCCTCCCATCCTTCTGGGCAAAAGGGATCTTGCGGGCACTCGATAATCTAGTTTCGAGTGTCCGTTTTTCTTTTGCGGGCCGGTCTTGCATGCGGCGGGCGGCGGGTTGATTTTCATCAACCCTGGATTTGCACGGCGCGCTAAGATGTAATTCTGGCGCCGCGAGGCGGGCAGGAATCGCGGCCGCCGGCAACATATGCGAAAGGAATCGCCATGAGCTACAAGACTATCCTGGTTCATATCGACCCCGGCAAGCGCTGTGCGCTGCGCATCGAGGTCGCGATCCGGCTGGCGCAGCAGCACGACGCCCATCTGATCGGGCTGCATGTGGCCGCGCCGTTTCAACCGCCGGGGTACGTGCTGGCGGAGATGGGGCCTGCAATCGTCGAGGCGCATAAGCAATCGACGGTGTTGGAAATCGCGCGCTGCCAGACCGAGTTTGCCGGTCTGGTGGAGAAGGCGGGCGTCAGTAACGTCGAATGGCGCACTGCGACGGACGACCCGGTGGATGCAGTGACGCTGCATGCGCGCTATGTTGATCTGGTATTGATCGGTCAGACCGATATGGCCGACGGCTCGAACGCCGCGGCGGATTTTCCCGAGCGCCTGGTGCTGGCAGCGGGGCGGCCGGTGCTGATCCTGCCCAGCGTCGGCAGGTTTTCCACCCTAGGCAAGCGGATACTGGTCGCCTGGAACGCGAGCCGTGAAGCGACGCGCGCGGTCACCGACGCGATTCCGCTGCTGCAGCGCGCGGACAAGGTGCATGTCATGGCGGTCAATCCGCAAAAGGGCGAGCACGGCGGAGTCCCCGGCGCGGACATCGGGCTGTATCTTGCACGCCATGGCGTGCGCGTGGAGGTCAAGACCGATCGCGGCGCCGAGATCGACGTGGGCAATGAGTTGCTGTCGCGCGCAGCCGATCTGGATGCGGATCTGATAGTGATGGGCGGCTACGGACATTCGCGGCTGAAGGAATGGGTGCTCGGCGGCGCCACCCGCACCATCCTCGAATCGATGACCGCGCCGGTGCTGATGTCGCACTAGGGCGCAAGGATGTGACGCGGTTCGTGCCGCGTCCGGCCGCGCCGAGGCTTGTCCGGTGCCTATCGCGGAGAGCTCGTCCTGTGAGAAAATTGCAGCGTTCTGCGGCCGGACAGGCCGGCGACGGCCGCACGCGCCATTCAGGGATAATCCGTTTTTCGCAAAAAAAGTCTAGAGGCGTCATCATGACCAGCAAAAAGTACATCTACGCATTCGAAGAGGGCGACGGCAAGGACAAGATCCTGCTCGGAGGCAAGGGAGCCGGCCTGTGCGAGATGACGCAGATCGGCCTGAACGTGCCGCCGGGTTTTACCGTCACCACGGAAGCCTGCCTCGCCTACCTTGAGTCGAAAAAACTTCCCGCCGGATTGCTCGACGAGCTCAAGGGGCACATGGCGGCGCTGGAAAAGAAAACCGGAAAGGGATTCGGCAGCAGCAAGAATCCGCTGCTGATTTCGGTGCGTTCGGGTGCTGCCATGTCCATGCCCGGGATGATGGACACCATTCTCAACCTCGGGCTCAACGAAGCCTCGCTGGAGGGCCTGATCAAGCAGACCGGGAATCCGCGTTTCGGCTACGATGCCTACCGCCGTTTCATCCAGCTGTTCGGAAAGATTGCGCTCGGCGTCGACGAAGAGCAGTTCGACAAGAAGATGGCCGAAGTCAAGCGCAAGCACGGCGCGCGCCTGGACCTGGACCTGTCGGCCGAGCACCTGAAGGAGCTTGCCGGCGAATTCCTCGAAATCGTCAAGCGCCATACCGGCAAGCCGTTTCCGCAGGATCCGTTCGAGCAGCTCGAAATTTCGGTAGGGGCGGTATTTCGTTCCTGGTCGGGCAAGCGTGCTGTCGATTACCGCAAGCAGTTCAAGATCACCAAGGACAAGGCCAACGGCACCGCGGTCAGCGTCTGCACCATGGTGTTCGGCAATATGGGCAGCGATTCAGGCACCGGCGTGGGCTTCACGCGCAATCCGGGCACCGGCGAAAACGTGATTTATGGCGAATACCTGACCGATGCCCAAGGCGAGGACGTGGTGGCGGGCATCCGCACCCCCAAGCCGATCGCCGACATGGAACAGGAGATGCCGGAGATCTACCTCCAACTGGTGGAACTGCACAACCGGCTGGAATCTCACTACCACGAGGTGCAGGACTTCGAGTTCACCATAGAAAAAGGCACGCTCTACTGCCTGCAGACGCGCAACGGCAAGATGAACGCGCGCGGCATGGTGCGCAGTTCGGTGGAGATGTTCAAGGAGGGGCTGATCACGAAGGAACGCGCGCTGCTGCGCATCGAGCCGCCGATGCTCGAGCAGCTGCTGGTGCCGCAGTTGTCGCCGAGTTTCCACGGCAAGTCCCTGGCGCAGGGACTGCCGGCCTCGCCCGGGGCGGCCTCGGGCAAGATCGTATTCGACGCGAACACCGCGGAAGCGCGCGGCGAAAAGGGCGAGAAGGTCATCCTGGTGCGCGAGGAGACGAAGCCCGAGGACATCCACGGTTTTTTCAAGGCGCAGGGGATACTCACCAGCCGCGGCGGCAAGACCTCGCACGCGGCGGTGGTCGCACGCGGCATGGGCAAACCCTGCGTCTCCGGCTGCGAGCAGATCGTGATCAACGACAAGGAGCGCAGCGCCATGATCGGCGACACTACGCTGCACGAGGGGGATGTGATCACCATCGACGGCGGCACCGGACACGTCTACGCGGGCGAAGTGCCGACCATCGAGGCGGAATTCTCCGAGGAAATGGCCACGCTGCTCGCCTGGGCGGACCAGGTCGCGACGCTGAAAGTGATGGCCAATGCGGACACGCCCGAGGACGCGGTCCGCGCGCGCGAATTCGGCGCCAGAGGCATAGGCCTGGTGCGCACCGAGCGCATGTTCAACAGCACCGACCGCCTGCCGATCATGCAGGAAATGATTCTTGCCGAAACGGTGGAGGCGCGCCAGGCCGCACTCGACCGGCTGCTGCCGATCCAGCGCACCGATTTCAAGGGCATCTTCAAGGCGATGAAAGGCCTGCCGGTCACGATCCGCCTGCTCGACCCGCCGATGCATGAATTCCTGCCGACTGCCTCGCAGCTCGAACTGGAGATCGCGCAGCTGCACCACCTGCGCGATACCATCAAGGGCCTGGAGGAATTGCCCGATACGCTGAAGCTGCTCAATCCCCGGCTGTACCAGCAATATGCCGACGGCTTGACCAAGCTCATGGGCGGGCTGCAGGCGTTCAAGGACTCGCACCTGGAAGAGGACGTCATCCTGAAGAAGGAAATCACCCTGAAAAAGGTGCGTGCCCTGGCCGAAGTCAATCCGATGCTAGGACACCGCGGCGTGCGCCTAGGCATCACCTATCCGGAAATCTATACGATGCAGATCCAGGCGATCCTTGAAGCCGCGGCGCTGTGCGCCAAGGAAGGCACCGAGATCTACCCGGAGATCATGGTGCCGCAGGTCGCCACCGTGGAGGAGCTACTGCGCATTCATGAGAAGGTCAAGCGCATCCACAAGATTGTGGAACTGACGCACAGCATCAACGTCAAGTTCAAGTTCGGCTCCATGCTGGAAGTAGTGCGCGGCTGCCTGCGCGCCGGCCGCATGGCCCAGGATGCCGAATTTTTCTCCTTCGGCACCAATGATCTGACCCAGGCCACGTTCTCCTTCAGCCGCGAGGACGCCGAAAACAAGTTCCTTCCGGCCTATAACGAAACCGGCATCCTGCAGGACAACCCGTTCGAGGTGCTCGACATCAAGGGCGTGGGCCAGTTGATGAAAATGGCGGTCGACAGCGGCCGCCAGACCCGGCCCGATCTGAAGGTGGGGATCTGCGGCGAGCACGGCGGCGACCCGGCTTCGATCCATTTCTGCCACAGCATCGCCATCGACTACGTGTCCTGCTCCGGACCGCGCGTACCGATCGCGCGCCTGGCCGCGGCACAGGCGAAACTCATGGAAGGAAGCTATGAGAACGGGCTGAAGTAGGTTTCAGCTCGCGCAGGATGCGCATGACCTGGTTCGTCTACCTGATCGAGTGCCGTGACGGCAGCATCTACACCGGCATTGCGGTGGACGTCCAGGCGCGTTACGCCGCGCATGTAATTGGGAAGGGTGCGCGCTATACGCGCTCGCATCCGCCGCGGCGCCTGCTCGCAGCGATCGAATACGCGGACCGGTCGGAGGCGAGCAAGGCGGAGTACCGGATCAAGCAGATGTCGCCGCAGGACAAACGCGCGCTCGGCCGCCGCCGAAAATCGCGCTGAGCGTACCACACAGCATGCTGCATATCTCCGGCAAGGTCGCGATCCCGGCCGCGGAAATCGACATCAGCGCGATCCGCGCCCAGGGCGCCGGCGGGCAGAACGTCAACAAGGTGTCCAGCGCGATCCACCTGCGCTTCGACATCGGCGCGTCCTCCTTGTCGCAGGTGTACAAGGAGCGCCTGCTGGCGCTGCACGACCGGCGCATCACCAAGGACGGCGTGATCGTAATCAAGGCGCAGCAGCACCGCAGCCAGGAAATGAACAAGGACGAGGCGCTGGCGCGGCTTCAGGAACTGGTACGCAGCGTCGGCGTGACGCGCACCAAGCGCCGGCCCACCCGTCCCACACGCAGTTCACAGAAGAAGCGCCTCGACAGCAAGACCCGGCGCGGCGCGATCAAGCAGATGCGCGGCAAGGTCGTGGATTGAGGCGCGCCAGACCTGTGCCCGACCGGTTGCAATTCGCGTTCAAGTATCGCGTCAGCGACTTGCATCCGTTTGACGCAGATCAAAAGAGCTTGGCAAGCGCTGCCGTAAATGATGCAATATGCGGAGTTTGCGCATCGGCTGTTAACCGGAGCGGAGTGACTTCCGCAGAGGGGCGGGCACATGAGCATGCAGGAACACATCGAGATCCGCGATTCGGATGTCTACGCGGTCAGCGAAACGGGCGACGAAGAACTCAAGCGCGGATCGACCGACTTGTCCCAGCCCGCGCTGGAATTGATGGTTCTGCTCGACGGCAAATCGAGTTTCGCTGAAGTCGCCGGCAAGACTAAAGCGCTGACGCTGGATTTGATCCGGCATACGGCAACGCTGCTGGCGCAGCGCGGATACATCAAACCGTCCACGCTGGAACAGGAGCTGAATGTCGACTTCAGCTGGTTCTTCGCCGATCAGCCCGCCGCGCAGCCGACGGCTGAGGCGACGGAGCAGGCGCGCGGCGAAGCCGAAAGCGGCACGGCCGCACTGAAGCTAGACGGCTATTACGTGAGCATTGCGCGCAAAGCGGCGAAGCGAATCGAACCGGCCAGCGCGACCGGCTATTCGGTGCTGGTGGTGGAGGACGATCTGGAGTTGCAGCGTTCGCTCAAGTTTCTGCTGACCATGGAAAAATACAAGCCCAGGACCGCCTCCAACAAGGCCGAAATCCTCGAGGCGCTGCGCCTGCCGCCGCTGCCTGACGTGGTATTGCTCGACATCGGGCTGCCCGACACCAACGGCTTCGAGGTGCTCGCGCGCATGCGCGGGTATCCGCAGTTGAAGACGATTCCGGTGATCATGCTCACCGGGCATTCGCAGCGCGAGGAGGTCATGCGCGGCCTCGCCGGCGGCGCCGACGGCTACATCACCAAGCCCTTCGATCGCGATGTGCTGCTCACCGCCATCCGCGCCGTGCTGGGATTGCACTAAGCACAGCGCCGCAGGCTGAAGCAACTATTGAAAATCTGCAAACCGCGAGACACTGTAGCGCAGGCGCCCGCGCCTGCAATCACCGAATGCAGGCGAGGGCGCCTGCGCTACACAGGGCGAGCTGTCGTGCAGCAGGGTAAAACTAAAAGAGAACAAGGAAAAATGAAAACTTCGAGCACCGGCATGGCAGGATTGGCGCTGATGACGCTGGCAGTAGGGATTTTCGCGTCCGGCGGGACGCAGGCGGCCGACGCCGCGCAAGGCAAGTCGCTGTACGAGGCGCGCTGCGTGGGCTGCCATGACGGTAGCGTGCACGAGCGCGCCAAACGCAAGACCAAATCCTTCGGCGAGGTGCGTGCGCAGGTGTCGCGCTGGAGCGAACAGGCGGGCGGACCCTGGAGCAAGGATGAAATCGACAGCTTGACACTGTATCTCAACGAGCGCTATTACCACTTCCGCTGCCCACAGCTGCTGTGCAAGGCCGATCAGGCGTCGCTGCAATCCGGTTCAAGGAACTAGGGATGTCCCAGCTTGCAGGCGGCGACGCGTTCGTGCGCATGCTGCAGCTGCATGGCGTGAAACATGTCTTCGGCCTGTGCGGCGATACTTCGCTGCCGTTCTACGACGCGATGTACCGGCTCGACCACGGCATGCAGCACGTGCTCACCCGCGACGAGCGTTCCGCCGCCTACATGGCGGACGGCTACGCGCGCGTCTCCGGCCGCGTCGGCGTATGCGAAGGCCCGAGCGGCGGCGGCGCTACCTACATACTGCCCGGCGTCGTCGAGGCGAATGAATCCTCGATCCCGCTGCTATGCTTCACCTCGGACATTTCGGTGTCGGCGCGCGGCAGGTACGCGCTGACCGAACTCGACCAGCAGGCCCTGTTCAGGCCGCTGACCAAGTGGAACACCGTGCTCGATGCGGCCGCCGACATTCCGCGCGTACTGCGCACCGCGTTCAAGCAGATGACCAGCGGCAGGCCGGGCGCGGTCCACATCGGCCTGCCCTACGACGTGCAGAAGCAGATGGTCGACGCAGCCGACATCTGGGGCGATCCGAGCCTGAACGAGTTTCCCTCGCGCCGCGGCTGCGCGGACCGGGCGGCGATCGCGCGAGCGGCCGGGCTCTTGGCCGCAACTGAGCGCGTGCTGTTCGTCGTCGGCGGCGGCGTGGTGATTTCTGGGGCGGAGCAGGAGCTCATCGCCTGCGCCGAGCGCCTCGGCGCCCCGGTAGCGACCACCATCAGCGGGCAGGGCAGTATCGGCGACGATCATGCACTCGCGCTGGGGGTGGTCGGTTCCAACGGCGGCACGCTGCCTACGCGCGCAGTGGTGCAGGCTGCGGATCTGGTGGTGTTCGTGAGCTGTCGCGCAGGTTCGGTCACGACCGAGCGCTGGCGTTATCCGGCGCCGGGCAAGGTGAAGGTGATCCAACTGGACGTGGACGCCGCAGTGATCGGCGCCAATTATCCGGTCGAGGTAGGATTGGTGGGCGACGCGAAACTTACACTGGCCGCGCTGTGCGAGGAACTCGACGCAGCCGGCGCGCGCGCGCGCGGCTGGGGAAGCGGCGCGGTGGCCGCGGCGAAGCGCGAGAAGTTTGCCGCGTTCGATGCGCTCGCCGCATCGAACGAGCGCCCGATCCGGCCCGAGCGCCTGGTGGCCGAGCTCAATCGCCTGCTGCCGGGCGACGCAGTGCTGGTAGCCGATCCGGGCACGCCCTGCCCGTATTTCTCCGCCTACTTCCGCAACGCGCGCACCGGGCGGCAATTCATCAGCAATCGCGCGCATGGCGCTCTGGGCTATTCCATGGCTGCGGCTGCCGGCGCGCATTTCGGCCGGCCCGGCGCAAAAGTCGTCGCGGTCATGGGCGACGGCAGTTTCGGCTTCACCGTGGGCGAACTGGAAACCATTTGCCGCCTGAAGATTCCCCTGGCCATGGTGGTGATCTCCAACGCGAGCTACGGCTGGATCAAGGCCGGCCAGAAGACCGGCTTCGGCGAGCGCTATTTTTCCGTGGATTTCGCGCGCACCGACCACGCCGCGGTGGCCAGCGCCTTCGGCGTCAGGAGCTACCGCGTGGAGGATCCGGCCAAACTGGCACAGACGCTGAGGCTGGCGCTCGAGGCCAACGAGCCGGTTCTGGTCGATGTGCTGTGCCAGCCGCTGCAGGAGGCGAGGGCGCCGGTCAGCGAGTGGATTGCATGAAACCGCCTGCCGCAGTGGCGGCTGCCGCCGGAGCTGGCGGAAGCGCTTGCGGTGCGCACGCGGCAACGCGATAATCCGGGGCGCACAATTCCCCGCCCGCCATGTTCGAACAGCTTACGGATCTCCACATGAGCCACACTCCCGCTTCCGCCGCGCTGGCGCGTTTTCGTGTCCTCGATCTGTCGCGTGTGCGTGCCGGCCCGACCTGCGTCAAGCAACTCGCCGATTTCGGCGCGGACGTGATCAAGATCGAATCGCCCCCGGGGGTGGACGCGAACGAAGGCATGGGCGGACCGCGCATGGGTCCCGATTTCCAGAACCTGCACCGCAACAAGCGCTCGATGACGCTCAACCTCAAGCTGCCGCAGGGGCGCGAGGTGTTCGCGCGGCTGGCGAAGACCGCGGACGTGGTGGTCGAGAATTACCGGCCCGACGTGAAATACCGCCTCGGCGTCGACTACGAATCGCTCAAGGCGATCAACCCGCGCATCATACTCGCCAGCATTTCCGGCTTCGGCCAGGACGGTCCCTATCTGGACCGGCCAGGCTTCGACCAGATCGCGCAGGGCATGAGCGGGCTGATGTCGGTAACCGGACATCCGGGACAGGGTCCGATGCGTACCGGCGCGGCGATCGCCGACGTGAGCGCCGGCCTGTTTGCGGCGCTCGGTATCCTGACCGCGCTGCTGGAGCGCGAGGCGTCCGGTCAGGGCCAATGGGTGCAGTCTTCGCTGCTGATGTCGGGCATTGCCTTGCTTGATTTCCAGGCGGCGCGCTACCTGATGGACGGCGAGGTGCCGCCGCAGGTCGGCAACGACCATCCGACCAGCATGCCGACTTCGGCTTACACCACCGCCGACGGCCACATCAACGTCGCCGCCTCGGGCGAAGGCATGTGGAAGCGCCTGTGCCCCGCCGTAGACCGCGCGGATCTTCTGGAGCGCGCGGAATTCGACAGCCAGGCCAATCGCGCGAAGAACCGCAAAGCGCTCAACGCCGAGCTGAATGCGGCCCTGAGCAAGAAGAACAGCGAGGAATGGATTTCGATACTCAACGCGGCCGGCGTACCCTGCGGACCGATCTACCGCATGGACCAGGTGTTCGCCGACGCGCAGGTGCAGCATATCGGTGCGGCGGCGAAGCTGAAGCATCCGGCGCTGGGAGAAATCCGCATAATCAAGCAGGCGGCGGGGCTGTCGCGCACGCCTGCGACCATGGCCAGCGCCACGCCGGAACTCGGGCAGCATACGGACGAGGTGCTGGCGGAAGCCGGCTACACCGCTGCCGAAATCGCGGCATTGCGCGCCGCCAAGGCTATTTGAATGCGGTTTGAAGCAGGTCCCAAAGGAGCGTCATGGCTGAACTGATCACACGCAAGGAAAACGCCGTCGGCTGGGTAATTTTTTCCAATCCGGCCAAATACAACGCCGTCTCGCACGACATGTGGATGGCGCTGCCCAAGGCGATCGCGGCGTTCGACGCCGATCCCGAGGTGCGCCTGATTGTGATCGCCGGCGATGGCGACAAGGCGTTCATATCCGGCGCGGACATTTCCCAGTTCGAAAAGGCGCGTGGCAGCGCCGAGGCGCAGGCAATCTATAACCAGGCCGTAGTCGATGCCTACGAAGCCCCTGTGGCGTGCAGCAAGCCGGTGGTGGCCAAGATCCGCGGCATCTGCATGGGCGGAGGCCTCGGCCTCGCCGCTTCGTGCGACGTGCGATTTGCCGCCGACGACGCAGTATTCCGCATGCCCGCCGGCCAGCTCGGACTGGGCTACAACTACACCGGCATCCGGCGCTTCGTGCAGATCATCGGTGCCGCTGGCACCAGCGACATCTTCTTTTCGGCGCGCAAATTCGGTGCAGCCGATGCGCTCTCCATGGGCTTCGTCAATCGCGTTATTCCGGCGGCCGACTTCGACCGCGAGGTAGCGGCGTATTGCGAACTGGTGGCCGAGAATGCGCCGCTCACGCTGGCCGCGGCCAAGTTCGCGATCCGGCAGGTGGAGCTGGACCCGGACGCGCGCGACCTGGAGCGCGCCGCGCGCTTGATTGCGACCTGCTTCGACAGCGAGGACTATCGTGAAGGCCGGCGTGCCTTCATGGAAAAGCGCAAGCCGAAGTTCCACGGAAGATAACTTTTCCCGCGGTTGCCGGCATTGCTCATCGCGCGCTACGCGCGCCAACCGTGTTTTTGGTACGGATAAACGCCATCCGTACCAAAAACACGGTTATGAATAAAAGCAAATCCGGCTAAGGATCATTACAAGATCGTCGATCGTGCTCGGATACGTTTTTCATCCGAGCGCGACCGACGATCCGCGCGGACGGATTTTCGTCCGCGCAAAATTGCGGCCTCCGCAGCGGCGCCGGAGCGCGAATCAAGCCTCCGTATTCGGAACTCTAACGGCAGACCAGTACCGGGATCTTGCTGTGCACCAACACTTTCTGCGTTTCGCTGCCGAGTAACAGGCCGGATAGTCCGCGCCGACCGTGCGAGGCCATCACGATCAGGTCGCATTTTTTCTTTTTTGCCGCGTCGATGATGGCTTCCCAGGGGCTGTCGCTGAGCGTGTGGAAGACTTCGCAGGGCACTTTTTCAACTTCCGCCTCGACTTCGATGACGGACAGGCACTTGAGCGCCTGTTTGCGCGTGAATTCCGCCTGCGCCGTGACCGAGGGCGCGCGCAGGATATAGCCGTCGCCGTAGTAGGTCGAGCCCAGGTCGGGCGCGGCGTAAAAGCCGGTAATTCTGGCGCCCAGCGCCTTTGCCAGCCTGGTCGCGTGCTTTGCCGCTTTCTGCGACAGCCGGGAACCGTCGGTCGGTACGAGGATATGAGTGAACATACTGCCCCCCATCGTGGCGTCGCTGGAGCCGCAGACGCGCCGGCATCGGCGGACCGCGGGTGACGCCGCGGTCCGCCCCGCTTACAGCTTAGGTCGGGCGCCGGGCGGCGGTTTGACCGATGTCAATGCAGGCCGCAATGCGGTTGGGCAGGCAGGCCTAGTATTCCGTGCTGACGCTGCGGATGGTGACGCCGCCGGATTTTTCGTCGTGCTCGAGCTTGATCAGCTTCCTCGCTTCGGCCTCGTCCAGCAGCCGGCCGAAGGAGCGAAAGCCGTAAAAGGCTTCGTTGAATCCGGGATTGCGCCGCTTCAGCGCCTGTTTCACCATCGAGCCCCAGATCTTCTCCTCCTCGCCGCGCTCTGCGATGAGTGCTTCTATGGTCTCCATCACGATGTCCAGCGCTTCCTGCTTCTTGTCGCTTTCTTCATGTGCCGGGGTTTTGGCCTGGGCGCTGCCCGCGGCGGCCTTGGGCGCGGCCTTCTTGCGCGACTGCTTTTTCGCCTTTTCGCGCGCGAGGTCGTCGTAGTAGATGAACTCGTCGCAGTTCTTAATCAGCAGGTCGGAGGTCGAGTTCTTCACGCCGACGCCGATCACGGTCTTGTTGTTCTCGCGCAGCTTGGACACCAGCGGCGAGAAATCCGAGTCGCCGCTTATGATGACGAAGGTATCCACGTGCGATTTCGTATAGCAAAGGTCCAGCGCATCGACCACCATGCGGATGTCGGCCGAGTTCTTGCCCGACTGGCGCACATGCGGAATCTCGATGAGTTCGAACGCGGCCTCGTGCATCGGCGCCTTGAACTCGCGATAGCGCTCCCAGTCGCAGTAGGCCTTCTTGACCACGATGCTGCCTTTGAGCAGCAGGCGCTCGAGCACCTTGCTGATGTCGAATTTGTCATATTTCGACTCGCGCACGCCTAGGGCGACGTTCTCGAAATCGCAAAACAGGGCCATGTTGACGTCGGCTGCTGCACTCATGCTGATCTCCGCTGTTGCATCAGCGGCGATTATAGGCCCGCGGCAACTGTCTTCGCTCGCGCACTTGGCATATAATTGTGGCCGCAACTTTCCCACCCGACTTCCTGGAGGCGCCAGTCATGAATTTCAAGCGCAAGGCCATTGTTTCCTTGATGGGTTTGACCCTCGCGGTCGCAGCCGGCGCAGTCAGCGCCAAGCAGACGGTCAAACTCGTGTTCATCGGTCCGCTCACCGGCGGCGTGTCCGCCAACGGCATCGGCGGGCGCAACTCGGCCGATCTCGCGGTGCGCCTCAAAAACGAGGATCCAAAGGCCAAGTACACCTACGAGCTGGTGAGCTACGATGACGAGTGCAAGCCCAACATCGCGGTGCAGGTCGCAACCAAGGCGGCAGCGGACAATTCCATCATCGCCGGCATCACGCACTATTGTTCGGTCACCGCGGTGGCGACGGTGGACACCTATCACAAGTTCGGGCTGCCGGTGATCGTCTGGGGCGCGGTGCTTCCTTCGATCACCTACGGCAACAAATACGCCGAAGTGCATCGCGTCAACGGCACCATGATCAATCAGAACCAGGTCGCCGCCAAGTTCATGACCGACATGAAGTTCAAGCGCTGGGTGGTGATCCATGACACTACCGACTACGGCAAGGGGCACAATCAGTATTTCAGCGAAGCGCTGAAGAAGGACGGCGGGCAGATCGTCGGCACCTTCGGCGTGACTGCCGACCAACAGGACTTCACCACCGAACTCACCAAGGCGAAAGAGCTCAAGCCCGACGTGATCTATTTTGGCGGATTGACCCCGCTGGGCGTGCGTATCCGCTCGCAGATGGACAAGCTCGGCATTCACGCCGTATTCGAAGGCACCTCGGGGATCAAGTCCGATGCCTTCATCGAGGGACTGGGCAATAAACTCGCCGAAGGTTCGCTGTCCTTCATCGAGGGTGCGCCGTGGGAGAAGCTGCCTGGCGGCCTGTATTTCACCGGCAAGTACGCGCTGCAGAAATACAACGAAGCGCCGGAGGCCTACGGCCCGTTCGCCTTCGCCGCGGCCAACCTGCTCATCGACACGATCGAGAAGGTCGGCCCCAACCGCAAGAAAGTGACCGCCGCACTCGCCGATGTCAAAGGCCGCGACTCCATCATCGGCAAGATCACCTTCGACGACCATGGCCAGAATATCGTAGCCTTGATCACCAAGTACGTGGTGCAGGACGGCAAGTGGGTGGTGTGGGAGGATAGCGAATACGCTTCGGGCAAGCGCAAGCTGGCCAAGTAAGGCGCACGCGGCGATTTCGTATCAGAACAGGCTCAAGTTTTCGTTGCTTTTAAGCATAACCGTGTTTTTCGTGCGGATGCCTTTTATCCGCACGGAAAACACGGTTGGCGCGCGTAGCGCGCAAGCGAATTGCGAAGCCCGGTGCGTCAAATAGTCGTCAACTGTTTGCGAAGAGCGCTATTGCGCGGACGAAAGACCGTCCGCGCGGATCGCCGATTGCGCGCGGATGAAAACCCATCCGCGCGCAATCGGCGATCTTGGGTAAAGACAAACCTAAGTTCTTGATGCTTTCAACCATAACCGCGTTTTCCGGGCGGATGCCTTTTATCCGTACGGAAAACACGGTTGGCGCGCGCAGCGCGCAGGTTTGCCAAATCAACCCATGACCCTCGGTCTCCTCAGCCAATACGTATTCAACGGCCTGATGCTGGGGATGATCTACGCCATGGTGGCGGTCGGGTTCACGCTGTTCTTCGGCGTGCTCGACGTGATCCAGTTTTCCCACGGCGACGTGCTCATGGTCGGCGCGTTCACCGGGCTCGCGACCTACCTCGGACTCGAGGCGCTGGGCGTGGATTCGGCGCTGGTGCAACTGCTGATAATGACGCTGGTCTCGACCTTGTCGATGGCGCTTCTCGGCGCGCTGATCGCAAAATACCTGGTGCTGCCGCTGCGGCAGGCGCCGCCGCTCAATACCCTGCTGATCACGCTGATGCTCGGGACGGTGCTGCGCGAATCGGTGCGCCTGTTCTATCCGCAGGGCTCCAACCCCAAGCCGTTTCCGCGCCTGCTGCCGGCTGAGACGATGAATTTCGGTGCCTTCACCCTGCGCGCCGACAGCATGATCCTGCTGCTGGCGGGCCTCGCCGCGATTATAGCGGTGCATCTGGTGATCAACCGGACCAAGCTCGGCCTGGCGATCCGCGCGGTGGCCCAGGATGCGGAGACTGCGCGCATCATGGGCATCAATTTCGAATTCATCGTGCTGCTGACTTTCGCCATCGGCTCGGGCATGGCGGCGCTGGGCGGGCTGATGAACGGCCTGTACTACAACGAGATCAACTTCGGTATCGGCCTGCTGCTGGGCGTGATCGGCTTCTCCGCCGCAGTGGTGGGCGGCCTGGGCAATATCTACGGCGCCATCCTCGGAGGCTTTCTTTTTGCCGCGCTGCAAACCGTGGGCGCCGTGGCGCTGCCGGCGCTGTTTCCGGGCACTTCCACCGCCTACAAGGATGTGTTCGCTTTCGCCGTGGTGATCATCTTCATGGCCTGGCGGCCGACCGGCCTCATCGCCGAAAAGAAGAGCGAGCGCGTATGAAGCGCCTGCTCGATCCGGCCTCGGCCTTTCCCGCGCTCGTCAGCATGGCGGGCGTCACGCTGTTCGCGGTGCTGTTCCTGCACGCCGAAAGCCAGGAGGAGGTGCTGGGCCTGTGCGCCGGCATGGTGGTCGCGCTGTTCGTGCTCGCGCGCCTCGGCTGGAGCGCTCGCGCCGCGGCATCGTTCGCGCGCCACAGCCGCGTCGGCCAGGCGGCAGTGCTGGCCGGTGTGCTGATCGTCGTCGCACTGTTCCACGACCAGCATTTTCCGCTGCTGATGCTGACTTCGGTGCTGCTCTACATCGTGGTCTGCCTCGGACTGAACCTGCAGTTCGGCTACGCCGGGGTGATGAATTTTGCCGGCGCGGCCTTTTTCGGCATCGGCTGCTACACCGCGGCGGTGCTGACTGAGCATACGCAGTTGCCGCACCTGCTGGTGGTGCTCGCGGGCGGCGCCATGGCCGCGCTCATAGGCTCGCTCCTGATCCTGCCGGTGCTGCGCACCCATGGCCACTACGCCGCGCTGGTCACCATCGCCTTCGGCATCCTGTTCCGCGTGTTCCTCGAAGTGAACGACGCGCTGGGCGGACCGCAGGGCATGAAGCTGCCCGGAATGGAGATTTTCGGCTGGAAGCTGAACGAGGGCCTGGCGTTCGGCGACATCGAATTTTCCTTCTACGCGAATTACCTGCTGGTCGCGCTCGCCATGGCGGCGATTGCGTTCATGCTGGTGCGGCGCCTCGAGCGCTCCTGGATCGGCCTCAGCCTGGACGCAGTGCGCCTGGACGAGACCGCCAGCGCCGCCTTCGGCATCGACGTCGCGCGCTGGAAGATCACCGCATTCACCCTGGGCAATTTCCTCGCCGGACTCGCCGGCTCGGTGTACGCGATGATGACCGGCTTCGTCGCGCCCAACAGCTTCACTTTCGGCGATTCGCTGATCCTGGTATCGATCGTGATCCTCGGCGGCATCGGCAACCCCTGGGGACTCACGGTGGCGGCGGCCATCGTGCTGATCCTGCCGGAGAAACTGCAGTTCATCCAGGAGTACCGCCTGCTGCTGTATTCGGGTCTGGTGATCCTGATTCTGCTGTTCCGTCCCGGCGGCCTGATGCCGCGCCAGGTGCGCAGCTATTTCCCGGGCTGGAAGCCATGAGCGGCATGCTGCTTGCGTGCGAGGGTCTGTCGATGCGCTTCGGCGGACTGGTGGCGCTGAACCAGCTGAGCCTTTCGGCCAACGCGGGCGAAATCCTCGGCCTGATCGGACCCAACGGCTCGGGCAAGACGACGTTTTTCAATGTGATCACCGGCATCTACCAGGCGAGCGCGGGCAGGGTGGACTACCAGGGCCGCGACCTCGCGCGCATGAGCGCGCAGGAAATCTACCGCGCCGGCGTGACGCGCACGTTCCAGCGCTCGCGCCTGTGCCTGCCGCTGTCGATTTTCGACAACCTCATGATCGGCAACCACCGCCGGCTCGATCACGGCTTGTGGTTCAATCTGTTCCGGCGCGCCGCATTGCAGCGCCAGTTCGAGGCGCAATACGCGCGGGCCCAGGCGCTGGTGCGGACTTTCAGCCAGTCGCTCGCCACGAAACTGTTCGAACCCGCCGGCAGCGTCAACATGATCGACCGGCGCCGCATCGAAATCTGCCGCGCGCTCATCAGCGAGCCGACGCTGCTGCTTCTGGACGAACCGTCGGCGGGCATGACACACGAGGAGACGCGCGAGCTCATGGACGACATCCTGATCGTGCGCGAGCACATGCCCGGGCTGTCGATCATCATCATCGAGCACGAGATGAACGTGATCGAACGCATCACCGAGCGCTGCATCGTGCTCAATTTCGGCCAGAAGATCTGCGAGGGCCCGTACGCGGAAGTCGCCGCGGACGCGCAGGTGCAGGAAGCATACCTTGGGACCGAATAGCACCGTGGCGCCGCTGCTATCTGTCGAAAACGTCTACGCCGGCTACGACAAGGCCGACGTGCTCGAAGATGTGTCGCTCGCGGTCGCCGCGGGCAGCATCACCTGCATCCTCGGCTCCAACGGCTCGGGCAAATCGACGCTGATTCGCGCTATCCTCGGCCTCACCGCCCCGCGCCGCGGTCGCGTACTCTTCGACGGCAGCGACCTTGCCGGCCTGCCCACGCACCGCGTCGTCGCGCGCGGAATCGCCTGCATCCCGGAGGGGCGCAAGGTGTTCCCCAAACTGTCCGTGATCGAGAATCTGCGCCTCGGCGCCTACCAGGAAAGCGACCAGGGCAGGATCTTCGACCGCCTGCAGCGGGTGTTCGGCATCTTTCCGCGCCTGGAGGAGCGTTCGGCGCAGCTTGCGGGAACCATGTCCGGCGGCGAGCAGGCGATGCTGTCGATCGGCCGCGGCATGATGGGCGAGCCCAGGCTGCTGCTGATCGACGAACCGTCGCTCGGATTGTCGCCGCTGCTGGTCAAGGAGAACTTCAGCGTGATCCGCCGCATCAACGAGCTCGGCATCACCGTGCTGCTGGTAGAGCAGAACGTGCACCAGACCCTGGCCATCGCAAAGCACGGCTACGTGCTGTCGCAGGGCAGGGTGGTGGCCTCGGGCACGGCCAGGGAACTCGCCGAGAACGCCGAAGTGCGCGCCGCGTATTTCGGGTAGCGCAGGCGCCTCGCCTGCATATGACAGCCTGACCATGTCTCGCCCAATCGTAATCTTCGACCTGGGCAACGTCCTCGTCAGCGTCGACTTCACGCGCGCATGCGCGCGGCTAGCGGCAGTCGGCGGCGCGCCGGCTGCGGCTATCTGCCGGACGATCGCCAACGGCACGGACAAGAGCGAATTCGATACCGGCCGCCTGAGCCCGGAGCAGTTCGCCGCGCGTTTCTGCGCCGCCATCGGCGCGCGCGTCGCTTATGACGAGTTCGCCGCGATCTGGTGCGACATCTTTACCGAGCAGCGCGATGTGACCGGCCTGCTGGACCGGATCGCCGCGAAGGCCGACCTGGTGCTGCTGTCGAACACCGATCCGCTGCACCTCGAATACGTGCGCGACCATTACGATTTCCTGCCGAAATTCGCACACCTGCTGCTGTCCTACGAGATTGGCCATGCGAAGCCGGCGCCGCAGATTTTTCAACGGGCGCTCGCGCTTGGCGCGCCGGGCGCGAGAATGATCTACTTTGACGATATTGCGCAGTTCGTATTGGCTGCGCGCGCCTGCGGCCTGCCCGCCGAGCAGTTCACCGGCGCCGCCAAGTTACGCAGCGACCTCGAGCGCTTCGGGGTGTTGTAAGCGCTTTGTTCAAGTGTGTATGATGGAATCGCGTGCCTGCCGCCCGGCGGGCGCCGCGTCTCATCAACCTCAAGGAGAATTGTCATGGCGAAAAGCTCGGAAGGCGTGTACAAGATTGTCGAGGTGGTCGGGGTCAGCAAGACTTCCTGGGAGGATGCGGCCAAGAAAGCGGTAGAAACTGCATCGAAGTCGCTGCGTGACCTGCGCATCGCCGAGGTCCTGAAGATGGACATGAAGGTCGAAAGCGGCAAGGTTACCGCCTTCCGCACCCGCGTATCGATGTCGTTCAAGTACGACGTCTGAACTTGGCAAGCAGCGCATCCGCCGTCCTTGCCCGCAACCGCGCGAGGACGGCGCTTCACTTCTCCGGAAAATCACAATGACCCTCAAAAACAAGACCCTGTTTATCACCGGCGCCTCGCGTGGCATCGGTCTCGCGATCGCGAAGCGTGCGGCGGCCGATGGCGCCAGCATCGTCATCGCCGCGAAAACCACCGAACCGAATCCGAAATTGCCGGGCACGATCTACACCGCCGCCGAGGAAATCAAGGCAGCGGGCGGGCAGGCGCTGCCGCTGGCGGTGGACATACGCGACGAGGCTGCGGTGCTCGCCGCAGTGGCCGAGGCGGTAAAGACCTTCGGCGGCATCGACATCCTGGTCAACAACGCGAGCGCGATCAGCATGACCGACACAGAGCACACGCCGATGAAGCGCTACGACCTGATGAACGGCATCAATGCGCGCGGCACCTACCTGTGCACGCAGGCCTGCCTGCCCGAGCTGAAGAAATCCGCGGTGGCGGGGCGCGGCCCGCACGTCCTGAACCTGTCGCCGCCGCTGTCGATGAAGCAGCACTGGTTCGCGCCGCATACCGGCTACACCATGGCCAAGTACGGCATGAGCATGTGCACACTGGGCCATGCGGGCGAGTTCCGGAAATACGGCATCGGCGTCAACAGCCTGTGGCCGCGCACCGCTATCGCCACCGCCGCGCTGCAGATGATCCCCGGTGTGGACCTGAACATGTGCCGCAAGCCGGAGATTCTCGCCGACGCGGCTTACCTTATTCTCGGTGGGCCGAGCTCGAACAGCGGTAATTTCTATATCGACGACGAACTGCTGGCGGCGCACGGGGTGGTCGAATTGGACAAATACTCGGTCAAACCCGGAACGAAGACGTTCATCCCGGATTTCTTCGTTGACTGAAGGCGGCCGGCCGCGCCGAAACAGAGTGCGCCTGATGCTCGCCTGCCTGGCGCTGGGCTTCAGTGCCACCGCCTGCGCCCAAGGCTACCTGCGCACCCTGCTCGACGACTTCGACGAGGTCAAGGCGCTGAGCCAGCGAAAACAACGCTTCGAGTACGAGAACGACGTCTTCTTCAACACCGACAACAACTATACCGACGGTGTGCGCTACAGCGTGAAATACCTGGGGCTGCGCCAGTATCGCAAGCCGCCGGACGCCGGCGAGGGTTTCCTGCCCGGGTTCAATCTCGATCCGGTGAGTTCGGAGGCTTGCAGCGGCGAAAAACTGTGCTACCACAAGAGCTATACGTTCTACCTCGGCCACGGCATGTACACGCCGAGCAACATCAAGCTGAAGCCGGCGCAGCTTCCGCAGGAAGCCAGACCCTACGCCGCCTGGGTGTATGCCGGCTTTTACCGCGAGCTGTTCGCGAGCGATGGCCGCTACTGGCGCTACGGCCTGGACCTGGGTTGCATCGGACCCTGCGCGCAAGGCGAGCAGCTGCAGACTTTCATCCATCGCAATATCACCAACTCGCCCATACCGCAGGGCTGGGGCGCGCAGATACACAATGAACCCGGCGTGGTGTTCCGCTACGAATACTCGCCGGGCTCATGGCAGCCCATGCGCTACCTCGATCTGACACCGCATTTCAATTTCGGCGCGGGCAATATCCAGATTTATGCGGGCGCTGGCGTCACATTGAGGCTGGGGCGATTCCGTAGCAACTACATCACGCAGTGGTACAGCAATCATCCGCTCGAGGCGCTGGCCGCCGCCGACGGGGTGAAATCGGACGCCGGCTGGCAGCTGTGGAAGAACAAGGAGGATTTCGACCTGTACTGGTTCGCACGCCTGCACGGCGATGCCGTTGCATACAATGCGCTGCTGCAAGGCGGCATGTTCAACCGCTCGAGCCCGGTCACCGGCGAGGCGCGACCGCTGATCCTCGAGGGCGAGAGTGGCGTGGCCCTGCACCGCGGCGATTTCTCGGTAAGCTTCAGCCTGGTGCGGCGCAATTACACCGATGTGCTGCGGCTGTGGAACCCGAGCAGCCACAAGTTCGGCCGTCTGGTGCTCGAATGGGCGTATTGACGCACGCGGGGCTTGCCCGCGGCTAGTGCGTCTCGGCGGATGCGCTGTCGCGCGATCCCGGATGCGCTTCAGGCGGCGCGAGGCGCTTGCTCACGCGCCGGACCTCCGGGCCCTCCGCGGAGGATTCGCTGGTGAATCCCAGCGAGCGCATGAAGTGCAGCATCCGTTTGTTGCTCGCCAGCACCTCGCCGATGATGGTATCGATGCCGGCCGCCGCGGCGACATCGATCAGGTTAAGCATCAATGCGCGGCCGATGCCGCGTTGCTGCCAGGCGTCGGCCACGGAGAGCGCGAACTCGCAGCTGTGGCCGTCGTCGCGGCGCACGTAGCGCGCAACGCCGATCTGCACTTCCTTGTCATCGAGCATCACGGTCGCGATCAAGGCCATGTCGCGCTCGAAGTCAATGTGCGTGATCTTTTTCAGGCGCTCCGGCGAGGTGTAGGAGCCGGAGCTGAACAGCCGGTTGTAGCGCGTTTCGGCAGACCAGCCCTGAACGAATTCGGTCTCGATATCCAGATCCGCCGGAAGCATGGGCCGGATGTTGATCGCCTGGCCGTAGATCGGCGAATACGAGGAGCTGAGCTGCGCCAGGTAGTCGGAGCGGCTTTTCGCGTTCATGGTTTCAAACCGCGGCGCCTGCGCGCGCAAGGGAAGCGGCGGCGGCGGCCGGCGCCGGGGCGCCTGCATGGCGCTCGATCAGGTTCTCGAATGCAACCAGGGCACGCTCGCCGGCGCGCGAATCGTCGAACAGCCGCGCGTCGAGTTGCGCGCCGAAATAGAGGGCGCATATCTCGAAGGCGAGCTGTTCGGCGTCGGTATCTTCGCGCAGCTGGCCGGCTTCGACCGCCATGCGCACGGAGCGGGCCAGGGTCTTGCGCAGCTCGCGCAGGCTTTGCGAGACCAATTCCCTTACCGGGCCGGGAAAATCGTCGAATTCATAGGCTGCCGCGGTCATGATGCAGCCGCCAGGCAGTTTCGCGCTGCGCGTCCACTCGAGCCAGTTTTCCACGATGGCGCGCAGCCGCGGCAAGCCGGGCGGCTGCTGCATCGCAGGCTGGAACACGAGTGCGGAGTAGAGTTGGCGAACCTCCTGGATCACCGCAAGCTGGAGGCCTTCCTTGGAGCCGAAATGGGCGAACAGCCCGCTCTTGGACAGGCTGCTGCGCTCGGCGAGCGTGCCTATGGTCAATCGGGCCAAGCCGGCCCGGCTGGCGATGGCCAGCGCCTGGTCGAGAATCGCGTTGCGGGTTTGCTGTCCTTTACGCACGCGCAGATAATAGCACGAACGTTCGAATTATAGCAATAAGTCTTTTTATTATCGGGGTTTACCCGACACCCAGCGCCACGAGGCGCTAAGCGAAGAACCGGACCGTGCTGTTCAGCGGAACTCTGTCGGTACGAGCCTTGTTGGCCGGGGAATCCTCATCGACGTAGCCAAAGGACATGCCGAACAGAATTCCGACCGTATCCGGCAACCCGAACATCTTGCGCGCCGGATCCGGAAACATTCCCAGGGCACCCTGCATGCAGCTGGAAATGCCGCGCTCTGCGAGCAGCAGCGCTAGGGTCTGGGCGTAGACGCCCAGATCGACGGCACCGGTCAGTTGCAGGTACTTTTCCATGGTGAAGAAAGCAGCGTGGGGCGCGCCGAAGAACTGCCAGTTGCGCAGCATCGCGACCTGGCGGCCGGGTTTGTCCTGCCGGTCTATGCCCATGGCGCCGTACAGCGCGTTGGCCGAGCCGAACTGACGCTCGCGGTGCACGCCCTGATATTTGACATTCCATTCGAAGTCCGGGTTGGCGGGCTTGCCGCTCGTCACGACATCGAGCAGTTCCTGGCTAAGCCGGTCCTTGCTGGCGCCGGACACGACATAGGCCTGGCAGGGTTGTACGTTGCAGTTGGATGGTGCATGCCTCGCCAGCGCGAAAATCTCCTGCAGCAATTCCTGCGCTACCGGGGTTTGCCGGAAGGCCCGCGCGGAAAACCGCCGTTGCAGCGCTTCGGATACGAACATTGCGGGGGATGGCATGCGGCGGCGGTTCTATCGCGCGTTACTTTACTGCATGACAGCGAGCAGATTACCCGCGTAGCGCAGGCGCCCCCGCCTGCATTCGGTCGTTGCAGGCGAGGGCGCCTGCGCTACAGTGTCTCGCGGTTTGGTAATCTTCAATAGAGTGCAATCCGAACTGTGCTACGGCCAATAGCCGGACGCTTACATATTCGGGTAGTTCGGTCCGCCACCGCCTTCGGGTACGACCCAGTTAATGTTCTGCGTCGGGTCCTTTATGTCGCAAGTCTTGCAGTGCACGCAGTTCGCCGCGTTGATCTGCAGCTTGTCGCTGCCGTCATCGCCTTTGATGAATTCGTAGACGCCGGCCGGGCAATAGCGCTGCTCGGGGCCTGCGTAGAGCGCGAGGTTGACGTTCACTGGCACCGAGGCGTCCTTGAGGGTCAGGTGGCAGCGCTGGTTTTCCTCGTGGCTGACGTTGGAGATGAACAGCGATCCGAGCTTGTCAAAGCTGATCTTGCCGTCGGGCTTGGGATACTCGATGGGCTGGCAGTCGGCGGCTTTTTTCAACTGGCTGTGGTCGTCGTGGTTGTGCAGCGTCCAGGGCGCCTTGCCCTGGAATACGTAGGTGTCGATCGCGGAATACGCCAACCCGCCCCAGAAACCCCAGCGGAACGAGGGGCGGATATTGCGCACGCGGTACAGTTCGTCCCAGATCCAGCTCGCGCGGATCTTTTCCGGATAGCCGAACACTTCCTTGCCGCCTTCCTGCGCCAGCGCGTCGTACACCGCCTCGGCTGCGGTCATGCCCGACTTCATTGCGGTATGAGTGCCCTTGATCTTCGCGTTGTTCATGAACCCGGCGGCGTCGCCCACGAGCATGCCGCCTGGGAAAGTGAGCTTGGGCATCGATTGGAATCCGCCTTCGCTGATCGCGCGCGCGCCGTAGGCGATGCGCCGCCCGTCCTCGAAGTAGCCGCGGATCGCCGGGTGCGTCTTGAAACGCTGGAATTCGTCGAACGGGCTCATCCACGGATTCTGGTAATCGAGGCCGACGACGAATCCGACCGCCACCTGGTTGTTCTCCAGGTGGTAGAGAAACGACCCGCCGTAGGTCATGTTGTCCATCGGCCAGCCGGTGGTGTGCACCACCAGGCCGGCCTGGTGGCGCTCGGGCTTCACCTCCCACAGTTCCTTGATGCCGATGCCGTAGGCCTGCGGATCGCAGGCCTCGCGCAGATTGAATTTCTGCATCAACGCCTTGGAGAGCGAACCGCGGCATCCCTCGGCGAATATGGTCTGCTTGGCGTGCAGTTCCATGCCCGGCTGGTAGTTTTCCGTGTGTTCGCCGTCCTTGCCTATGCCCATGTCGCCCGTGGCGACGCCCCTGACCGAGCCGTCCTCGTGATACAGCACCTCGGCGGCGGCGAAGCCGGGGTAGATCTCGACGCCCAGGCCCTCGGCCTGCTGCCCGAACCAGCGGCACAGATTGCCCAGGCTGATGATGTAATTGCCGTGGTTGTTCATCGTCGGCGGCGTCGGCAGCCGGATCGCGCGCTTTTCGGTCAGGAACAGGAAGCGGTCTTCCCCGGCGGGGGTGTTCAGCGGCGCGCCGCGCGCTTTCCAGTCGGGGAACAGTTCTTCCAGCGAGCGCGGCTCGAGCACCGCGCCCGAGAGAATATGCGCGCCGATCTCCGAGCCTTTTTCGATCAGGCAGACATTGATCTCCCGGCCCTTTTCGACCGCAAGCTGCTTCAGGCGTATCGCGCAGGCAAGCCCGGAAGGCCCGCCGCCGACGACCACCACGTCGTATTCCATCGCTTCGCGTTGCATCTCCACCCCCGGAAAGTGGCTGCGATGGCGCGTTCAGCAGCGCGGCGCAGCCGCGTCAGCTGCAACAGGCGCGCGCCGCCGTGCCTATTCAAGCTCATGGGAATTATAATGCGACTCCCCGTTCAGCGACACCGAAACCATGGCCGATACGAAGCGCACGCTCGTGCATACCGAAATCATGCCCATCCGCTGGGGCGATATGGATGCCATGGGCCACGTCAACAACACCGTCTATTTCCGCTACATGGAACAGGCGCGCATTTCCTGGTTCGAGTCCATCGGCGCGCGCTCGGCCGTCAAGGGGCAGGGCCCGGTGATCGTCAACGCGAGCTGTACCTTCATCAGGCAGCTGGTGTATCCGGGCGACGTGGAGATCAAGACCTACGTGGGCACCATGGGGCGCAGCAGCCTTGAGACTTATCTGGAGCTGCGGCCGAGTTACGATCCGAAGAAGATCTACGCCGAGGGCGCGGCCAAGGTCGTCTGGGTGGACTACGCCAGGGAAAAATCGGTGCCGCTGCCCGAGCGCATCCGCCAACTAATCGGACACTGAATCATGCCGGTCGACAACCATAGGAAGTCCCCGCGGGAAAAGCCTTTGTGGGAGCCGAGCCAGGCGCGTATCGCCGGGGCCAATGTCACTGCCTTTGCGCGCGCGGCGATCCGCGAATGGGGCCTCAAATTCAATACGTATCCGGCGTTCTACCAGTGGAGCGTAGACGCACCGGAGCAGTTCTGGTCCTCGCTGTGGCAGTACGCCGGCGTGAAGGCCGGCGCGCGCGGTGCACGCGTGCTGGTGCACGGCGAACGCATGCCGGGCGCGCAGTGGTTTCCCGACGCGCGCCTCAATTTCGCCGAGAATCTGCTGCGCCGGCGCGATGCGGCGGACGCGATGGTGTTCTGGGGGGAGGACAAGGTGCAGCGGCGCATGTCGAATGCCGAACTCCATGCCGGCGTTTCGCGCCTGGCGCAGGCGCTGCGCGTCGCGGGCGTGGGCCCGGGAGATCGCGTCGTCGGCTACCTGCCCAACATGCCCGAGACCATCATGGCGATGCTCGCCGCGGCGAGCATCGGCGCGATCTGGTCGTCGTGCTCGCCCGATTTCGGCGTGCAGGGGGTGCTCGACCGTTTCGGCCAGATTGAACCCAAAGTCCTGTTCGCCGCCGACGGCTATTGGTACAACGGCAAGGCGATCGACGCGCTCGCCAAAGTGGCGCAAATCGCGCAGCACCTGCCTACGCTTGTGCACGTGGTGGTCGTGCCCTATGTAGCCGCTGCGCCCGGGCTGTCGCAGCTGCCGAAGGCGGTGGCGCTGGCCGATTTCGTCGCGCCGCATGCCGCGCGCGACATCGAGTTCGCGCAGATGCCGTTCGACCATCCGCTCTACATCATGTATTCCTCCGGCACCACCGGCGTGCCCAAGTGCATCGTGCACGGCGCCGGCGGCACCCTGCTGCAGCACCTGAAGGAGCACCAGCTGCATGCCGACGTAAAACCGGGCGACAGGCTGTTCTACTTCACCACCTGCGGCTGGATGATGTGGAACTGGCTCGCCTCGGGCCTGGCTTCGGGCGCGACCCTGCTGCTCTACGACGGCTCGCCGTTCATCCGGCGCGGCGCGATCCTGTTCGATTTCGCCGAGGTCGAGCGCATGACGCATTTCGGCACTTCCGCCAAGTTTATCGACGCAATCTGCAAGATCAACCTGAAGCCGCGCAAGACGCACGATCTGCGCAAGCTGCGCTGCATGCTCTCCACCGGTTCGCCGCTGGCGCCGGAGAGCTTCGACTACGTCTACCGCGACATCAAGTCCGATGTCTGCCTGTCGTCCATTTCCGGCGGCACCGACATCGTTTCCTGCTTCGTGCTCGGTAGTGCGGTGCTGCCGGTGTACCGCGGCGAGATCCAGTGCCGCGGGCTCGGGATGAAGGTAGAGGTGTACGACGACGCGGGCAGGGCGGTGACCGGGAAGAAGGGGGAACTCGTCTGCAGCCGGCCGTTCCCGTCGATGCCGGTCGGATTCTGGAACGACCCCGAGGGCAGAAAATATCACGACGCCTATTTCGCCAAGTTCCCGAATGTCTGGTGTCATGGCGACTACGTCGAACTGAGCGCGCGCGGCGGCATGGTCATCTACGGCCGCTCGGACGCCGTGCTCAACCCCGGCGGCGTGCGCATAGGCACCGCGGAGATCTACCGCCAGGTGGAGCAGCTGGACGAAGTGCTGGAGTCGCTGGTGATCGGCCAGGACTGGAACAAGGACGTGCGCGTGGTGCTGTTCGTCAAACTGCGCGAAGGCCTGAAGCTCGACGACGCGCTGACCGACAGGATCAAGAACCGGATCCGCGCTAACACCACGCCGCGCCATGTGCCGGCCAAAGTGCTTCAGGTGGAGGACATCCCGCGCACCAAGAGCGGCAAGATCGTGGAACTCGCGGTGCGCAACGTGGTGCACGGCGAGCCGGTGAAAAACGCCGAGGCGCTGGCGAATCCGGAAGCGCTCGCGCTGTTCCGGAACCGGACCGAGCTGAACAGCTAGCGCGCATTAGGCGCGCGGCGCGAGATCTGGCTCGCCGCAGCGGCGCAGGATTTCGGCGCGCGCGGCGTCGCGCAGCGCCACGGCGGCGTTCCAGTCGCTGCCCTGCGGCGCGAGCGGCGCGGCAATGTCGACGGAAATCCGGCCGCGCCGCGCAAACCAGCTGCCGTCGCGCAGCACCGAGCGCGTGCCACGCAGGGTCACCGGCACGAGCGGCACGCCGGATTGCGCCGCGGCCACGAAGGCGCCCATGCGGAACGGCAGCAGGCCCGCGTTCCGCGTGAATGTGCCTTCGGCGAAAAAAATCGGCGTGCGCCCGGCCTTTACCGACGCGGTCAGGCGCATGGCGTCCTCCACGCCTTGTTTAATATCGCCGCGTTCGACGAAGTCGGTGCCGATGGCGCGCAGGAACAGCCGCGGCAGGAACGAGCGGCTGAGTTCGCGCTTGGCGGCGAAACTGTAGCCGCGCTCGCGCAGCGCGGCGAGCAGGATCAGGCCGTCGAGATAGCTCGCGTGATTGACTGCGATTACGAACGGGCCGGCGGCGGGAATGTGTTCCAGTCCGCGCACCGTCAGCGGCAGCTGGCACAGGCGCAGAAAAGCCCGCGCCATGACGCGGCAAAAGCGCCAGCCGCGCGCCGGATCGCGCAGCAGCGCGGCCGCTGCCAGCGTCGGCAGTGCGAGCAGCGCGAACACCGCCCAGACCCAGGCGGAATAGGCGAGGCCGGTGGCGGCGCGCAGCTGGCGGCGCAATTCGGGCAGCAGACTCGCGCGCGCCAGGCGCGCGATCTGCAGCCATACCGGCGCCGGCCGCGTGCTGACGCCGCGTTCGTAGTACTCGCGGCTGGATGCGCGCCGGATTTTTCCACTCGAAGTCTTCAGCACGGTGTGCGGCGGGGCCAGCACGATGTCGTCCGCGGGCATGCCGATCAGGTCGATCGCGCGCTCGTTGATGCTGCGTCGCAGGGCGTCGAGCGCGCCGGCTTCGGTCTCGCGCGTCTCGGCAAGCACGACCACGCGCTCGGTGCCGTTTGCGGGGTCGATGCTGCCGAACACTGCGACGCAGCCCTTGCGCACGCCGGGCAGTGTGCCTACCGCCTGCTCCAGTTCGTAGGGATAGAGATTCCTCCCGCCGCGAATGATCACGTCTTTGGCGCGGCCGCTGATGAACAGCTCGCCTGCGGCGACATAGGCGAGGTCGCCCGTATCCAGCCAATCGCCGGCGAACAATTTCTTGGTCTGCTCGGGATTGCGGAAATAGCCGCTGGTCGCGGACGGCCCTTTGAATTGCAGGCGGCCCTCGTGGCGGTCGGCCAGCTCCACCCCGGCGGCATCGACGACGCGCAACTGATGCGCCGCAATCACGCGGCCGCAGCCGGGCAGCTCCAGCGCATTGGGTTCGCCCGGCGCGGCCGGCCGCGCGACGCCCCGGTCCTGGAACACGGCGCGTTCGATCCGGTCGATGCGATAGGGCGTATCCGGTGCGGGGAAGCACAGTCCGACCGATGCTTCAGCCAGCCCGTAGACCGGCTGCAGCGCGTTCGCGCGCAGGCCGTAACGGCCGAAACGCTGGCTGAACGCGGCCAGCGTGCCCGGGCTCACCGGCTCGGCGCCGTTGAAGGCGTAGCGCCAGCACGACAGGTCCAGCCCCTCGAGCTCGCGCGCCTCGATGCGCTTCAGGCACAGCTCATAGGAGAAATTCGGACCGCCGGACAGGGTGCCGCGGTGGCGGTGGATCGCCCACAGCCAGCGGCTGGGATGCGACAGGAATGCGAGCGGGGACATCAGCACCGTCGGAAATCCGAGGTACAGCGCGGCGAACCAGGCGCCGATCAATCCCATGTCGTGATACAGCGGCAGCCAGCTCACGAACACATCGCTTGCGTCCGCCTGCACCGCTGCGCCCATGGCGCGGATATTGGCGACCAGGTTGGCGTGCGTGAGCACCACGCCCTTGGGATTGCCGGTGCTGCCCGAGGTGTACTGGATGAAGGCGATGTCGCCGGGGCGCGCCGGCAGCGGCGCGAAGCCGGCGTCGCCGCCGGAAAGCTCGGCCGGCATCAGCACCTGCCGCAGCGATACCACCTGGGAGCGCAGCAGCAGCGCCACGGTTTTGGCTTCAGGTATCGTGATCAGCATCGCCGCGCGGCAGTTTTCAAGGATGCCGACATGGCGCCGCAGGTGCTCTTCGATCTGCCCCGGCCGTGCCGGCGGGTACAGCGGCACCGGTATGCCGCCGGCCATCAGGATGCCGAAAAAGCTGTACAGGTAGTCGCAACCGGTGGGCAGCATGATCGCGACCGCCTGCCCCGGCTGCAGGCCGTGCTCGGCGAGGCGGCTGGCGCAGCGCGCGGCGCGGCGGCGGATCGCGCCATAGGCGATTTCCTGTTCGCTGGTTTCGCCGTAGAGATGGACCTGCAAGCGGTCGGGGTGGCGCGCGGCATGCCACAGCAGCGCATCGGTCAGGGTCTGTGCCGCGCAGGCGTGCGACGCGTCCGGTGCGGCCCGCACCAGGCTGCGCACGCTCCGGTCCGGCTCGCCCCGGTGCAATCCGCTGCTGGCGTTGACCAAGCGCAGCAGGTCGCGCGGCGTTTCCGCCGCATACAGCGCCTGCTCGGGCAGGCTCACGCCGAACGCGCGCTCGATCCGCAGCACCAGCTCCACCCGCGCGAGGCTGTCAAGACCGATATCGCGCTCGAGCGAAGTGTCCAGCGCGACCGGCGCTGCTTGGCCATGGCGCGTGTCGCGCACCAGTTGCGCGATCACGTTGATCAATAGATCGGCGTTCGCAGCAACTGCGCTTTCGGTCTGGCTCATGTGCTGGGTTCCGGTTGTCCGCTGCTATGATAGTCCGTATCAATACGGGCTCGCCATGCGGGATGTAGCGCAGGCGCCCTCGCCTGCACAGAGGTGCAGCGAAGGCATGTGCGCTGCGCTTGCAACATGAAGCCAGGCGAGGGCGCCTGCGCTATACCTGCACTACGCCTGCGCGCGCCAGAACACCGCAATTGCGCCAGTCGCGGCGGAATTTCATTGAGCGCCGCCCGTTTTTGCTGTAACATCCGTTATCCCATCTCTCGAATCTGAGATGACCAAATATGTCTTCGTTACCGGCGGTGTAGTTTCCTCTCTTGGGAAGGGGATCGCCGCCGCCTCCCTCGCCGCCATCCTCGAATCGCGCGGCATCAAAGTCACCAACATCAAGCTGGATCCGTACATCAACGTCGATCCGGGCACGATGAGCCCGTTCCAGCACGGCGAGGTGTTCGTCACCGAGGACGGCGCGGAGACCGATCTTGACCTGGGGCACTACGAGCGCTTCAGCTCCACGCGCATGCGCAAGAGCAACAATTTCACCACTGGCCAGATCTACGAGTCGGTGATCAAGAAGGAGCGCCGCGGCGAGTACCTCGGCCGCACGGTGCAGGTGATCCCGCATATCACCGACGAAATCAAGGCCTTCATCGCGCGCGGCGCGGGGGTAGGTACGAACGACAGCGCCGAAGTCGCGATCGTCGAGATCGGCGGCACGGTGGGCGACATCGAGTCTCTGCCTTTCCTCGAAGCCATCCGACAGATGGGATTGGAACTCGGGCGCGACAACGTCTGCTACGTGCACCTGACCCTGGTTCCGTACATCGCGTCCGCAGGCGAAATCAAGACCAAGCCGACGCAGCATTCGGTCAAAGAGCTGCGCCAAATCGGCATCCAGGCCGATGCGCTGCTGTGCCGCTCAGACCGACCGATCCCCGACGAAGAACGCAAGAAAATCGCGCTGTTCACCAACGTGACCGCGAATGCGGTGATTTCGGTCTGGGACGCGGATTCGATTTACAAGATACCCTACATGCTGCACCAGCAGATGCTGGACGAAATCGTCTGCCACAAGCTGCACCTGCTCGCGCGGCCGGCCGACCTGAAATCATGGAAGCGCCTGATCGAGGCGCTGGAGCATCCGCTGCACCAGGTCACCATTGCGATGGTGGGCAAGTACGTCGAGCTCACGGATTCCTACAAATCGCTGAACGAAGCGCTGCTGCACGCGGGCATCCATATGCGTTCAAAGGTGAAGATCCAGTACGTCGATTCGGAGACGATAGAGCGCGACGGCACCGGCTGCCTCGCCGGCGTGGACGCAATCCTGGTGCCGGGCGGTTTCGGCGCGCGCGGCGTCGAGGGCAAGATCAAAGCGATCGAGTATGCGCGCGTGAACAAAGTGCCTTACCTCGGCATCTGCCTGGGCATGCAGCTCGCGGTGATCGAGTACGCGCGCCACATGGCAGGCCTCGCCGAGGCCAACAGCACGGAATTCGATGCGGAAACACCGCAGCCGGTGGTCGCGCTGATCACCGAATGGCTCGACCGCGAGGGCAAGGTGGAACGCCGCGACGCGAGTTCCGACCTGGGCGGGACCATGCGCCTGGGCGCGCAGCCCGCAGATATCATCGCCGGCACGCAGGTGCAGCGGATCTATCAGAGCGACGTGGTCAACGAGCGCCACCGCCACCGCTACGAGGTCAATAATTATTATCTGCCGCGGCTCGAAGCCGCCGGACTGAAGGTGGCGGCGCTCACCAGAGTCGAGTCTTTGTGCGAGCTGATAGAGCTGCCTACCGTGGGCCCGAATGCGCATCCGTGGTTTATCGGCTGCCAATTCCACCCCGAATTCAGTTCCGCGCCGCGCACCGGACATCCGCTGTTCAAGGCCTTCGTCGAAGCCGCGCTGGCGTATCAGGCGAGAAAAGGCGCTGCTGTCCAAGGCGCGCAAGCAGCCGCAGTGGCATGAAGCTGTGCGGCTTCGAGGTCGGCCTCGATCAGCCGATATTCCTGATTGCCGGCCCCTGCGTCATCGAGTCGCGCCAGTTCGCGCTCGATACGGCGGGCATGCTCAAGGAAATCTGCGCCGGTCTGGGCGTGCCCTTCATCTACAAATCGTCCTATGACAAGGCCAACCGCAGCTCCGGCGAATCGTTTCGCGGCCCGGGGGCGGACGAAGGCCTGAAGATACTTGCCGAGGTGAGGCGCCAGATCGGCGTGCCGGTGCTGACAGACGTGCACGAAATCGGCCAGATCGAAGCCGCGGCGGCCGTCGTGGACGTGCTGCAGACGCCGGCGTTCCTTTGCCGGCAGACCGATTTCATCAACGCCGTGGCGAGCGCCGGCAAGCCGGTCAACATCAAGAAGGGCCAGTTTCTCGCCCCCGCGGACATGAAGAACGTGGTCGCCAAGGCGCGCCGCGCCAGCGGACGCGACAACATCATGGTGTGCGAGCGCGGCGCGAGCTTCGGCTACAACAATCTGGTGTCGGACATGCGTTCGCTGGCGATCATGCGCGAGACCGGCTGTCCGGTGGTGTTCGACGCCACGCATTCGGTGCAGCTCCCCGGCGGGCAGGGGACGGTGAGCGGCGGGCAGCGCGAGTTCGTGCCGGTGCTGGCGCGCGCCGCGGTCGCCTGCGGCGTATCCGGCTTGTTCATGGAGACCCACCCGGACCCGGCGAAGGCGCTGTCCGACGGCCCGAATGCCTGGCCGCTGGCGCGGATGAAGGATTTACTGGCAACGCTCAAGGCGCTGGACGAGGTGGTCAAGCGGCAGGGATTCGCAGAGCAGGGGCTTTGACGCGACGCGGACGTAGCGGCGTAGAATCTGAGAGTTGAACTGGACAAGGACAAGAACATGAGCTCGATAGTCGACGTGGTAGCGAGGGAAATCCTGGATTCGCGCGGCAATCCCACGGTGGAAGCCGACGTGCTGCTGGAGTCGGGCGTGATGGGTCGCGCCGCGGTGCCCTCCGGCGCCTCGACCGGCACGCGCGAGGCCAATGAACTGCGCGACGGCGACAAGCTGCGCTACCTCGGCAAGGGCGTGCTGCATGCGGTGGAGCATGTCAACACCGAGATTTCCGAGGCCATCATGGGCCTGGACGCGTCCGAGCAGAGTTTCATCGACCGGACGCTGATCGACCTGGACGGCACCGACAACAAATCGCGCCTGGGCGCGAATGCGCTGCTGGCGGTGTCCATGGCGGTGGCCAAGGCTGCGGCCGATGAGTGCGGTCTGCCCCTGTACCGCTACTTTGGCGGCGCCGGCGCGATGCAGATGCCGGTACCGCAGATGAACATCATCAACGGCGGCGCGCACGCCAACAACAGCCTGGACATGCAGGAATTCATGATCGTGCCCGTAGGGGCGCAAAGCTTTCGCGACGCGCTGCGCTGCGGCGCGGAGGTGTTTCACGCGCTCAAGGCCCTGATCAACAAGCGCGGCATGCCTACCACGGTGGGCGACGAGGGCGGCTTCGCGCCCAACCTGCCCAGCCACGAGGCGGCGCTGCAACTTTGCATGGAGGCGATCGACAAGGCCGGCTACCAGGCCGGACAGGACGTGCTGCTCGCCATGGACTGTGCGGCGTCCGAGTTCTACAAGAACGGGCGCTACGTGCTCGAATCGGAGAAACTGCAGCTGACTTCGGGTCAGTTCGCCGATTACCTCGCGAACCTGACCGACAAATATCCCATCATCAGCATCGAGGACGGCATGGCCGAGTCCGATTGGGACGGCTGGAAGATACTCACCGAACGGCTGGGCAGGAAAATCCAGCTGGTCGGCGACGATATTTTCGTCACCAACACCAAAATCATACGCGAGGGCATTGCCGAAGGCATTGCCAACTCGGTCCTGATCAAGGTCAACCAGATCGGCACGCTTACCGAAACCTTCGCCGCCATCGAGATGGCGAAGCGCGCCGGCTATACCGCGGTGATCTCGCACCGCTCCGGCGAGACCGAGGACACCACCATTGCCGACATCGCCGTCGGCAGCAACGCGCTGCAGATCAAGACCGGCTCGCTGTCGCGCTCGGACCGGATCGCGAAATACAACCAACTGCTGCGCATCGAGGAGGATCTGGGCGATACCGTGGGCTATCCCGGCCGGGAAGCTTTCTATCAGCTGCGTTAGCTTGGCAGCGACCTGCCGATGCGCGTCCTGACCATCGTCTTCGCCGCGCTGATCGCGCTGTTGCAGTATCCGCTTTGGCTGGGCAAAGGCGGCTGGCTGCACGTGTGGGAGATCGATCGCCAGGTCACGGCGCAGAAGGCGAGCAACGCCAAGCTGCGCGTGCGCAACGACGCGCTCGATGCCGAAGTTCGCGACCTGAAGCAGGGCTATGACGCCATCGAGGAACGCGCGCGCTACGAACTGGGCATGATCAAGCAGGACGAGATTTTCTTTCACATTCTGGACAAGAACCCGGCTGCTACGCCGGACAAGGCGCCCGCCGGCGCACCCGCGGCAACGCCGCCCAAGCGCTAAGCCGCGGTCCTGCGCACCCGGCATGGCGCGTATAATTTTCCGGCGGCCGCGCACGCATCGCCGGCAAACGCCGCACTAGGGAGGCGCCATGAAACTTTCGCCGCAACAACTCGCAGAGTTCGAACGCGACGGCTACCTGTTTTTTCCGAGCTTGTTCAAGCCGGCTGAGATTCAGGTTCTCATCGACGAGGTGCCACAGCTGTACGCGCAGCGCCGCCCGGAAAACGTGCGCGAAAAGGGCAGCGACGCGGTGCGCACGAACTTCGCCGCGCACATGTACAGCTACCCCTACGCCAAGCTCGCGCGGCATCCGCGCATGATCGAACCGGTCAGTCAGGTGTTCGGCGACGAGCTCTACATGCACCAGTTCAAAATCAACGGCAAGATGGCATTCGACGGCGACGTCTGGCAGTGGCACCAGGATTACGGCACCTGGAAGAACGACGACCAGATGCCCGAGGCGAAGGCGATGAACGTCGCCATCTTCCTCGACGAGGTGAACGAATTCAACGGCCCGCTGATGTTCATTCCGGGCAGCCACAAACTGGGCGTGATCGACGCCGCGCACGACACCGCGACCACCAGCTATCCGCTCTGGACCATCAATCACGACACGATCACGCAGCTGGTCAAGCGCGGCGGCATTGTCTCGCCCAAGGGGCCGGCGGGCTCGATGATCATGTTCCACTCTTGCCTGGTGCACGCCTCGACTTCCAATCTGTCGCCGTGGAACCGCGTCAGCGTCTACCTGAGCCTGTGCGCGGTGTCGAACCATATCCGGCGCTTCAAGCGCCCGGAATACATCGCGCACCGGGATTTCACTCCAATCCGCAGCCTGCCCGACGATTGCCTGCTGCGGCATTACGAGGTGCCGCTGCCATGGAAAGACGGCACGCCCGAGGCTGCGCTGCAACCGGCGGTTGCTGCCTGAGCCGAATCCGCATCGAAAGGAAAACGCCATGAACCTGTACAGCAAACTGCAGCAGCGCCAGGCCGAAGGCAGGCCGCTGCGCGTGGGCCTGATCGGAGCCGGGAAATTCGCCGCAATGTACCTGGCGCAGGTGAAGAAAACCCCGGGCGTGCATCTGGCCGGCATCGCCGACCTCGCGCCGGCTGCGGCAAAGGCGAATCTCGAACGCGTCGGCTGGAAGCCGGAGCAATTCGGCGCGGCGTCGCTGGACGCTGCGCTGGCCAAGGGGAACACGCACCTCGGTGACGACTGGCAGACGCTGGTGGCGCATCCGAAAATCGACATCATCGTCGAATGCACCGGCAATCCGCTCGCGGCGGTCGAACATTGCCTGGCGGCGTTCGCGCAGGGCAAGCACGTGGTCAACGTCACGGTAGAGGCCGACGCCCTCTGCGGCCCTTTGCTCGCACGCAAGGCGCAGGCTGCGGGGCTAGTCTACAGCCTCGCCTATGGCGATCAACCGGCGCTGATCTGCGATCTGGTCGACTGGGCGCGCACTGCGGGCTTTTCGGTGGTCGCCGCGGGTCGCGGCCACAAGTGGCTGCCGCATTTTTCTGAATCCACGCCCGAAACCGGCTGGGGCCACTACGGGCTGACGCCGGAGCAGGCCCGGACCGGCGGCCTCAATCCGAAGATGTTCAATTCCTTCCTCGACGGCTCCAAGCCCTCGATCGAATGCACTGCGGTGTGCAATGCCACCGGCTTGGTGGCGCCTCCCGATGGTCTCACCTATCCGCCGGCTTCGGTGGACGATATCCCGTTCGTCTGCCGGCCCATCGCCGAGGGCGGTGTGCTGCACCAGAAGGGCCAGGTCGAAGTGATCTCCTCGCTGGAGAAGGACGGCCGAGTCATTCCGTACGACATCCGCTTCGGCGTGTTCGTCGTATTCGAGGGCGATACCGAGTACATCCGCAACTGCTTCAAGGAGTACATGGTGCGCACCGATCCGAGCGGCCGTTACGCCTGCCTGTACAAGCGCTGGCACCTGATCGGGCTGGAACTCGGCATTTCGGTCGCAGCGGTGGGCTTGCGCGGCGAGCCGACCGGCGCCGCCACTTGTTTCAACGCCGATGTGGTCGCCACAGCCAAGCGCGATCTCAAGCCGGGCGAGATGCTCGACGGCGAGGGCGGCTACACCGTCTGGGGCAAACTGTTCCAGGCGGGGAAATCGCTCGCCCACGGCGGCCTGCCGCTTGGCCTTGCGCACCAGGTGAAGCTGGTGCGCGCGGTGAAGAAGGGACAGTCGCTCTCCTGGTCCGATGTGGCGATGGACGAGAATCTGCCGGCGTACAAGCTGCGGCGCGAAATGGAAACGCTGTTCGCGCAAACCGGGGAGCGCGCCGCCGCCTGATTCTGCAGCGCGAGTAAGCATGTCATTCCGAGGGCGCAGCCCGAGGAATCTGCTTTTCCGGAAGCAACAGCAGATTCCCCGCGTTGCGCCCCGAAGGTCTCGATCCCGCTCGACGGGAATGTCCTCCTGGGGGACTCGGAATGACAACTCATGGTGTGCAGGCCGGATTCAGCGCTACGCCGCTGCGGCCTTGCAAAATTCAACGACATCGTCCGGGACCTGCGCCAGCGCACGCCTTGCCGGCCGTCCTGCTACCATTCCCGCGACGACTCGAGCGGAGGACGGGGCATGGATCTGGCAATTGCGGGAAAGACCGGACTGGTCAGCGGCGCGAGCAGCGGCATCGGCCGCGGTATCGCGCTGGCGCTGGCCGCCGAGGGCATGCGCCTGGCGATCGTGGCGCGACGCAGGCAGCTGCTGGACGAAGTCGCGGACCTGATCGCCGCGGCCGGCGGTGTGCGGCCGCTGGCGATCGAATACGACCTGATGCAGCCGGACGCGGCCGCGGCGATAGCGCGCGCGGCGCTGGACGGACTGGGTAGCGTCGACATCCTGGTCAACAACGCCGGCGGCAGCCGGCGCTTCGAACTGGACGCGAGCGACGCGCAGTGGGACGAGGCGCTGACGCTGAACTTCACGCGCCATCGCCAGCTGACGCACCAACTGCTGCAGCAGATGATGCAGCGCAACTGGGGGCGCGTTATCAACATCACCGGCAAATCCGAGCCCGAGGGCATCAACGGCGCGTTCTGCGCCAAGGCGGCAATGCACTCCTGGGCCAAGGGCCTGTCGCGCGAGGTGGGCCGGCACGGCATCACGGTGAACTCGATTCCGCCCGGTCGCATCATGAGCGAGCAGATCCTGCGCAACTACACGCCCGAGTACCGCCAATGGCAGGCCGAAAACGAAATCCCGGTCGGCGCGTACGGCGAGCCCGAAGATATCGCGCGGCTGGTGTGCTTTCTCGCCTCGCCGCTGGCGCGCTATATCACCGGTACGGTAATCCCGGTGGACGGCGGGTTGCGCCACTACCAGTTCTGAGCCGGATGATGCAGCACACATGGCGCATGCCGCGGCGCGGGCGTATGATTGATTACGGTCAAACGGTCGGACTTCAAGCACGTATAATCATCTTGAAGTCATCGTGCGTGCCATTGCGGCGCGTTTATCAACAGCGGATGAATTGCTCGGGCTTGCCATGAAAAAAGTGATACCGGAAACGCCTCCCGAATTCGACCGGGCAAGAGTGGTCGAGCGCCCCGACGGTTTCTATTGGCAATCCAAGGACAGCGGCAAGGAGTCCGGGCCGTTCCCCACGCTGCTCGAAGCCGTCGAAGACATGCAGTACAACGCCGATTCGGACTACGAGCCGGGTGAGAGCGTGGAGCAGGCGGAGGCCGAGATCGGAATTTCCGACTGGGTCGATCCGGACACCGGCGAACTCGCCGAAGAGCTCAGGCCGCACATCGAGGATCATTAAGAGTCCGTAACAAAAGTCCTTTTGTTACGGTCCGATTTAGGGGAGCACGAGGGGACTTGTCTCCTCGTTTTATTACACACTCTAGGCCTGCTCTACAGGACCGCTTGCGCTACGGCGTCGCGGTGTCCAGGTGCTTCAGGCAACGCGCGATCCACTGCGCAGTGAGTTTTTCCTGCAGCGAATTCTGGCGCAGTCGCTCCGACAGCGCGCCGAAATCCACGCGGTCCAGTTCCTGGTCCTGGTTGAAGCAGGAAAACACATAGCTGGTCTTTCCCGTCTGCGGGTCGTGCTGCGGCTGCAGGCACTGCGCGCAGATTTCCTTCAGCATACATTGCATCGGCGAGTTGATCGAGCCGATGGCTATGTGCTGCGGATTCAGATGCGCTTTCAGCACGTCGTGGCGCGCGCGCGCGAGGGCCGCCATCATGCGGTCCGAGCCAATCGCAATGATGCGGTCGGCGTCTTCCATGCGAATTGACGGCGGCCCGAGGCGGCCTTCGGCATAGGCGTCCATCGCCTGCACGATGTTGCCGACGAAGCGGCGGTCCTGCGGCCGCGCGCTGCTGCCATCCAAGTCGAACCCAGGCGCCTCGTCGCAGCACCAGATGACCACGTCGGCCGCGGCCTCGATGTCGGCGATCTTGTAGCGGTCGATTGCTTTCTTATAGCCGGCGAAGTAGAGCACTTTCGAGCCCGCGGCGCGGAACGCCTGGCCGATCGAGAACAGCACCGCGTTGCCGAGGCCGCCGCCGGCGAGGATCACGGTCTCGTTGGCGGCGATGTGCGTGGGCGCGCCGGTCGGTCCCATGAGCACCACCGGCTCGCCCGGCTTGAGCAACGCGCACAAGTCGCTCGACCCGCCCATCTCGAGCACGATGGTCGACACCAGGCCCTGCTGCGCGTCGACCCAGGCGCCGGTGAGCGCGAGTCCTTCCATCTGCAGCCGGGTGCGCTCGCTGCCGCTGCCGACCAACGCGGCGAGGCTTTCGAAATTCTGCAGGCGGTAGAACTGGCCGGGGCGGAATTTGCGCGCGGCCATGGGCGCCCGGATCACGATTTCGATGATGGTAGGGGTCAGGCGCACGACCCGGTGCACGCTCGCGAGCAGTTCGCTGCGCAGCGCGGCGAAAAAACCGGCGGTGTCCAGGGGCGAGCGCGGCGGATGCTGCGCGAGCACGCGCGACACCGTCGGATAACCCTGCTTGGCCGAGCCCATCGCCTTTACGACGTTACCGAAATACGACGGATGCAGGTCGCCGAAGAAGCTGATGTAGCGCCCGTCTTCGAGGCGCGACAGCAGCACCTCGGGCCGCGCCGGCTTGGACAGAGCATGGTCGGGGATTACCGCTGCGCCGCTCTCGTCGCAGGCGCGGAAATACTTTCCGTCGAGCTGGAAATGCGCGGGATGCTCGCGCGCGAGCACGGTGTTCGGCTGCGTGCCGGCGGCGACGAACACGGTGTGCGCCGGCAGCCAGTGTTCGGTGCCGGCCTCCCATTTTCCTTCCGCGTTGAGGCGCTGCAGCGTGAAGCGCATGCCCCTGACTGCGCCGTAGTTGTCCACGTCCACCGCGAGCGGCGCGAGGCATTCGGCAAACGCAATGCCTTCCTCCAGCGCTTTTTCCACTTCCTCGTGGTTGAGCGTGTACGCGGGGCTGTCGACAAGGCGGCGGCGGTAGGCAATGGTGACCCCGCCCCAGTGCTGCAGCAGCTCGATCAGCCGCGGCGCGCGTGCATCGGCCGCGGCGAGCCTGCGCTCCTGGCGAATGGCGCGCGCGTGGGCGAGGAACTCCTCGGCGATTTCGCGCTCCTGGTCGTCCCATTTTTCGCGCACCGCGTCCTCGCCGATTTCGGCGGAAAGAATTTCAAAGCGCATGAGAAATTTTTCTACCTGCACCAGGTAATAGGCGAGCGACTCGGTCGCCGTGTCGATCGCGGTCAGGCCGCCGCCCACGACCACCAGCGGCAGGCGCAGCTGCATGTTGGCGATGGAGTCGGCTTTGGCCGCGCCGGTGAGCTGCAGCGCCATCAGAAAGTCCGAGGCCGCGCGCACACCCCGCGCGAGCCCGTTGGGAATGTCGAGCACTGTGGGCCTGCCCGCACCCATGCACAGCGCGATGTGGTCGAAGCCGAGTTCGGCCGCATCCTCCACGCTCAGCGTGCCGCCGAAGCGCACGCCGCCGAACAGCGCGAACTCTGCGCGCCGCTCCAGCAGCAGGCGAACGATCTTGAGGAAATTCTTGTCCCAGCGCACGGTGATGCCGTATTCGGCGACGCCGCCGAAACCCGCCATTACGCGCTCTGACAGCCGCTCCTTGATCTCGTTCACATCGCGTATCGGCGCGAACGGCACGCGCTCGCCGGCGGCGCTCACGCCGGACCATTGCGCCGGCAGCGGCTCGATCTTGAGGCCGTCGATTCCCGCTACCGCGTGGCCCTCGTTCATCAGATGGTGCGCGAGGCCAAATCCCGCGGGCCCCATGCCTGCGACGAGCACGCGCTTGCCACTGGCCGGTTTGGGGAAGGGGCGGCGCAAGTCCAGCGGGTTCCAGCGTGTGAGCAGGCTGTAGATTTCGAAGCCGTAGGGCAGCTCGAGCACGTCCTTCAGGGTGCGCGTTTCGGCCTGGGGGATATCGACCGGCTCCTGCTTCTGGTAGATGCAGGATTTCATGCAGTCGTTGCAGATGCGATGTCCGGTGGCGGCGACCAGCGGATTGTCGACGCAGATCACGGCCAGCGCGCCGATCGCATGCCCTTCGGTCTTGAGCTTGTGAAATTCCGAAATCTTTTCTTCCAGCGGGCAGCCGGCCTGGGTTACGCCGAAGCTGTTTTTCTTGAACGCAGGGACCGCGCTGTCCGCGGCCGGCGCAGCGTTTTTTCTTGCCGGCGTCTTCTCGCGCAAGCCGGTGGAGCAGGAATCCTTGCCCTGCTCGTGGCACCAGATGCAGTAGTTGGCCTGATCCAGCGCGCCGGCGAGGTCGGTGCCGCCGTCGGTAAGGTCGAAGCCCTCGCGCCGGCGCAGTCGCGCCGGCGCGAGCGTGTGCAGCGCATAGCCGGCTGCGGTGTCGGCCTGCGTATGCACGAGGTGCAGGAAATCGAGCTTCGCCGGCGCCTTGAACAGCAGGCCGCCGCGGTGCTTCTCCTTTCCCGCCGTCGTGTGGCTGGCCCAGGCCGCGTAGCGCAGCGCGGTCTCGATCTGCGCGCCGTAATGCGCTTCGTCGGCGAGCCAGGCGCTGACCGCACGTGCGAACGCCAGCTCGGAAAACGACTGCCCGAGCCAGGACGCGAGGCGCGCTTCGAGCGCGGCGCCGTCCAGGCGTGCCGCCTCGTCGGGCTTGATGCCGTGCATCGCGCGGCGCTGCACGAACAGGCGCTTCACGCTGTACAGCGGCGCGAGCTCCGCATGCCGCGCCGACAGCGCTCGAACTTCGGCTTCGATGCCAAGCAGCGCCGCGATGAAATCCTGCAGCTGCGGCGCGAGCGCAATCAGCAGTTCTGACTCCGCTTCTTTTTCGAGCGCTTCATGCCCGGTGCGCGCGGCACCCAGGCGAACGGCGAGCGATGCATCGCCTTCGCCGAGATACTGCAGGAAGCGCGCGTCCAGGCGCGCCAGCCCCGCCTGTGAATACAGTTCGGGGAAGGAAAAGCCGAAATTGAGCATGTGCATGGCGCGTGTGCAGGTTCGAAAAGAAGGGCGATCTTACCTTGGCCGCGCGTGACGCACCATTGGCACCGGCATTCTTGCACGACCGAGGCCGCCGGGGCTCAGTGCCGCGGTGGTTTGGACGGGGCGCCGATTCGCGGGATAATGCGCGTATCTGCATTTTTCTCCCCCCAACCTAGGAAGGCTCAAATGGAACTCAAGAACAGCACGTTCATTGTCACCGGCGGTGCATCCGGTCTGGGCGCGGCCACTGCACGCGCCATCGCGCAGGCGGGCGGCAACGTGGTCATCGCCGATGTCAACGCCGATGCGGGCAATGCGCTGGCGAAGGAACTCGGCAGCGCGCGCTTCATCAAGACCGACGTTACGGCGGAAGCAGACGACAAGGCCGCGGTGGCGCTGGCGCTGAAGGACTTCGGCGGCTTGCAGGGCCTGGTCAACTGCGCTGGCATCGCGATCGGCGAAAAGACGGTAGGCAAGGACGGACCGCATGCGCTGGCCAGCTTCAGCCGCGTGATCGGCATCAATCTGATCGGCACGTTCAACATGATTCGCCTCGCGGCAGACGCCATGAGCAAGGCACAGCCCAACGCCGCCGGCGAACGCGGCGTGATCATCAATACCGCCTCGGTGGCCGCGTACGACGGCCAGATCGGCCAGGCTGCCTATTCGGCGTCCAAGGGCGGAATTGTCGGCATGACACTGCCGATCGCGCGCGACCTGTCGCGCTCGGGCATACGCGTGATGACCATCGCGCCGGGGATTTTCGAGACGCCGATGCTGCTGGGCATGCCCAAAGACGTGCAGGATGCGCTCGGCAAGCTGGTGCCGTTCCCGTCGCGCCTGGGCCGTCCGGACGAATACGCGGCCCTGGCCCTGCATATCATCGGCAATGTCATGCTGAATGGCGAAACCATCAGGCTGGATGGCGCGATTCGTCTGACGCCGAAGTAGACTTATACGAGACTATGCAGGTCTCGCTCCCTGCTAATTGCGGAGATGCGAATTTGCGCGGACGATAGAGCCGTCCGCGCGGATCGCCGATTGCGCACGGATGATGAAGCCATCCGCACGCAATCGGCGATCTCCTGTAAAGACAAACCCAAGCCCGCCGGGTTTTCACCCATAACCGTGTTTTCCGCGCGGACATGCTTTACCTCCGCGTGGAAAACGCGGTTGGCGCGCGGAGCGCGCAATGGCCGCGCTGCGACATCGCCGTAAGCGGCGCCTCAGAGTTGCTGCGGCTGCAGCTGCTGCCGGAACAGCTTCGCGCGGCGCACGTAGCCGTCGGCGATGTTCTGCAGATTGGCGATTTCCGCCTGCGACAGGTCGCGCACCACCTTGGCCGGCGAGCCCAGCGCGAGTACGCCGTCGGGTATGGTCTTGCCCTCCGGGATCAGCGAGCCGGCGCCGACCAGGCTGTGCTTGCCGATCACCGCATGATTCAGGATGACGCTGTTGATGCCGATCAGGCTGCCGTCGCCGACGCTGCAGCCGTGCAGCATGACCATGTGGCCGATGGACACGTTGCGGCCCAGGGTGAGCTGAATGCCCGCATCGGTGTGTAGCGTCGAATTGTCCTGCACGTTGCTGGCTTCGCCTATGGTGATCAGGTCGTTGTCGCCGCGGATCACCACGTTGAACCAGATGCTCGCCCGGTCCTCAATCAGCACCGAGCCGATGACACTCGCACTGTCGGCGATATACCAGTCCCTGCCCTGTACCTGCACCCGGCGCTCGCCGAGGGAATAGACGCCCATGCTCGTTCCGCGGAAATTGTCGCGGGAATCATAGCAGATGCGCCGGCCTGCTATCATGGCGGCCGCATATGAAGACCGACAGCTCAGTGTTTATCGACGTACGCGGCCTGCGCTATCACTGCCGCATCTGGGGCGAAGCGGGCCAGCCGAAGCTGTTCATGCTGCACGGCTGGATGGACGTTTCCGCCTCGTTCCAGTTTCTCGTCGATGCCCTCGAAGACGAATGGCAGGTGATCGCGCCGGACTGGCGCGGCTACGGCCTGTCCGACTGGGGCCCGGCGGACTGCTACTGGTTCCCGGATTACATGGGCGACCTGGACCAGTTGCTGGCGCATTTTCAGGCGGCGGCGCCGGTGACGCTGATCGGCCACAGCATGGGCGGCAATATCGCGAGCATGTACGCCGGCGTACGCCCGGAGCGGGTGGCGCGCCTGGTCAACCTTGAAGGCTTCGGCATGAGCCGCAGCGAGGCGGCCAAGGCGCCCGCGCGCTACGCCAAGTGGTTGTCCCAGCTCGGCGACAAGCGCGGGTTTCGCGACTATGCGGACTTCGCCGAACTGGCGGCGCGCATGCGCACAGGCAATCCGCGCCTGTCCGAGGCGCGCGCGCTGTTTCTGGCGCAGCACTGGGGCAGGCAGAACCCCGCCGGGCGCGTAGAGCTCAGAAGCGATCCGGCGCACAAACTGATCAATCCGGTGGCCTACCAGCTGGAAGAGGCGATGGCCTGCTGGCGCAACGTCGCCGCGCCGGTGCTGTGGATAGACGGCGCCGACTCCAAGACCATGGAACGCATGCGCATCAATGCCGGCGACCACGAGGCGCGCATTGCCTGCTTCCGCAACCTGCGCGCGCATACCATGGCCGATGCGGGTCATATGCTGCATCACGACCAGCCGGAGCGGCTGGCCGCGCTGATCGAAGCGTTCCTGCGGTAGGGGTGCAACAAGACTTCGCCCGTTGCGCGCTGCGCGCGCCAACCGTGTTTTCCGGACGGATAAAAAGCGTATCCGTCCGGAAAACACGGTTCTGGATAACACCAAGGCGGTTTTTGGGTTTTATCCAAGATCGCCGATTGCGTACGGACGGCCTTTTGTCCGTGCGCAATCGGTGATCCGCGCGGACGGATTTTCGTCCGCGCAAAAGCGTCCTGCTCGATACTGCCCTGGGCGCTACAGACCGCGTGATAAAATCAGATCGTCATGCGAAGTCCGCTCAATTACGATCTGCACTGCCATTCCAACGCATCCGACGGCCTGCTCGCGCCGGCCGAATTAGTGAACCGCGCGGCGGCGAACGGCGTGGATATTCTCGCGCTCACCGATCACGACGAAATTTCCGGCCTGCCCGAGGCGCGCGCCAGGGCGGCGGAACTGCCGCTGCGTTTCGTGAATGGCGTCGAGGTTTCGATCAGTTGGGGCGGGATCACGATTCACGTCGTCGGGCTGAACATCGATCCGGCCAGCGCAGGGCTGCAGCAGGGCCTGAAATCGATACGCGAGGGCCGTAAGGAGCGCGCGAAAATGATGGCGGATGATCTTGCGCGCGCCGGCATTCCCGGCAGCCTGGAAGGCGCCTACACCTATGTCGACAATCCGAATCTGATCGGCCGCACGCATTTCGCGCGCTTTCTCGTGGAAAAGCGCTATGTCAGTGACGTCAAGAGCGCGTTCCAGCACTATCTGGTCAACGGCAAGCCGGGCTACGTGCCGCACCAGTGGGCCACGCTGGCCGATGGCCTGTCCTATATCCGGGCGGGCGCAGGGGTCGCGGTGCTGGCGCATCCCGGACGCTACAAGCTCTCGCGCACCGAGATGCGCAAATTCCTGGCTGAATTCAAGGACGCCGGCGGCGCCGGCATCGAGGTGATCACCAGCAGTCACAGCGCCGAGCAATATCTGGAGTACGCGATACTCGCAAAGGAATTCGGCCTGCTCGCGTCGCGCGGCTCGGACTTCCACGGCCCGGGTGAGTCTCGCGTGGATCTGGGCAGGCTGCCCGCGCTGCCGGCCGATCTCAAGCCGGTCTGGCACGATTGGTGAGGCGCGCACCGGCAGGCATGCGCCGTAAAGAAATAGGTTCCAGATGTCGCAGTATTTCGCCGTACATCCCACGCATCCGCAGCCGCGCCTGATCGCGCAGGCCGCTGCGATCATCCGCGAGGGGGGAGTAATCGCCTATCCGACCGATTCCTGCTACGCCATCGGCTGCCATATCGGCGACAAGGAGGCGATGCAGCGGCTGCGCGCCATTCGCAAAATCGACGACAAGCACCACCTGACGCTGACCTGCCGCGACCTGTCCGAGATTTCCACCTACGCGCAGGTCGACAATGTGCAATACCGGCTGCTGCGGAAGACCACTCCGGGCAGCTACACTTTCATTTTGCGCGCGAGCAAGGAAGTGCCGCGGCGCCTGCTGCATCCGCGGCGCAAGACCATAGGCGTACGCGTGCCCGACCATGCCGTGGCGCAGGCGCTGCTCGCGGCGCTGGGCGAACCGCTGCTGTCGGCGACCCTGATTCTCCCCGGCGATGCGCAGCCGCTCAATGACGGCGAGGAGATTCGCGCACGGCTGGAACACGCACTCGACCTGGTGCTCGACGCCGGTTCCTGCGGCGTCGATCCGACCACCATGGTCGACTTGACCGGCGGCGCGCCGGAACTGCTGCGCCAGGGCAAGGGCAGCATCGAAGCTTTCGGTTTCGAAGCCCCAGTCTGATAAAATCACCGTTTTTGCATCGCCGGGTCAATGGAATTCAATCTCGTCCAGAAAATCGCCATCTATGCACTGCCCGTGATCTTCGCGATCACCCTGCATGAAGCGGCGCACGGCTACGTGGCGAGGCATTTCGGCGACAACACCGCTTACGTGCTCGGACGCGTGACCCTCAATCCGCTGCGCCATATCGACCCTATCGGGACGGTACTGGTCCCGCTCTTGATCCTGCTGACGACCAGCGGCGCGTACTTGTTCGGTTGGGCCAAGCCGGTGCCGGTTGATTTTGGCGGGCTGCGCCATCCCAAGCGCGACATGCTGTGGGTGGCGGCAGCGGGGCCTTGCGCCAACCTGCTGATGACACTGCTTTGGGCGCTGGCGTTTAAACTTGTATTGATGGCTCCGCAAACCGGCTTCAGCCTGCCCCTCAGCCTGATGGCCAAGGCGGGAATCACGATTAACCTGGTGCTGATGCTGCTCAATCTGCTGCCCATTCTGCCGCTGGACGGCGGCCGCATCGCGGTGAGCCTGCTGCCCAACCGCCTGGCCTACGGCTATTCGCGCATGGAACCCTACGGCTTCCCGATATTGCTGCTGCTGTTGTTCACCCATGTGCTCGACGCGATTCTCCAACCCATGCTCAACGTGTCGATCCACGCGATCGCGACCATTTTCCAAATCTAGGGGCCCGAATACATGTACGAGCAACGCGTAGTCTCGGGCATGCGCCCCACCGGGAGCCTGCACCTGGGACATTTCCACGGCGCGCTCAAGAACTGGGTCAGGCTGCAAAGCGAATACCCGTGCTTGTTTTTCGTCGCCGACTGGCACGCACTGACCACGCACTACGACACGCCGGAAGTGATCGAACAGACGGTGTGGGACATGGTGATCGACTGGCTCGCCGCAGGTATCGATCCGGCGCGCGCGACGCTGTTCATCCAGTCGCGCGTGCCGGAGCACGCGGAACTGCATACGCTGCTGTCGATGATCACGCCGCTGGGCTGGCTCGAGCGGGTGCCGAGCTTCAAGGACCAGCAGGAGAAACTGGCCGACCGCGATCTCGCCACCTACGGCTTTCTCGGCTACCCCTTGCTGCAAAGCGCCGACATACTAATGTATCGCGCGGCCTGGGTACCGGTGGGCGAGGACCAGGTGCCGCACGTCGAACTCACGCGCGAGGTGGCGCGCCGCTTCAACCACGTGTTCGGGCGCGAGGCGGGCTTCGAGGACAAGGCGAAGGCGGCGGTCAAGAAACTGGGCAGCAAGAAGGCGAGGCTATACAACGAGCTGCGCACGCGCTATCAGGAGCAGGGCGACGAAGCGGCGCTGCAGGCCGCGCGTGCGCTGCTCAACGAGCAGCAGAACCTGGCGCTGGGCGACAGGGAACGCTTGTTCGGCTACCTCGAGGGTGGCGGGCGCATGATTCTGGCCGAACCTCAGGCGCTGCTGACCGAATCCTCCAAGCTGCCGGGCCTGGACGGACAGAAGATGTCCAAGTCCTACAACAATACCATCACGCTGCGCGAAGACGCCGCGGCGGTGACCAAGAAGCTGCGCACCATGCCTACCGATCCCGCGCGCGTGAAGCGCAGCGACCCGGGCGATCCGGAAAAGTGCCCGGTGTGGCAGTTGCATCTGGTGTATTCGGACGAAAAGACGCGCGCCTGGGTGCAGCAGGGCTGCAAGAGCGCCGGCATCGGTTGCCTCGAGTGCAAACAGCCGCTGATCCAGTCGATTCTGGCCGAGCAGGCGCCGATGCGCGAACGCGCGCAGCGCTACCTCGACGACCCGACGCTGGTGCGGAGCATCATTGCCGATGGCTGCGAGAAGGCGCGCGGGCTCGCGGCGGAGACCATGCGCGACGTGCGCGAAGCCATGGGGCTGGATTACTCGTGATCGAAGCCGCCGCCGCCAACGATGCAGCGCAGGATCCGGCCGCACCCGGACCGGCACCGGCCGACGCGCGGGTCGCGACGGTGCGCGGCGAAGCGCTGCACGAAATACCCGCCGACCTGTACATTCCGCCGGACGCGCTGGAGGTATTCCTCGACACCTTCGAGGGGCCGCTCGACCTGCTGCTCTACCTGATCCGCAAGGCCAATATCGATATCCTCGATATTCCGATGGCGCGGCTGACCGAACAGTATCTCGAGTACGTCGAGCTGATGCGCCGGCGCAATCTGGAACTCGCCGCGGAGTACCTGCTGATGGCGGCGCTGCTGATGGAAATCAAGTCGCGCATGCTGCTGCCGCGCCCGCGCGCCCTGCAGGAGGAGGAGGACGACCCGCGCGCCGAGCTGGTGCGCCGCCTGATGGAATACGAGAACATGAAGCTTGCCGCGCACAAGCTCGATGCGCTGCCGGTGCTCGGGCGCGATTTCCTCGCAGTCGAGGTATGGATCGAGCAGGCGGCGGTGCAGCGCCTGCCGCAGGTGCGCACCGAGGACTTGATCGCCGCGTGGCAGTCGCTGTTGATGCACGCGCGCATGACGCAGCACCACAAGGTGACGCGCGAGGAGCTGTCGGTGCGCGAGTTCATGTCCGCCATGCTGCGCCGGCTGCAGGGCGGCCAGTTCGCCGAGTTCAACTCGCTGTTCGAGATCGGCAAAGGCGTAGCGGTGGTGGTGGTGAGCTTTCTCGCGCTGCTGGAGCTGGTGCGCGAGAGCCTTGTCGAAGTCACCCAGTCCGAACCCTACGCTCCCATTTATGTAAAACTTGCCCATGCTCAATCCGAATGAAGCCAAGACCGTCCTGGAGGCTGCGCTGCTTGCGGCGCAGGAACCGCTTACGCTGGCCGAGCTGAAGCGCCTGTTCGAGGAGGAGATCGGAGCGGACACGCTGCGGCGCCTGCTCGACGAGCTGCGCGAAGCCTGGCAGGGGCGCGGCGTCGAACTGGTGAATTTGGCGAGCGGCTGGCGCTTCCAGACGCGCCCGGAATTCCAGCAGTATCTCGAGCGGCTGTCGCACGAAAAGCCGCCGCGCTATTCGCGCGCAGTGATGGAAACGCTCGCGATCATCGCTTACCGCCAGCCGGTGACGCGCGGCGACATCGAGGATATCCGCGGCGTCACCGTGTCCACCAATGTGATCAAAAGCCTGGAGGCGCGCGGCTGGATCGACACCGTGGGCTATCGCGACGTTCCGGGGCGACCGGCGCTGTATGCGACCACGAAAGCTTTTCTCGACGACCTGGGCCTGCGTTCCCTGCAGGAATTGCCACCGCTGGAACAGATAAGCAGCACCCTCGATCTTGCACCGCAGACCCCCCCAAGCGAAGCGCCGAGCGCAGCCGCAGAGACGGCCGCCCCGGCCGCCGCAGCCGACTAGCGCGGCGGCTGCGGCGGTTGCACCTGCGGCTACGGACAAGCTGCAGAAGGTGCTCGCCGGCGCCGGCCTCGGCTCGCGCCGCGAAATGGAACAGTGGATCGCAGCCGGCAGAATCAGCGTCAACGGTGTGCCGGCGACGATAGGGACGCGCGTGAGTTCGCTCGACCGGGTGCAGGTCGACGGCCGGCCCCTGCGCCTGCCGCGCAGCGGCGCGGCGCGCGTGCTGCTGTATCACAAGCCCACCGGCGAGATCGTCAGCCGCGACGACCCGGAAGGGCGTCCGGAAGTGTTCGACAAGCTGCCGCGCCTGCGCGGCGCCAAATGGATCGCGGTCGGGCGGCTCGATTTCAATACGAGCGGCCTGCTCGTCTTCACCACTTCGGGCGAGCTCGCCAACCGCCTGATGCACCCGCGCCATGCAATCGAGCGCGAGTATGCGGTGCGCCTGCTGGGCGAGCTGAACGACGAGCAGATGCAAAGCCTGCGCAGCGGCGTGCAGCTCGACGACGGTCCGGCGCGCGTCGACAGCATTGACGACGCGGGCGGACAGGGCAGCAACCACTGGTACAACGTGGTGCTCTCCGAAGGGCGCAATCGCGAGGTGCGGCGGCTGTTCGAGGCGCTGCATCTGACTGTGAGTCGGCTGATGCGCGTGCGCTACGGACCGATCACGCTGCCTTCGCACCTGAAGCGCGGCCAGATGCACGAGCTCGACGAAACCGAAATTTCCCGTTTGTTCGCCGCGCTGGCATTCCAGCCCCAGGTCGCGCCGTCCAGGCCCAGGCCTGCGCGCGGCCGCACGCCGCGGCCGCAGCCGGGGCGCCCGCGCCGCACGCGCTGATCTGCCGCGAAAGCTAGGTAAATATCTCATCGCCAAGGACAAAACGGATTGTTCCCGGCATAATTTTCTGCTATAGTTTCGGTCTGTTGAAGGTACTCGGCGGGATGGGCGGTCAGCCCATTTTTTATTTGTGGCGATCGAATTGCAGGCGTTGCTGGAAAAAACGGTCGATGGGCTGGGTTATGAGTTCGTCGGCGCCGAGTTGTCGAACCGCGGCCGGATGCTGCGGATTTTCATCGACAAGCCGGCTGCCGGGCCGCAGCGCGTGAGCGGGGTAACGGTCGATGACTGCGCCCGGGCCAGCAACCAGCTGGCGCGGGTGCTGGAAGTGGAAGGCGTCGATTACGACCGGCTGGAGGTGTCTTCGCCGGGGCTGGACCGGCCGCTGAAGAAAGAAGCGGATTTCGTGCGCTTTGCGGGGGAGCAGGCGCGCCTGACGCTGCGCGTGCCGCTGGAAGGCAGGCGCAATTTCACCGGCGTGATGCGCGCGGTGGCCGGGGGCAAGCTGCAGCTGGAAACCGAGAGTGGCATGGTCAGCCTGGATCTGGCCAATATCGACAAGGCGCGGCTGGTGCCGAGGATCGAATTTTGAAGTTGGAGGTGCAGTAGATGAGCCGTGAGATTTTGCTGCTGGTGGACGCCCTGTCGCGCGAGAAAAACGTCAACAAGGACGTGGTCTTCGTTGCGCTGGAAATGGCGCTCGCCTCGGCGACCAAGAAGCGCTTCAGCGATGATGCGGACGTGCGCGTGGCCGTGGACCGCGAAACCGGCGAGTTCGAGTCTTTCCGCCGCTGGCTGGTCGTCGCCGACGAGTTGGTGGAGAACCCGGCGCAGCAGCTTCCGCTGTCCGAAGCGGTCAAGCAGCATGCCGACATCCAGCTCGAGGAGTTTATCGAGGAGCCGTTGGAGCCGATCGAATTCGGCCGCATCGGCGCGCAGGCGGCGAAGCAGGTGATTCTGCAGAAGATCCGCGACGCGGAGCGCGAGCAGATCCTGCAGGATTTCCTCGGCCGCGGCGAGAAGCTGGTGACCGGCACCGTAAAGCGCATCGAGCGCGGCAACGCCGTGATCGAGTCGGGGCGCATCGAAGCGGTGCTGCCGCGCGACCAGATGATCCCGAAGGAGAACCTGCGCGTCGGCGACCGCGTGCGCGCGCTGCTGCTGCGCATCGACCGCAACATCCGCGGCCCGCAGCTGGTGCTGTCGCGCACCGCGCCCGAATTCATCATCGAGCTGTTCCGACTGGAAGTTCCGGAGATCGAGGAAAACCTGCTCGAGATCAAGTCGGCGGCGCGCGACCCGGGCGTGCGCGCCAAGATCGCGGTATTCACCAACGACAAGCGCATCGACCCGATCGGCACCTGCGTCGGCATGCGCGGCTCGCGCGTGCAGGCGGTGACCGGCGAGCTCGGCGGCGAGCGCGTCGACATAGTGCTGTGGTCGGCCGACCCGGCGCAGTTCGTCATCGGCGCGCTGGCGCCGGCGGACGTGTCGAGCATCCTGGTCGACGAAGAGCGGCACAGCATGGACGTGGTGGTGGACGATGCCAATCTCGCCATTGCCATCGGCAGGAGCGGCCAGAACGTGCGCCTCGCCTCGGAGCTGACCGGCTGGACCATCAACCTGATGAGCGAGGAAGAATCGGCGAAGAAGCACCAGGAGGAAAGCGCGGGCATCCGCAGCACCTTCATCGAAAAGCTCGACGTCGACGAGGAGGTGGCGGACATCCTGATCCAGGAGGGCTTCTCCTCGCTGGAAGAGGTGGCCTACGTGCCGATCAACGAAATGATGGAAATCGAGGCGTTTGACGAGAACACCGTGAACGAATTGCGCAGTCGGGCGCGCAACGCGCTGCTGGTGCAGGAGATCGCGAGCGAGGAGAAGGTCGAAGGCGTGGATCCGGAGCTGCTGGCGCTGGAGGGCATGGATAGCCATATTGCGGCGAAACTCGCGGAGTCCGGCGTCAAGACGCGCGACGAGCTGGCCGACCTGGCGGCGGACGATCTGATCGAGATCTGCGCCATGGACGCCGAGCACGCGAAAGCCCTGATCATGAAGGCGCGCGAACATTGGTTCGCGGAAGAGGAAGGGAAGTAGGGGATCGGTATGGCGCAGACGAGCGTTACACAATTCGCGGGGGAACTCAAGGTGCAGCCGTCGGTGCTGCTCGAGCAGCTCAAGGCCGCCGGCGTGCACAAGCAGCAGGCCGAGGACACGCTGAGCGAGCAGGACAAGACCAAGTTGCTCGAGTACTTGCGCAAAGTGCACGGCGCCACCGAAGCCAAGAGCAAGATCACGCTCATGCGCAAGCAGACATCCGAGATCAAGAAGTCGGATTCGACCGGAAAGTCGCGCACCATCCAGGTGGAGGTGAAGAAAAAGCGCGTGTTTGTGAAGCGCGACACCGCCGCCGAGGCCGCTCCGGAAGTCGTCGCCCCCGCACCTGTTCCCGTAAGCGTCCCCGTCGAGGACAAAAAGCCTGCGCCGCGTCAGCCGGTGGTGGATGCGCAGCAGATGGAATTGCGCGAGCAGGAGCAGAAGCGCCAAGCCGAACTGATGGCGCGCCAGTCGGAGGAATTGCGCGAGAAGCAGGATCGCGAGAAAAAGCTCGCCGAGACGCGCGACGCTGAGGAAAAGCAGGCGCAGCAGGCGCCGGCCAAGACCGGAGTCGAACCGGCCGCCGCGGAGGGCACGCTGCACAAGCCTAAGGTGGACGAAGCCGCCAAAGGCGACAAGAAAGCCCCGAAGAAAAAGATTACGACGATCTGGAAGGACGAGAGCGCAAAGCGGCGCACCATCAAGACGCGCGGCGACGTCGGCGGCGCCTCGGGCTGGCATACGCCCAAAGGCGCGCGCCACAAGCCTGCACCCGCGGCGGAATCGGCGCAGGCGTTTGCCGCGCCGACCGAACCCGTGGTGCGCGAAGTCATGGTCCCGGAGACCATCTCCGTCGCCGAACTTGCGCACAAGATGTCGGTAAAGGCCGCCGCAGTGATCAAGACGCTGATGAAGCTGGGCAGCATGGTCACCATCAACCAGGTGCTGGACCAGGAGACCGCGATGATCGTGGTCGAAGACATGGGGCACGTCGCCAAGGCCGCCAGACTGGACGAGCCCGACACCTTCCTTACCGAGGAGACGCAGGCGCACGAAGCGGTGCACGAGCTGCAGGCGCGCGCGCCGGTGGTGACGGTAATGGGCCACGTCGACCACGGCAAGACTTCGCTGCTCGATTACATCCGGCGCACGCGCGTCGCTTCGGGCGAGGCCGGCGGCATCACCCAGCATATCGGCGCCTATCACGTGCAGACGCCGCGCGGCATGGTGACCTTCCTCGATACCCCGGGTCACGAGGCCTTCACCGCGATGCGCGCGCGCGGCGCGAAAGCCACGGACATCGTCGTCCTGGTGGTCGCCGCCGACGATGGCGTCATGCCGCAGACCATAGAGGCGATTGCGCACGCCAAGGCGGCCAGCGTGCCTCTGGTGGTGGCGATCAACAAGATCGACAAGCCGGATGCCAATGCGGACCGTGTCAAGCAGGAGTTGGTGGCGCAGAACGTATTGCCGGAGGAATACGGCGGCGAGTCGCCGTTCGTGCCGGTGTCTGCAAAGACCGGGGAGGGCATCGACGCCCTGCTCGAGCAAGTGCTGCTTCAGGCCGAGGTGCTGGAATTAAAGGCGCCGGTGGACGCGCCGGCCAAGGGCCTGGTGATCGAAGCGCGACTGGACAAGGGCAAGGGACCGGTGGCGACCATTCTGGTGCAATCAGGCACGCTGCACCGCGGCGACGTGCTGCTGGCCGGTTCGGTATTCGGCCGCGTGCGTGCCATGCTGGACGAGACCGGCCAGCCGGTGGAGCAGGCGGGGCCGTCGATTCCGGTGGAAATCCAGGGTCTGTCCGACGTGCCGCTGGCGGGCGAAGAGGCGGTCGCGCTCGCGGACGAACGCAAGGCGCGCGAGATTGCATTGTTCCGCCAGGGCAAGTTCCGCGAGGTCAAGCTGGCCAAGCAGCAGGCGGCGAAGTTGGAGAACATGTTCGAGCAGATGGGCGAGGGCGGAGTCAAGACGCTCGCGCTGCTGATCAAGGCCGACGTGCAGGGCTCGCGCGAAGCGCTGGCGCACGCGTTGTCGCGCCTGTCCAACGACGAGGTGAAGGTGAGCGTGGTGCACAGCGGGGTCGGCGCGATCACCGAATCCGACGTCAACCTCGCGCTCGCCTCCAAATCGGTGATCATCGGCTTCAATACCCGCGCCGACGTCGCCGCCAGAAGGCTGGCCGAGTCGCAGGGCGTGGATATCCGCTACTACAACATCATCTATGATGCGGTGGACGAGGTCACGGCAGCCCTTACCGGCATGCTCGCGCCGGAGAAGAAAGAAAGCATCCTCGGCATGGTGGAGATTCGCCAGATCTACAAGATTTCCAAGGTGGGCACGGTCGCGGGCTGCATGGTGCTCGAAGGCCTGATCAAGCGCGGCGCACGCGTGCGCCTGCTGCGCGACAACGTTGTGCTGTTCGACGGCGAACTCGACACCCTCAAGCGATTCAAGGACGATGTGCGCGAGGTCAAGGCCGGATTCGAGTGCGGCCTGTCGCTGAAGAACTTCAACGACATCAAGGAAGCCGACCAGCTCGAGACCTACGAGGTGCTGGAAGTCGCAAGGACGCTCTAGGGCCGGACCGGCCCGGTCTTGCGCGCGCCGCGCCGGCCGGCTTGTCGCCCCAACATCGCATGAGTTCGCACAATGCCCACTAAAGGTCCTGCGCGCAGCCTGCGCGTCGCCGATCAGATCCAGCGTGAGCTGGCCGAGATCATACGCACCGAGCTCAAAGACCCGCGCGTCGCGATGATCACGCTGACCGGCGTCGAAGTGACGGCCGACTATTCCCACGCCAAGGTGTTCTACACCCTGATGGGAACTGCGGAGCAGCGCGCCGAGACTGAAACCGGCCTGAAGCAGGCCGGCGGTTTCCTGCGCAGCCAGATTGCGCGCCGCATCAAGCTGCACTCCATACCGCAATTGCATTTCGTGTACGACAGTTCGGTCGAACGCGGCTTCGAGCTGTCGCGCCTGATCGACGCGGCCGTAGCCGACAGCAAGGAACCGCGGGAATAGTGCAAGGCCGCCGAATCAAGCGGTCCCTGAACGGCGTGCTGATGCTGGACAAGGGGCGCGGCGCGAGTTCAAACGCCGCGCTGCAGCAGGTCAAGCGCCTGTATCAGGCAGCGAAGGCGGGTCACGCCGGCACGCTGGATCCGCTCGCGACCGGGCTGCTGCCGGTGCTGTTCGGCGAGGCGACAAAATTTTCTTCCGACCTGCTGGACGCCGACAAGACCTACGCCGCGGAAATCACGCTCGGCATCAGCACCGCCACCGCGGACGCGGAAGGCGAAGTGATCGCCACGCGCGCGGTGCAGGTCTCGGCGCAGCAGCTCGCCGCGGCGCTCGCGGCATTCCGTGGCGACATCCTGCAGACGCCGCCGCTTTATTCGGCGCTCAAGCACGCGGGCAAGCCGCTGTACGCCTACGCGCGCGCCGGCCTGAACGTCGAACGTGCGCCGCGCCGGGTGAGCATCCATGCGCTTGAACTGCAGCGCTTCGAGGGCGACTGTCTGGCGATTTCGGTGAACTGCAGCAAGGGCACCTATATCCGTTCGATCGCGCACGATCTGGGTGAAGCGCTCGGCTGCGGCGCGCATCTGTCGGCCTTGCGCCGCACTGCGGTGGGGCGTTTCGGCCTCGATTGCGCGCATACGCTGGACGAATTGGACGCCCTTCCGCCGCCAGAACGCGATGCCCTGCTGCTGCCGCTGGACGCGTTGCTGCAGGACCTGCCCGAATTGCGCCTGTCGCCCGAGCTGCAGGCGCGTTTCCTGCAGGGGCAGGCGGTCCCGGCCTGGAACGGGCCGCCGCAGGCGCGTATTCGCGTATATGCGTCCTATGGAGCCCTGCTCGGGGTTGGCGAGGCGGATGCGGACGGCGTTGTCCATCCCAGGCGGGTGCTTGCCGGCGGCTGAGTTCGCAGTCGCTACCGGCCTCCAGGTAAAAAACGATGGAAAACCCTTGAAAAACCACCCGTTTTTAGTGTAAAATCCGCGCCTTTGCTGCAGCGACGAAGACCAAGAGACCAGGAGCGTATCAGAATGCCATTTACCACCGCGCACAAAGCGCAAATCATGAACGACTACCAGCGCGCCAAGGGCGATACCGGCTCGCCGGAAGTGCAGGTCGCCCTGCTGACCACACGCATCAACGAACTCACCGGACATTTCAAGACCCACGTCAAAGACCATCACTCCCGCCGCGGCCTGCTCAGAATGGTGAGCCAGCGGCGCAAATTGCTGGACTACCTCAAACGCAAGAATGCGGATGGCTACCGCAGCCTGATAGAGCGGCTGGGCCTGCGCAAGTAACATCGACGCCCGTCGCCAACGCGACGGGCGTTTTGCTTTTTACGCGGGCTCACTCCCTGCCCGGGAAGCGGCCCCTTCTCTCATCTGACCGCAGGCGCGCTGCGCGCCATTTGCAAAGGACAACACCTTGAATCCGATCAAAAAGACTTTTACCTACGGCGCGCATCAGGTCACCCTCGAAACTGGCGAAATCGCGCGCCAGGCCGGCGGTGCGGTGATGGTCAGCATGGACGACACCGTGGTGCTGTGCACCGTCGTGGGCTCAAAGAACGCCAAGTCCGGGCAGGATTTCTTCCCGCTCACCGTCGACTACATCGAAAAGACCTATGCCGCGGGCAAGATTCCCGGCGGCTTTTTCAAACGTGAAGGCCGTCCCTCCGAGAAAGAGATTCTCACTTCCCGCCTGATCGATCGCCCGATCCGCCCGCTGTTTCCCGATGGCTTCTACAACGAAGTCCAGGTGGTGGCGACTGTCATGTCGGTGAATCCGGAGGTCGATCCCGACATCGCCGCGCTGATCGGCGTCTCGGCGGCGCTGACGCTGTCCGGCATCCCCTTTAACGGCCCGATCGGCGCCGCGCGCGTCGGCTACGCCAACGGCCAGTACATCCTGAACCCGACCGCCACCGAGCTGAAGGAGTCAAAACTCAATCTGGTCGTCGCAGGCACCGAGCATGCCGTGCTCATGGTGGAATCCGAGGCAAAGGAATTGTCCGAGGAAGTGATGCTGGGCTCGGTGATGTTCGGCCACCAGCAGATGCAGGCCGCGATCCAGGCGATCAACGAACTGGCCGACGCCGCCGGCAAACCGATGTGGAACTGGCAGCCGCCGGTGAAGGACGAAGCCCTGGCGACGCGCGTCGCGGCGCTGGCCGAAGCCGAATTGCGCGCCGCCTTCCAGCTCAAGGAAAAGCAGGCGCGCTCGCAGTCCATCGACGCTCTGTGGAAGCGTGTGTTCGCCGAGATCGGCGTCGGCGCCGAAGGCGGGCCGGACGCAAACGCGGCGAAGGAAATCTGCTTCGCGCTGGAATCGAAAATAGTGCGCAACCAGATCCTCGACGGCGAGCCGCGCATCGACGGCCGCGACACGCGCACCGTGCGCCCGATCGGCATCCGCCTAGGCGTGCTGCCGCGCACCCACGGCTCGGCGCTGTTCACGCGCGGCGAGACGCAGGCCATCGTGGTCGCGACCCTGGGCACGGCGCGCGACTCGCAGATCATCGACGCGCTCATGGGCGAATACAAGGAGCGCTTCATGCTCCACTACAATTTCCCTCCTTATGCCACTGGCGAGACCGGCCGGGTTGGCTCGCCCAAGCGGCGCGAGATCGGGCACGGACGCCTGGCCAAGCGCGCGCTGCTGGCGACGCTGCCTTCGGTGGAGGACTTCGGCTACAGCATGCGCGTGGTGTCTGAGATCACGGAGTCGAACGGTTCCAGCTCGATGGCCTCGGTATGCGGGGGCAGCCTGGCGCTGATGGACGCAGGCGTGCCGATGAAGGCGCATGTGGCCGGCATCGCCATGGGATTGATCAAGGAAGGCAACCGCTTCGCCGTGCTGACCGACATCCTCGGCGACGAGGACCATCTGGGCGACATGGACTTCAAGGTCGCAGGCACCCAGAACGGCGTCACCGCGCTGCAGATGGACATCAAGATCGAGGGCATCACCAAGGAAATCATGCAGGTGGCGCTGTCGCAGGCGCGCGAGGGACGCATGCATATCCTGGAGAAGATGACGGCTGTGCTGCCGTCGTCGCGCTCGGATATCTCCACGTTCGCGCCGCGCATCATCAAGATCAAGATCAACCCGGACAAGATCCGCGACGTGATCGGCAAGGGTGGCGCGGTGATCCGCGCGCTGACCGAGGAAACCGGCACGACGATCGACATCGAGGACGACGGCACGGTCAGCATCGCCTGCATCAGCTCCGAAGGCGGAGAACTGGCGAGAAAGCGCATCGAGGCGATCACCGCCGACGTCGAAGTTGGCAAAGTCTACGATGGCACGGTGCTCAAGCTGCTCGACTTCGGCGCTATCGTCAGCGTGCTGCCGGGCAAGGACGGGCTGCTGCACATTTCGCAGATCAGCCAGCAGCGCGTGGCCAGCGTCGCCGACCACCTCAAGGAAGGCCAGCTGGTGAAAGTCAAGGTGCTGGAGGCCGACGACAAGGGCCGGCTGCGCCTGTCGATGAAGGCGGTTGAGGCTGCGGCACAGCAACCGGGCGCGGCGCAGCCGAGCTGATTGGCGGCTTGCGCTAGGCAAGAAAAAGGACGCTCAGGCGTCCTTTTTTGTTGGTACCCTCCGGTGGTCACCTTCGGTCAATCACAATAAAAAACGGCGGCATCGAGCCGCCTTTTTTGCTTTTAGTTCCGACATAACCCGCCGCTGCGCGGCAGCTTAGTCTTCACTAAGAAACAACTCGCCTACTTGGCGAGTTGTTTCTCCCTCAGTTCGTCCAGGGTCTTGCAGTCTATGCACAGCGTCGCCGTAGGACGCGCCTCGAGGCGCTTCAGGCCGATTTCGACGCCGCAGCTCTCGCAATAGCCATAGTCCTGGCTTTCGATCTTGGCGATGGTTTCCTCGATCTTCTTGATCAGCTTGCGCTCGCGGTCGCGATTGCGCAGTTCCAGCGCCATGTCAGATTCCTGGCTGGCGCGGTCGTTGGGGTCGGCAAAAACCGTGGCCTCGTCCTGCATGGTGTGCACGGTACGATCTATATCCTGCGACAACTCGACCTTCAGCGTTTCCAGGATGCCGCGGAAGTGCGCGAGTTGCTTCTTATTCATGTACTCCTCGCCCTTTTTGGGGACGTAGGGGTGAAAGGTCTTGGGGTGCAAGGCTTGTTCTGCAGGCATGTCCAACCACTCTCAGTTCAAAAAAACGAAGGCGCTTTAATATCAGATTTCAAAGCGGCGGGCAAGTTTATAATCTTTTCCTGGGCCGCGCCACTGTATTCTTCATTGACCGTCACATAGCGCCAGAGTATGATACGCGTCCGCTCGGGGTGTAGCGCAGCCTGGTAGCGCGCCTGGTTTGGGACCAGGATGTCGGGAGTTCAAATCTCTCCACCCCGACCAGCTAACAGCCCGCTGCTACACCGGTTGCGGGCTTGAATTTGCGTGACCCGCCGATGGGAGTGCCCGTAGCTCAATCGGATAGAGCACCAGCCTTCTAAGCTGGGGGTTGTGGGTTCGATTCCCGCCGGGCACGCCAGAATCGTTCAATGGTGGCTGTAGCTCAGCTGGTCGAGTCCCGGATTGTGATTCAGGTTGTCGTGGGTTCGAGTCCCATCAGCCACCCCAGCATCTTCAGGCAGTGCATCCAGCGATCGTGATTCACGTCAGCGCGCAATGCCGTCACGGTCCGGGCGGTGTGGGTATGCGTGCGGTCTGAGGAAAACAGGATTGGACGCAGGAGGTGCAGCTCGCCGCACGTGCCACATCGCGGCCGCTCAGAGCGCGCGCATCACCTTCTGCAGCTTCTCGCGCACCTCGACGCTGACTGCGCCGAGAGCGGCATTGTCGGTCAACTGGCCCATCATCCCCGGGTCGAGGAATTCCACCAGCACCGTGCCGGCCGCATCCTGTCGGACCACGACATTGCACGGCAGCAGCAGCCCGATGCCGGGTTCCGCGGTGAGCGCGCGTCTGGCAAAAACAGGATTGCAGGCCCCGAGTATCCGATAGGGCGGGATATCGTGGTTGAGCTTTTTTTTCATGGTTGCCGCGACGTCGATCTCGGTCAACACGCCGAAACCTTCCTTCTGCAGTTCCGCAGTCACTTTCGCCAGCGCCTGATCGAAGCTCAGCGCTACTGATCTGCCAAATCCATACCGGTTCTGCATTGCCTAGCGTCCGGGCGCCTGTTTGGTTTGCGCAGGCAGATATTCATAGCCTCGGTCTTTTGCGTTGGCCAGGCAGGCTTCGTAATTCGCATAGCCTTTGGACGACTCCGCCACGACAGTCTGACCGGCGCCGATCTGCTGCCAGTTCCAGCGGCTGCCGTCATCCATGTAAAAGCGCCATATCACTTGCATCTGTAGGTTCCTTTTCCGCAAGGGCGGGTCGGAGCCAGCGGGAGACGCCCTCGTGTACACCCCGCCGGCCGGAGGAAGCGCTGCATCCGTTTCGAACGAACGGGAGATTCCTCATGCAGGATTTCCTGACGCGGCGCGAGCCGGGCCGGAAAAGCTTGGATAAGTACATTGAATTATAACAAAAATATGGCATGACTTGGAGTGACTTCAGGCTGCCCGGAGAAAACCCGGCTTATCTCCTACAATAGCGCCGCAAGCGGCGATCCCGCCGTGAACGGCCCTCTCTCTGGAGATCCCCTGATGAACGCAAAATTCGACTTGCTGCCGCATCAGCACCGAGTCTTGCGCGCCACCCTGGCTGCTGCCGCAGGCCTGGCTCGGGGAAGGTTTGCGCTCGCGGCGGACGCAGGCGCGGCAAGAATCGGCGTCGCGGGCTCAGACGGAGTCGGCGGGACCGCCGGCGAACTCCGGGTCGAGGCCGGACACGAGGTAGTGTTCTACTCGCCTGACCTCGATTCGTGATGGTCGACCGGCATCGGGCCGTGAGCGTTTTCTGGCGCAGGACCTCAGGGTGAGCGCAACACTGGTCGAGCGCGGCCTGTTGCGGCTGGTCGCGCTGCGGCCGGGCGAAGGCAAGGCGCTCAGCTGGTCGTTCGCGTATTTTTTCTTCCTGCTTGCGGGTTACTACGTGCTGCGGCCGCTGCGCGACGAAATGGGCATTGCCGGCGGTGTGCGCAATCTGCACTGGCTGTTCACCGCGACTTTCGTCGCGATGCTTGCCGCGGTGCCGGCGTACGGCGCCCTGGTCGCGCGCCTGCCGCGCCGGCGCTTCATCCCGCTGGTCTACCATTTCTTCGTCGTCAACATCGCGATTTTCTGGCTGTTGCTGAGCTTCGATCTGGGCACGGTTCAGGTTGCGCGCGTGTTCTTCGTCTGGATCAGCGTGTTCAACCTGTTTGCGATATCCGTGTTCTGGTCGTACATGGCGGACTTGTTTGCAAGCGAGCAGGGCAAGCGACTGTTCGGTTTCATCGCCGCCGGCGGTTCCGCGGGAGCGTTGCTCGGCCCGTTGTTGGCGGTGGGGCTCGCGGCGCCGCTGGGGCCGGTCAACCTGCTCATAGTCGCGGCCGTGCTGCTCGAACTGGCGGTGCTGTGCGCGCGGCGGCTGGAATCGGTGGCGCCATCCACCGGTGTATCCGGCGCGGCCGGGCCGGCGCAGGCGCGCGCCGACGTGGCGGCTGCGCCGACAGGGTCGATCGCCCTGGGCGGGGGCTGGCTTGCCGGCATTGCAATGGTGCTGCGCTCGCGTTATCTGGCGGGCATCGCGCTGTGGGTCAGTCTGCTGTCGCTGGCCGGGACCTTCCTCTATTTCCAGCAGGTGAACATCGTCGCCGCCGCCTCGGACGATCCGGCAGTGCGCACCCGGATTTTCGCCAGCATCGATCTCGCGATCGGAGTTCTGACGCTCATCGTCCAGGTTCTGGCGACCGGAAAGCTGATCGGCCGCTTCGGCGTGGGGCGCGCCGCCGCGGCGCTGCCGCTGGTTTTCGTGCTGGGCTTCACGTTGCTCGCCGCTGCGCCGATGCTGCTCGTGGTGATCGCATTTCAAGCGATCCAGCGCACCGCGAATTTCGCGCTTTCCAACCCGGCGCGGGAGGTGCTGTTTACCGTGCTGGAGCGAGAGGAGAAGTACAAGGCCAAGAACGTGATCGACATCGTCGTGTTCCGCGGGATGGATGCGGCCAGCGGCTGGTTGTTTGCGCTGCTGCGCGGCGCCGGGCTGGAACTTCCCGCGATTTCACTGGCAGCGGTGCCGCTGGCCGGTGCCTGGTTCGCGCTGGCGCTCGCGCTCGGGCGCGCGCAGGAGCGGCGCGCCGCGCGGACCTGACGTGTTCCGTGTATCGTCCGGAATCCATTGAGTGGAGGAAGCCATGGTGAACGACTCGAGACTGAAGATACGCCGGCTGCGCGTGCGGCCCGTGGTGGTACCGATGCGCCTGCCCCTGCAGACCAGCACCGGCGCCGTCAGCACTGCGCCGCTGGTCCTGATCGACCTGGAAACCACCGCAGGCATCAGCGGCCGCAGCTACCTGTTCGCGATCGGCCAGGCGCACCTGCGGCCGATCGTCGCACTGCTCGAAGCGATGGGCGAAATGATCGAGGGCGATGCCGTGGTCCCGTTCGAGATCGAGCGCAAGCTGCGCCGAAAGTACACCCTGCTGGGCGTGCACAACATCGTGCTGTTTGCCTTGTCCGGCATCGACATGGCGGCGTGGGACGCGTACGCGCAGGCATTGGGCCAGCCGCTGTGCTGTGTGCTCGGCGGCGCGCCGCGCCCGGTGCGCGCCTATAACTCGAAGGGCCTGGGTATCATGCCGCTGAAAGCGCTTGCGCGCGAGGCGGACAAACTGGTGGCGGAGGGATTTTCCGCGGTCAAGCTGCGCCTGGGCCGCGCGGACGCGCAGGACGACCTCGCAGCTTTGCGCGCGGTGAAGAAGGCGATCGGTCCGGCGGTCACGCTGATGTGCGATTTCAACCAGGCGCTCACGGTAAACGAGGCGATCCGGCGCGGCCGCTCACTCGACGACGAAGGCGGGCTGCTGTGGATAGAGGAGCCGACGCGCGCCGACGATTACGAAGGCAATGGCCGCATCGCGGACGCGCTCGATACGCCGGTGCAGATCGGCGAGAATTTCATGGGCCCGGAGCAGATGGCGCAAGCGCTGGCGGTTGGCGCTTGCGACTACGTCATGCCCGACGCGCAGCGCATCGGCGGCGTGACCGGCTGGATGCGCGCCGCGGCGCTGGCGCAGGCCGCCGGCCTGGAAATGTCATCGCACCTGTTCCCGGAAATCAGCTGCCACCTGCTCGCTGTGACCCCGACCTGCCACTGGCTTGAATACGTCGATTGGGCCGCGCCGGTTCTGGCCGAGCCGCTGACGGTGAAAGACAGCCACGTCCTGGTTCCGTCGGCGCCAGGTACGGGTGTCCGCTGGAACGAGAAAGCGGTGAAAAAATTTGCCGCCTAGGCGCGGCGACGGTGCGGCGCAACCGGAACAGGGGGCCACAATGAGCAGCACCAGCCAGCCGCTCATGCCGATCATCTTCTTCGGCCACGGCAGTCCGATGAACACGCTCGCGCAAAACAAGTACACGCAAGCCTGGCGCGCCATCGGCGCAGCCCTGGGCAAGCCCAAGTCGATCCTGGCGATTTCCGCGCACTGGTACACGCGCGGCAGCGCAGTCACTGCGATGGTGCAGCCGCGAACGATCCACGACTTCGGCGGTTTCCCGCAAGCGCTGTTTGACATGCAATACCCCGCACCCGGCGATCCGGCGCTCGCGGCGCGCGTGCGCGCGCTCTTCGCGCCGCTGCCGCTGGCGATGGACGCGTCCTGGGGCCTGGACCACGGCACCTGGTCGGTGCTGGTGCATGCTTTTCCGGATGCCGACGTACCCGTGGTGCAGCTAAGCATGGACGCTACGCAGCCGCCGCGCTTTCATTACGAACTGGGGCAACGCCGGGCGCCGCTGCGCGAGGAGGGCGTACTCATCGTCGGCAGCGGCAACGTGGTGCACAATCTGATGCTGATGCAGCGCGCCGAAGGAGCGCCGGCCTATCCCTGGGCGCGGCGCTTCAACCAACGCGTGCGCACCGCGCTCGCTGCGCGCGAGCACCAGACGCTGATCGATTTCGAGCGCCTCGGCGAGGACGCGCGCCTGGCGGTACCCACGCCGGAGCATTTTCTGCCTCTGCTCTATATCGCGGGCCTCCAGGCCGCGGACGAAACCATGACATTCGCCGTCGACGGCTATGAAGCTGGTTCGCTGGGCATGCTCAGTGCGGCGGCCGGAATGCCGGCGCACTGGACCGGCGCGACGGATCTAGACTGATATGGGATTATGATGGCTGCATGCGCCAATCGGGGAAACTAGCATGCGCTTGCTGAAGGCGGCAGGGATCGTCGTTGGATTGGTGTGCGCCGCGACTGCGCTGGCCGGCGATTTCGAAGACGGCATGAAGGCGTACAAAGCCGGTAACTACCAGGCGGCGATGGGACACTGGCAGAAGGCCGCGGCGCAGGGGAATGTCATGGCCCAATTCACGCTCGGCTTTGTCAACGAGAAAGGCCAGGGCACTGCGGTGGACTTCCGCAAAGCCGCGGACTGGTACCGGCAGGCGGCAGAGCGCGGCAACGCCGCGGCGCAGACCAATCTCGGCTTGCTGTACGAAAAGGGGCAGGGCGTCGCGCCGAACAATGGCGAGGCGGTTTATTGGTACCGCAAGGCGGCCGAGCAGGGAACCGTGGAAGCGCAATTCAACCTCGGCCGCATGTACCAGACCGGGCAGGGCGTGGCGCAGGACTACGCGCAGGCTGCATCCTGGTTTCGCAAGGCGGGTGAACAAGGGCACACCTGGGCGCAATCGTCGCTGGGGCTGATGTACGAAACCGGGCAGGGCGTTGCGCGCGACTACAAACAGGCCGCGTACTGGTACCAGAAGGCGGCGGAAAAAGGCGACCCGATGGCGCAGTACGATCTCGGCCGGATCTATGAATCCGGGCAGGAAGGCGTGCCGATGGATTATGTGGAAGCGCACATGTGGTGGAGCCTCGCCGCATCCAACGGCGAAGACCGGGCGAAGCGCAGCCGCATCCTGGTCGAACGCCTGATGACGCCGGAGCAGATCGCCGAGGCCGGACGGCGCGCGGACGCGTGGTCCAAGGCGCACGCGAAGAAATAGCCCGGGCGCAAGGACCTTCCGCCGGAGACCGTCGATCGCCCTGTCTAGCCGCGCTTGCTCTTTACCCCTTCGACAAAACGCGTCAGCGTCGGCGACATCGCGCCGCGCGCGACCACGGCTTCGATCAGTTGAAATTTTCCGCGCCGGCGCTGCGCCGCACTCAGTGCCTGCGCCAGTTCGCCGCGGTTGTGTACGCGCACGCCTTCTCCTCCTAGCGCGTTTGCCGCCTCGGCAAAGCGCCAGTCGGCCAGGTCGTTGAATCTGGATTCGGGCTGAAACGCTCGCAGCATCTCCCAGCTCGAGTTGTTGATCAGCAGCACAATCGGATCCCAGCCATAGCGCAGGCAGTTGCCGAGTTCCCAGCCGGTCATCTGGAACGCGCCGTCGCCGACGATGATCAGCGGCCGCTGGCCGGTCGCCGCCTGCAGGCCGAGGCCCGCGGGAACGCCGAAGCCCATGGTGGCGTAGTAGCCGGGCGCGACCAGTGCGGTATGTTCCACGTCCATCGCGAGAAACATGCAGTCGCCGATGTCGGTCGCGATGGGCATCTTGCCGTGCGCGTCCATCAGGTCGTTGATCGCGGTCGCGATGTCCAGCGGTGTGATCGGCGCCGCGTCCGCCGGCAAGCCGCGCGGATAGCTGGCGGTCGCATGCTGCGGCGCAGCGGCGGAGGTTATCGCCGGCAGGCGCCCCAGCAATGCGTCGACCAGCGGGCCCAGCGGCATTTCAGGGTATAGGTGATGTCCTATGTTGACCTGCCGACCCAGCGCCTGGATCGACATGCGCAAATCAATCTGCATGGCCGAAACGCCGAGATTGGTGTCCGAAATGATTACGCCGAGCAGAAACAGCGCGTCGGACTTCTCCACTAGTTCGGTGATCGCGGGCAGTCCGGCGACGCCGATGTAGGTCCCGAGCAGCGGTGCGCCGGTATCGGCCAGCAGCCCGCGGCCGAGCAGGCTGGTGACCACCGGCAGGCCGAGCCGGCGCGCAAGTTCCGCGACCTTTTGCTCCAGCCCGAAGCGGCGCACCTCAACGCCTATCATCAGAACCGGCGAGCGCGCCGCGCGCAGGCGCGCCAGGATTTCATCGGCGCATGCGGCCAGTGCCTCGGCATCGTACGCGGGCTCGGCGGCCATGGTCACCTGGGCGCAGGGCAGATTCACCATGTCGCGCGGCAGTTCGAGGTAGACAGGTTGCGAGTTGCTGAGGCAGGCGCGCAGCACGCGCGCGATCTCGGCCGGCGCGCTGCGCGCGTCGGTAAGGCATGCCTGTGCGCAGGTAATCTCCTGGTAGATGCGCAACTGCGAGTCGAGCGACTTGGCCTGATGGTGCAGCAGCAGGCCGCGCTGCGTCTCGCCCTTGCCCGGCGCGCCCGAAATCACCACCACCGGCGACTTCTCGGCAAACGCAGCGGCGATCGGGTTGACCATATTGAGCGCGCCCGCGCCGTAGGTTACGGCCGCCACGCCGAGCGCGGAGTGGATGCGCGCGGCGGCGTCCGCGGCAAAGCCGACCGCCGGCTCATGGCTCAAGGTATACAGCGGCAGGATGCCGGACTCTTCGACTACTTTGAAGAACGGCAGCGCGTAATCTCCTGGTATGCCGAAGATCTCGCGCGCACCGTGCGCCTTGAGCGCGTGCAGAAGCGACTCTGACAGATTCATGCCGTACTCCCGGCTGCCGCGCGTCAAAACTCGCGACAGCAAAAATTTACCCACAGATTCTGTGGATAAGCCTGTGGATTGTTACCCGATAGAAGTTCGCGTGCTCCGAAAAATCCGGCAATCGACAGGGGTGATCACAAATTGGGCAAGGCCAAAGCCGAGGCCCTGCTCGATCCGCCTGGCCGATGCCGCCGGCATCATCGCTTTATTGGCGCCGGCCCGCAAGGACTTCGCCGTGGCTTTGGCGGGCATATCCCGATGTTCTACAATAGCGTGCTGCGTTCCACGCGCGATGGTGCTTAGGTCTTGCCTGCGGCGGATATGACCTGGATTCGAACATAGCGTGGCAGGCTCTTCTGCAATATAGGAGTTTTCCCGATGGCACAGCAAGCGGACGGCCCGCGCGCGCCGCGTACGCTCGAACAGGCGCTGGTACGCTGGGAGTCCAGATTCAGCGTTGACGAGTACCTGTTCGGCGAGCGCCCGAACGCCTATCTCGCTTCGAAAGCCGGTTTGTTCGCGCAAGGCAGCCGCGCACTTTCGATCGCCGACGGCGAGGGCCGCAACAGCGTCTGGCTCGCCCAGCAGGGACTGCGCGTGGACGCTTTCGATTTTTCGCCGACCGCGGTGGCGAAGGCCGAGCGGCTGGCCCTGAGCCGCGGCGTGCGCGTCGGCTTCACCGTGTGCGAAGCCCTCGCCTGGAACTGGAAGCCCTCGGCTTACGATCTGGTCGCCGCGATTTTCATCCAGTTCGCCTCGCCGGCCGTCCGCGAAAAACTGTTCCCGCTGATCGAACAGACGCTGAAGCCTGGAGGATTGCTGATACTTCAGGGCTATCGCGCGGAGCAGCTGCAATACGGCACCGGCGGCCCGCCGGAACTCGATCACCTGTACACGGAAGATTTGGTACGTGAACTGCTTCGGGGCATGGACATCATCGAACTGCGCAGCTATGACGAGCATGTCGACGAGGGCAAGGGGCACTCCGGCATGTCGGCGCTTATCGGCGCGGTCGCGCGCAAGCGCGAGGCGTAAGCGACGCGCCGCTGCACGGCTTATGGCTCACCTCACGATCAGGACCGGAACTGTCGAGTGGGTCAGCACCTTCTGCGTTTCGCTGCCGAGGAGCAGGCCGGAAATGCCGCTCCGGCCGTGCGAAGCCATGACGATCAGGTCGCACTGCTGTTCCCGCGAGGTACGGATAATCGCTTCGAAAGGCGAGAAACCGGTGACGAATGCCGTTTCCGCATTGCACCCTGCGCTTGAGGCGAGCTTTACGGCAGCGTCGAGCAGCTTGCGCTCCTCGTCTTCGATTTCCTGCATCACTACTTTCCCGCCGAGGCTGGTCAGCGCGCCGCCTTCGACATGATGCGGAATTTCGATTGGCGACCTGACGTGCAGCAGCAGAAGCTTTGCGCCCAGGGACTGCGCCAGCCGCGCCGCTGTCGCCACCGCCTTGTCGGATAAGTGCGAGCCATCGACCGACGCCAGTATGTTCTTGAACATGAGCAAATTTCCACAGCTGAATTATCGAAATAACGCAATCCGCAGGAGGCGCGGATGGACGTCGGGTTGGCCCGGCCAAGCGCGTCCGCTCGCCTAGTCTACGCTGCTGCGCGCCGAATGCGCACGAGGGATGCGCAGCGACGCATGCGTATTTGAATACGATCAGACCACCGGCGGAAATCCGTAATTCGGCAGCGCGGCCTTGCGTCCGCCGGCACGCAGGCACGCGTCCACCGTCTGCAGCAGCTGTTCGCGCGTGACGGGCTTGGTGAGAAAATCCGCGGCACCCAGTTCTGCCGCCCTGGCCATCAGGCTGGCATCGCTGCGCCCTGAAATGAAAACCACCGGGATCGACGCCGATTGTGCATCGCTTTGCATCAGCGACATGAACTCCAGGCCGTTCAGGTAAGGCATGCCGATGTCGCACAAGACCAGCGACGGCTGCCGCTCCAGCAGCGCCTTTCCGCCTTCCACGGCGTCCTCCGCCACCTCGGTCGCATAGCCGGCCGCGACGAGGTGCATGCGCAGAACGCCTGCATACTCTGCATCGTCGTCTATGATCAGAATGCGGATGGTGCTGCGGTCGGGCATGCGCAGTGCTTTTCCAGGTTAGTAGTGCGGCGGGGTAGGCGAAAAATGTAGTCTTGCGTCAGAGCAAAGTCAATGTTTCGCCGCTGCGTCAATCCCGGCTACCTGGCGGTTCAATCCCACAGCCAGGCGGCGCCGCGCACGCCGGACGCGTCGCCGTGGCGGCATTTGAGCAAACGCGTCGCGACGCTGTCGGAGAACACCTGTTCCGCCCAGAGCGCGGGCACGTTGGCATACAGCCGATCGAGGTTGGATACGCCGCCGCCGAGCACGATCGCATCCGGGTCGAGGATATTGATTACCGCGGCAAGCGCGCGCGCCAGGCGCGCTTCGTAGCGGCGCAGCGTCGCTTCGCAGGATGCATCGCCGGCGCTTGCGCGGACGGCGATTTCCGCGGGTTCCAGTCTGGCGCCGCCGTTGCGCACATGGTCATCCCGCAAGCCGGGGCCGCTGAGAAAGGTCTCGACGCAGCCGTAGCGCCCGCAGTAGCAGCGCGGCCAGTGCGCTTCGTCGCCCGACAGGCGGTTGTGGCCCCATTCGCCGGCAATCGCGTTCGCGCCGCCAAGTACAATCCCGCGCACGACGATGCCGCCGCCGACACCGGTGCCGAGAATCACGCCGAACACCGTCTCGGCCCCGGCTGCGGCGCCGTCGGCGGCTTCGGACAGCGCGAAACAGTTCGCATCGTTGGCCAGCCGCACCTCGCGCTGCAGCAAGTCCTGCAGATCCTGTCTCAGCGGCCGCCCGATCAGCCAGGTCGAATTGGCGTTCTTGATCCGGCCGTCGACGCGCGATTCCGCGCCGGGTATGCCGATGCCGAGCGAACCCCGACTCCCCAATTCGCGCTCGGTTTGCTCCACCAGGCCGGCGATCGCGGCGAGCGTGCCTGGGTAGTCGTCGCGCGGCGTGGGAACGCGGCGGCGCAGCAGTTCCGCGCCGTCCCTGCCCAGAGCGACGATTTCGATCTTGCTGCCGCCCAAGTCCACGCCCAGTCGCAAGCTAGCGCTTCCTTTCTGTGGCGGCGCTCGGCGGCCCGAGATTTGTCCGGGTAAATTGCATGGGCCAGTCTAGTCCAGCGGCTGCGGCGTTGGCAACGCCGGTCGGTATCGTATCGGCTGCACTTACCGGCGCGCGCGGAACAGCCCGCCGTTTGGTGGTAAATTGCCCCGATGCGCATGGCCAAGCTACTGGGGACACTGGCGCTCCTCACTGGATCCGGTGTCGTGCTCATTGCGCGCGCGGATGTCTTCGTGCGCCCGGACATCATCGCCGACCCCGATCCGGCGCAGTTCACCGTCTGCTACGACTACGGCTGTGCCAGTCTCGCCTGGGTGACGCTGAGCGCAGAGCAATGGCAGCGAGTGCGTGCCGTGTTTGCCCAGCCTGCCGCCACGCCTGCGGAAGAACGTGAGCAGATCAGGCGCGCGATCGCGCTGTTCGAGACCATCGTCGGTGCGATGACCGGCACTGCGCACGACAAGGGCGGGACGTTTCCGGGATTCGGCGAAGCCGGGCAGATGGACTGCATCGACGAATCCATCAATACCACCATCTATTTGAGCATGCTGCAAAAATACCACTTGCTGCGCTGGCACAATGTGACGGATCGCTCGACGCGCTGGTCGCTGTTCAGCTGGCCGCACACCACAGCGGTAATCGAGGAGCGCGCAAGCCGTCGCGAGTGGGTGGTCGATTCCTGGTTTCTGGACAATGGCGAGCCGCCGTTCGTGCTGCCGCTGGAAACCTGGAAAGACGGCTGGACGCCGGCTAAAGCGCAATCCGGCGCGGCGGGCGAATGACGCAGTGCGCCACCCAGGGCGGGTGCGCGCAAAGCCAGGAGTCATAGGATGAAAAGCGCGGCCCCATTCGACTATGTCATCGTCGGCGGCGGAACGGCAGGTTGTCTACTGGCAAACCGCCTTTCGGCCGATCCGCGCAGCACGGTGCTGCTGCTCGAAGCGGGAGGCAAGGACGACTGGATCTGGATCCACATCCCGGTCGGCTACCTGTATTGCATCGGCAATCCGCGCACCGACTGGTGCTACCGGACCGAGCCGGACCCCGGGCTCAACGGGCGCTCTATACTCTATGCGCGCGGGAGAGTACTCGGCGGCAGCTCCTCGATCAACGCCATGCTCTATCTGCGCGGACAGGAGCGCGACTACGACGAGTGGGCGCGCCTTAGCGGCGATTCCGGCTGGTCCTGGAATAGTGTGCTGCCGATTTTCAAGAAATCGGAGGACCACTGGCGCGGCGCCGACGAATTCCACGGCGGGCGGACACTGGACGCATCCGGCGGGCACGAATGGCGCGTAGAGAGCCAGCGTCTGTCCTGGGAGATTCTCGACGCGTTTCGCGACGCCGCTCTCGAAACCGGAATCGCCAAAATCGAAGACTTCAACCGCGGCGACAATGCCGGCAGCTCCAAATTCGAAGTGAACCAGCGCCGCGGCGTGCGCGTGAACGCCTCGAAAGCCTTCCTGCGCCCGGCGCTGGGCCGACCGAACCTCAGCGTGGTCACGGGCGCCCAGGTGAAAAAGCTGCGCCTGGCCGGCAGGCGCGTATCGGGCGTGGAGTATCTGCTAGGCGGCGAGGATTTTTTCGTCGCGGCCAACAAGGAAACGCTGCTCGCGGCGGGGGCGATCGGCAGTCCGCAGATACTGCAGCTCTCCGGCATCGGGCCGGGCGCGCTGCTGCAGCGCCACGGCATTGCCGTGGCCCACGATCTGCCGGTGGGTGAAAACCTGCAGGATCACCTGCAATTGCGCATGGCGTTCCGGGTGCAAAACGTGCCGACGCTCAATACCCTGGCCAATTCCTGGTGGGGCAAGGTGAAGATGGCGCTGGAGTACGCGCTGCACCGTACCGGACCCTTGACCATGGCGCCGTCGCAACTGGGCGCGTTTCTTAAGAGCGATGCGGCGCAGCCCACGCCCAATCTCGAGTTTCACGTGCAGCCCCTGTCGCTCGACAAATTCGGCGACCCGCTGCATCCGTTCCCGGCGTTTACCGCGAGCGTGTGCAACCTGCGCCCGGCTTCGCGCGGTTACGTGCGCATCAAGTCGCCCGACGCGCAGGCGCATCCGGCGATCATGCTCAACTATCTTTCGGCGGCGCAGGACCAGGCGATCGCAGTGCAGTCGCTGCGTCTCGCACGCAGCATCGTGCTGGGCACGCAAACGATGAAGAAATACGCGCCCGAGGAGTTCCTGCCGGGGCCGGCGTTTGCGACCGACGCGCAGCTGGCGCAGGCCGCGGGGGATATCGGCACCACCATCTTTCATCCGGTCGGGACCTGCAAGATGGGACGCGCCGACGACGCGAGCGCGGTGGTCGATCCGCAACTTCGCGTGCGTGGCATCGACGGTTTGCGTGTGATCGATGCCTCGATCATGCCGTCGATCACCTCGGGCAACACCAATTCACCGACGCTGATGATCGCCGAGCGCGGCGCGATGCTGGTGCAGGGCGGTGACGGCTGAAATCCATGCTCGCGCAGCGCCGGAATGGCTCTAGGCAAACCCACCGATTGGGGCGAAATCCGGCGCGCGAGCTGGTAAAATAATCAGTTGCCGGCTCTTCCGGCATGAATCGACCCCATACTCACCTTATCTTTAGGAAAATCCAACATGTTCATCAAGCCTGCGATCCTGCTGGCCGGCGCCGTTTCGATGCTGACCCTGATCGCCTGCAGTTCCAACGATCCCGCGCAGTCCAAAGATGCGATCGCGGCTACCGTTAACGGGGAACCGATCAGCGAGAGGATCGTCGACGCGATGCTCAAGGAGCGAACTGGTCTCGGGCGCGAGGCCAGCGTTGACGCGCGAAAGACATTCATCGACCGCCTCGCGATGCAGGTCATCATCTCGCAGGAAGCCGTCAAGAAGGGGCTGGACAAGAAGCCCGAAGTGGCCGTCCAGGAGCAGCTGATCAGGCAGTCGGTGCTCGTCAACGCTTTCGTGCAGGATTATCTCAAGAATAACCCTATCAGCGACGATGCACTCAAGGCGGAGTATGAAAAGATCAAGGCGCAGGAGGCAGGCACCGAATACAAGGCGCGCCATATTTTGGTCGACACCGAGGCCGAAGCCAAGGACATCATTGCCAAATTGGACAAAGACCCGAAAGCCTTCGAAGCGCTGGCCAAGGCCAAGTCCAAGGATCCCGGCTCGAAGGCCAAGGGCGGAGAGTTAGGCTGGTTCGACCCAAGGGGCATGGTGCCGGAGTTCGGCGAAGCTGTAACCAAACTTGCCAAAGGCAAGTTCACCGAAAAGCCGGTTAAATCGCAATTCGGTTACCACGTGATCCTGCTGGAGGATACACGCGCGAAAGAGATGCGTCCGCTGGAAGAGGTCAAGACCAGGCTTACGCAGCAACTCCAGGATCAGAATCTGCAAAAGACTTTTGACGACCTTAAGGCGAAAGCAAAGATCGAAATCGCGCAGACCGCGCCGTCTGCGCCGGCGCAGGAATCGAAGCCGGCGGATTCCACCAAGAAATAATTCCGCAACCATGTGCGCCGGCCGCAGCGTGTCGGCGCGGCTTGCGGCGTGCAGTACGCCGAGCATATACTCGGACGGGTGAGCACCAAAAGAGTGGAAGAACCAGACCTCGTGACGCGCGTCGCGAAAGCGGCGCGTGGCAGCCTCGGCGCGCCGCAGGCCAGGCTCGCCGAGCGCTTCGCGCAGCTCTACTATGACGGCGCGGATCTGGAGGAACTCGCCGGGCGCGAGCTGAACGATCTTGTCGGCGCTGCCGCGGCGCACTTCGACCTGGGCCGCCGCCACGCCGGTGATGCGGCGAAAGTGCACATGTTCAATCCCGAACTGGGGGAGCACAGCTGGCAGAGCACCCACACCGTGGTGCAGATCGTCAGCGCCGACATGCCTTTCCTGGTCGATTCGGCGATCATGGAGATCAACCGCCAGGGGCTGACGCTGCACCTGGTGATTCACCCGGTGCTGCGCGTCGCGCGCGACGCCAAGGGCAAGCTGCAGGACGTAACGTCGGCGACCGCCGGCGGGGAGGGCAGGCTCGAATCGTTCATGTGCCTGGAGATCGACCGCCAGACCGACCCGGCGCGCCTGCAGGAGATAGGCGCGGGCCTGCAGCGGGTCCTCGCCGACGTGGCGGCGGCGGTCACGGACTGGAAGCCGATGCAGCAGCGCCTGCGCGCGCTGATCGACGAAATCGCGGCGGCGAAGCCGCCCCTTGACGCCGAGGAGGCGCGCGAGGCGCATGCCTTCCTCGAATGGCTGCTCGACAAGCACATTACGCTGCTCGGCTACCGCGACTACGATCTGGTCAGCGAGAACGACGAGGACGTGCTGCGCATAGTGCGCGGTTCGGGCCTGGGGATACTGCGCGAGCGCGAAGGCACGACGGTCTCCACCAGCTTTGCGACGCTGCCGCCCGAGACGCGTGCGCGCGCCCGCAAGCCCGAGATCCTGGTGCTGTCCAAGGCGAACGCGCGCGCCACGGTGCACCGGCCGGGTTACCTCGACTACGTCGGCGTGAAGCGCTTCGACGACAAGGGCAGGGTCATCGGTGAGCGCCGGATTCTCGGCTTGTACACGCATAACGTATACACCGCGAATGTCGCCGATATCCCGCTGGTGCGGCGCAAGGTCGCCGCGGTGCACGATCGCGTCGGTTTCCTGCCGGCGAGCCACAACGGCAAGGCGTTCAATTCGATCCTCGAGGACTATCCGCGCGACGAGCTGTTGCAGATCGAGCCAGACCAGCTATTCGCGTTCGCCATGGCCATCCTGCAGCTCGGCGCGCGCCAGCGCACACGGCTACTGGTGCGGCACGACGCGTACGGCCGTTTCGTCACCTGCATGGTGTATGTGCCGCGCGACAAATTCAGCACCGAGCAGCGCCAGCGCTTTCAGCGCATCCTCGCCGAGGCGTACAACGGCACCGCAGCCGAATTCAACGTAAGTCTGTCCGAGTCGCCGCTGGCGCGCATCTTCATTGTGGTGCGCTGCCGCGGCGCCCGCATTCCGGACGTCGACACGCGCGACGTCGAGGCGCGCATCGTCGCCGCAACGCGGCGTTGGGAGGATGAGTTGCACGCTTTGCTCGTCGAACACCTCGGCGAAGAGCGCGGCAACCGGCTCCACGCACGCTACGGACACGCGTTTCCGGCCGGCTACCGCGAGGACTATCCGGTGCGCGGCGCGCTGCGCGATATCGAGATGATGGATGCGCTCGGCGCGGCACCGGCGCTGGGCATGAACCTGTACCGGCCGCTCGCGGCCGAGTCGGGCGTGCTGCGCTTCAGGCTGCTTCGCAGCGGGGCACCGATTGTGCTCTCCGACGCGCTGCCGATCCTGGAACACCTGGGTGTGCGCGTGCTCGACGATCTGCCCTACCATATACAACCGGCCGACGGCGGCGCCGTGTGGATCATCGATTTCGGCCTGGCGCTTCCTGGCGAAGCGGAAGTGGTGCTCGAGCGGGTGCGCTCGCTGTTTCACCAGGCGTTCGACGAGATGTGGTCCGGACGCATCGAGCCCGACAGCATGAACCAGTTGGTGCTTGCCGCCGAACTATCGGCACGCGAGATCGCGATACTGCGCGCCTACAGCCGTTATCTGCGTCAGGCCGGCTTCACGTTCAGCCTCGCCTATGTGCAGCAGACGCTGGTGGCGAATCCTGCGCTCGCCCGCGCCCTGGTGAATCTTTTTTCGGCCCGCTTCGATCCGGCGCGCGCCTCCATGGAGACGCAGGCGGCGTTGGTGCGCGAGATCGAAACCGGCCTCGACCTGGTGCCCAGCCTGGACGACGATCGCATCCTGCGGCGATTTCTGGCTGCGATTGCGGCAACCACCCGCAGCAACGCGTTTCAGCCAGATGCGCAAGGCCAGCCCAAGCCTTATATCTCGCTCAAGTTCGATCCGCGCAAGCTGCCGGAGCTTCCCGAGCCGCGGCCGATGTTTGAAATCTTCGTGTATTCGCCGCGTGTCGAGGGGGTGCATCTGCGCGGCGGGCCGGTGGCGCGCGGCGGCCTGCGCTGGTCGGACCGGCGCGAGGACTTCCGCACTGAGGTGCTCGGGCTGATGAAGGCGCAGATGGTGAAGAATGCGGTGATCGTCCCGGTCGGCTCGAAGGGCGGTTTTGTCCTGAAGCAGCCGCCGCCCGCCGGCGACCGCGAGGCATTGATGCGCGAAGGCATTGAGTGCTACAAAACCTTCCTTCGCGGCCTGCTCGACGTCACCGACAACCTCGTCGAGGGTAAACCGGTGCCGCCGCCCGGCGTATTGCGCTACGACGGCGACGATGCTTACCTGGTTGTGGCCGCCGACAAGGGAACTGCGACCTTCTCCGACATCGCCAACGGCGTGGCGCAGGAATACGGCTTCTGGCTGGGCGACGCTTTCGCCTCAGGCGGCTCGGTCGGCTACGATCACAAGCAGATGGGCATCACCGCGCGCGGCGCCTGGGAGTCGGTCATGCGCCACTTTCGCGAGCTTGGCCTGGACACGCAGTCGCAGGCATTCACCGTCGCCGGCATCGGCGACATGTCCGGCGATGTGTTCGGCAACGGCATGCTGCTGTCGCACCACCTCAGGCTCGTGGCGGCGTTCGACCACCGGCATGTGTTCATCGATCCGGACCCGGAAGCGGAATTGAGCTTCCGCGAGCGCGAACGGCTGTTCAAGCTGCCGCGCTCGTCCTGGGCCGACTATGACGCGAAATTGATTTCGAAAGGCGGCGGCGTCTGGCCGCGCAGCGCCAAGTCGATCCCGCTCTCGCCCGAGGCGCAGCGCGCTCTGGGCATCGAGGCGAAATCGCTGGCGCCAAATGCGCTGGTCAGCGCGATCCTCAAGGCGCCGGTAGACCTGCTCTACAACGGCGGCATCGGCACCTACGTGAAAGCGAGCGGCGAGAGCCACGCCCAGGTGGGCGATCGCGCCAACGACTCGCTGCGCATCGACGGCCGCGATCTGCGCTGCAAGGTGGTCGCCGAGGGCGGCAATCTCGGTCTGACCCAGCTCGGGCGCATCGAGTACGCGCTGGCCGGCGGTCGCATCTATACCGACGCCATCGACAACTCGGCCGGCGTGGACTGCTCGGACCACGAGGTGAACATCAAGATTCTGCTCGATGCGGCAATGCGCGAGGGCGAACTCACGCTGAAGCAGAGGAATCGGCAGCTCGCCGAAATGACCGACGAAATCGCTGCGCTGGTGCTGCGCGACAACACCTTCCAGACGCAGAGCCTGTCGGTAACGGGGCGCATAGCGCCGCAGTTGCTCGAGCAGCAGGCGCGCTTCATCCGTGCCCTGGAGCGCGCCGGGCGGCTCAATCGCGCAATCGAGTTTCTGCCATCTGACGACGAGATCGCGCGGCGCAAGGCGGCGCGCCTCGGTCTTACCGCGTCCGAGCGGGCCGTGCTGCTCGCCTATTCGAAGATGCAGATCTACGACGAGCTGCTCGCCAGCGACATCCCGGAAGACCCGACCATCGCCACGGCGCTCGAGCGCTATTTTCCAAGGGCACTGCGCGAGCGCTTTCCGCGCCACATTCAGTCGCATCAGCTGCGCCGCGAGATCATCGCCACGCATGTCACCAACAGCATGGTCAATCGCGTCGGCAGTACATTCGTGCACCGCATGTGCGAAGAGACCGGAGCGAGCACCGACGAGGTCGTGCGCGCATACCTGGTGACGCGCGAAGCCTTCAACATGGTGCCGTTCTGGCAGCAGGTGGAGGCGCTCGATCTGAAGGTGCCCAATGAACTGCAGAGCGCGATGCTTATCGACGCCGGCCGCCTGATCGTGCGCGTCACCCTGTGGCTGCTGCGCAATCGCAAGCACCTCGCCGACATCGCCGCGGCGATCGCGTATTTCGGGCCGGGCATCGAAAAGCTCGCCGCAATGCTGCCGGCTTCGCTGGCGGACAGCGATCGCGAGGACTACGACCGGGTGCAGGCGCGCTACGCCGAAGCCGGCGCGCCCGCCACGACCGCCGCGCGGATTGCCGCGTTCGACGCGCTGCCCGCGGCCCTCGACCTGGTGGAGGTCGGCGATGCGCTGGGCCGCGAGGTCGAGCCCGTCGCACAGGCATACTTTGCGCTCGGCGGCTGGCTGGAGTTTCCGTGGCTGCGCGCCAAGATCGCGAGCCTGCCCTCGGCGAGCCACTGGCAGACGCTAGCAAAAGCGGCGCTGCGCGACGACCTTGCCGCAATCCAGCGTCAGCTTACCGCCGACGCGCTGCGCGCCGTCCCGGGGAACGGCGACGTGCAGGAAGCGATCGCCGCGTGGGAGAACGGAAACCGCGCTCTGCTCGAGCGCTTCCGCCAGGTACTAGGCGATCTGCGCGCGCACAAAACCCTTGACCTGGCGATGGTTTCTGTGGCGATGAAGGAACTGCGCAACATCGCAGCGCGTTCCTAGCGGGTTGACATGCGGCGCTTGCATCTTGTATGGTTCAGGGGTAACGCACGGTTCCCGCTCGGAATCCCTCAATAAAATCATTAGCGTACACCACCACCACCGGCGAGGCATCGTGCCGGATTCCAAAAAGTTGCATCCAAGGAAAGGAGACAAGCATGCGTATACCCTTTAAATCGGTCGGCTTCGCGCTGGCTATTATGTTGTTCTCAAACGCACCCACGGCATTCGCGCAGCAGAAATTCATCACCATAGGCACAGGCGGCGTTACCGGTGTTTATTACGCGGTCGGCGGGGCGATTTGCCGTCTGGTAAACAAGGACCGCGCCAAGACCAATGTGCGCTGTTCGGTCGAGTCCACCGGCGGCTCGGCGTACAACGTCAACACGATCAAAGCCGGCGAACTCGACTTCGGCATGGCGCAATCCGACGTGCAGGCGCAAGCCTATACTGGCGTCGGCGCATTCAAGGCGCCGATCACCGAGTTGCGCTCGGTGTTTTCGGTCCATCCGGAACCGTTCACCCTGGTGGCGCGCAAGGAAGCGAACATCCACAGCTTCGCCGACCTCAAGGGCAAGCGCGTGAACATCGGCAACCCCGGCTCGGGAACGCAGGCCGCAATGATGGACCTGCTGGCTGCGATGAAAATGAAAACCTCGGACTTCGCGCTCGCCTCCGAATTGAAGGCCGACGAGCACGGCGCCGCGCTGTGCGACAACAAGATCGACGCCTTCTTCTACGGCGTTGGCCATCCCTCGGCGAACATCCAGGACCCGACTACCGCCTGCGGCGCGCAGCTGGTGCCGATCACCGGCCCCGCGGTCGACAAGCTGGTGAAGGAACATTCGTATTTCGCCCACGTGACCATCCCCGGCGGACTGTATTCGAACAATCCGCAGCCGACCCCGACCTATGGCGTGCTTGCAACCATGGTAACGTCCACCAGGGTGCCGGCTGACATGGTCTATCTGGTCACCAAAGCGGTGTTCGACAACTTCGACGAGTTCAAGAAGCTGCACCCCGCGTTCGCGCACCTCGATCCGAAGAACATGATCGCTGACGGGCTGACCGCGCCGCTGCACGAAGGCGCCGCGCGCTACTACCGCGAGAAAGGCTGGATCAAGTAAAGGCGCTTTTCATGATGGGAGGGCGAGGCAGGGGAGACAGGGGCGGCGCCCCTGGCTTTCTCATCCTCATAATCCCCCAAGGCAGAGGTCGTTTCGGTAATCCTGGAACGGCCTCTATCAGTTTTTCGACGCACGCCCGAAGGTGCGCGGTCGCGGCCAGGAGAGAGCGATGACGAGCGCCAATCAGTCCGCGCCGCAGACGGACGTTCAGCAGCTGGTGCAAGAGGCCGATCTGGGTGGCCGCCGGCCGGTTGGACTGGTGAAAATGTTCCTGTTTGCGGTGTGCATCGGCTGGTCGCTGCTGCAGCTATGGTACGCGTCACCGTTGCCGTTCATGCTGCGCATATTCGTGCTCAATGCCACGGAGATGCGCTCGTTGCATCTGGCGCTGGCGCTGTTCCTCGCCTATCTCGCTTACCCATTCAGCAAGCGCTCTTCTCGCGAGACCATCCCGTACCTGGATTGGGCGCTCGCCGCAGTCGGCG
>JBBRAI010000002.1:0-146969 GCA_038206915.1 Burkholderiales bacterium | reverse complement strand
GAATCGGCCGGCGGAATATAGAACGGCAATTCCTCCAGCTTGTCATCCGGGATCGGAATGTTGAAGCGGTCGCGAAACACGCGAATGGAATCGATGTCCATCTTCTTCTGCTGGTGGGTGGCCATCTTGCCTTCGCCGATCTTGCCCATGCCAAAACCCTTCACTGTCTTGGCGAGGATCACGGTGGGCTGGCCCTTGTGCTTCACCGCTGCGGCATAAGCCGCATAGATCTTGTGCGGATCGTGGCCACCTCGGTTCAAGCGCCAGATATCGGCGTCGCTCATCTTCGACACCATTTCCAGCAATTTCGGGTGCTTGCCGAAAAAATGCTTGCGCACGAACGCGCCGTCATTGGCCTTGAAGTTCTGGTACTCGCCATCGACGCATTCTTCCATCACGCGCAGCAGGATGCCTTCCTTGTCGCGCGCCAGCAGCTTGTCCCAGTACGAGCCCCAGATCAGCTTGATCACGTTCCAGTCGGAACCGCGGAAATCGCCCTCCAGTTCCTGGATGATCTTGCCGTTGCCGCGCACCGGGCCGTCCAGGCGCTGCAGGTTGCAGTTGATCACGAATATCAGGTTGTCGAGCTTTTCGCGCGCCGCCATCGAAATGGCGCCGAGCGATTCGGGCTCGTCGGTCTCGCCGTCGCCGAGGAAAGCCCAGACCTTGCGGTTCTCGGTATTGGCCAGGCCGCGCGCATGCAGGTACTTCAGATAGCGCGCCTGGTAGATCGCCTGGATCGGGCCGAGGCCCATGGACACCGTCGGAAACTGCCAGAAGTCCGGCATCAGCCACGGATGCGGATAGGAGGTGACGCCCTTGCCATCGACGTCGCGGCGGAAATTGACCAGCTGCTCTTGCGTCAGACGCCCCTCGAGCAGCGCGCGCGCATAGACACCGGGGGCGGAATGGCCCTGAAAGTAGACCAGGTCGCCGCCGTGATCGGCGCTGGGCGCATGCCAGAAATGATTCTGGCCGATACCGAACAGCGTGCCCACCGAAGCGAAGCTGGCGATATGCCCGCCCAGGTCGCCTTCGACTTTGTTCGCTTTGGCCACCATGATCATCGCATTCCAGCGGCAGTAGGCGCGGATGCGGTCCTCCAGCGCGGCATCACCCGGGGAGCGCTCCTCCATGTGCGGCGGAATCGTATTCAGATAGGCGGTCTGCGCCTTGTACGGCAGATAGGCGCCGGAGCGGCGCGCCTTGTCGATCAGCTTTTCCAACAGGTAGTGCGCCCGCTCCGGGCCCTCGCGCTCCAATACCGCTTCGAGCGCGTCCAGCCACTCCACAGTCTCGAGCGAATCGGGGTCGTTGGCGGCGGGAAAATCGGGGACGGCTGACATGGCAACTCCTTCTAGGCTGCGGCGGCAGTGCTCGTTCCCGGCGGTGACCGGACGATGCGAGGCAAAGGCTGCTGTACCCCGCAGGCAAGCCGTTTTAGTTTCAAATCGCAGATTCCAGCGAGACCATTATACAGGCAGGCAGGCGCGCGCCGGGTCAGCGCGCGGACTGGCATCAGCGGCGCGCGCCGATGCCTGGGAAAAAAAAGCCGGGGCGAGAGCCCCGGCAAGGAGGTTGAGGACAATTGAGCAGAAGCTTTGCATACTCACAGCAAGCTTCCGGGACCAATGCTAGGCGACATGAACGGCACGCGGTATTGGGAGAAACCCTAGTAGGGAGCTTGCCTGCGGCTTGCAAGGGAAACCCCCGATGGCGGCGCGACGCAACGCAGGCATGATGCATCCTTGGAGGCCGGGCACTTCATGCTAGCATTGCCGGCCCCGGATGCGCGGTCGCATCCGCCCACCTGCGACCCTATGCCGCCTATCAGCGCCGAAAGCACGGCCACGCAATCCAGCCAGCGCTGGCAATGGATGATGCCCAACGTTGCCGTGGGCGCGTTCATCCTGGCCATGATCGCGCTGGTGTGGCTGCTGCAGACGCGCGAATTCGACCAGCAGATGGCGGCATTGGCGCGCGACGTGCAATGGGCCGAGCAGACCCTGCGCCTGCATATGCAGAGCGACCGCGAATTTCTGCAGGAGCTCGCGCATGAAGCCTCCGATTCCCAGCTCGGCGGCGCCAGGTTCCGGGACCGCGCAACCCAGTACCTCGCGATAAATCCGCACCTCTCCGGCATCGCCTGGGTCGACACCGGAAGAAATATCCGCGACGCTGTTCCGGCCGCCGGCGGCGGGCGCGCTGCCGGCGGCGTGTTAGCGCGCGAGGAGCAACTACAGAGTTTCATCGCCGCACGCGGCACCGACAGGCCGGTGTACAGCAAGGCATACGTGAGCGACCGCTTCGGCCCGAGCTTCGAAATCCTGGTACCCGTGCGCAGCGGCCGCGAATTCATGGGCGCCATGGTGGCGCAGTACACGGTGTCGGGAATATTGCGCTATCTGGTGCCGGCGTGGTTCTCGGAAAAATATCACTTGAGCCTGTTGGGCGAGCACGGCAAGCTGCTCGCGCAGAACGCCATCGCGCATCCGCGTGACGAGGGACTGGATTACCGCCTGGACTTCGATCCGCCCGGCAACGGCATGCAGATGCGCGTCGCGGCGTACCGCACCGACACCGGCTTTGCGAAAACCCTGCCCACTCTGCTGATCGCGGGCCTTTCTCTGCTGGTGGTGTGGAGCCTGTGGTCGCTGCGCAACAATCTGGCGCGGCGCATTCGCGCCGAGGACGCCCTGCGCGCGGAATCGAATTTCCGCAAGGCGATGGAAGAGTCCATGCCCACCGGCATGCGCGCCATCGATATGCACGGACGGATTACCTACGTAAACGCCGCCTTTTGCAAGATGGTCGGATACGCACCGCAGGATCTGATCGGCGCCCTGCCGCCCTACCCCTATTGGAGTCCGGATGATCCTGCCGAGCACGCGCAGACGCCGGAGCGTTCGCTTGCGGGCGATGCATCGCATGGCGGCATCGAATCGCACCTGCGCCGCAGGAACGGCGAACTGTTCGACGCGCGCATCTACGAGGCGCCGCTGGTCGATGCCGGCGGCAGGCAGGCCGGTTGGATGGCGTCGGTCCACGACATTACCGAGCAAAGGCGCGCGCGCGCGGAACTGGAGGCATCGCACCAGCACTTCATGACCGTCCTCGACGGGCTAGACGCGGCGATCTACGTCGCCAGCCTGGAGTCGGACGAGATCCTGTTCGCCAACAGGGCGTTCAAGAACATCTACGGCTATGATGCCATCGGGCGCAACTGCTGGCAGGTCACCAGCGCCTGCCATCCGGACCCGGCTCGGTTCATCGACGCCGCGCGACAGCTCGCGCCGCACCAGACCCCGCTGGAACTGCACGACACCGAACTGCAGAACACCCTCAACGGCCACTGGTACCAGCTGCGCGAGCGCGCGATCCAGTGGGTGGACGGCCGCGTGGTGCGCATGGAAATCGCCACGGACATCACCGACCGCATGAAGATGCAGGAACTGAGCAGCCAGCAGATGGAGCGCCTGCAGCAGACTTCGCGCCTGATCACCATGGGCGAAATGGCGTCCAGCCTCGCGCACGAGCTGAACCAGCCGCTCTCGGCCATCGCCAATTACAACATGGGCTGCGTCAACCGGCTGCAGGCCAAGGACTACCGCCCCGAGGAGCTGCTGGCGGCGATGCAGAAGGCGAGCCTGCAGGCGGAGCGCGCCGGCAAGATCATCCGGCGCGTGCGCGACTTCGTGAAGAAGAGCGAGCCCAACCGGGGCCCGGTGCAGATCGCCGAAATCGTCGAAGATGTGATCGGCTTCGCCGAGATCGAGGCGCGCAAGGCCGGCGTGCGCATCAGCGTCAGCATTGCACCCGAACTCCCGCCCGCGTATGCCGACAAACTCATGATCGAGCAGGTCGTGCTCAACCTGGTGAAGAACGGCATCGAGGCGATGCACGATACGCCTCGCGGCGCGCGCGAACTGGCGATCCGCGCGCGCGCCAACGGCACCGATTTCATCGAGGTCAATGTCGCCGATCGCGGCCACGGCGTGCTGGCGGCGCAGGCGGAGAATCTGTTTGCTCCGTTCTTCACCACCAAGCCGGAAGGCATGGGCATGGGGCTCAATATCTGCCGTTCGATCATTGAATTCCACCATGGCCGGTTGTGGACCGTGGCCAATTCCGGAGGCGGCAGCGTGTTCAGCTTCACCCTCCCGGTGAATCCGCAATGACCGAACCCAGGGTGCACATCGTCGACGACGACGAGGCGATGCGCGATTCGCTGAAATGGCTGCTGGAATCGCGCGGGCTCCAGGTCGAGCTGTATGCATCGGGCGAGGCGTTTCTCGCGGCATTCAACGACGGCTTCTGCGGCTGCCTGGTGCTCGATGTGCGCATGCCCGGCATGAACGGGATCGACCTGCACGGGCAGCTGCAGGCGCGCGGCTCGACCCTGCCGGTGATTTTCATTACCGGCCATGGCGACGTGCCGATGGCGGTGTCGGCGCTGAAAAAAGGCGCCGTCGATTTCATCGAGAAGCCGTTCAACGACCAGGACATGCTCAGACTGATCGAATCCTGTCTGAAGCAGGACCGCGCCGCGGCCGCCAGGCGGGCGGAAAACGCATCGGTGGCGCAGCGGTTGAAGAGCCTGACGCAGCGCGAACGCGAGGTGCTCGCGCTGATCGTCGCCGGCAAGCTGAACAAGCAGATTGCCGACGAACTCGGCATCAGCATCAAGACCGTGGAAGTGCATCGTTCGCGCGTAATGGAAAAAATGGGCGCCAGTTCGGTGGCAGAACTGGTCCAGCTAGCACTGAAAGACCGCAACTAGGCCCTAGCATTGCCGGCGCGCCGGCGAACCCTGAAGGACACATCGGACATGGCCGAAACCAACCCGCTTCTCGATTTCACCGGCTTGCCGCGCTTTGCCTCGATCCGCGCCGAACACATCGCGCCGGCCGTCGACCGGCTGCTGGTGGATAACCGCGCGCGCATCGACAATTTGACGCGGCCGCAAACACCCTCCACCTGGGCCACTTTCGTGGCGCCGCTGGAGGACGCGAACGAGGGGCTGGCGCGCGCCTGGGGTGCGGTCGGACACCTGCACGGCGTACTCGATTCGCCGGAGCTGCGCGCCGCCTATAACGCGAACCAGCCGAAGATCGTCCAGTACTACACCGAGCTGGGCCAGAACCTGGCTATGTTCGAAAAATACAAGGCGCTGCGGGCCGCACCCGAATTCGCCGCGCTCACGCCGGCGCAGCGCAGAATCATCGACAACGAGATCCGCGATTTCCGCCTGTCCGGCGCCGAACTTCCGCCGCAGGGGAAGCAGCGCTTTGCCGCGATCTCGGAAGAACTGGCGCAGCTGGCAACCAGATTTTCCGAAAACCTGCTTGACGCCACCAACGCGTATTCGCTTCACGTCGAAGAGCGCAGCGCGCTTGCGGGCATTCCCGCGGACGTGCTCGAGACCGCGCGCGCCGCGGCCGCAAAGGAGGAAAAGTCCGGCTGGAATTTCAGCTTGCAGGCGCCTTCGTACGTGCCGTTCATGCAATACGCTGCGAGCCGCGCGCTGCGCGAGCAGATGTACCGCGCCTACGTCACGCGGGCCAGCGAATTCGGCAAGCCCGAGCTCGACAACACGCCGCTGATCACGCGCATACTCAAGCTGCACCAGGAGGCGGCGCGGCTGCTGGGCTACGCCAACCATGCCGAGGTCTCGCTGGTGCCGAAAATGGCGCAGTCGCCGCAGCAAGTGCTGGATTTTCTCGAAGACCTCGCGCTCAAGGCACAGCCTTTCGCACGCAGGGACTACGCCGAATTGCGCGAATTTGCCGCGGCCGAACTCGGCCTGGCGCAGCTCGAGGCCTGGGACCTCGCCTACGCCTCGGAGAAACTACGTGTCGCGCGTTACGCTTTTTCCGATGAGGAGGTGAAGCAGTATTTTCCGGAAGCCAAGGTGATCGAGGGGATGTTCCGCGTGGTCGAGACGATCTTCGGCGTGCGCATCGAACCCGATACGGCCGAAACCTGGCATCCGACGGTGCGCTTCTTCCGCGTCAACGATGGCGAGGGCAGGCTGCTCGGCCAGTTCTATCTCGATCCCTATGCGCGCGACAGCAAGCGCGGCGGCGCCTGGATGGACGAGGCGATCAGCCGGCGCAGGCTGGACGCGCGGGTGCAGACGCCGGTGGCCTATCTCACCTGCAACTTTTCGGCGCCGGTGGGCGGCAAGCCGGCGCTGTTCACCCACGACGAGGTGCTGACGCTGTTCCACGAATTCGGCCACGGACTGCATCACCTGCTTACCGCCGTGGACTATGTGGGCGTATCCGGCATACACGGCGTGGAATGGGATGCGGTCGAACTGCCGAGCCAGTTCATGGAGAATTTCTGCTGGGAATGGGAGGTGCTCGCGCACATGAGCGCGCACGCCGACAGCGGCGGAGCCCTGCCGCGAGCGCTCTACGACAAGATGCTCGCCGCGAAGAACTTCCAGAGCGGCATGCAGACCGTGCGCCAGCTGGAATTCTCGCTGTTCGACATGCACCTGCACTACGATTTCGACGCCGATGGCAGCAAGACGCCGCAGCAGCTGCTGGACGAAATCCGCAGCCGGGTAGCGGTGGCGCCGCCGCCGCCCTACAACCGCTTCCAGAACAACTTCTCGCATATTTTCGCGGGCGGTTACGGCGCCGGCTACTACAGCTACAAGTGGGCCGAGGTGCTTTCGGCCGACGCTTACGGACTGTTCGAGGAAACCGGCGTGCTCGACGCGCACAGCGGCAAGCGCTTCCGCGACGAGATCCTGTCGGTGGGCGGCAGCCGTCCGGCGCTCGAATCATTCAGGGCGTTCCGCGGCCGCGACCCCACGCCGGATGCGCTGCTGCGGCACAGTGGTATGATTGGCGCCTGAGAATCCGCAGCAGTAAAACAAGCTTTCCGGGTGATTTATGCGCGCAATCACTGCATTTACTCTCATGGTATTTGCCCTCGCCGTACAGGCCCAGCTCTATCGCTGGACCGACGAAAGCGGCAAGGTGCACTACACCGACAGACAGCCTCCGGCCAACGCCAAGAACGTGGAAAAGAAGGGCAGAGCCCGCGTCGGCGAAGCTGAAGTGGCCGCCGCCCAGCAGTCTTACGCGCTGCAACAGGCAGTCAAGAATTTCCCCGTAACGCTTTACACGTCCAAGGAATGCGGCAAGCCGTGCAAGGAAGGAACCGATTACCTGAAGAAGCGCGGCGTGCCGTTCGCGGAAAAGGTCGTTGCCACGCGCGCTGAAATCGACGAACTGATCAAACTTGCCGGCGCCCCGCGCGTGCCGGTGATGGTCGTCGGCGTCGTCACCCTGAAAGACTTCGAAGAGCAGGGCTGGACCGAGGCGCTTAACACCGCCGGATATCCCAAGGGCACCGCGCCCTAGACCCGACGCGCTGCGGGGTCCGCGCGCACGTATGCGCCGGCCCTGACCTTCTGCACCTTCCACGATTGCTGCGCGTCCGCCGCGGGCGCGAGCCTTCGCTGCCCGCCGGGATTCTGCCGCGCCGCCGGTGTATATCTAAATTACTCCCTGTCATCTGACGTAACAGATTGAAAATTCACACGAAACTTTTGGAACGCGCGTCGGCGTGTACAAAAAAAATATACTCCAGGTCGTCCGACGGTGCCGCGCGGAGCTCTGCCGCGCACCCGATTACCCCGCCTAACTCGTTACTTGATAAAGACAAGTTCTTCCTCGGTTGATGCCTGGCACGGCTGTTGCGTTGCTTAGGTCAAGAGACGCGAGCTAGGAGATCGAAATGGACGAGAAGACCAAAATTCTGGTGGTGGACGACGAAGAAGTGGTGCGCCTAAGCCATATCCGCACGCTCTCGAGCATTCACTGCGACGTCGAAGTGGTCAAGAACGGCAGCGAGGCCTTGAGCGTGATGGAGCAACGGCCCGCCGATGTGGTGCTGCTCGACCTGCGCATGCCGGGCATGGACGGAATGACGGTGCTCAAAACGATCAAGCAAATGTGGCCCGAGACCGAAGTCGTCATCATCACAGGCTACCCGAACATAGAGACTGCCAAGGAGGCGGTACGCCTTGGCGCGTACGACTACCTGGCCAAGCCGGTGGGTCCGGATGAAGTGATCAACGTCGCCAGCGGCGCCATCACGCAGAAGAAATGGGCGCTGCACAAAGACAAGCAGCGCGCGGACGCCGGAATCGGCGCAGCCGCCCGTTCCGGTTTGAAATCCAGCAATTTCACCAATTGAAGCGCAAGGAGAATGTCATGAGTGCCTTACACAAAGTTCTGGTAGTCGACGACGACCCGGTGGTCGCAAAGAGTTTCGACCGGGTTCTTTCCGGCAAAGGCTACGCGGTAATCACCGCGAGCAACGGACAGGAGGCGCTAAGCAAGCTTGACGCGGAAAAGTACGACCTCGTATTCACCGACATCAAGATGCCGGGCATGAGCGGCCTTGAAATGGCCGAGCAGCTGAAACTGCGTCAGCCCTGGCTGCCGGTGGTGATCGTTACCGGATACGGTTCGCCCGACAACGAAGCCAGGGCGCAGGCCGCCGGCGTGTCCAGTTTCCTGCGCAAGCCGCTGTCGCCCGAGATGATAGAGAGCAGCGCGGAAAAAGCGCTGTCGGAACGGGTCATTGCCGTGCACGACACCGCTGCCGCTCCGGTCGCGGCCGAAACTGCGCCGGCTCCCGCATCAGGTGCAGTACAGAGCGTCGCGCGCGGGGTCAAGAATGTCGCTCTGTTCCTGGCGGCGCCCTTCGTCGGGCTGGCCTATATCCTCACCTTCCCCATCGTTGGTCTGGGCATGCTCGCCTGGATGGCGATCCAGTCGCAACAGAAGAAATCCGCGGAAGCGGCAATGCTGCATCCGCTGCCGGTCACTTCCAGCATAGCGAAAAGCACCGCCATATTCCTGGCCGCGCCTTTCATCGGGCTGGCATATGTCATCATCGGACCGATCGTAGGGCTCGGCATGCTGCTCTGGTTCGGGTTCCAGGCCTGGGGCAAATTCGGCGCCAACGCCCTGGCCGATCACCCCGATACGAAATAGCGGCGAATCACCGGCCGGGCAAAACAAACGCCGGGGAGCGGAATGCTCCCCGGCGTTTTCTTTTGGCTTGATTATTTGCGGCGCGCGCGAAGCCTATATGGCGCCGCCGTGCTCTTCTTCGACTTCCTCGTAACCGTTCACCATGGATTTGATGTGCGCCATGCGGGTGTGGCCTAGGGTTGCAAGATAGATATGCATCGGGATGAATCCGGCGAAGAAAATGAAAATGAGTACATGGGCCGTATCCACCACGCGTACCCCGCCGAGCACGTCGATCATGCCGGAGAAGCGCATCACATCCCACAGCAGCACGCCGGTATAGAACTGCAGCGGCACCAGCAGCAGCATGATGACTTGATAGCTCATGCTTTGCATTGAGTTGAACTTGTCGTAGACGCTGACGTGGTGCGGATTGGGGTCGCCCTTGAAAATGCCGTAGCCGTAGAACATGGCCTGGCGGAAGCTCGCGCGGAAATGCTTCATCGGGCTCAATTCCGGGTGGTACACCCGGATCTTGTCCGTAAACAGGTAGAACAACAGCCAGATGAAGAAATTGCCGATGAGCACAAACCCGATCCAGTTATGCAGTACTACCGCCGTGCGGAACGGCATCAGATCGAACAATCCGATATAACGAATCTGAAATCCGGTGAAGAGCATCGCCAGGAAACCGAGGGCGTTGATCCAGTGCCAGATCCTGACCGGGAGCGGGTGAACGTAGATTCTTGGCATTGCATAGTTCCTTTTGCTTGGTGGCATCGGCCGCGGCGGCTCGACCTGAAACCCCGGGCCGGCCTCCGGTTGCGGCGCTTCAGGAGTCCTCTTTGCCGCTGATTCTCTTCGCGTATCGCTTGAACAGCCAGCGGACCGTCATATGGCCAAGCGGGCCGCCGATGCCGCCTATCAGCGCGAGGACGAGCAGCCAGTCCAGCAGCTTGATGCGCGTGCCGCCGATGGCGTAGAAGCCGCCCACCGAATCCATCGATATCACGGAGTGCAGGACCTCCGGCTTCGCGCCATAGTGCACCGGTCTTCCGTCAGGACCGACGATCGATACCGTAACGCTCTGAAATGCGCCGGCGCCCTGCTGGTGGCAACTGGCGCAATCGCGCACCGCATGGGCGCTGCGCGCGAGCCGATGCGCTTCGATGCCCGTGCTGACCTCCAGCCGGCCCCGCAGCGTGACCTGATCGTTGGCGCCCTCGCGGTTGAATCCCTGCAGCAAGCTGCGCAGCGCCATCGCGTCCAGGCCAACGCCCCTTCTGTCGGCCAAGCGCGCCTGGTTTTCGAACTGCGGTACGCCCTCCTTCTCGGCTACGCGCTCTTTCGCCGAGTTGTTGTATAACCTGAGATCGACCTTGCGCTTGGCCGTGGGCGAGTGGCAGACGGGGCAGGACACCGTCTCGAAATGCTGTCCGGCATTCGGCAGCCAGACTTGATGGGAGGCCAGCGCGCCCTGGTGGCACTCGAGGCAGGCGCTTTTCAGCTGATCTCCCTTGGTGGCGGGGCTCACGTCGTGGGCGCGGTGGCAACTGGGGCATCCCAGCCCGGACTGGCCATGCACGCTGCCGGCGTACGCCTCGTAGATGGACCCGTGGCATTTGCTGCACGGAGCCCCGCTGGCCGCGTCATAGCCGGACTTCGCCTTCGCCGTATGCGGATTGTGGCAGTCGGTGCAGATAGGCGCGACCGGGTTGCCCTCGCGGACTAGCGAGGCATGAATACTGCTCTCGTACTGCTTGGCGATGTCGCCGTGGCAGGTGCTGCAGACCTTCGCGCGCTCGAGCGAGTACTCGCGCAGGCTGGGGATCTTAGTCTTGGACGGCGGGTGATTCTCGAGCGTAACGCTGCCGTGGCAGACGGCGCAGCCGATCACGCTATGGACCGACTTCGCGAACTTCGCCCCGTCGATGTGCAGGGAAAGCTTTTCTCCGCCCTGCAGTTCCTTCTCCATCCCCGCGGTCGAATGGCAGGCGAGACATTGCTGGTCGATTTTGTTGGAAGCGACCGCAGCGCGGGCGACGCCGTGACTCAGGAATAGCGCTCCGGCCAATCCGAAAATTGCGGCCAGCGCCAGCGTTGCAAATCCTCTACCTTGCATGATTCCCGTCCCTAGGTATGACGCGGAAGCGTCTTATCGATCATCGTACGAACCGATACAAACCCGCCATCGAAGTACGCAACTTCGCGCTGACGCGCCTGGGGGCGCGAGAGCCGCGCCCCAGTGCATTGAAGATTCCATGTAGAACGAAGACCTAATCAGACAATTGCGTGGCGCTCGGCCCCGGTGCCAGGCAAGGACAATGCGCGTATGCCTTTTCGACCGTAGAGCACACTGCATTTATAGCAGAAGCGGCATGTGGGAATTTGATCTGGATCATGCCCGCTGGCTGCGGGTTCACCGCGTGCCCGGGCGCGGACCGGCTCCGGCCATGTCGGCGCCACGACATCGTGCGCCCGGCCGGAACCAGCCCGCGTCCCGGCTTAGGCGGCGCTAGGCGGGCAGGGGCAAATGAACGATGAACGTCGTGCCCTTTCCAAGCTCGCTTTCGACATTGATCGTTCCGTCGTGGCTGTCGATTATTCCCCAGGTGACCGCCAATCCGAGCCCGTTTCCGTGCTCCCCTTTCGTCGTGAAAAACGGCTCGAATATTCTGGCCAAATCTTCTTTCGCAATGCCTTGACCGTTGTCCGAGATCCTGATTTCTATGTAGTCCTTGTGCCCGGCTTCATCCATTACCTGCCATCTTTCCCAATTGCATCTGGGATTGGTACAGCCCTCGAAGACTCCGTGCGACAGCACTTCGAACTGATAAATCGACGAGCCGCAGCTCGGGCACCTGGCATTCTCTTCGATCAAAGACACGTTGCATTGCGGGCACGATACCTGCAAATTCTTTCCACCCTCGATTTCGATGCCGTACTCGTGCCTGTGCTTCCCATAGACAGGATCGAGGTTGACGCTCCCGACATTGCCGTTGGAGACGACTTTGACCTTCACGGTCGGGAGTCCATAGATTCTCAACTCGCTGTCCATCAGGTCATGCCCTTTGGAGCAAACTGCAGCCTTTATCTGTGCCAATCCATGCGGCGCCAGAGAGATCAGCGACGGCGTTATGGAAATCCTTCCCCCGCCGTCTCCAATCGCGTCGGCGGCATTTACCAGCAAATTTATGACGATCTGCTGGATCTGATTTGCATCCACCTTTATTTCCGGCAGGGACGCGTCGAAGCGGGCGTCGAGTTCTATTTTCTTGAGCAATAGCTGGCTGGCAACCACCTCAATTGCATTTCGCAGGATATTGTATATGTCCGCATCGTGCTTTTTCGGAGGCGACTGGCGTGAGAAGTCGAGCAGGCTTTTGACGATTTCCCTGCTGCGTATCGTCTCCCTGACGATCACTTCCAGGTTTTCCTGCATCTCGGGATCGTTCTTGGTCCTTTTGAGGAGAAAGCTGCTGTAGGTCAATACCCCCGTCAGCGGGTTGTTTATTTCGTGGGCGACGCCCGCCGCCAGCCGCCCGAGCGAAGCCATCTTGTCAGCTTGGAAAAGCTGCAGCTTCGCTTCAGCCAGGTTCTTGGTCATCTTGTTGAACGAGCTTGCGAGGATTCCCAGTTCATCCTTCCCTGGATTTTCAATCGCGTAGTTCAGATTGCCCGCGCTCACCTGCTTGGTCGCCCTTACCAGTTCGCTGACGGGCCGGCCGACCCATTTCCGCACGAAATAGGCAATGAAGATGCTCAGTGCAAGAACCGAAATAGCGGCAAACACGATCAAGCGGAATTTGTTTTCCTCGATTTGCCGGTCTACATGGCTCAAGTCCATTTTCACGTCGAGCACCCCGAGCACCGTCTGGTCCTTTGTGTGCGCGTGGCAGGCCGCCTGATAGCAGGATTTTTCGTTGTAGATCGGATTTATCACCGCGAGCGTGCGCGAAGACTCCGGGCTGATCCTGTATATGCGCATCCTTTCGTCGATAGGCAGGCGCTGCAAGGGCGCATTTTCGGTGTGGCAGGCGTAGCAGCTTTCCGCGTGCTTGTTGACCATCTTCCCGATCGAATCCTTGCGGGAAGAAAATCGCACCACCCCTTCCTTGTTGAGTATCCGGATCTCCGTGATGCTCGAATCGTGCGACACGGTATCTATTATCGAATGTACTTCGTCGCTCCTGTTTCCCAGCATGCTCGCCAGCGTGCTGTTCTTTATTGCTTCGCTCAACTGGTTTGCATTGATTCCCGCCTGGGTTATCAATGCACTGGTTTGGGCTCTGATGCTGAGGTAGGAGAACGCCCCGACGATCAGCACCGTAATGATGCCGACTGCAATAATCAGTCGTAAGCCGATCTTGGTGATCATTTCGCTCGATTCCCGCGCGCTGTTCCGGCGTTCATCCGGCCAGGCCGGGCTAACGCGTCCCGGTTCTCAGTCGCTGCCACTCTGATCCCGCTCTCGACCGTTGGAATCTTCTCTCTTCGGGTGCGAAAGGTATCTGATCAATAGCACGCCCATTACGAGGAAGGATAGCAACAGGAGGTAAGCCAGACCCTTCGTCTCGAATATGTTTACGTAGCTGTAATATTCCATTGTGCGTCCCTGCTCTAGTCTTTACTGAAGACGGACATGCGCGTAACGACCCATCTGAAGACCCATACTTCAACGAATACCACCATGAGCGTGACGACAAACTCCTGCCAGGAGGGGTAGTACTTGTCGGCTACGGGTACGTACCAGTTATAGGCGATCAGACACACGTTCTGCCGGTTCAGAATTACGCCCAATACGGTCATGACGGCAGCGACCTTGATCACACCGAGCCTCTTGTTTCTTACTCCATAGGCAAACATGAAGCACGGTATCAGCACAAAGCCGATGACCTCGATAAGATACCAGTATCCCCACGGGCCGTTGAGCAGCGTCCATTTTTCTCCGTGCATGAAAATAAATGCGAGGAAGAAGTAGTACACGAACATTGTGATCGCCGCTCCCTTGGCCAGTCCAAGCACTATTTCGTCGTGCGAATGGTGGGACGTCCGGCCGATCAGATTGCTGAATACCTTGCCGCTGACCGTGCCCTCGAAAATGACCATTGCCAGTCCGCCAAAGATGCTCGAAACGAAGTAGAGCAGCGGTATGTATTCGGAATACCAGAGCGGGTGTATTTTCGGCTTGGCCATCAGGAACATCGCGCCGATGCCCGACTGATGGAGCATCGAGAGCGTAATGCCCACTATGACGGTGCCGAGCGTCAGGCTGGTAAGAAATCTGCGCAGCCTTTCCCAGTGCGCCCATTCGGCGATGGTCGGCGAAAACTCGAGAAACAAGGCCCCCGTATAAAGCAGAAAATGCCAGGCCACCAGGAACAGCACCGAGTTGTAGCCGAAGGAATTTCCGATAATGGGATTGATGATGTGCCAGGGCCGGCCCAGATCCAGCAACAATGCTCCCGAATAAAAGACATACGCCAGCAGTCCGTTCAGGATGGTTACCTTGAGAATCGAGTGATACTTTTCGAGCCTCAGGACATAAACGACAAAACAGATCACGTAGGCGCCGCCGGCCAGCGCGACGCCGGTCATCACGTCAAAGCCGATCCAGAAGCCGAATGGATATTTCTGCGAAAGGTTGGTGACCGATCCTAGCCCCTGGGTAAAACGGAAATACAGTATGAACAACCCAAGCAGGATGATCGGGATGGAAATGACATTGAACGGCGTGAGCCACTTTCCTCTGGGCTTCAGCTCCTGCAGAAAGAATTTCCCGAACCTGACGAATTCGTTCGTCGCGATCGCTGCGGTATTCATTTGTCCGCCCCCCGCTCTGTCCAGTCGCGGTCTTCACGCAATTCATCCTTTCTGTCCGTCAGCATGTTCAGCGCCAGCAGAAACGCAGGGACGCCGAATTCGATGAGCGGAATGGAGATCAGAAATTCCCTGGTGTATTCCGGATAGGGGGTTGTGCCGAGATCCGTTCTGAAACCGATTTGATTGAACGGAACGGCTGACAGGTATAGCCAGCCGGTTCCGCCGGCCTCGTTTTCCCCATAAATGTGGTGCACATATTTGTCCGGATGGCTATAAACGCGATGCCGCGCAATTTCCATCAGCTCTCTTTTTTGGCCGAACATCAGCGCGTCCGCCGGGCACGCTTCGACGCAGGCAGGTTTCTTGCCTTCCTGTAGCCGCTCGTAGCACATGTTGCATTTCATTATTCTCGGGTTCCAGCCGGAATACTCGAATTTCGGGATATCAAAGGGGCAGGAGATCATGCAGAACCTGCAACCCATGCATTTGTCTCCGTCCCAGGTTACCGGCCCCTCCTTAGTCTTGAGCATCGCGTTTACCAGACAGGCCGCCGCGCAGGCCGGCTGCCAGCAATGCAAGCATTGCTTCTTGACGAACACCTCGCCTTTTTCCGTCATGAAGCGGTTTACGACCGTGTACTGCCGTTCGCTCGTATCGCGGATTTTCTCGAGCGCGTTGTCCTTGGTTATGTCCGGGACATAGTTGTCGTGCGTCTCCGAACAGGCCACCTCGCAGGACCTGCACCCGATGCACCTGGTGGTATCGACCAGCACCCCGACAAATTCCTTGGGTTCCTTTGTGGCATCCGCCTTTATGTTCACGTTGGGTATGCCGCCTGCCCCGACCGTTGCGGACACAATCAAAAACTGTCTTCTATCCACGATTTATCCTATTTAAGAGCTCTTCGCCAATGGAACGCCGCCGGTCAGAACCCCTTCTTCCCTGAATGGCATTTTCCGCAGGCGGTGCTAGCGTCCTTTCCGGTGGCCACCGGATGGCACTTCCAGCATTGCTTGTGAATCACCACCTTTGCGCTGAGCGTCTCGTCCGCGATATTCATCGGATTGGTCGCGTGACATGCCGAGCATGTATAGGCTTTCTTTTTGATCTTCTCGGACTCGTTGTGGCAAATCTCGCACTTGATCGCGGATGCTTTCAGATAATCGGGGTGCGGCGTACTCAACTTCTTCGCGTATATCGCATGGTGACAATCGGCACATTTGATTGCGAGGTCCTTCACGTGCATCTCGTGGTGGAAAATCACTTCTCCCGCGGACGAAGGAAAGACTCTCTCCGCCGGCATATCCGCGGCATTTGCGTTGACCAGCGGCCATGCTGCGAAGAGCACAAGCGCTCCGAGCACTGCGAGAACGTGTTTGATCATGACCATCTCTCTTGGGCAAGCTGATTGATTGGCGGCGCCGTTGCCTGGCGCTCTGGATTTATCGAGCGAGAAACGCCCTTGCGAACTCACCCGCAATCCTTTCGTCCGCTTCCCGGTTGCCTGCTTCGTCGCGCGCCTTGCCCGATGACCCGGCTTGCGCGCTCCCGCTTTCCGCCGCCCTCACGATTTCGGCATACCTGTCTATCTCCTCTTTGTACCATTTGACGGAATCCACGCCGATCTTCAGCGAACGAAGCTCTTCCGGGAGATTGGACGGTTCGATGCAGCACATCCAGCTCAGTTCAAACGGCTTGGACGAGATCCACTCCGGATGCTCGACCTGTTCCGTATTCAGCGAGGTTACTTTGCCGCTGATCGGGGACGCGATGCTGGTGCTGTGGGAATTGTGTTTGATCGAAAACAGCGGCTCGCCCTTCCTTACCTGCTTGTTGACGCCGGGCAGTACTACGGCGTCGATGCCTTTTATTGTCTTTCTCACGAAGTCGTCGAGCCCGATGCGCACCGTGCCGTTCATTTCTATGTTCACCCAGGTGTGATTCGGTGAGACAAAAATCCCGGCGGGAACATTGAACTCGCGCTGTGAGCCGGATTCCTTTGTCGATGGAGTAATGAGCCGGACCGTCGGCTTCATCTGGCGTTCGTTCCTGTCATTTCGCTTGATCAGGCACTTGTTGAAGAAATTGATCAGCTCATCTTCGGTAAATGGCTTCTGTACGTAGTCCATCGCGCCATATTTCATGGTTTCCACGGCCGTCTCGATTGATGCATAGCCGGTTATCACGATTACGTCGATGTCGGGGCGCAGATGTTTTACCGCCTTGGTCACTTCCAAGCCGTCCATTTCCGGCATTTTCAGATCGGTAAAGACGAAGTCGTAATCGCGCTTCCGAATAAGACCCAGCGCTTCGCGTCCTTTTTCCACGGTGTCGATGCTGTACCCGGCGACAACGAGAATCTTCCTGAAGCTGTCCAGAATGATCGGTTCGTCGTCCACCGCCAGGATTCTCGCTTTCGGGTCTTTGACCTCCACCCGCTTCAGCGTCGTCGCCTCATCCGAATAGTCCAGCTTCAGTCCGATGTCCAGTGCCGCTTCGCGCTCTATTCTGAGCTTCTGCGCCTGCCTTCTTTGGAAGTAGAGGCGCAGCGAAACGTCAACCAGTATGAAGACGATGATCGTAACGACGACAATTAGCAGAATCATTTCATGCCTCCGTGTGTGCTTGACGTGTTTTGCATCCAGTGGGCTTCGGGACTAGGCGGATCCACAGCAGGCTTCGCCGACCGATCTGGAGTGAAGATGCCGCCGAAAGGCCGACCAACAGTCGCGACGATGTGGGATATCCTCCGGAAGCTCGAGCGCGGTCGGGATGCAAACTGGACGAACGTGACGCAATGCGTGCGCGCCATACTAGTCGCGCGACGCCCTGTTTTTCTCATGGAAGTTGACATGCATACCCTCCCTGATCGAAGGGAGGACATAAAAATTAGCGGTGATTAAAGCTTACGCACGGCCCTGCCCGGTCGGTTGACAATTGTCAAAAGTTTCTTTGATCGGCCGCAGCGAACGATGCAGCAGCAGATTCGTCGACGCGTGAAGCAGCGGCGCGCAAGCTTGATGCGGCTCAGCATCGGCCATTGGTGCTAAAAAACGGAGAGACCATGGCAGGGCGGTACTGCCTCCGGCGCTTGCGTACCTGGTGCAGGCCGGGATTAGTCGGTATCCGACTCGGCGGGATCCTGTTCCGTTCCGCGTATGCGAATATCGTATTTCTTCATCAGCGCCTGGAAATTCGCGCGCTGCATGCCGGTTTCTTCCGCGCTCCGGGTCACGTTCCAGGCATTGCGCTTGAGTGCCTCCAGAACGAACAGCTTCTCGATGTTTTCCACCGACTTTTCTCGCGCGATCTTCTTGATCCGCTTCAATTCGTCGCTGTTCATGGGAACATCAAGGTCCATCCGCGGAAGCATCTCGATGATGTTCGCAAGGTGCGCCTGGCGCACCACCTTGTCAGTCGCCAGGATCGCCGCGCGGTGTATCGTGTTTTCGAGCTCGCGCACGTTTCCGGGCCAGTCGTAGTGCACCAGCGCGCTCATCGCCCCTTCGGAAAACTCCTCCACCTTTTTTCCGAGTTCTTCGTTGAAGACTTTGAGAAAGTGAAACGCCAGCGGGGGGATGTCGTCGCGCCGCTCGCGCAGCGGCGGAATCTGGATCGGAAAGATGTTGATGCGGTAATAAAGGTCCTCGCGGAACGTCCCTTCGGCCACCATCGCCTTCAGGTCCTTGTTGGTGGCGGTAATCAGCCTGAAGTTGGCGCTCTGGGTCCGGGTGTCGCCCACGGCCTTGAATTCATGCTCCTGGATCACGCGCAGGAGCTTGGCCTGGGTGGTCGGCGAGATATTGCCGATTTCGTCCAGGAACAAGGTTCCGCTGTCTGCGACTTCGAACATGCCTTTCTTGTTGGTCACCGCGCCGGTAAAAGAGCCTTTGACATGGCCGAACATCTCGCTTTCGAGCAGGTTTTCGCTGAGCGAGTTGCAGTCCACCGCGACGAAGGGTCTGTCGCGGCGCAGGCTGTTGTAGTGGATTGCGCGCGCGATCAACTCCTTGCCGGTGCCGCTCTCGCCGGTGAGCATGACGGTGGAATTGGTCGGCGCGCATTTGGCGACGAGCCGGTAGACGCCCTGCATCTGCGGGCTGGAGCCGATAATGTTGTCGAAACGGTATTTGGAACTGACTTCGCTCCTGAGTTCGAGATTTTCCTGCAACAGCTGCCGCCGCTCCAGGGCGCGTTTAACCACGCGAATGAGCTCGTCCGGGTCGAAGGGTTTGGGCAGGTAGTCGAACGCGCCGAGTTTCATCGAGCGCACCGCGGTTTCGATTTGCGACAGTCCGGTGACCATGATGACGTCGATGTCCGGGTGCGCCTCCTTCACCCGGCGCAGGACCTCCAGGCCGTCCATCTGGGGCATCATGATGTCGAGGATGATCGCGTCGAAATGGCTCTCGTCGATTTTCCTCAGCGCCGCCGCGCCGTCACGGGCCGCTTCCACTTCAAAGCCGCCGTCGTCGCCCAATATGCGCAGACAGCTCCTGATGACGATTTCTTCGTCGTCCACCACCAGTATCCTGGCTTTCATTGACCGCTCCTGCTGCTTTTTGCGTCTCCCGCGGGAGGCTCCACCGGTAGATAGATGCGGAAGATCGAGCCCCTGCCGACCGTACTTTCCACCTCGATGCTGCCGCCGTGCGCCTTGACGATGCCGTGACTCACGGACAAGCCCAACCCGGTGCCCTTGCCCACTTCCTTCGAGGTGAAGAAGGGATCGAAGATCCGTTTGAGGTTCCTCTCCGGAATACCGCATCCGGTATCGATGATCGCAATCTCCAGCGTCGGCACCGGCTCCATGCCGGGCCCTGGGCTTCTCGGATGCGCGCACCTGCGGCTGCGCACGGTGATGCTGCCTTGGTGCTCGATCGCGTGCTGGGCATTGACCAGCATATTCATGATGACTTGCTTGATCAGATCGGCGTCGATCCAGGCCTGCGGCAGCTCCGGATCGAGATCCATGGCGATCTCGATATCGCGAAACGAAGCGGGCCGCTCGATGATCCGCGCCGTATCCTCGATCACCCGGTTGAGATCGGTGAATTTCTTTTCCGGTGTTTTTTCGCGCGCGAAGTCGAGCAGCCGCCTGATGATCGCCGCACAGCGCTTGGTTTCGCGGATCACCAGGTCCAGGTCTTCAGCATCCGGGTTTCCGTCGGACAGTTTCTTGCGCAGCAGCGTGGTGAAAGTAAGCACCCCGGTGAGCGGATTGTTCAGTTCGTGCGCGATGCCGGCGGCGAGCAGCCCCACCGACGCAAGTTTTTCGCTGCGCGCCGTCTCGGTCTCTGCGATGCGCAGTGCCTGGGTTCTCTCCTCCACCTTCTGCTCCAGCGTGTGGCCCCATTGCAGCAGCTCGGCTTCCGATTGGCGCAGCGCCGCCATCATGGAGTTGAACGAGGACGCCAGGCGGCCGAACTCGTCGTCGCTGCGCACCGGGATCATCTCATCCAGGTTCCCGGCCGACAGCCGCTGCGCTCCGGCCTCGAGGTCGCGCAGGGGCACATACACCAGACGGTGCACAAAGAAGCCCACGCTGAGTGCCGCGATCAGGATGAATCCCAGCGACAACGCCGCCATGGTGACCGCGTTGGTCTGCATTTTTCGATCGATGTCGTCGAGCGAATATACGATGTCGAGGACGCCGAGGACCGACTGTGACTTTTTGTGCCCATGGCAGTTGGCGGTGTAGCACGATGGCTCGTTGCGAAATACGCTCATGCTGCCGAGCATGCGCCTGCCTTCCGGAGTGATGAAGACCCGTGAGCGCTGGTTTTGCACAATCGCTTCCAGTGGCGCGTCGTTGCGATGGCAGATCACGCAGGCCTCGGCTTTTCGATCCACTTTCAACCCGAGTTCCGGCAGATAGGTTGAGTGGATGATCGTACCGTCCTTGCTCAGTATCCTGACCTTTTCGATGTTTCCATGGTTGCCCACGTCGCGGATTATGTTGTCCACATAAGCCGGCTGATTGGTAAGCATGGCGAAGCGGGTGCTTTTCTTGATCACCTCCGAAATCTGGTTGACATGGCTTACCGCGTCGTCCAGCAGCTCTTCGCGCTGGTGGCGGACGACGAGTACCATGAACACCAGCATCGCGAGCGTCAACGCCAGCGCCAGAAAAAAGACAATCTTGAACTTGAGCGTTATCGAACGCATTCCGGTCCCTGAGCGCTAAGCCTGATCCGGGCGCGACCGGGTTGGGAGTTCATACTGGCGGATGGCGGCCATGAGCGCGACGCTGGATCTGTAAGAATTACCGGAGTATTCCGGAAATCATCAGGTTAGCAGGTCCGTATTGGACCAAGTTTGACCGGCATCAAACCAGGAACTGGAAACGACCGCACGCGTGGGGGATAGCGCCAACACCGGCGGCGTCGCCGCCGCAGCCAAGCCAGCACCCGCCTGGCGCCGCGAAGCGCTTGCTACGCCCGTGCTGGCGAGGCGCCGCCGACCCGGCTACACTGATTTCCGCTGTCCGCGCGCTTGCCGCGCGAGCGCGCGGATCGGCCTGCCACGGCAAGCGCACGGCCGCGGGCGGCCAACATAATATAACGGCAATACAAAGAGATGGATTGGACATGCGGATCGCCAGCTGGAACGTCAACTCGCTTAAAGTTCGTCTGCCGCAGGTCCTGGACTGGCTCGCCAGGCACCAGCCCGATGCGCTTTGCCTGCAGGAACTCAAGCTCGAGGACGCGAACTTTCCCGCGGCCGCGCTGGCGGCCGCGGGCTACAACTGCGCATACTCGGGACAAAAGACCTATAACGGCGTCGCGATCCTGAGCCGGTCACCGGCGGAAAACGTGGTGTGCGGCATCGATGGATACGAGGACCCGCAGCGCAGGGTGATCAGCGCGGACGTCGCCGGTATGCGCCTGGTATGCGCGTATGTGCCCAACGGCCAGAGCGTGGATTCGGACAAGTACCGCTACAAGCTCGGCTGGCTCGCCGCGTTCTCTTCTTGGCTGGAGCGCGAACTCGCCAGGTACCCGCGGATGGCGGTACTGGGCGATTACAACATCGCGCCGGAGGATCGCGACGTGCACGATCCGAAAGCATGGGAAGGCCAGGTGTTGGTGAGCCCGCCCGAGCGCGAGGTTTTTCGCCGCCTGATCGCGCTCGGTTTCAAAGACAGCTTCCGCCTGTTCGAACAGCCGGAAAAGTCCTACTCCTGGTGGGATTACCGCATGAACGGCTTCAAGCGCAACCTCGGCCTGCGCATCGACCACATCCTGCTGAGCCCGGAACTTGCGACGCACTGCACCGGAAGTTCAATAGACCTCGAACCGCGCCGCAACGAGCGCCCCTCGGACCACGCGCCGGTCATCGCCGAGATCGACGCCTGACACGGCAAGGCGCCCGGCACTCGGCGCATCGCGAGGCACGGGCCCTTAAACAGTCCGCGCGAGCTACTTGCGCGGGCTGTCTTTAACAACGCGCCGGGCATGCCCGGCGCTCCGAAGAGCGCGCCGCGCAGGCTCAGTCGATCAGTTCGTAGGCGGGCAGCGTAAGGAATTCGACATAGTTGTCGTCGGTGGTGATTTTCGCGAACAACTCCGCCGCCTGTTCGTACTTGCCCGCGTTCCACGCCTCATCGCCCAGATAGGTCTTCACCTTGGGCAATTCCTCGGCGAGCAGAGTACGGAACAAATCCTTGGTCACCTTGCGCCCGTCGTCGAGCACGCCCTTAGGCGAGCGGATCCACTGCCAGATCTGCGAGCGCGAAATTTCGGCGGTGGCGGCGTCCTCCATGAGATTGAACACCGGCACGCAGCCGTTGCCAGCGAGCCAGGCGCCCAGATACTGGATGCCGACCGAGATGTTATAGCGCAGGCCGCCTTCGGTGATCGGCGTCTCCGGCTCGAAATCGAGCAGCTCTTTCGCCGTGATATTCACTTCTGGACGCTGCCGGTCGTACTGGTTGGCGCCGGGCATGTACTGGTCGAACACCGCCTTGGCGATCGGCACCAGACCGGGATGCGCCACCCAGGTGCCGTCGCAACCGTCGGTCACCTCGCGCAGCTTGTCCTCGCGCACCTTCGTCATCGCCGCATCGTTCGCGGCCGGGTCGTTCTTGATCGGGATCTGCGCCGCCATGCCGCCCATGGCCGGCGCGCCCCGGTGGTGGCAGGTCTTCACCAGCAACAGCGCATAGGCGCGCATGAAGCGCGCCGTCATCCTGACATGGACGCGGTCGGCCAGGCAGAACTCGTCGTGGGAACGGAACTTCTTGATGCAGGAAAACATGTAGTCCCAGCGGCCGATATTGAGTCCCGCCGAGTGGTCGCGCAATTCCCATAGAATCTCGTCCATTTCGAACGCCGCCAGCACTGTCTCAATCAGCACCGTGCCCCTGATTGAACCCTGCGGCACGTCGAGTTCGTATTGCGCCATCACAAAGACGTCGTTCCACAGGCGCGCCTCGAGATGCGATTCCAGCTTCGGCAGGTAGAAATACGGGCCGCTGCCGCGCTTGAGCAGCTCTTTGGCGTTGTGAAAAAAGTACAGCCCGAAATCGAATATGCTGCCGGAAACCGGCTTGCCGTCGATGAGTACGTGCTTTTCGTTCAAATGCCAGCCGCGCGGCCGCGCCATCAGCACCGCAGTCTTGTCCTTCAGCTGATATTTCTTCCCGCCCTGATCCAGGGTGATGCTGCGGCGCACCGCATCGCGCAGGTTGATCTGTCCGTCGACCGCGTTGTGCCACGTCGGCGTCTGTGCGTCCTCGAAATCGGCCATAAACACAGATGCGCCGCAATTGAGCGCGTTGATCACCATCTTGCGCTCGGTCGGCCCGGTGATCTCGACCCTGCGGTCGAGCATATCGGCGGGCTGCGGCGCGACCGTCCAATGCGAGCTGCGCACGCTGGCCGTCTGCGCCAGGAAGTCCGGCAGCTTGCCGGCGTCGAACTCTTTCTGGCGCACTACGCGCGACGCCAGTAATTCCTGCCGGCGCGGTTCGAACTTGCGGCACAGCTTCGCTATGAAGGCAACAGCCTCGGGCGTGAGGATTTGCGCAAATTCCGGTGTAATCGCGCCGTGGATTTCCACGCCGCCGGGAAATTTCTCGCTCATTGGTGGAGCTCCAGGTTGCGGTTTGCGAAAAAAATGGAGCTATTTTATTGGTCGGCGGCGCATTCCGCAATACGAATTCCATCCCGGATTGTGAAACCGACAATCCCAGGTCTGAGCGGCGGCACAAGCGCCGGCGGGCAGAACCGTCTCAGGCGGCCTCGTCCGGAGCGTCCTTTTCCTCAAGCCCGAGTTCGGCGATTTTGCGCGTGATCGTATTGCGTCCCATGCCGAGCAGGTTTGCCGCCTCGATGCGCCTGCCGCCGGTGCGCGCGAGCGCTTTGGCTATCAGCGCTTTTTCGAAGGCCTGCGCCAATTTGTCCAGAATACCGGTTTCGCCGCGCGCGAACGCGCGCTCGACCTCGCGCTCCAATGCGTCGACCCAGTCGGACTCCGCAGATTTTCCGCCTGCAAGTTTTAGCTCCGCCGGCAGGTCCGCCACCTCTATGGTCTGCGTCGGCGCCATGACGGTAAGCCAATGACACAGGTTTTCAAGCTGGCGCACATTGCCCGGAAAATCCTGCGCCGCCAGGTAGCTCATAGCCTCCCTCGACAAACGTTTGCCCTCGGCGCCGAGTTCGTGCGCGCTCTTCGCAAGAAAATGCCTGGCGAGCAAGCCGATATCCTCGCGCCTCTCGCGCAGGCTCGGCAGGCGCAGCCGGATCACATTGAGACGATGGAACAGGTCCTCGCGGAACAGACCCTGGCGCACGCGCTCCTCCAGGTCCTGATGCGTGGCCGCGATCACGCGCACATTGGCCTTTATCGTCTGGTGGCCGCCAACGCGATAGAACTGGCCATCGGACAGCACGCGCAGCAAGCGTGTCTGCAGCTCGGCCGGCATGTCGCCGATTTCATCGAGGAACAGCGTGCCGCCCTCGGCCTGCTCGAAGCGCCCGCGGCGCATCGTCTGCGCCCCGGTGAACGCGCCGCGCTCATGGCCGAACAATTCCGATTCGAGCAGGTCCCTGGGCATCGCCGCCGTGTTGATCGCGACGAAGGGCCTTGCGGCGCGGCTGGAATGGCGATGCAGCGCCAGCGCGACGAGCTCCTTGCCAGTACCCGACTCTCCGGTAATCAGCACCGTGGCGTTGGATTGGGACAGCCTGCCGATGGCGCGAAACACTTCCTGCATCGATGGCGCCTGGCCGAGAATCTCGGGGGAAGTCTCGCGCGCTTCCTCGCCCTCGGTTTCGCGGATGCTTTCGCCTATGGCGCGGCGTATCAGGTCCACCGCCTGATCGACATCGAAGGGTTTGGGCAGGTACTCGAACGCCCCGCCCTGGAACGCCGCTACCGCCGACTCCAGATCGGAGTACGCGGTCATGATAATGATGGGCAGGCCTGGATGGCGCTGCTTGACCTTATTCAGCAACTCCAGGCCCGAGGTGCCTGGCATGCGGATATCGGACACGAGCACCTGCGGCGCGCCCTGTTCCAGTGCATCCAGCGCCTCCTGCGCCCCGGAAAAAGTCTTGTACGGAATGCCCTCGCGCGCCAGCGCCTTCTCAAACACCCAGCGTATGGAGCGGTCGTCGTCTATGACCCAGACTGGTTTCATGTTTTGTCCATGAACAATGGAAGCGCCGGTAGCGGTCAGTCGCGGCGATCGCCGCGCTCAGCCATCAGGCATCGCCCATTGCGCATCTACTCCAGTGGCAGCATGATCGTAAAGCAGGTGCGCCCCGGCCTGCTGTCGCATTCAATCGTGCCGCGGTGGTGCTGCACGAACGTCTGCGACAGCGTCAACCCAAGTCCGCTACCGCCCTCCCGGCCCGATACCAAAGGATAAAAAATCCGCTCGCGCAGTTCCTCCGGAATCCCCGGACCCTTATCCACCACTTGCAATTCTAATGCCAGCTTGTAACGCTGCTTGGCCAAAGTTACCTGGCGCGCTGCGCGCGTGCGGAATTCGATCTCTCCCCTGCCGTTCATCGCCTGCGCCGCATTGCGCACTATATTGAGCACCGCCTGGATCAGCTGCTCCTTGTCGCCGTGCAGTTCGGGCAGGCTGGCATCGTAGTCGCGCGCGATGCGTATGTCGTCAAGGAACTCGGCCTGCACCAGGCTTCTGACCCGCTCCAGCACCTCGTGAATATTCAGCGAGGCGAACTGCGGCGGTTGATGCGGCGTGAGCAGCCGATCCAGCAGCACCTGCAGGCGGTCGGCTTCCTTGATGATGACCTGGGTGTATTCGCGCAGATCGGGGCGGTCGAGTTCGCGCTCCAGCAGCTGTGCCGAGCCGCGCAGCCCGCCCAGCGGGTTTCGTATTTCGTGCGCGAGATTGCGTATCAGCTCGCGGTTCGCCTGTTGTTGGTCCAGCTGCCGCTGTTCGCGCGCAAGCTTGAGCTGCTGGTCGATCGGTCGAAATTCAATCAGGAAACAGGCTGCGCTGGTTTCGGTCGGCGTGATCAGGCAATTCAGATGCAGACTCTGCTGCGCCGGGCGCGTCAGCGTAAGATCGCGGCCGGTGTAACTCCAGCTTTGCACGAGCACCTCGCCCAGACTGGCGATGAGCTCGTCCGCATCGAAGAACAACTGTGCCAAAGGGTGTCCGCTCACGTTCCTCAGGCTGAATGCGAACAGAGCTTCGGCGGCCGGATTCGCATGCACAATGCACAACTCGTCGTCCACCAGGATCACCGGCGTGGCGAGCAGATCGAGACCGGAAAAGGAACTGGATGACATAGGGATCGGAGCGCCGCATAGAGACTACCCGAGGCGTAGCGGCGCGTATCCGCGCCGCCGAAAACGCGCGACTACCTGACGCTGCTGAGCTCTCGCTTCAGCGCTTCGACGTTCTTCTCGTGCCGCTCGACCTCGTCCTTGTATTTCTGCAGGCGGTCTATCACGCGCTGGTAGTTCCGCTCGTCGCCGTTGCGAATCGATTCCTGCTGCGTCAGGTCCGCCTTGGCTTGCGTCAACGCCTTCTCCTCGCTGCTGAGTTCGTCCTCAAGAATCCTGCGCCTGCCCAGGTCCCGGTCTTTCTGGGTGGCCGGGTCGACTTTGGGGAAGCCCGCTGGAGAAGGCGGCGCTTTGGCCGCGCGCGCCGGCGGAATGGCGGGGACCACCGATATCTCCCGCATTACCAGCGTACAGTTCTTGCCGCGGGTTTCTTCGTTAATGTTGGTGTAGGTGGCGCGGCCGTTCGCGTCTACACACTTGAATGTGTCGCCCAGCGCCGGCAGCGATAGCACACCGGTGAAGGCGGTGATCAGACTCAGACATCGGGCGGTGCGCAGTGCCATAGAACTCGGGTCACTCAGAATGAAGTTTAAGTCTATGCCATTATCCGGCTGATTTCAAATAGTTTTTCTAAGGCTCCGACCTTGCCTTGGAGGAACGCCCTGCGCTGCGCGGCAAGTCGATAAAAAAAGGCGGGGACTTACCCGCCTTTTCCTGGTTCGGCCGCCTTATCAGCTGCTGTAATACATGTCGAACTCGAGCGGATGAGTGGTCATGCGGAATCGGGTGACCTCGTCCATCTTGAGCGCGATATAAGCCTCGATCAGGTCGTCGGAGAACACGCCGCCGCGGGTCAGAAACTCGTGGTCCTTGGTCAGATGCTCCAGCGCCATTTCCAGCGAAGAACAGACGTTCGGAACTTTCTTTGCCTGTGAGGCCGGCAGATCGTACAGGTTCTTGTCGATCGGGTCGCCGGGGTGAATCTTGTTCTGCACGCCGTCCAGTCCGGCCATCAGCATCGCCGAGAAGGCGAGGTAGGGGTTGGCGGTCGGGTCGGGGAAACGCACTTCGACGCGGCGCGCCTTGGGGCTGGTCACGTTCGGAATGCGGCAGGCCGCGGAGCGGTTGCGCGAGGAATATGCCAGGTTGATCGGAGCCTCGAATCCAGGTACCAGACGCTTGTAGGAGTTGGTGCCGGGATTGGTGATCGCATTCAGAGCCCGGGCGTGTTTGATGATGCCGCCGATGTAGTAAAGCGCGAAATCCGACAGGCCTGCGTACTTGTTGCCGGCGAACATGTTTTCGCCGCCTTTCCAAACCGACTGGTGCACATGCATACCGGAGCCGTTGTCGCCAACCACCGGCTTGGGCATGAAAGTGGCGGTCTTGCCGTAGGAATGCGCCACGTTCCACACCGTATATTTGAGAATCTGCAGCCAGTCGGCGCGCTTCACCAGTTTCTCGAACTTGGTGCCGATTTCGCACTGGCCGGGCGCGGCTACTTCGTGGTGGTGGACCTCAACTTCGACGCCCTGCGCTTCCATCGCCAGGCACATTGCGTTGCGGATGTCTTGCAGGGAATCGGCGGGCGGCACGGGAAAATATCCACCTTTCACCGGCGCGCGATGCGCCATGTTGCCGCCTTCATACTCCTTGCCGCTGGACCAGGGCGCTTCTTCGGAATCGATTTTCACGAAACAGCCGGACATGTCCACATTCCAGGTAACGGAATCGAATACGAAGAATTCGGGCTCGGGACCGAAATAGGCGGTATCGCCCAGGCCGGTAGACTTGAGATACGCCTCCGCACGCTTGGCCAGCGAGCGCGGATCGCGGTCGTAGCCCTTGTGGTCGGCGGGCTCGACCACGTCGCAGGTGATGTTGAGTACGGTTTCGTCGGTAAACGGGTCCATGCGCGCCGTATCGGCGTCCGGAATAAGCAGCATGTCCGAGGCTTCAATGCATTTCCAGCCGGCGATCGACGAGCCGTCGAAGAAATGGCCGTCGTCGAATTTTTCCATGGTGAACTGCTTGGCCGGGACCGTTACGTGCTGCTCCTTGCCGCGGGTGTCGGTAAAGCGCAGATCGACGAATTTTACCTCCTTGTCCTTGACCTGTTTCAGTACGTCGGATGGGGACATAGCCATTTGAAATCTCCTCAAGAAGCGGTTAATGACGGTAAGAAATCGGGAAACAGCGGTAAGAGAGCAGAAAACATGCCATCCGGGGAAATACGAGCAGAGCATTGTGCCACAAGCGAAGTTCCGTTGTGAATCGAGGCTGCGGTGAACTAATTTGGTGCAAACGGATAATTTGCGCACCAATACTGTGCGCGCGATCTTCCGTAGTTTCGCAACGGTGGCTGCCTTATAATTTTGCGCTCCAGGCAATCCAGGACCCGAGCACAAAATGCCGTCCGCGCAAGAAATCCTCCTTGCGGCACAGGATCGCGCCCGCGATCTGAAGCTGTCTTACGCAGGCGCCTTGCTGCCTGCCGAAGCGCATGCCCTGATGCACGCACTGCCCGACGCCCGCCTGGTTGATGTGCGCACACGCGCCGAACTTGAATGGGTGGGCAAGGTGCCGGGCAGCGTCGCGATCGAATGGAACAGTTGGCCAGGCGGCGGGCGCAATCTCGATTTCATAACCGATTTCGACGCCTTGGTAGACAGGAGCGCGACCGTGATGCTCCTGTGCCGCAGCGGCGTGCGCTCGCATCACGCCGCCATCGCCCTGGCCCGGGTCGGCTACGCCAAAGCCTACAATGTGCTGCAGGGATTCGAGGGCGACAAAGACCCCGGCGGCCAGCGCAACCGCCTCGGCGGGTGGCGCGCGGCCGGCCTGCCCTGGACGCAAAACTGATCGCAAGCTCCCACCAGAATCCGCGTCGCATACTCTGACCTGCGCTGCATTGGCAAGGCGCGCGTTTGGCATCCGGTAGAATCGCCGGGCCGCAACACTTTCCGGAGTCCTCCTTGTTCAATTCCGTCCGCGCCACACGCGGCATGGCCGTAGCGCCGCACGCGCTCGCGGCACAGGCAGCGCTCGCCATCCTGCGCGAAGGCGGCAACGCGATCGAGGCGATGATCGCGGCCGCGGCGAGTATCGCCGTGGTGTATCCGCACATGAATTCCATAGGCGGCGACGCGTTCTGGCTGATCCATGTTCCGGGCCAGGCGCCGCGCGCGATCGACGCCTGCGGTGCATCAGCCGCCGCAGCTTCGATAGAGTGGTACGTCGAGCGCGGCAGCACCGGGAGCATCCCGTTTCGCGGCGGCAGCGCTGCGAACACCGTCGCCGGCACCGTTTCCGGCTGGAACACAGCGTACGATTTCAGCCGCAAGGAGCTGGGCGGAAAATTCCCGCTGGACCGCCTGTTCGCCGACGCGATCCACTGCGCCGAGAACGGCATCGCGGTTACGCGCAGCCAGAACGCCACCACGGCGGCCAAACTCGAAGGCTTGAGAGGCGTGCACGGCTTCGACGAAACCTATCTGGTTGACGCGGCGCCGCCTGCGATCGGCAGTGTGTTTCTGCAGCCGCGCCTGGGTGCGACGCTGCGACGGCTCGCGCGCGCAGGCTTGGACGATTTCTACCGCGGCGAGCTTGCGCAATCACTTGCGCGCGATCTGGCGGCGGCCGGCAGCCCGCTCGCGCTCGCCGACCTGCGTCGGCACCAGGCGCAATGGCGCTTCCCGCTCGCGTTGAAGCATTCCAAAGGAACGCTGTACAACATGACGCCGCCGACCCAAGGCGTGGTTTCGCTGTTGATCCTGGGCATGCTCGATGCGCTTGAAATCGACAAAGTCGATCCGGCGGGCGCCGAGTACGTGCATCTGTGCGTGGAAGCCACCAAGCTGGCGTTCACGATCCGCGACCGCAGCGTCACCGACCCGGCTTACATGAAGTTCGACGCGCAGAGCTTGCTCGAACCGGCCGCGGTACGCGCTCTGGCTGCAACCGTCGACCGCGGGCGTGCCGCGCCCTGGGGCGCGGGCCAAGGCCCGGCCGATACCGTGTGGATGGGCGCAATCGACGGCGTAGGACGCGCGGTGACTTTCATCCAGAGCACCTACCACGAGTACGGCAGCGGCGTTGTGCTGAAGGATAGCGGCATCGTGTGGCAGAACCGTGGCTGCAGCTTCTCGCTCGACGAACACGCACTGAACGCGCTGCGGCCGCTGCGCAAGCCCTTCCACACGCTCAATCCCGCGCTGGCGCTGTTCGCGGACGGCCGCAGCATGGTCTACGGCAACATGGGCGGCGACGGCCAGCCGCAGAGCCAGAGCGCGGTGTTCACGCGTTATGCCTGCTTCGGCATGAATCCGCAGGAAGCGGTGAGCGCGCCGCGCTGGTTGCTCGGCCGCACCTGGGGGCAGGTCAGCGACACGCTAAAGCTGGAAGCGCGTTTTCCGGCCGAAGTGGTCGCGCAGCTGCGGCGCTTGGGCCACGATGTGGAAGTGCTGCGGGACTGGGACGAAACCATGGGGCACGCGGGCGCGATCGTGCGCCATCCGAACGGTGTGCTCGAAGGTGGCGCCGACCCGCGATCCGACGGCGCAGTTGCCGCCTACTGAACGGCTTGCGGCTTCGGCGCCCCTCGACACCGGCGCCGAAAACGGCTCAGTGCACGCTCCAGTCAACCACCCCCGAGTAGGCCGTGCCCAGCACCACCAGCCCGAACGCGATGCGATACCAGGCGAATATGCTGAAGTCGTGGCTGGAAATATAGCGCAGCAGCCAACGCACGCAAAGGAAGGCCGAAGCGAACGCGGCGGCAAATCCCACGACCCACATGCCCCAGTCATTGAACGAGAGCAGCGCGCGCTCTTTGTAGAGCTCGTAGCCCGAGGCGGCGAACAGTGTCGGTATCGCGAGAAAGAACGAGAACTCGGTCGCCGCCTTGCGCGACAGGCCGAACAGCAGGCCGCCGATAATCGTGGCGCCGGAGCGCGAAGTACCCGGGATCAACGCGAACGCCTGCGCGAATCCGAGCTTCAGCGCGTCGCTCCAGCGCAGCTCCTCCACCTCCTGGATGCGCACCGTGTGCTTGCGCTTTTCCGCCCACAGGATGATTAACCCGCCGACGATGAACGCCAGCGCCACCGGTACCGGCTGGAACAACTGCGCCTTGATCGCCTTGCCGAAAGCCAGTCCCAGCACCGCTGCGGGAATGAATGCGATCACGAGGTTCAGGGCGAAACGCTGCGCCTCGCGCTGCGAGCCCAGGCCCGCGATCACCTTGGTGATCTTGATCCTGTATTCCCAGCACACCGCGAGAATCGCGCCGCACTGAATCACGATCTCGAACAGCTTGCCGCGCTCGTCGTTGAAATTGAGCAGGTCGCCCGCAAGAATCAGGTGCCCGGTGCTGGATACCGGCAGGAATTCAGTAAGCCCTTCGACGACCCCGAGGATCAGCGCTTTCACAAGAATGATTTGGTCCATGGGACCGGATTGTAAGCGCTGGCAGGGTCCGGCATGCGCGGCAGCGCAAAAATATTGCACGGCACCCAGGCGCGCGCGCCAAGAAAAAACGGCGCGTGAACGCGCCGTTTCCCTTGTGGCGTTGAGGCTTCAGGCCTTGGAATAAATCTGCGCGCCTTTCTTGACGAACTCTTCAGCTTTCTGTTCCATGCCCTTGGCGAGCGCCGCCTGCTCGTCCACGCCCTGCGCCGCGGCATAGTCGCGCACATCCTGAGTGATTTTCATGGAGCAGAAATGCGGGCCGCACATGGAGCAGAAGTGCGCCACCTTGGCGCTGTCGCGCGGCAGGGTCTCGTCGTGGAACTCGCGCGCCTTGTCCGGATCCAGGCCGAGGTTGAACTGGTCTTCCCAGCGGAATTCGAAGCGCGCCTTCGACAGCGCGTTGTCGCGGATCTGCGCGCCCGGATGCCCCTTGGCGAGGTCGGCCGCATGCGCTGCGATCTTGTAGGTGATGATGCCGTCCTTGACGTCGGCCTTGTTCGGCAGGCCCAGGTGTTCCTTCGGCGTGACGTAACACAGCATGGCCGTGCCGTACCAGCCGATCATCGCCGCGCCTATGCCCGAGGTGATGTGGTCGTAGCCCGGCGCGATATCGGTGGTGAGCGGCCCGAGGGTATAGAACGGCGCCTCCTTGCAGTCGCGCAGCTGCAGCTCCATGTTCTCCTTGATCATGTGCATCGGTACGTGGCCAGGGCCCTCGATCATCACCTGCACGTCGTGCTTCCAGGCGACATCGGTCAGTTCGCCCAGTGTCTTCAGCTCGCCCAGCTGCGCTTCGTCGTTGGCATCGTAGATCGAACCCGGGCGCAGACCGTCGCCGAGCGAGAACGCCACGTCGTAGGCCTTCATGATTTCGCAGATGTCCTCGAAATGCGTGTAGAGGAAGCTCTCCTTGTGGTGCGCCAGGCACCACTTGGCCATGATCGAGCCGCCGCGGCTGACGATGCCGGTCATGCGCTTGGCGGTGAGCGGCACGTAGCGCAGCAGCACCCCGGCGTGGATGGTGAAATAGTCCACGCCCTGCTCGGCCTGCTCGATCAGAGTGTCACGGAAGATGTCCCAGGTGAGTTCCTCCGCCTTGCCGTCGACTTTTTCCAGCGCCTGGTAAATGGGCACGGTGCCGATCGGCACGGGCGCGTTGCGGATGATCCATTCGCGCGTTTCGTGGATGTGCTTGCCGGTGGACAGATCCATCACCGTATCGCCGCCCCAGCGGATCGACCAGGTCATCTTTTCGACTTCCTCGCCGATGGACGAGCCCAGCGCCGAATTGCCGATGTTGGCGTTGATTTTCACCAGGAAATTGCGCCCGATGATCATCGGCTCGGACTCGGGGTGATTGATGTTGGACGGAATGATGGCGCGGCCGCGCGCCACTTCGTCGCGCACGAATTCCGGCGTGATCTCCCCGGGGATCGCGGCGCCGAAGGACTGGCCCGGATGCTGGCGCGCCATCAGTTCGGCCAGCTTGGCGCCCTGCGGCCCGGACGCGCGCAGGTTCTCGATGTACTGCCGGCGCTGCAGGTTCTCGCGGATGGCGATGTACTCCATTTCCGGCGTGACCATGCCGCGGCGCGCGTAGTGCATCTGCGACACGTTCATGCCAGGCCTGGCCCGGCGCGGCTTGCGCTGCAGGTTGAAGCGCAGTTCCGTGAGTTTCGGATCGAGCAGCCGCTCTACGCCGAATTTGGACGTCGGCCCGGCAAGCGTCTCGGTGTCGCCGCGCTGTTCGATCCATTTCGCGCGCAGCGGCGCGAGGCCGTCGCGAATGTCGATTTTCGCGTCCGGATCTGTGTAAGGGCCGGAGGTGTCGTAGACGAACACCGGCGGATTCCTTTCCGCGCCGAAGGAAGCCGGGGTGTCGGCCTGGCTGATCGCGCGCATCGGCACTCGGATATCGGGCCGGCGGCCCTGCACGTAGACTTTGCGCGAGTTGGGCAGCGGCTGGACCGCAGCGTCGTCGACATGCGCCGTAGCGGCGATGAATTTCGGATTGGCATTCATGTTCTGCTCCTAGTCCGGCGTCGCCGGAATCGACAATAGCCGCAGGAGCGGAGACAGGAGGGGGATCTGCTCACGCTTCCCTGCGGCGGCATTATCCGCATCAGGTTCAAAGGGACTCTCTCACCCGCGCTGCGGTCTAGACCACAAGCGCAGGACCCCCAACGTCATGAGGCCAAGGTACCGCAATCACCCCTGCTTTGCAACGCGATCCGGGACCTTGGCCGGCCCGGCGCGCGGAAGCCCCGTTGCTGTTGACTTTCCCGCGAAGGCTCTATATCTTACTGACCGGTCAGTTATCAAACGAACAGAAAGAAACATGAATGCACCCGAAAAAAGGCCGCAACCGCGCTGGGCACGGCGCAAGGACGCGCGCCCCGAGGAAATCATCGCCGCCGCCCTTGATCTGTTCGTCGAGCGCGGCTTCGCCAGCACGCGCCTGGACGACGTTGCCGCACACGCCGGCGTAAGCAAAGGCACGCTCTACCTGTATTTCGAGAACAAGGAAGACCTGTTCAAGGCGGTGGTGCGCGGCAATATCGTGCCCCTGCTGCTGCACGGCGAGCAAATGTTGGAGAATTTTCCCGGCAGTTCCGCCGACCTGATACGCCAACTGGTGCTCGGCTGGTGGGAATTGACCGGCTCCTCAAAGATCGCGGGTATTCCCAAGCTCGTGATTGCCGAAGCCGGCAACTTCCCCGATCTCGCCAAGTTCTATTACGACGAAGTGATCCTGCGCGCCCACGCGATGTTCCGCCGCATCCTGCAGCGCGGCACCGAAGCGGGCGAGTTCCGCGAGGTCGACGTCGACCATGTGGTTCACGTAGCGCTTGCGCCGCTGGTAATGCTCGCCGTGTGGAGACACTCGTTCGCATGCTGCGAGCACGAGAAGCTGCAGCCAAAACGCTACCTCGACGCCTATCTGGATATGTTGGTGCACAGCCTGCAAGAGAAGCAGGCGCAGGAGAAAAAGCATGCCCGCAAAAAGAAATAAGCATTGGTGGCTGGCGGCCGGCGGCCTCGCCGCGGCAGTCGTCGCCAGCGTCATTGCGACCCACGACAACAGCGTCGCCTCGGCGCAGCCGGCGAGCACGCCGCCGATCGAGTTCGCGGCAAGCGACCTGGTACAACCGAAGACGCGCGAGCTGCGCCTGGCGATTTCCATCACCGGCACGCTGCAGCCGCACAACTGGACCACGGTCAAGGCAAAAGTCGCGGGCGAGCTGAAGTCGATGCTGGTGCGCGAAGGCGAAGCAGTCCGCGCCGGACAGGTGCTCGCGCGCATCGACGCCCAGGATGCACAGGCGCGACTGGACGAGAAGATCGCCGATCTGGAAGCCGGCCGCGCGCAGCTGGCCCTGGCGCAGAAGAACCGCGCCAACAATCTTGCGCTGCTGCAGCAGAAATTCATCTCGCAGAACGCATTCGACAGCGTGCAGAGCAACTACCAGGTATCCGAGGCAAAACTGAAGGCACTTGAGGCGCAGGTGGCCCTGGCGAAGAAGGCGCTCGCCGATACCGTGGTCAGTGCGCCGCAGGCGGGCATCGTATCGCAGCGCCACGCGCAGCCGGGCGAAAAACTCCCGGTGGACGGCAAGATTGTCACGCTGGTGGATCTGGCCGAAATGGAAGTCGAGGCGGCGCTGCCCGCGAGCGACATCCCCAGCGTCCGCCTCGGCCAGGAGGTGAGCTTTCGCGTCGAGGGTTTCGGCGAACGTGAATTCCGCGGCAGCATCGACCGCATCAGTCCCACCACGCAAAGCGGCTCGCGCTCAATCGTCATCTATGCCCATCTGCCGAACGCTGACAGCGCGCTCAAGGGCGGCATGTTCGCCAAAGGCAGCGTGACCCTGAGCCGGATCGAGTCGGCGCAGGTGCTGCCGCTGTCGGCCGTGCGCGAGGAAGGGGGCAAAGCCTATGTGCTGCGCATCGCCGAAGGACGGCTGGAGCAGCGCGCGGTGAAGCTCGGCCTGAAGAACGAGGACGAAGGCGTGGTGCAGATCGTCGACGGGCTCGATGCGCAAAGTCTGGTGCTGCGTGCGAATTCGGGCGCTCTGCGCCCCGGGGCCGCCGTCAAGGTCGCACCGGCACGAAACTAGGAATTCCACCGCATGTGGTTTACCCGCATTTCGATCAACAATCCGGTATTCGCCACCATGATGATGGCGGCGTTGCTGGTGCTCGGGCTGTTCTCCTACCAGCGGCTCGCCGTCGAACAGTTTCCGGACATCAACTTCCCGGTGGTGGTGGTGCAGACCGAGTACCCCGGCGCCTCGCCCGAGAGCGTTGAAACCGACATCAGCCGCAAGATCGAGGAAGCGGTCAATACCATTAGCGGCATCAAGACGCTGTCCTCGCGCTCCTACGAAGGCCTGTCGGTGGTAATCGCGGAATTCGACCTCAGTGTCGATCCGGCGGTCGCGGTGCAGGACGTGCGCGAAAAGGTGGCGGTGGTCAAAGTCGCGTTCCGCAAGGAAGTCAAGGAGCCGCGCGTCACCCGCTTCAACCCGGATGACCTGCCCATCGTCTCGCTCGCCGTGCGCTCGGACACCCGGCCGCTGCGCGAAATCACCACGCTTGCCGACCAGGTGATCAAGAAACGCATCGAGACCGCGCGCGGCGTCGGCCAGATAACGCTGGTAGGCGGGGTAAAGCGCGAGATCCAGATCTTCCTCAAGCCCGCCGAGATGGAATCCCTCAGCGTAGGCATCGACCAGGTGATCGCCGCGGTGCGCAGCGAAAACCAGGAGCTGCCCGCAGGCGCGGTCACGACGCGCGATACCGAGAAGCTGGTGCAGGTGCAAGGGCGTATCACCCGGCCGGAGCAGTTCAACCGCGTCATCGTCGCGCGCCGCGGCGGCCAGCCGGTGTATCTGTCCCAGGTAGCCAACGTGGTCGACGGCCAGGAAGAAGAGGAAAGCGCGGCGCTGGTCAACGGCAGGCGCGTGATTTCACTGGACATCGTCAAATCGCAGAGCGCCAACACCATAGACACGGTGGACAACGTGCTCCAGGTCGTGGCTGCGCTGAAGAAGCAATTGCCCACCGACGTTACGCTGGAGGTGGTGCGCGACACTTCGCGCGGCATCCGCAACTCAGTCAACAACGTCAAGCACACCCTGCTCGAGGGCGCGGCGCTTACCATCCTGATCGTATTCCTGTTCCTCAACAGCTGGCGCAGCACGGTGATTACCGGTCTCACCCTGCCGATCTCGCTGATCGGCACCTTCCTCGTGATGTATGCGGCCGGCTTCACCGTCAACATGCTCACGCTCATGGCGATGAGCCTGTGCGTGGGCCTGCTGATCGACGACGCGATCGTAGTGCGCGAGAACATCGTGCGTCACCTTGCCATGGGCAAGAGCCACCACGACGCCGCGCTCGACGGCACCAGGGAGATCGGCCTGGCGGTGATGGCGACGACATTGAGCATCGTGGCGGTGTTCCTGCCGGTGGGCTTCATGGGCGGCATCATCGGCAGGTTTTTCCACCAGTTCGGCATCACCGTCGCGGCGGCGGTGCTGCTGTCAATGTTCGTGAGCTTCACGCTCGACCCGATGCTGTCCTCGGTCTGGTACGACCCGGCTGCGCATGGAGTGCACGGCAAAGGCTGGTTCGCGCGCATGCTGTCGCGCAATGAAGCCATGATCGAGCGCGTCAGCGAACGTTACTCCGCCCTGCTTTCATGGGCGCTCGCACACCGCAAGAGCGTGATCGCCATCGCGCTGGCGAGTTTTGTCGGGGCGTTCGCGCTGGTGCCGAAAATAGGCTCCGAATTCGTGCCCGAGGCCGACCTGGCGGAGATCCTGGTGCAGCTGAACACGCCGGTGGGCTCCTCGCTCGAATTCACCCAGGCCAAAGTCCAGCAGGCGGAAAGCGCGCTGCGCGAGTATCCCGAAGTGATCTACACCTACGCGACGCTCAACACTGGAACCACACCCGGCAAGAACTACGCCACCATATTCGTCAGGCTGGTGGATCGCGGCCAGCGCGCCGCCAATCTGAAACAGCTGCAAAAGCGCATGCGCGAGCGCCTGCGCCAAATTGCGGGCATTGAAATCACCAACCTCGGCGTATACGCGCCGATCGGCAGCGGCAAGCCGCTGCAGGTCTCGGTGCAGGGCCCTGACATGGCGGAAATCGAACGGCTGTCGCAGCAGGTCAAGGCGATCATGGGCGGGATCAACGGCCTGGTGGACATCGACTCCAGCCTCAAGGCCGCCAAACCCACGGTGGCGGTGCGCATCGACCGCGAACTCGCGAGCGACCTCGGCGTGGGCGTGGGCAAGATCGGCGAGGCGCTGCGGCCGCTGCTCGCGGGAGAAGCGATCTCCAGCTGGAAGGCGCCGGATGAGGAAAACTACGACGTCAAGGTGCGCCTGCCCAAGGGTGAGCGCGAAAACCGCGGCGACCTCGGGCGCATCTACATCGCCAGCAACCAGTCAGGCGCCGACGGCAGCCCGAAAATGGTCCCGCTGCGCCAGGTTGCGGAATTCGTTCCGACCCTGGGCGCCACGCAAATCAACCGCAAGGACCTGACGCGTGAAGTGCTGGTCACGGCGAACGCGCTGGGCCGGCCCGCGGGCGATTTGGGCAAGGAAATCGCCGCGCAACTGGCGAAGGTCCCGACGCCGCCGGGTTATCGCTTCGTCATGGGCGGTTCGACCAAGGACATCCAGGAAACCATGGGATACGCGCTGTCGGCGCTGCTGCTGGCGATAATTTTCATCTACCTGATACTGGCGAGCCAGTTCGGCTCGTTCCTGCAGCCGGTGGCGATCATGATGTCGCTGCCGCTGTCCCTGATCGGCGTATTGCTCGCGCTGCTGATCGCGCGCTCGACGCTCAACATTTTCTCGATCATCGGCTTTGTCATGCTCATGGGTTTGGTGACCAAGAACGCGATCCTGCTGGTGGACTTCACCAACCAGCTGCGCGCGGCGGGCAAGGAGCGCGCGCAGGCGATTCTTGAAGCCGGCCGCATCCGGCTGCGCCCGATCCTGATGACGACCTTCGCCATGGTATTCGGCATGATTCCGCTGGCGCTGGGCATCGGCGAGGGTTCGGAGCAGCGCGCACCGATGGCGCACGCGGTGATCGGCGGCATCATTACCTCGACCCTGCTCACCCTGGTGGTGGTGCCGGTGATCTACACCTATCTGGACGATCTTGCGCAGCGCGCGCGGCACTGGTTCGGGGCCGCGCAGGGCGCGGGTGCGCCGGATCGCAAACGCGATGCGCAAGCCGGCGGCGCGGGCGCCCCGGGACCGTCCGACCCGGCTAACGCCGCGCGCGGTGTGTGACTAGGGTCACAAGAAAGCGCTGCAAACGGTGGTAAAATTTGCCTTCGTCAAACCGCCTGCGAGAGTCAATCAGCCATGTCTGCGATGAACGTCGAACAAGCCCGTTGGAACATGATCGAGCATCAGATCCGCCCGTGGGAAGTGCTCGACCAGGAAGTCCTGGACCTGCTGTATGCGGTAAAGCGCGAGGATTTCGTCCCCGCGGCCTACCGCATGCTGGCGTTCTCCGACCTGGAAATTCCGATCGGCCAGGGTGAGCAGATGTGGGCGCCCAAGCTGGAAGCGCGCGTATTGCAGGAGCTGGCGCTGAAGCCGGGCGATCAGGTGCTGGAGATCGGCACCGGATCGGGCTACTTCACCGCCCTGCTCGCGCGCCTCGCGCAGCATGTCTACAGCGTCGAAATCCAGCCCGAGTTGAAGGCATCGGCCGAGACCAATCTGCGCCGCGCCGGGATTGCAAACGTGACGCTGGAGCTCGGCGATGCAGCGCGCGGCTGGAGCAAGCACGCACCCTACGACGTCATTGTGCTCACCGGCTCCACCCCAGTGCTGCCGCCGCAGTTGTTGCAGCAGATGAAGGCGGGCGCGCGCCTGTTCGCAGTCGTGGGCGAGCCGCCGGTGATGGCGGCGCGGCTGTTCAGCTGTGCCGGCGAAGGCAGCTACAGTTCCATCGATCTGCTCGAGACGCGGATTGCGCCGCTCGCGAACGCGCTCCAGGGCGAGCGCTTCAGCTTCTGAGCATGACCCAGATCACGCCGCAGCTGCTGCAGCAGTGGCTCGCCGACAAGGCGCGCAAACCGCCGGTATTGCTCGACGTGCGCGAGCCCTGGGAATACCAGACCTGCCGTATCGACGGCTCAATGCACGCGCCGATGAATACCATCCCGGCGCGGGTACAGGACCTGGACCGCGATTCCGATACCGTGGTGATCTGCCATCACGGGGTACGCAGTTTCCACGTCGGATTGTTTCTGGAGCGCAACGGCTTTTCCAAGCTGTACAACCTGAAGGGCGGGGTGAATGCCTGGGCCGACCAGGTCGAACCCGCGATGCCCCGATACTGAGACTGAAATGAAACAGCCAGACGTGAAACGACAGGCGATTTTCCTCGCCGTACTTGCTTTCAGCCAGCCGCTCGCGGCGGCAGACTTGCTGCAAACTTACCGCGAGGCGCGTGCCAACGACCCGGTATATGCCTCGGCACGCGCGGCGCGCGACGCCGGCCGCGAAAGCCTGCCGCAGGGCCTGGCGCTGATGCTGCCGAGCGTCAGCGCCAGCGGTTTCACCCAGATGAACAACATCGACATCGACTTTCGCGGTGCCGTGCCGCCGTCAAAGCGCGAAGGCAACACCAACGGCTACAGTGTGTCTCTGACGCAGCCCCTGTTCAACTGGCAGAACATCATGCTGTACAGGGAGGCGGGCTTCAAGGTGGCCCAGTCCGAGGCGGCTTTCGGACAGGCGACGCAGGACCTGATCGTGCGCGTGGCGCAGGCCTATTTCGATGTGCTCGCCTCGCAGGACAGCCTCGCTTTCATCCAGGCGCAAAAGTCCGCGATCTCCGAACAACTGGCGCAGGCCAAGCGCAACTTCGAGGTCGGCACCGCCACCATCACCGACACGCACGAAGCGCAGGCGCGCTTCGATCTTGCTGTGAGCCAGGAGATCGCCGCGCAAAGCGATCTCGAAATCAAGAAGAGTGCGCTGCTGCAGATCATCGGCAAATATCCGGACGGGCTGGCGCCGTTCAGTCCGGCGACGCAGCTCAGCCCGCCCCAGCCCAATGCGATCGAGCCGTGGGTCGCCAGCGCCGAGGACCAGAATTTCACTGTGCGCATCCAGCAGGCCGCACTTGAGGTCGCCTCACGCGAAATCGAGCGCAGCCGCGCTGGGCATTATCCTTCGCTGAACATGGTAGGAAGCTACGGCCATAACTCCGCCAGCATCAGCACCATCGGCACCGTGAGCCTGGGCACGGACAGCACCAGCAGCAGTATCGGATTGCAACTGGCGATACCGCTGTATTCGGGCGGCGCCACCAGCTCGCTGGTGCGCCAGGCGATCGCGAACCAGGAAAAGGCGCGCCAGGACCTCGAGGCGGCCCGCCGCAGCGCAGCGCAGGCGGCGCGCCAGGCCTATCTCGGCGTAAGCAACGGCATGGCGCAGGTCGGCGCACTGGAGCAGGCGCTGGTTTCCAGCCAGAGCGCGCTCGATTCGAACAAGCTCGGCTACGAAGTGGGCGTGCGCATCAATATCGACGTGCTGAACGCGCAGCAGCAGCTGTTCTCGACCAAGCGCGACCTGGCCAAGGCGCGCTACGACACGCTGGTGAACGGACTCAAACTCAAGGCCGCTGCCGGCACGCTGAACGAAGAAGACCTGGAAGCGGTCAACCGGCTCCTAGGTACCAACTGAAACGCCGTTAGACGCGTTTTTCCAGCAAGCGCTCGCAAATCGCCAGATTGCGCGCGGTCGCGCCCTGGTGCGCCCGGCTGAATTCAAGCGCGGCCTGCGCCATGCGCGCCAGCGCCGCCCGATCCCGCAGCAGCTGTTGCGCCCGTTGTGCCAGCGCGGGCGCGTCCGCAACCTCGATTGCCGCACCCGCCGCGAGCGCCAGGCGCGAGGCTTCGGCAAAGTTGTACATGTGCGGCCCGAACAGCAGCGGGCGGCCCACCGCGCAGGCTTCGATCAGGTTCTGCCCGCCCAGGGGCAGGAGACTGCCGCCGATGAAGGCGAGATCGCAGGCGAAGTAGTAGGCCGCCATTTCCCCCATGCTGTCGCCGAGCAGCACGCGGCAGTCCGGCGGCAGCGTGCGCCCTTCGCTGCGGCGCGCATGGCGCAGGCCGCGCGTTTCCAGCAGCGCCGCTACTTCGCCGAAGCGCTGCGGATGGCGCGGCACCAGCAGCAGCAACAGGCCCTCTACATCGATACGCTCCAGCGCATCCAGCACCAGTTCTTCCTCGCCCGCGCGCGTGCTCGCGGCGAGCAGCACCGGGCGCGGCCCGATGCGCCGCTTCAGCTCGGCACCCAGCTGCAGCAGCTGCGGCGCGATCGCGACATCGAATTTGAGATTCCCGGTTATTTCGACGTCGTGCGCGCCAAGTTGCTCGAGGCGCCCGGCGTCTTCGCGCGTCTGCGCGCCGACCGCCGCCAGGCGGCCGAGTGCCGCGCGGGTCAGGGGCGCTACGCCCGCATAGCCGCGCGCCGATTTTTCCGACAGCCGCGCGTTGGCCAGAAACAGCGGCACCCCCTGCCGCGCGCAGGCCTCGACCAGGTTGAACCAGATCTCGGTTTCCATGAGTATGCCCAGGCTTGGCCGGAAGCGCGCCAGAAAGCGCGCCACGGCGCTGGGATAGTCGTAGGGCAGATAGGCGATGGTCGCCGCGTCGCCGAACAGCTGCTGCGCGGTCTCGCGCCCGGTTGGCGTCATCTGGGTCAGCAGCAATTCGTATCCTGGGTAGCGCGCGGCCAGCGCGCGCACCAGCGGCTCAGCCGCGCGCGTTTCGCCCACCGACACCGCGTGCAGCCAGATCAGCGGCCGTTCGGGCCGCTGCCGGTACCGGCCAAAGCGCTCGGCGATATTTTCGCGGTAAGCGGGCTGGAGCCGGCCGCGCCACCACAGGTGCACGAGCGCCCAGGGAAACGCGAGCCACAGCAGCAGCCGGTATCCGATGCGCCAGATCATGCGGCGTTACCGGCCATGAGCGCGTCCGCCGCCGCGAGCACTTCGGCGCCGGAGGGCAGCGCGTTTGCGTCGCCCAGATTGCGCACCGGCGCGTCCCGTCCCGCGTACACGCCGGTCAGGCCCGGACGCGAGCCGCAGTACAGCGCCACCACGGGGCGCCCCAGCGCCGCCGCCAGATGCGTCAGTCCGGTATCGACGCCGATCACCACGCGCGCGCCGGCGAGCAGGCCGGCAAGCGCCGGGATGTCCAGCGCCGGCGGCACCGACGCGCCCGGCAGCGCGTGCGCAATGCGTTCGCTGCGCACGCGCTCCACCGCATCGCCCCAGGGCAGGACCAGCGCGCAACCGCGGCGCGCAAGCTCGCCGCCGATCTGCACCCACGCGGGTTCCGGCCACAGCTTGTCGGCGCGGCTGGTCGCGTGCAGCAATACGCAGTAGGGCCCGGACACCGCCGGCCCGCCCGCAGCAGGCGCGGCGATGCCGTAGTCGAGCGCAGCAGGCGGTTCGTAGCCGAGCGCCAGCGCGGCGAGGCGGCGGTTACGCACGACCGCGTGCAAGTCGCGCGGCACCACATGGACAAAGTCATAGAACTTCGCCGCCAGCGGCTCGCGCGCGCTGGCGGCGGCAAAGCCGTGGCGCACGCCCGAGGCGGCCCGCGCCAGCAGCGCGCTCTTGATCAGACCCTGGGTGTCGATGACGCAGTCGTAGCGCATCCCGGACAGCGCGCGGCGGAAATGGCCGAATTCGCGCCAGTGCGCCGGCCGGAGCAGGTTGCCGCGCCAGCGCCGCAGCGCCACCGGGATTACCCGGTGCACGCCCGGATGCATGCCGACAATGTCGCAATAGGCTTCCTCCACCACCCAATCGATGCGCGCGCGCGGAAAACGCGCGCGGATGTCGCTCACCACCGGCAGGTTGTGCACCACATCGCCGAGCGAGGAAGTCTTGATGAGAAGGATATTGGGCATGGGAAAAGGGCTGAACGCGCTTTGTTAGAATAGGGGCCCGCGCGAAATCGATTATAAGGTATCCGGCCTCTTGTCCCGCCAGCCCTTCTCCGTCGTTATCATCACCAGGAACGCCGCAAGCCTGCTTGGGACATGCCTGGAGAGCGCCGCATTTGCCGATGAGACGCTGGTGGTCGACTCAGACTCGGACGACGGCACTGCCGAACTCGCCGCGGCGCGCGGCGCGCGGGTGCTGCAGCAGCAGTGGCTGGGCTTCGGCCCGCAAAAGCAGTTCGCCGTCGGCGCGGCAAGGCATGACTGGGTGCTGTGCCTGGACGCCGACGAGCGCGTGAGCGCGCCGCTGCGCGCAAGCATCCTCGCGGTGCTGGAGGCGCCTGCGGCGCACGCCTATGCCATGGCGCGCTGTAATCGCTTCATGGGGCGCTGGTTGAGGCACGGCGAGGGCTATCCGGACTGGAGCCTGCGCTTGTTCGACCGGCGCCACGCGGGCTGGAGCGACGACCCGGTGCACGAAAAAGTGCTCGCCGGCGCGCCGGCTGCGTGCATTGCAGGGGACCTGCTGCACGATTCGGCCGAAACGCTGGACAGTTATCTGGACAAGCAGAACCGTTATACCAGCGTGCAGGCGCAGGCATTGTTCGACGCGGGCAAGCGCGCGGGCCCGGCGCAGCTTCTGCTGTCGCCGCTGCTGCGCTTCGTAAAGTTTTACGTCCTGCGGCTGGGCTTTCTCGACGGCATGCCCGGCCTGGTGCATATCGTCATTGGCTGCTGCAATAGTTTCCACAAGTACGCCAAGCTGATTGCGCTGCAGCGCAAACACGCCGCTGCAGAATGATCGCGTCCGAGCCCGCCTTTTCCGATTCCGCACCTCTATGAAGCATCATCTGAAAAAGCTGTTCACGCGGTTGACGGGCAATCGCTACATCCTGCTGTCGCGCGCGAAGATCACCTACGAGAAGGACCTGCTCTATACCTACAACAATGCTGATTTCCTGAAAAATCCGCTTTTCCGGAAAGCCTATTCGCACGTCGAGCGCCTCGATACCTCGGGCATTACCGGCGGCGGTATCGAATGGCGCATCCACGTGCTCTGCTGGGCCGCAAGCCACGCGACCCATCTCGAAGGCGACTTCGTCGATTGCGGCGTCAATACCGGCTTGTTCTCCCGCGCGGTCATGGAGTATGTGGATTTCAACAAACTCGACAAGACGTATTACCTTCTGGATACATTCACCGGATTGGATCCGCAATATAGCTCCGCCTACGAGATGGCGCGCCATCATAGAATCGGTTACGGCGACAAAGTCGATTTATATGAACAGGCCAAGGAGACGTTTTCAGGATTCAAGGCGAAGATCATCAAAGGATCGGTACCGGAGACGCTGGCAAGGGTGGACACGGACAAAGTGGCATATCTATCCATCGACATGAATTGCGTCATGCCCGAGGCCGCCGCGCTGGAGTTCTTCTGGGAGCGGCTGGTGCGCGGCGCAATGATCATTCTGGACGACTACGCATATCCCGGGGCAGAAGATCAGAAGCGAGCCCATGACGAATTTGCCCGGTCAAAAGGCGTCGAAATACTTACTCTGCCCACGTGCCAGGGCCTCATTGTCAAACCCTAAGGCATCGCCATGCTAGGTCTGCTGGGCAGGATTTTGCGCCGCCTCCAAGCGATTTTCATCGGACCCTCCGCGCTTGCGGAAAACGGCGAGCGGGTTGATATCGATCTCAGCTCAAAACCGCACTACGCGCTGATGGACATGTACCAAAAGAGCCACTACAAGAGGTACTTGTTTGCCAGGCAATATGTGCGGGCCGGGATGGTCTGCGGGGATTTCGCCTGCGGCAGCGGCTATGGCAGCGCGCTGCTGGCGGAAACGGCCGACAAGGTCACCGGCATCGACATCAAGCAGAACGTGATCGACGCCGTGGCCGATCGATACGCAAAGCTGCACAACGTCGAGTTCCTCTGCGATGACCTGCGCAGCATCGAATTCGACGGCGTCTATCACCTCATAAGCTCCTTTGAAACCATCGAGCATGTGCAAGAGGACGATGTGATCCGCCTGTTCAGGAATTTCTCCAGGGCATTGAAGCCTGACGGGATCCTGATATTCTCGACGCCGTATCTCCAGAAAAGATCGCGTGAAGCCGTGGAGCTTGGGTTTCATCTCACATTCGATATCGACGAGGCAAAGATTCGATCGTGGCTGGCGCGGGCCGGGCTTTCACCCGAAAGCTTCTTCTATCAGAACTACAAGTCGCATGATGTCGTGAAGTCCTTGCCGGACAAGGACTTCGTCGTTTGCGTTGCCAGAAAAGCGGACGCGGCCGCATGAATCCCAAGGTATCCATTTGCATACCGGCCTACCGCCAGACCCACTTCCTCAGGGCGACGTTCGACTCGATTCTGCGTCAGGACTATGACGACTACGAGGTCGTGATCGCCGACGACACGCCCGATGCGACGGTGGAAAACCTGGTCCGCGAATACGCCTTCGGATCCAGGCTTATCTACGTGCGCAATCCGGCGCAACTGGGATCGCCCGCAAACTGGAATCGGGCGGTCAGGCATTCCCGCGGTGAATACATAAAGATGCTGCATCACGACGACTGGTTCGCCAGCCCTTCGAGCCTTGCCGAATACGTGCAAATGCTCGACTCGAATCCCAAGGCCGGGTTTGCGTTTTCGGGGGCAACAGCGCGCATTGCCGCCTCAGGTAAGACCTGGCACCACCACGCGTCGGAGCGGCAGATCGCACGCCTGCGCATAGAGCCTACGTGTCTATTTTGCGGCAATTTCATCGGTCCGCCCAGTTCCACGCTGATCCGCCGCGCATCGTTCGTGGAATATCGCGAAAATCTCGTATGGCTTGTGGATATTGCCCAGTATATTCATGTACTGCAGTCGAGCGGCTTCGTCGCGACGCAAAAACCGCTGATCGTCAGCACGACTCAGGCGGCGCACCAGGTCACCAAGCTCTGCGCCGGGAATGAACGGCTCAATATATATGAGTATTTCTATCTCTTCGATGCAATAAGACGCCAGATACCGGCTGAATCGCGTCAGGCTTATATCGACCAGCTGATCGAATTGATCTATACCTCCCGAGCGCGGTCGGTCGAAGACATACGCCAATCCGGCTATGACGGCGACATTCCCGCGGAAATCCTGTCGTCCCTGCACAGCTCTGCCCTGACTCGCTCCTGGGAACTGTTCAGGTTGAGGCTATCCAGGCGACTTGGCTTCCCTGGGCAAGCTGCGCGATGAGCAGTGCCGTGCTCAGTTCCCTGGTATCCGGAGCGGTCGGCGGCCGGCCCGCACCGCGGAGACCGCGCGCGTGAATGGCGAAGCGTGCGCCAGGCTCGGGCGGGCTACGGTGATGGAAAGTCTATCCGCATGAGGCACGCCGTCATTCGGTTACTCAAACCTCTGGTAGAGCGCTTCCCGAAGCTGGCGATGGCATACCGGCTGGTGCAAGCCCACTGGCAGCTAATGGACGAACCTCAGCCCACGGCGCTCGGATTTAAATTTGTCGGCAACAAGGCAATGCAGCAAGGGCTGTTCGAAGTCGAGGAGACGGCGCTGGTGAAGGCGTTGCTGCTGGGGGTAGACGTATTGCTGAATGTCGGCGCCAACATTGGTTACTATTGCTGCATAGCTGCCAAGATGAACAAGCGGGTGCTTGCGTTTGAGCCGGTCGCGCTGAATCTTCAGTACCTGATCAAGAATATCGAAGCCAATCGATGGTCCGACAGGGTGGAGATATTTCCCCTGGCATTGAGCGACCGACAGGGCGCCGTAAAGATCTATGGCGGCGGCACCGGGGCGTCCCTGGTAAAGGGCTGGGCCAAGACCCCGCAGCAGTATCCTACTCTGGTGGCGGCTGCGACCATGGATGCCGTCCTGGGATCCAGGTTTCGAGGCACGAGATGCCTTGTGCTGATCGATATCGAGGGCGCCGAAAAATCCATGCTCGACGGCGCGCAGGCGCTCCTAAACATGGAGCCAAAACCGATTTGGTTGGTGGAGATTACCGTCGCGGAGCATCAGCCCACGGGCGTCCCCATCAACCCCGGGCTTGCGGCCACGTTCAAGACATTCTGGGACAGGGGTTACGAAGCATGGACCGCGACCCGGCAAAGCCGCCGGATTCTCCCTGAAGACATTGACCGCGTGCTGCGGGGAGAACAGCCCGACCTGTCCACGCACAACTTCCTCTTTGTCGAGCCGGGAAAGAATATCTGGCCGCGGACGCTGGCCTGATGGTCAATGCCGGCAGCGGCGTCGTTCTTCCCCGCTGGATGCGGGGTCTGCCTTCCGCAATGCGACGAGCCGCGCGCGGCAAACCATGTCCGTAAGACGCAACGTCATCGCCAACTTTCTCGGCCAAGGCTGGTCCGCCGTCATGGGCCTGGTCTTCATTCCGCTGTACATCCACTACCTCGGCATGGAAGCCTACGGCCTCATCGGCCTGATGGGCGTGCTGCAGGCGTGGTTCGCGCTGCTGGACATGGGCATGACGCCCACCCTGAACCGCGAAATGGCCCGATTTTCAGCGGGGATCCATAGCCCTCAGCACATCAGGGACCTGCTGCGCAGCCTGGAAATTCTTTGTTTCGGCCTGGCCGCAGTGGTCGGCTTGAGCGTGTGGGGCGCATCCGGCTATCTGGCGAGCAATTGGCTCAAAGCCGAAGCGCTCCCCGTTCCGGTAGTTGCGCACGCGCTGTCCTACATCGCCCTGGTCGTCGCCTTGCGTTTCGTGGAGGGTATCTATCGCGGTTCGCTTTTCGGGCTGCAGCGACAGGTCTGGTACAACGCAACGAACGCCGTACTCGCCACCGTTCGCAATGGGGGCGCGGTAGCGGTTCTGATATGGATATCGGCCACGGCCCAGGCCTTCTTTCTCTGGCACGCCCTCATTTCCGTCGTTTCAGTCGCGGTGTTTGCCTTGAGCGTGCATCGGACGCTGCCTGATGCGCCCTTGCGGCCTCGATTTTCACGCGAATCGCTTTATGGCATCTGGAAGTTTGCCGGCGGAATGATAGGAATCAGCTTTGTCGCCCTGCTCCTTACACAGGTGGACAAGCTGCTGCTCTCGCGCTTGTTGTCGCTCGAGCTTTTCGGTTATTACACCCTTGCAGCGACCGTCGCCGGCGTATCGTATCTGCTCGTCGCGCCGATCACGGCGGCGCTATTTCCTTCCATGGTGGAACTCTCGACCAAGGACGATATTGCCGCGCTTATTCCCGTTTACCACAAGGGCGCGCAGCTGGTTACCGTCCTGACCGCTCCTGTTGCAATGCTGCTGGGCGGCTTCGCCGGAGGCGTGGTTTTCATGTGGTCCGGAAGCGCCGGCCTGGCGGAAAATGCGGCGCCTATTCTTTCGGTTTTGGCGCTCGGCGCTTTCCTGAACGGCTTGATGTGGATGCCCTATCAATGCCAACTCGCGCATGGCTGGACCAGTCTTGTCTTCAAAGGAAATCTGGCAGGAGCGGTCATACTCATCCCGGCCATCTTCTGGGTGGTCCCGCACTACGGCGCGGTCGGCGCCGCCTGGGTATGGGTGGCGGTGAATGTCGGTTTTGTCCTGTTCTCCATCCCGTTCATGCACCACCGGCTGATTCCCCGGGAGAAATGGACCTGGTACTTTGCCGACGTTCTCCTGCCCGCTGGCGGAGCACTCGCCGTCGTGCTGGCTGCTAGACTGCTGCAGCCTGATGTTTATCAAGGTCGCTGGCTCTGGTTCACCTATTTGCTGATTACAGGCTGCCTCGCATTGGCGGCCTCGGCCGCGCTGGCTGACCGCATCCGGCCAGGACTTATCGCGATGATGCGGCGCCGCTCCGTCGAGAACGTACGCCAGCAGCAAGAAACGCCTTGAACGCACTGTCGAGCGATTTGAATATGGATCCGATTGACAACCCAAGCGCACCCTTGAAGCCGGCGCTGGCGGAATCAAGCGCGGCTTGTATATCGCGTGTATGAGGAGCCCGGCATGACGCTGAAAGGAGTGGCACTGCGGCTTCATTGGCTGCTGACGACTCAAATCGGCGTTGCCCCGAGAGTCGCGCTAAGGTCATTGCTCGGCCTGCCGCGCTATTTCGGCGATCTGTTGCGTTTTCGTTCCAGCTATGTCGGGCGTCTCGAATTGGTACCCTGCCTGCAGGACTGGTACGACGAAGCCGGGGCGACCAAGCTCGAATATTTTTGGCAGGATTTGCTGGTAGCGCGGAGGATCTTTGAAGCCAGGCCGGAGAGGCACGTGGATGTCGGATCGCGGGTGGACGGGTTCGTCGCTCATGTGGCCAGTTTCCGCGAAATCGAAGTTTTTGACATACGCCCGATCGCGGCGCAAGTACCGGGCGTGACATTCAGGCAGGCAAGCCTGATGCAGCCGGCGGAAGGAATGACGGATTATTGCGATTCCCTCTCCTGCCTGCATGCGTTGGAACATTTCGGCCTGGGACGGTACGGCGACCCGATTGATCCCAAAGGTGCAGAACGCGGCCTTGCCAACATGGCCCGCCTGCTCAGAACGAGCGGGATCCTTTATCTATCGGTTCCGATCGGAATCGATCGGGTCGAGTTCAATGCCAACCGCGTATTCGATCCTCGCGCCATTATTGGCCTTGCGCGGGATAACGCGCTCCAGGTGACCGCCCTTAGCGTCATCCACCAGGGAGGAAGGCTGACAGCATGTTCCCTGGACGAAGCGCAGCTGTCCGCACTGGCGCAGCAGCGTTATGCACTGGGTGTCTTTGTCTTTACAAAAACCGGCCCAAGCGGAAGCAATGCGGCTTAGGTCGGAGGCATGTGCAATTCCGCGGAAGATGCGCCGCCGCTCAGTTCGCTGCCGCACGCCACGGCAGAATGCCGGTCCGATGACCGCACAAGATTGTTCCAGCGAGCACGACACATGCTTGTCGCCCGATTGACCGGAGGCCTGGGAAACCAGATGTTTCAGTACGCGGCCGGACGGGCCCTGGCCGACCGTCTGGGCGCCGAACTGCTACTGGACACCCGCGCATTCGGGCACACGCTCGCGTTCCATCCTTACTCCCGCCGTGAATATGCGCTTGGGCAATTCAAGCTGCGCGCAAGAGTTGCGGCGCCGGCGGAGCTCAAAACCTGGCCAAAGTGGGTAACGGAGGTCGGCATGCGACTTCCGTTGTTTCGCCCCTTGTTTCGGCGCTGGCATTTCGAACCCGCATTTTCCTACGACCCGGGCGTGCGGACGCTGCAAGCTCCCGTCTGCCTGGTCGGCTATTGGCAATCGGAGCGCTATTTCATCGACAGCGCAGACCGGATTCGCGGCGATTTCACGCTTCAAGAGCCGCTGACCGGCACCAACGCGCAAAGCCTGGAACACGCGCATTCCGGCAACAGTGTCGGATTGCATGTGCGCCGGGGAGATTTCGCCGAGCTCAAGGCCGCGGCGCAAATGCACGGATTGTGCTCTATCGATTATTATCGGCGCGCGATAAGTTTGCTCAGAGAGCGCAGCCCCGGATGCCGTTTCCTGGTCTTTTCCGATGATCTGGAATGGGCCCGAGCCGAGCTCCCGCTGGACTCTTCCGCAGTATTTGTGAAGGGTAACGCCGAAAGGCCTGAACTGGATTTGATGTTGATGCGCGCATGCAGCCACCAGATCATTGCCAACAGCTCCTTCAGCTGGTGGGGCGCATGGCTGGCTGCAAACCCTTCCAGAATCGTGGTCGCGCCGAAGCGCTGGTTCTTGAACGTTTCTCGCGACACCTCCGACCTGATTCCGAACAACTGGATTCGAATGTGATGCCAGGGACAGGACAAGCCGGAGGCCGCCTATGCGCTGCTGCCTGATCGGGGGCAGCGGTTTCATCGGGAGTCATCTCGTGCCGCTGCTTGCGGCGAGCGGGAGGGACCTCACCGTTGTAGGGCGCAGCGCCGCGCCGCTGCGCAAGCTGCCCGCAGGCGTGCGCTACGTCAGCGGGGACTACGGCGACCGGCAACTGCTGCGACAGCTTCTCGCACAAACCGATGAGATCATAGATCTCGCCTACGCGACAGTCCCGCAGACCAGCTTCGCGGACCCGGTATTCGACCTCCAGGCCAATCTGCCGCCCAGCGTAACGCTGCTGAAACTGGGCGCCGAAATGCGCCTGAAACGAATTGTGCTGCTCTCATCGGGCGGTACCGTTTATGGTGTGGCGAAATCGCTTCCGATCACCGAGGCACACCCCACCGATCCGATTTCGCCGTACGGCATCACCAAGCTGACCATCGAAAAATACGGCCTGATGTTTCACCAATTGACCGGACTGCCGGTGATCATCGTGCGGCCGGGGAACGCCTACGGCCCCGGGCAATTCTCCGAGAGCGGGCAGGGATTCGTCGCGGCGGCGATCGCCCGTGTGCTGAGCCGACGCGGCGTGACCATCTACGGGCGTGAAGGAACGATACGGGACTACGTCCATGTCGCCGATATCGCACGGGGGATATGCTCTGCGCTGGAACTCGGACAGCCAGGCTGCTGTTACAACATTGGCACCGGGGCGGGACGATCCAATCTGGATGTGCTGAGGGCTATCGAACCGCTTGCATCCGCCCATGGACTTCGCATCGAGCTGCGCGTCGAACAGGCGCGCGGTTTTGACGTACCCGCAAACGTTCTCGACAGCTCACGCCTGCGAGGTATCTCCGGCTGGACGGCGCAAATTCCGTTCGAAAGCGGAATCGGGGAGACGTGGAATCACTTCGCCGGCGCGGCCGGGCCGTCATGATTCCCGCGCCCATCGTCAGCATCGTGCTGCCGGTATATAACGCCGGCACGCTTCTTCCCCTGGCGCTGGGCTCCGTCTTCCGCCAGTCATTCCAGGAATGGGAACTCATTCTCATAGACGACGGCTCGACCGACGCATGCATGGCGGGCTTCGGCGTGCCGGATCCCCGTGTGCGAGTGGTCCAGGATGGGCGCAATGAAGGCCTTGCGGCCCGGCTCAACCAGGGCATCGACCTGGCACGAGGGCGATATCTGGCGCGCATGGACCAGGACGACATCGCCTATCCCGAGCGCTTGAAGCTACAGGCGAACTTCCTAGAAAGCAATCCGGACATCGACCTGGTGGCGAGCAGAACGCTGCTGTTCCGCGGCGATGGTTCCATAGTTGGACTGTCACCATTGCGCCGCACGCACCGCGAGATCTGTGCCGCGCCGTGGCGCGGCTTCTTTCTTCCCCATCCCACATGGATGGGCAGGATCGAGTGGTTTCGGCGCCACCGCTACCGCATTCCGGAATACGTGCGGGCGGAGGATCAGGAGCTGCTGCTGCGGAGCTATCGGACGAGCCGATTCGCCTGCCTCCCCGAAGTACTCCTGGGCTACCGACAGACCGGGCTGCCCCTAAGGAAAGTCCTGCTCGCGCGCAAGCATCTCGCCATTTCGCAGTGGTCCGTGAACATGGCGCAGGGACATCCCGGTCAAGCGGTGCTGGGCTTCCTCGCTTACGCCCTCAAGGCCATGGCGGATGCCGCCTTGGCCGCAGCGGGGGCACAGCGCCTGTTCGTCCAGCGCCAGGCGCGCGGCGCCCCGCAGGAGGAAATCAACCGGTGGAGGGAAATCTGGAAAGAGTCCCAACCGCGGTCCGGTGCGTCGCCGCCTTCGCCTAGCGCAACAGATTCCGCCATCTCCGAGAGTCCTGATCGACACGAGCGGCCGCGCATTTGCATCGTCGTTGCTGCGCCTCTGACCCTGAGGGCATTCATGCTCGAGCACTTGAATGCGCTGACCGAGATTGCCCAGGTCACGGCTGTGGCCGATTTCGCGCCGGAAGACGAGTCCTTTCCCTGGCCCGCAGGGTTGTCCCGCGTGGCGATCCCGATCGCGCGCCCAATCGCGCCCTGGGCCGACCTCGTCGCGCTGCTGGCGCTGTACCGACTGTTCCGCGCGCAGCATTTCGACTTGGTGCACTCGGTTACGCCCAAAGCCGGCCTGCTCGCGATGCTCGCCGCAAAGCTAGCCGGCGTGCCACTGCGCCTGCACAGCTACACCGGCCAGGTCTGGATTACCCGCCGCGGCTGGATGCGGACGCTGCTAAAAGGCGTGGACCGGATGATCGCCAAGCTGGCGACCCACGTGCTCGCCGACAGCCATTCGCAGCGCGACTTCCTGATCGCCGAGGGCATCGTGACGGCGCGCAAATCGGCGGTGCTTGCCCGGGGCTCCATCTGCGGCGTGGATATGGCGCGCTTTCGCCCCGATGCTGCCGCGCGCGAGCGCGTCCGCGCCAGCCATGGCCTGGCACCCGCTGCGGTCGTATATCTCTACCTCGGGCGCATCAACCGCGACAAAGGCCTGGTCGACCTGGCGCGGGCGTTTGCCGAGGTCGGCGCAGTGCACGCACAAGCACACTTGCTCCTGGTCGGCCCGGACGAAGGCGATCTGCGCGCCGAGATCAGCGCGGCGGCTGCGGGCTGTGCCGCGAGGTTGCACTTCGCCGGGCTCACGGATCGGCCGCAGGATTTTTTCGCTGCCGCGGACGTATTTTGCCTGCCGAGCTACCGCGAGGGATTCGGCACCACCATCATCGAGGCTGCGGCGGCGGGCGTGCCCGCAATCGGTTCGCGCATTTATGGCATTACCGACGCCATTGTCGAAAATGAAACGGGCCTGCTGTTCGAAGCAGGAAACGTGCGACAGCTCGCGCTATGCATGGCTACACTGGCGGACGACGAAGGCATGCGCCGGCGCATGGGCGAAAGCGCGAGGCACAGGGCGGCGCGCGACTTTTCATCCGCTGTCGTGACATCCGCCTGGGTCGACTACTACATCACGCTGCTGGCCCCGTCGCAGGCCGACTGACGATTTCCGATCACATGCTAAAGCGCAGTTTCGATTTCCTGTCCGCCTTCGTCCTGCTGGTCGCGCTTTCGCCTTTGCTCGCGCTGCTGGCCCTGGCAGTGCGCTGGACGCTGGGCCGTCCGGTACTGTTTGCGCAGCTGCGGCCGGGACTCCTCGGCGCGGCGTTCGAATTCTATAAATTCCGCACCATGGCCGATACGCGCGGCGCCGCGGGCGCGCTGCTGCCGGATGCGGCACGGCTGACACCCCTGGGCAAATTGATGCGAAAATTCAGCCTGGACGAACTGCCGCAGCTGTTCAACGTGCTCAAAGGCGATATGAGTCTGGTCGGGCCGCGTCCGCTGCTGATGGAATACCTGCCCTTGTACAACGCGCGCCAGGCGCGGCGCCACGAAGCGCGGCCGGGCATTACCGGCTGGGCGCAGGTGAATGGCAGGAATGCGCTGCAGTGGGAGGAACGTTTCGAGCTCGATCTCTGGTATATCGAGCACCGCTCATTCTGGCTCGACCTGAGAATCCTTGCGATGACGGCATGGCGCATGCTGCGGCCGCGGGGCATTTCGCAGCCTGGCCACGCCACCATGCCCAAATTCACCGGTTCGAAAAGCAGCGAAAAGAAATGAAATCGAAGGAAAAACTCCTCGTATTCGGCGCCGGCGGCCACGCCAAGGTCGTGATCGACCTGATCGAGCAGCAGGGCATCTTCGACATTGCCGGCGTGCTCGACGACGACGCCACGCTCAAGGGCAACCGCTTTTTCGGCTATACGGTGCTTGGAACGCGGGCGGAACTGCCTGGCCTGCGTTCGTCCGGTTTGCGCCTGGCCCTTGTCGCCATCGGCGACAACGCCGGTCGCAGCGCACTCGCCGCCTTGCTGTCCGCGCAGAACTGGGAATTTGCAGTCGCGGTTCACCCGCGGGCCAGCATCAGCCGCGGCGTTGAAATCGCGCCGGGCTGCGTGATCATGGCAGGCTGCGTGGTCAATGCCGACGCGCACATCGGCGCTCACAGCATCGTCAACAGCGGCGCGACCATAGACCACGACTGCCGCATCGCCGAGGGCGTGCACATTGCTCCGGGCTGCCATCTGTGCGGCGACGTGAGCATCGGCCGGGGCAGCTTCCTCGGCGCAGGCACCACGGTAACGCCCAAAGTGAGCATCGGCAGCAATGTCATTGTGGGCGCAGGCTCCGCCGTGGTCCGCGACGTGGCGGACGGGTCGAAGATTTCCGGCGTGCCCGCGCGCACCCGGGAGTGAGCATGGGGCCGGACGCTTTGCCCGCCGATGAAGCGCAGCGCCTGGCGCTCGATGGCGGCGCCCCCGTGCGCAAAGCGCCCTTCGCGCCGTGGCCGCATTTCGCCGCGGACGAGGTCGAAGCAGTGGCCGCGGTGCTGCGCTCCGGGCGGGTCAATTACTGGACCGGCGATCAGTCGCAGGAATTCGAGCGCGAGTTTGCGCGCTACGTCGGCGTCAAGTATGCCGTGGCCCTCGCCAACGGCACGCTCGCGCTGGAACTGGCGCTGCATGCCCTGGGCATAGGCCCGGGGGACGAAGTGGTGGTTCCGTCCAAAACCTTTATCGCGTCGGCGAGCTGCGTGGTGCGCATGGGCGCAACGCCGGTGGTCGCCGACGTCGACCCCGACAGCCAGAACATCACGGCCGAAAGCCTGGAGAAAGCGCTGAGCCCGCGCAGCAAGGCCGTGATCGCGGTGCACCTTGCCGGCTGGCCTTGCGAAATGGACGAAATCCTCGCCCTTGCCAAGGCGCGCGGCCTCACCGTGGTCGAGGACTGCGCGCAAAGCATGGGCGCGCGTTACAAGGGACGCGCAACCGGATCGATCGGCGATATCGGCGCGTTCTCCTTCTGCCAGGACAAGATCATCACGACCGGCGGCGAAGGCGGCATGCTGGTCACGAATTCGCGCGCGCTGTGGGAGAAAGCCTGGTCCCACAAGGATCATGGCAAGAGCTACGCCGCGGTGTTCGAGCGCGAGCTCCACTATGGATTTCGCTGGCTGCACGAGAGTTTCGGCAGCAATGCGCGCATCACCGAAATGCAATCCGCCATCGGCAGGCTGCAGCTGGCAAAACTGCCGCACTGGCTCGGCGAGCGGCGGCGCAACGCCGCGCTGCTCAAAAAGGGGCTGGCCGTGATTCCCGGCCTGCGACTCGCCGCACCGCCCGCCCATAGCGAGCATGCCTATTACAAGTACTACGCCTTCGTCCGTACTGAAATGCTGTGCCCAGGATGGAACGTGGAAAGAATCCTCGAGGCCCTGGACGCCGAGGGCATCCCCTGCGGCACCGGCGCCTGCAGCGAGATCTACCTCGAAAAGGCATTCATCAACGCCGGCCTCGGCCCGAACGAGCCGCTGCCGTCGGCGAGCCGGCTCGCCGATTCGACCCTGATGTTCATGCTGCACCCGGGGCTCGCCCGGCAGGACATGCGCGATACCTGCGACGCAGTGGCGAAAGTCATGCGCGCGGCGACTGTCTAGGCATGCATATCCGCAACCGGATGGCGCTGGGTCACGATGCGGTTGCGGCCGCGATCGCCTGATATTTCGCCTACTGGCTGCGTTTCAACACGGACGTCCCGCTATACAACATCTCCAACATGCTGGGAACGATGTTGTGGGTGGTGCCGCTGCAGGCGCTCGTTTTTTGGATTCGGCATGTACCGCGGCATCTGGCGCTATGCCAGCGTGCCCGACGTGCAGCGCATCGCCCTCGCTGTCGGGGTATCGACCCTGATGATCGCTCTGGCGCTGGTAATGCTGCCGCATCAGGAACCGCCAGTGCCGCGCTCGGTGATGCTGCTCGATCCGCTGCTGCTGATCCTGATGCTCGGCGGAAGCCGGCTCGGCTACCGCGTGTGGAAGGAGCGCCGTCTGCGCGGTGTGCTCGGCGCGACGGGAAAGCCGGTGCTAATTCTGGGGGCTGGCGACACTGCCGTTGGCTGCGGTGGAAACGGACATACCGGGCGAATTCAACGCACTGAACCGCATGGAAATTGCGGCTATACTCGCCAGCAACTTCCGAATAAAATTGCGGCCCGTTTTGCACCCTAAGCCACCTTGAGCATAAGCGACTCCCTGGACTCTGATCGTATCCGCCGCGTACTGGTCACCAAGCTGCGCCACCAAGGCGATGTGCTGCTGGCGAGCCCGGTGCTCGGCACGCTCAAACGGCATCTGCCGCTGGCGAACATCGACGCGCTGGTTTATCAGGACACACGCGATATGCTGTCGGAGCACCCGGCGCTGGACCAGTTGCATCTGGTCGCCAAGCGCGGCTCCCTGCGCGAAGAATGGCGCCTGCTCCGGACCTTGCGCTCGCGCCGCTACGACCTCATGATCCACCTCACCAGCAGCGCGCGTGGCGCCTGGCTGGCGCGGGTTTTGAGGCCGGCGATTTCGGTGGCGCCGAGGCACCCCGGCAGGCTGTATCGAAACAGCTTCACTCATCTGTATCCTCAAGCTAACGCGCGCCACATGGTCGAATGTAATCTGGACGCGCTGCGCCGGATCGGGCTCTGGCCGGAGGAAACGGACAAGAAACTGGTCATGGTCCCGGGTGCGGATGCCGAACGCGGCGCGCAGAAACATCTGCATGAACTCGGCCTCGAAGCGGGCAAGTTCATTCTGATCCACCCGAGCTCGCGCTGGCAGTTCAAGTGCTGGCCCGAAGACAAGGTTGCGGAACTCGCAATCCGCCTGGCCGGGCACGGCTTCCCCCTGCTCTTTACCAGCGGTCCCGACGCGCAGGAAACCGGAATGATTCAGCGCATTCTGGTCCGCATGCCCGTCCCTGCCCCCAGCCTGGCAGGCGGACTGAACCTAAAAGAGCTGGCTGCGTTGACGGCGCGCGCGCGCCTGTTCATCGGCATGGACTCGGCGCCCATGCACATTGCAGCGGCTGTCGGAACGCCGGTCGTTGCGCTGTTCGGCCCGAGCGGCTCGGACATCTGGGGACCGTGGCGGGTGCCCGCCCGTGTCATTACATCGGATCACTCCTGCCGCCCCTGCGGCTTCGACGGCTGCGGCGGGAGCAAGCGCAGCGACTGCCTGGAAATCATCCCGGTCGAGCGGGTCCTGGACGCAGCGCTGGAATTGATGGAGCACCGGCGTTGAAATCGCGCATCGTCCGAAAGCGTAACAGTTGGGTCGGCACCGAGGCCCGCCCAATCGGGAAACACGCCGCCGCGGCACCCGCCCAACGCATCGTCAAGCTGTCCGCCGAGCTGGCATCACAACGCGCGGGATGAAAATCCTCCACACCGAAGCCTCATGCGGCTGGGGCGGCCAGGAGATCCGCATTCTGGAGGAAGCCCGCGGCCTGATCGGGCGCGGTCACGATGTCAGCCTGGCCTGCCCGCCCGAGGCGCGAATCTTTTCCGAGGCGGGACGTTACGGCGTGCCGGCCGTCGCACTGCCGATCGGGCGCAAGAGTCTTCGCGGCCTGCTCGAGCTGCGCAGCCATATCGTGCGCAGCCGGCCCGATGTCATCAATGCTCACAGTTCCACCGATGCCTGGTTGGTGGCACTGGCGCGACTTTTTCTCTCGGCACCGCCACCGCTGGTACGCACCCGCCACATCTCGGCACCGATTCCGCGCAATGCCGCCTCGCGCTGGCTCTACACCCGTGCCACCACGTACATCGTCACTACCGGGGAGCGTTTGCGCGAGGCATTGATCCGCGCCAACGGCTATCCGGGCGGCATGATTACTTCCGTCCCCACCGGCATCGACCCGCAACGCTTCCAGCCGGGAGATCGCCTGGCCGCTCGCCGGAATCTCGGTCTCGATCCCGATCTACGCTATATCGGCATCGTCGCCACACTGCGCAGTTGGAAAGGCCACCACTATTTGATCGACGCCTGCCGCCAGATCAAGGGCCACGACTGGCGCCTGTTGATTATCGGCGACGGCCCGAGACGGGACTATCTGCACGAAATGGTGGCGCGTCTGCAGATGGGCGATCGGGTTCGCTTTCTCGGTCAGTGCGACGATCCGGAGCGCTGGCTGCCGGCCTTCGACCTGTTCTGCCTGCCCTCCTATGCCAACGAAGGCGTGCCGCAGGCGATGCTCCAGGCCATGCTGGTCGGCATACCGATCGTGACCACCCCTGTCGGCAGCATTCCCGAGGTAGTTGAGCACGAGAAGAGCGCGCTGATCGTTGCACCCGAAAACGTTCAGGCGCTCGCGCAGGCCATCCAACGCCTGCTGGACGATTCCGAGCTGGGCAAACGCTTAAGCGCAGACGCCCGCTTGACGGCGCTCAGCCGCTACACGCGGGATTCCATGCTGGACGCGATGCAGCGCGTTTTTGAACTGGTGAGTTGTGGCCACTGAACACGAGCCGGCCGACGCGCGCAGTCGCGATGCCGCCGCCGTGCTCGCAACGCTCCAGACGCTCATCGCCGGCGCTAGCTGCCAACGCGAGGACATCCGGTTTTCGGAAATGCTCACTTTCTGCCTCAGTGCCCGCAGGATAAAGCCGCATCGGATCCTGAAGTCCGGGCGCACACGCCGCTAGGGCTCGGGTATCACGTGATGGACATTGAAACAGATGCCGTGCACGACATCCTGGTAGTGCAGGTTTCGCGCATCGGCGACACCCTCCTTGTCACTCCGGTGTTGCGTGCGCTGGCTGCGGCCTACCCCAAGGCCCGCCTGACCTGCCTGGCGCACCCAAAGCGGGCCGAGGTTCTGCAAGGCCTGCCCCATGTCCATCATCTGGGCCGCATCACGAAGAATCTAGCCCTCCCACGTGGCTGGCTGCCCGGCCGCAGCTACGATCTGGCGCTGGTCTTCGGCTTCGACCAGTCCTTGGTCGCCTATGCCTTGCGCGTGGCGCGCAGGGTTGTCGCCTTCCGCCAGCGTTATCCGGCGCTGGATGCGCGGCTCTGGCGCGCCGTCGAAGAACCCGCGTTTCAAAGCCGGCATGCGGTGGACTATCAACTCGCCCTCACCGACGCGATCGGACTAGCACCTGCGGGCAAGCACCTCTCTTATGTCGTCAGTGCCGCCGAACGCGAATGGGCCGCAACCCGTCTGGCACCTATGCGTATGCCCGGAGCCGGGCCGCTGATCGGCCTGCAGATCGCCAGTTTTCCGACCAAGGGTTACCGCGACTGGTCCGTGGAACGATTCATCGAATTATGCCGTCGCATCCGCGCCGAGCATCCGCATGCGCACTTCCTGATTTTCGGCGGCAGCCTCGAACGGGAACGCACCCAGGCCCTGCATGACGCGCTTCCGGAGTGTTCGACCCATTATGCTGGCAGCCTGTCGCTGCGCCAGACCGCGGCGCTGATGAACGAACTGGACCTGTACATCGGAGTCGATACCGGCCCGACGCATATCATGGGGGCCCTGCATCGGCCTATGGTCGCGATGTATCACGGTTCTTCTCCGAGTCGTCTGCTGGCGCCGCTGGCGCACCCCTGCCTGTGGACCGTGGACCACCCGCGCGCCGGACAGGGAACTTCTCCCGATGATTACCCGATGACGGATATTTCGGTGGACATGGTGCTAGCTCAGGTGCGCGAGGCGCTGGCGTGAACTTCGCCCTGATCGTGACCAACCTCGCCGGCGGCGGCGCCGAACGGGCCATGCTCAATATCGCGGCTACGCTCGCCGGGAGAGAGCATGGCGTGGACTTGATTCTGCTTGAGCCGGTGATCGAGCATACGGTTCCCGAAGGCATCAGGCTGCATATTGTCACCTCGCCGGGGGGCACGCTGGGCCACGGCTGGCTGGGCAAGCGCATTGCCGCCTGGCGCCTTGCCCGGCTATGGAAACGACTCGATGCCTGCCGACCTATAGGACTTACGGTCTCGACCCTGCCCTATTGCGACGAGGTGGTACGCCGCGCGCGTCTCCCGCGTGTGCGCTACCGCATCGCCAACACTCTTTCGGCCGAAATTGACCAGCTTATTCGGAACAGCGCGGCGAAAGCCAAACGACGTCTGGCGCGTTACCGCTCCCTCTACGAGGGTCAGTCGCTGATCGCCGTATCGGAGGGCGTGGCCGCGGACCTGCGTGAGCGCCTGGGTCTCTCCTCCGACATCGCGGTAATTCATAATCCCTTCGATTTCCAGCGCATTCTCGAGTTGGCCGGCATGCGGGAGCCGGACCTGCCCAAGCGTCCCTATGTGATCCATGTGGGACGCTTTTCCCCGCAGAAACGCCACGATCTTCTGTTGGACGCATGGAGCCTGGCAGGCCTGGATATGGAATTGGTGCTGCTTACCGAGCCCGCGGCCGAGCTCGGCCGCCTGATCGAAACCAAAGGACTGTCTGGCCGGGTCACAGTAGCAGGCTTCCATCCAAATCCCTTCCCTTGGATCGCTGCGGCCGAGCTGCTGGTATTGTGCTCCGATCACGAAGGCATGCCCAATGTGCTGGTGGAAGCCCTCGCCTGCGGCACCCGCGTGGTCAGTACCGATTGTCCGTCGGGGCCGCGCGAGGTGCTGCGCGGTGACTTGGCGCGCTGGCTGGTGCCGATGGACGATGCAAGCGCCCTGGCGACACGAATCCGCGAAGCCCTGCAGGAAGCGCGGCCCCGGCGGCCCGATGAACTCGACGCTTTCGACGCGGGCACCGTGGCAGCGCGCTATGCGGCGCTGGCAGCGGAGGTGCGCTGAGCATGTGCGGCATCCTCGGCATGGTCGGCACCCGCTGGCGCGCCCAGGTTCACGAGGCCCTGGAAACCCTGCGCCCACGCGGCCCGGATGGCCACGGTGTGGTGGATGCAGGCGCGGCGGTGTTTGGCCATCGCCGCCTCGCCATCATCGACCTCGCCGGCGGCGCGCAGCCGATGCAAAGCGAAGACCGTCGCTGGACCCTGGCCTTCAACGGCGAGATCTACAATTTCAGGGAACTGCGCCAGGAACTGGAAGCGCAAGGGTGGCCGTTCCACACGCAATCCGATACTGAGGTGCTGTTGCAGGGCTGGCGCGCCTGGGGCGAAACGCTGCTGGACCGGCTCGACGGCATTTTCGCCTTCGCGCTATGGGATGCAGAAACGAAGCGCCTGGTGCTGGCACGCGACCGCGTAGGGGTCAAGCCACTGTTCTACGCGGCGCTGGACGGCGGCCTGGTCTTCGCCTCTACACTGGCGCCGTTCTTCGCGCTCCCCGGCTTCCCGCGCCGCTTGGACTACGAAGCCCTGCGCGACTATCTGGCCTGCCAGGCAGTGCAGTCGCCGCATTCCTTCCTGCGTGATGTCCGCCAGTTGCCGCCCGCCAGCCTGCTGCTGTTCGAACATGAAAGCGGCCGGCTGACGCTGCGCCGCTATTGGCAGCCGCCGGCGCCGCGCGCGCCCGCGCCAGCTTTCGCCGACGCCTTGCAGGCGGTTGACGCCGCGCTGCGCGAGAGCGTGCGCCGGCAGATGGTGGCCGATGTGCCGCTCGGCGCCTTCCTGTCCGGCGGCATCGATTCCAGCCTGATGGTGCATTACATGGCCGAGGCGGGTGTGCGGCCGTTGAAGACCTTCAACATCCGTTTTCCGCAAGCGGGTTTTGACGAAAATCCGGCCGCACGCGCGGTCGCCGAGCAATACGCCACTGAGCACACGGTGATTGATGCGCCGGCGATCGACGGCGCCGTCTTCGAAGCCGCCATCACTGCGCTGGACCAACCGCTGGCCGATCCGGCCTACGTGGCGACCCATGAACTGTCCCGCCTCACCCGGCACGCGGTCACCGTGGCCATCAGCGGCGACGGCGGCGACGAACTGTTTGCCGGCTACCCGCGTTTTTCGCAGACCGAAGATCGCTTTCCCGACAGCTTCGGCCGCCGCCTGCTGCGCAACGGCGCGCGCGCCGGCTGGCTGCCCGGCATCCTGCTGCGCCGGGGCCTGGCCGGACGCGAAATGATGCTCTACAAGCAGGTCGAGCTGGGTCCCTTCGCGCGTTCGCGCAAGGATCTGGCCGGCTATCTCAGCCCGGCCGCTCTGGTCGCCTGCCGGCCGCAGGATACGCTCATGCTATGGCGCGGACTGACTCTGGCTTATGGACGAGGCATGGATACCGCCAGCCTGATGCGCGCCGATCTCTGGACCTATCTGTCCGAGGACTGCCTGGTCAAGACCGACCGGGCGAGCATGGACCATAGCCTGGAAGTGCGCGTACCGCTGCTGGGCAAGCCGGTGCTGGACTTGGTCCTTGATTGGCCGGCCGACGTGCACTACGACATCGATGGTGGCAAGGCGCTGCTGCGTGCCCTGGCCCGCCGGCATTTGCCGGAAGCCGTGTGGAACCGGCCCAAGCACGGATTTTCGCTGCCCTTGAACCACTATTTCAACGGACAATGGAACGCCGCCTGCGAGCATTACGTCGCCCGCTGCGAGGAACTGGCGCCCTTCCTGAATGCCGCGGCCGTGCGCCGGCTTTGGCATGCTGCGAAGCAGGGCAAGGCTTCGCGGCGATTGGCCTACACCTTCGTGGTATTGCTGATCTGGCTAGCCGGACACAACGTATCGAGCGCTTGAAGAGAGCAAACCATGATCAGACCTGGCGGAAAGACGGAAAAACGCATCAAACGCATCCTCTGGCACTTCCCGAAGCCCAGCTATTCGACCAATTTCGGCGTGAAACTGCCCATCAAACACCCAGCGATCACGCCGCCGATCGTCAAGGACATTTTTTTTGGCGTATACGAATCCAAGGAAGCCGAACTGGTGACGAAGAAGATCGCCGCTGATGATGTGGTGATGGAAGTCGGCGCCGGCATCGGCTTTCTGTCGGCGCTGTGCGCGAAAGTCATTGGCGGTGAGCAGGTGTTCACTTATGAGGCCAACCCGCAATTGATGGATGTAATCAGGCAGGTGCATGAACTCAACCAGGTGACGCCCACGGTAAGCAATGTTCTTCTGGGCGAGGGTGAAGGCGAGCAGACTTTTTGGCTGGAAAAAGATTACTGGGCTTCGTCGCTGATCCAGTTGTCTCAGGACTCCACCCCCATTCGGGTCAGGCAGATCGACCTCAATCAGGAGATTCGGCGCGTCCGGCCGAGTTTCATGATCCTCGATATCGAGGGCGGCGAATATGAGTTCTTGCGCCATGCGCGACTGGATCCCATCCGCAAGATGGTGATCGAGGTACATCCGCAGGCGCTCGGCTACACCCGCATTTCGGAAATGCTGGGCTGGCTTTTCGCCGCCGGCTTTGCCCTGGATCTGGGCAATATGCGCAAGCACGTCTTTTACCTGTTCAGGGAAGGATCTTGAATCGTCCGCTGCTCAGCCTGGTCGTGCCGGTATACAACGTCGCGCTTTTTCTCGAGCGCTGTCTGGATAGCCTGGCCGCGCAGAACTTGGACGGCGTAGAGATCATGCTCGTCGATGACGGCTCCACCGACGAATGCCCTGCCATCCTCGCCCGCTACGCGGTGCAGCATCCGCAAATGCGCGTGATCCGCCAGGACAACGGCGGTCTTTCCGCCGCACGCAACACCGGGCTGGATCGCATCAGCGGCGAGTATCTGGCTTTCGTCGATTCCGACGACTATATCGAGCCTGGCTATTACCGCCGCCTGCTCGAGCTCGCCCGCTCGAAAAATCTGGACTTGGCGCACGGTAATGCCATGTATCACTTCGAGGGCCGCCGCGAAGACCACCCCATCTATCGCGATGCGCTGTCCACGGAGGTCATGCCGGGCCGCGAGGTGCTGCGCCGCCGCCTGGCGCAGAAGACCCTGCTGCACATGGTGTGGATGCATCTGTATCGGCGTGATTTCATCGAGCGTCTGGGGATGCGCTTCGTCCCGCGCCTGATCCACGAAGATGTGCTGTGGACCACGCGCGCGTTCCTGCAAGCGCAGCGGGTGGCCTACGACCCCGCGCCGGGCTATTTCTACCGCCAGCGCGTCCGTCCTCTGCCCGCTGACATCATGGACCAGCGCTTGGACGCCATCATCGCCAGCTCCGCGCATAACGCGCGTGGACTAGCCGATCTGGCCGCAACGCTGGGCGAAGATGCGGAACTGCAAGCCTTGCTGCGCTGGCAATTGGTGGACGGCGCGCTGTCCATCTTCCACAAGCTGCGCAAGGTGCGCTCGCCCGGCTTGCGCCGCGGCCTCTACCACCAATTGCGCCACGACGGCGTCTACGCCCTGCTGTGGAACAACACTACTAATATCGCGCAGCGCCGCCGCATCGCGAAAAGCTGGTTGAGGAGCTGGCTGGCATGACCCGCTGTTACCAGGTCAACCTGCAGACCGGCTGGGGCGGCGGCGAGGTCTATAGCGTATTCTTCACTCGCGCCCTGCTACGCCTGCAGATTCCCACAACCCTGTTCGTACACCCCGGTAACCCGCACTGGGCGGCGCATCTGCCGGCCGAATGCACGGCCATACCGGTGAAGAGCATAGCCGACATCAGCGGCAACCTCGCCGGCTCATCGAGCTGGCTGCTGTTTCACACTCCCGCCAGGGAAGGCGAACTCGCGCCGTTGCGCGAAGCCGGACACTTTCTCAGCGCCATCGCGCATATGCCGCTGTATGGCCGCGACCCCACTCATCTGCGTTCTTATGACCTGGTTTACGCGGTATCCGCGCACGTCGTCGACAGCTTGCATGCGGCCAGCATCCATCAGGTTCATACGGAACCTCTCTGGGGCATCGCCGATCTGCGGGGACGCGGCGGAAGCGCAGACACGCCGATCTTCGCCACCTCGCCCTACGACTGGGATACGCGTAAAGGCCGCGACCGGCTGCTCTCCTGGATCTATCCGCTCTACGACACGCTGCGCTCAAGACCCCGGTTCGCGCGCGCACCCGGTATCGCCCTTGGACTGGTTTCCCGCCTCACGCCGATCAAGCAGTTCCCCCTGTTGTTCCGGCACATCGCCCCGGTACTGGCACGCCATCCCGAATTCCGGCTGGAAATATTCGGCGCCGGCGGCTATGCCTCGGTGCGCGACCTGCGCCGGGAGCTGGCGCCGATCGGCGAACGCGCGCGCTTCTGGGGACAACAGCGCGATGTCGGCGCCGTCTACCGCAAACTCGACTACCTGCTCGCCGGGCTGCCCGAAAAGGAGGCGCTCGGGCTCAACGTCCTGGAAGCCCAGGCCTGCGGCACGCCGGTGCTTGCGGTCAACGCCCGCCCGTTTACCGAGACCGTCGCCGACAACGTAACTGGCCTTTTTTTTGAGGACCCGCGCGCCGATGCCGGCGCAAGTTTCGATGAGCTCCTGCGCCGACTCGTCGCACAGCCCTTTCATGTTTCGCCCGGGCCGGCCAAACACCACCTCGAGCAGTTCTCCGAAACCGCATTCACCCAGCGGGTTGCCCGATTGACGCAAGCCACGGCCCGGATGATCGCCGAACATGTCCGCTAAACCATCCATGCCGCGCGACACAGTCATCCTCAACTATCGCAAAGGCTTCCCGCCGCTGAAGGAAGCGTTTGAAAACATCGGCTGCCGCGTGGTGGAAAACGCATGGACACCGGCACCGGATCTGATCGCGAAATCCGAAGCCTGCGTGGTCAACGTGTACGAGGCAATCCGCAGACCCTGGGCTGCGCTCGGGCTCAAGCGCCGTCTGAGCTCTGCGGGGGTGCCGCTGATCGGCCTGGACCGCGACGCCCCCTGGCACATGGGCATCCGTTGGCGCCGCCTGGCCCTGTTCCGGCTATTGCGCCCCCTGGACATCTACGCCAGCCATACCCTGCAACCGACCTGGAACTTCGCGCCGGTCAAGCTATACAGCGCGAATGCCGTTTGGGTGCGCAACTTCAACCTGCACGGCCACACGCTGGAGCAGATGCGCGATCCGGCTTTCTATGAGTACGACGTGTCCTTCCTCGGCAACATGGATGGTGAGCGCTACAAGGAACATGCCGAACGCGCGCGCTTTTTCGCCGAATTGCGGCGGCGCCTGGACACGCTGGGTATCCGCCACTACATCGAGCACTCTTCCGGGATCAGCGAAGAGGAGCAAATTCGCGTGATTCAGCGCTCCCGCATCAACCTGTCCTATCGCTCCTCCTGCGACCACGGCGGCACGCTAAGCTGGGGCCTGCCGGAACGCTGTTACGGGGTGCCTGCGCGGGGCGGTTTCCTGCTCACCGATGAACGCCGCCATGCAGCCGACGATTTCGACCTGGCCGCGGAATGGGCTGGCTTCACCGACCTGGCGGATTGCATAGCTAGGATCCAGTACTGGCTTGCCCACTTCGAGGAATCGCGCCGCATCGCCGAAGCCGCCCACGCGCGGGTAGTGCGGGAGCACACTTACGAACAGCGGGCACGCAATCTGATCACAGCGGCCAGGAGTCTGCGCAAGCTGACGCCGTCGGGATCCATCACACTGGTTGCTCGATAGAAGGTAAAGAACTATGTTCGACTGGACTGCCCTATCCGCCGATCCGAACCACGGCCCGAGCCTGGTTGGATGGTCCGATTATTATTCATCCATCAGTAAGCTCGTGTTCCTGCCGGAACTCGGCAAGAACAAGACGCATCATGATTTCGTGCGCGATCTGCTCAATGTCAATGGCCGCGTCTTGGATATAGGCATCGCAGAGCACACCCTGGAATATGTCACCAAGAGCAGCTGGTTCCATCTCAAGCTGCGCGAATTGGAGCCTGCCAACGAAATCTGGGGCCTCGACATCAATCATGAACTCATCGAATATGTGCGCGGCCATTATGGGTGGGATCGCCTAATGACCTACGATGCAACCGGGGAGCCGTTCAAGCGCGAGTACTTCGATGCGATCCATGCCGGAGATGTCATCGAGCATGTGGACAATCTCGGCGGCTTCATCTCCTTTTGCCGGGATTCGCTGAAACCGGGCGGCCAACTGGTCATTTCGACCCCCAATCCGCACGCCTATGAGTTCATTAAGCGCGTGTGGCACCACGACTCGGTTCCGGCGAATCTCGAACATACCTGCTGGATAACGCCGCCTTCGATGAACGAATTGTGCCGCAGGTTCGGACTGGAATTCGAAGCCTCCTACTATCTTTGCGGCAAACAGAAGACCCGCCGGGCCAGGTATCTGGGCAAGCGGTTCTACTTCAAGTTCCGAGATTTTCTCTGGTATGAATTTCTCTGGGTATTGAGAAAGCCATTAGCGAAAGCGGATTCCGGGGCTGCCTGACAGATGCGCGCGACCATCGATTTCGTCACCTTCGCCGCCGACAACTATGCTGGATGGATAGCGCACTGGTTATCCAGCGCCAGACGCTTCAATCCGGAATCTCGCCTGTACATATACGACGTGTCGGCCCAGCCCTCAGGCGCGCTGGCATCCCTGGTCTCTCAATACCCCGACGCTCAGTGCATTCCTTGGCCTGAGCGTTCCTGGCAGGCGCCGGACTGGATCACCGCCACGGACTTCCGTTTCTTCTGGCCGGGATTCAACCTGCGCGACGAACTGAAGTATCTCTCCCGCCGCCTGCGCTTCAAGCTGCGCGCCAGAAAGAGGCACGACTGGATGATAGACAAACAGGCTTTCGTCTCGAGCAAGCAGTATTTCATGCGCATCTGCTGCCAGAAGCCGTACATCATCCGCGACGCGCTGTCCCGCACAGATCGAGCGCTGGCGTATGTGGATGCAGACGCGGTCGTGCTCCGGCACTTCCCTGGATATCCCGCTGCCGACAGCGATTTCGCCGTCACCGTGGTGGACCCGGAGCAGGTGCGTATCGGCGGGAGGTGGGAGCCGCCCGGTCCTGATGGGCCGTTGCCCGTGGTTCTGATCAATGCGGGCGTGATGTTCGCGAACCAAACCGCGGCCGCAAGAGGGTTGCTGGATCTGTGGATAGACGAAATGTCCCGGGTGAGGCACGGCGCTTCCGATCAGACTGCGCTGGCGAATCTTGTCCACCGCCACGACCAGGGATTTGGTCAGACCGCGGCCACGGTACGAATTAAAACTCGCGCCGGGGACGCAATCGTGGCCGGCCTGCCCTGCTCCCGCTACAATCAGGTGCGTATCGCTCGCGACGGCAGCGGCATCGATTCCGCAGCGGCGATTGCGCATTTCGTCGGCTCGTGGAAACAGCCGGAGCATTGGGACCGCGTCGATGCGGCAATCCGCCAGGCCTGGCAGCGACGCGGTCTGGCGGCGCAGGACTGAGGGACTGGTATGCGCAGTTGTTTGATCGGCGGCGCAGGATTGATCGGTTCATATCTGAGCCCGTTGCTGCTCTCCAGTAGCCGCGAGGTGGTGAATCTAGACCCGCGGGTCCGCGTCAGCCGCCTGCCGTTCGCCTCCTCAGGCGGCACGGTATGCGGCCCGGGCACGCGCGAATCTATCCCGAAAACGGCCGCGACCCGGCCGATCTCGCCCTACGGCATGGCTGATCGATTCTGCGTGCTATGCCTGGCGCCGCGCAAGCAGGCGTATTTCCAGATTCGCACACAATTTCCGCCGCTCCTGGAACAAGCGGCGTGGCAGAAGGACATGACATGAGCGGTGCGGCATCATCATGGTCGCCGATAAGCGCCGGAGCGTTGGTCGCCTTGATTCGACCACGGAACGGACGCGCAACGAACAAGCGGCATCAAGCAGCATGAACGCATCCGCCGCATCGAAGATCCTCGTCATCCGCCGTGACAACATCGGCGACCTGGTATGCACCACGCCGTTGCTGCGTGCCCTGCGCGCACAACTGCCGGCCGCACGTATCTTCGTCCTGGCGACGCGTTACAACGCCGCCGTACTGGCCGGCAACCCAGACATCGACTCGCTCTGGTCCTACACCAAGGTCAAGCACCGCGCGGTTGGCGAGTCGGTGCTCAGCATCTATTTGCGGCGGATACAAACCATACTCGCCCTGCGGCGCGAGCGCTTTGACTGGATATTGCTGCCCGGCGGCGCACAGGCGAGTTCGCTGCGCTTCGCGCGCTGGATCCGCGGCAGCCGACTGTTGGTGCGCGGCGAGGAAGACATGGTCGCAGGTCCGCACGAGGTGGAGCAGACCTGTCACCTGCTTGCTCGCATGGGTTTGCGCTACGAGACCCCCGTGCCGCGCGTGGTACCGGCACCGGACGAACAAGCGCGCATCGATGCACTCATCACCGGCGCCCTGGCGCAGCGGCCGTCACGCCTGATCGGCCTGCACATCAGCGCGCGCAAATCCTCGCAGCGCTGGCCTGCCGAGTCGTTCGCGCAACTGGCGCGGCAACTGGCGGCGGAAGGCAGCGCATTCCTGCTGCTATGGGCACCGGGGAGTGAGGACCATGCGCAGCACCCCGGCGATGATGAAAAAGCCGCCCGCGTACTTCAACTCGCGCGCGGGCTTCCGATTGTGCCGGCGCCGACCCGGCGGCTGGAAGAACTGATAGCGGCCTTGTCTGTTTGCGACGTCGTGATCTGCGGCGACGGCGGCGCCATGCATGTGGCCGCCGGCCTGGGCAAGCCCATCGTTTGCCTGTTCGGGCAGTCCACCGCGGCGCGCTGGCACCCTTGGGGTCCGGCATATGAACTGCTGCAGGCGCCCAGCAAAGAAGTGAAGGATATCTCGGTGGATGCCGTGGCGCGCGCTTATGCGAGCTTGCTCGGCGATCGCCTCAAATGACCGGGGTCGGCCTGGCGCGGGTGCGCGCCGGGTTCTGCTGCCGTTCTGCGCTGTCGACTTCAACGGCGAACTGTATCTTGTACAGGTACGCATACGGCCCGTCGCGTGCGAGCAGTTCCGCATGAGAGCCTATTTCAGCAATCCTGCCGTGCTGCAAAACCACGATGCGATCCGCTTTTTCGATGGTGGAAAGGCGGTGGGCGATGATCAGCGTGGTGCGGCCTCGCATCAGGGTGTCCAACGCCGCCTGCACCACCCGCTCCGATTCGGTGTCCAGCGCCGAGGTGGCCTCGTCCAGAATCAGCACCGGCGCATTCTTCAGCAGGGCGCGCGCGATCGCCAGGCGCTGGCGCTGCCCGCCGGATAGGCGCACGCCATTCTCGCCTATCATGGTCTGCAGTCCCTGCGGCATTTCCCGGATGAACTCCATCGCATGCGCGGCCTCGGCAGCGGCGACGATTGCCGCCTCGCCGGCGCCCGCCAGCGGACCGTAGGCGATATTCGCCGCAACCGTATCGTTGAATAGCACCACGTCCTGGCTGACCAGGGCGAGATTGGCGCGCAGACTGGCCAGCGTGAGCGTCTGCGTGTCGACGCCGTCGAGCAGGATACGGCCGGCACTGGGATGATAAAAACGCGGGATCAGGTTGGCGAGAGTCGTCTTGCCACCGCCTGAGCCGCCCACAAGGGCAACAGTTTCGCCAGCGGCGATCGCAAGATTGACATCGTCCAGGGCCGGCCGGGTGGCGTTGGGATAGCTAAAGCATAGACGTTCGAATTCGATCCGGCCCTGCGCCCGGTGCAAAATCTGGGTGCCGCTGTCTTCCTCCGGGGCTTCGTCGACGATCGCAAACACGCTCTCGGATGCCGCCAGACCGCGCTGCAGCGAAGCGTTGACGCCGGTGAGTCGCTTGAGCGGGGAGAGCAGCATCAAAGTGGCGGTCATGAACGAAACAAACCCGCCCACTGTCACTCCGCCAGCGCCACTCTGGCGTGTGGAATAGAAAATGATGACCGCCACCGCGATTGCCGCCAGCACCTGCACCAGCGGCACCGAAGCGCCCGCGGCAATGGTCTGGCGCATGGAGAAATCCAGCATGCGCTTGATCGCCGCGCCGAAATGGCGCTGCTCGTACTCCTGACCGCCGAATACCTTCACCACCTTGTGGCACTCGATCGCCTCGTCGAGCACATGGGTGATGTCGCCCATCGCATGCTGAGCGTCGCGGCTCACCTGCCGCAGCCGGCCGCTGAACGACTGGATCACCACCGCGATAATCGGCCCTATCACCAGCGTTATGAGCGAAAGTTCCCAGTCGAGGTAAAACATCCAGCCCAGCAATCCAACCACAGTGAGGCTGTCGCGCACCATCACCGTCAGCACGCTGGTCGCGGCCGCGGTCACGCCGGTCACATCGTAGGAAAGCTTGGATATCAGCGCGCCCGAGGATGCGTCGTCGTAATAGCGCGTGGGCAGATTGACCAAGCGGCCGAACATCTCCGCGCGCAAATCGTAGACCACGCGGTTGGCGACCCAGCTGAGCGCATAGTCACTGGCAAAGCCGAACACCCCGCGCGCGAGGAACAATCCGATCAGGGCGAACGGAATGTAGCGAATTGTGGTGGGATCCTTGTCGACGAAGCTGCCGTCCAGCAGCGGTTTCATCAGCGCCGGAAATACCGGCTCGGTCGCCGCCACTAGTGCCATAGTCAGAATCGACAGGCCAAACATGCGCCAATACGGCGCGACGTAGCGCATCAGGCGCGCGTACAGGACCCGGCTCTTGGTTTCGGGGACAGCCATTATCGTATTTCCATCATACGGAAAATGTCCAATTATATCAGAGCATTAAGTCTGTCCGTCGATCTTCGCAAACTTGGCCACCGAAAAGATTTCGCTATTGTGGCCTGGTTCGGAGCAAATCCGCATACAGCCGCGTCAAGCGTAGCGCCATGTCCGCCAGACCGCAGGCTTCGACCCTGCTGCGCGCGGCGGCGCCCATGCGTTCCGCCTGTCCCGGCGCAGCCGCCAAGTTCAGGCAGCGCGCCAGTTCCACCACGTCCAGCGGGTCGCGGCAGACATAGCCCTGTACGCCGCTCTCGACGAATTCGGCGGCGCCGCATTGCAGGCTGGTGATGAGCGGCAGCCCGCAGGCCATCGCCTCCAGCGCGGCATTGGGGAAGGGATCGTAGAGCGTGGGCAGCACAAAGCAATCTGCCATGCCATACCATGGTTTGACATCTTCCTGGCCGCCGGTGAAATGCACCCGCGCGGCGAGCGCGCCCTTTGCCCCCTCTCGCCGCAGGCGCGGCAGTTCCTTGTCCGCGCCCACCACCACCAAGTGGGCATCACGCACGCTGCCCAAGGCGCGCAACAACTGCAGCAGGCCTTTGCGCATGAAGCCTGAGCCAACAAACAGGAACACCGTAGCCGTCTGCGCAATGCCAAGCTCTTCGCGCTTGCGCGCGCGCCAGGTCTCGCGCAGCCGCGGATGAAACGCATCGAGATCGACGCCGCTATAAATGACATGGAGCTTTGATTCGGCAAGGCCAAAGTGCCGGCGCAGCTCTTCCTTCACCATGTTCGAGTTGCAAATCACCGCGCGCAAGCCGGGGCTTTTGAACAGGCGCTTTTCCGCCGCCAGCGTGTACCAGTGATAGGGATTGAGCGCGAGCCCGATGCGTCCCAAGAGACCCGAAGCGCGCTTGCGGTTCATCAGCCACTGGCGGTGCACGCCATCGCCGGCGCGGTAGACGTCGCAGCAGCTGATGCGCTCGTGCGATTGCACCAAGTCGAAGCTGCGCGCCTTCACGGCAGCGCAGACGGAGCGGGCGAAGCCCCAGTCGCGCCACAATCGACCGATATAGAAAGGATCGCAGCCGATCAGCTGCCACGGCTTGCCTGCACCCGCCGCGTCCTCCGCTTCCGGCCACGCGCGTGTAAGCAAGCTCAGCTCCGTGTCCTCGGCGGTGAGCGCAGTCATGGCGCGGTCGACGAAGCGCTCCGCGCCCCCATACGGATTGTAGCGCTGGCGCACCAGGGCGATCTTCATCACGCGGCTGCTACGCGCCTGCGTCCCGCTTCACGCCGTCTGCACAAGTGCTGCGTCCTCTTTTTCGCCAAGCGCGCGTATGCCTGGACGGCGCGGCTCGGCGATGAGCATGCGGCGCAAGCTTTGCAGATCGACCGGATCCTTGAGCATGCCCGCACGATAGCAGAGAACCCCGCGGCGGTGAATGGGCCGGCGGCGCGCGCAGCGGACGCGGCTCACCTGCGCCGCGCGCGCACCGTGTCCAGTTGCTCACACAGCGCTTCGGCACCGTCGAGGATACGCGGCGTGTTCCGGCTGATGAGATCGGAATCGATGAGAAACAGATTGCCACGCGCGACCGCGCGCATTCGCGGCCACTGCTTCCAGGCATCCAGGTTTCCCCCCTCGCCGGCCTCAACGCCCGCGCCGACAATCGCCTCGGGGTCGGCGGCGAGCACCGCCTCGGTCGTTACCTCGGGCGTGAGCGGCGCCAAGCCGGCAAAGACATTGCGCCCGCCGCACAGTCGTACTGCGTCGCTGATGAGGTGTTTGCCATTGACGGTCAGCAGCGGCTGGGCCCAGATCTGAAAGAACAGCGTGACCGGCGCGCGACCGGCGTAGCGCCGGCTCAATTCGGCCAGGCGCGCTGCAAACGCGCGCGCGGCCGGCAGCGCCTGCGCCTCGGTGCCGGCCAGCCGGCCGAGCTGTTCGATCGTGCGCGCGATGTCCGGCAGCCGGCGCGGCTCGTTGTAAAACACCGGGATGCCGAGCTGCAGCAATTTTTCGAGCTGGCGTTGCCCGCTGCCGTCGCGCCACACCAGCACCAGATCGGGCTTGAGCGCGACGATGCGCTCCAGGTCGAGCTGCGCGCTGTCGCCGATGTGCGCGATGCGCCGCGCCGCCTCTGGATAATTGCTGAACTCAACCGTGCCGACGATGCGCTCGCCCGCGCCGGCGGCGAACAGCAGTTCGGTCAAATGCGGCGTCAGGCTGATGATGCGCCGCGCCGGGTGCTGCAGAATCACCGTGCGGCCGGCGTCGTCGGTGAGACGGATTTCGGCCGCCGCCGCGGCGCTGAGCGACAGCAGCGTCAATACCAGCACAGCACGCAAAGCCACCCGCAAGCTGCGTCGCAGCGCGGCCATCTCAGCCCGGCACGAACAGGACGCGGCCGGCGGCTTCAATGCGCGTAACCCGGTGGCCGAAAGCAGCCCCCAGCGCGGCCTCGGTCATGACCGCATCGACCGGCCCGTGCAGCGCCGTCGCCTGCGGCGTCAGCAGCAGCGCGTGGCTGGCGAAGCGCGCCGCCAGATCGAGGTCGTGCACCGTGAACAGCACGCCCTTGCCGCGGTCGCGGGCCAGTTGCACCAGGTGCTCGAGCACCAGCATCTGGTGATGCAGATCCAGGTGCGATACCGGTTCGTCCAGCAGCAGCAGCGGCGCATCCTGAACGAACAGCGCTGCCAGCGCCACGCGCTGGCGCTCGCCGCCCGAGAGCGTGAGCACGTCACGCTGCGCGAAACCATCAAGGTCCACCGCATGCAGCGCGGCCAAGGCGAGTTCGCGCTCATGCTCCCCTTCCCACTGCCAGCGCGAAAGATAGGGATGGCGCCCGAGCATCACGCACTCCAGCACGCTCGCGCCGAAGGCGTCGTGAAAACTCTGCGGCAGGAAACAGCGCTGGCGCGCGGCCGCCTCCGCCGGCCATTGCGCCAGCGGCTTGCCGCCGAGGTGCAGCGCGCCGCCCTGCGCCGCGCGCAGGCCGACCGCAGCATGCAGAAAAGTGGACTTGCCCGCGCCATTGGGCCCGAGCAGGCACCATACCTCGCCTGCCTTGAGCGCAAAGCTCATGTCGCGCACCAGGATGCGTCCATCCACCTGCAGCACCAGTTCCTGCGCTTCGAGCAAGGGCGCGGTCATGCGATTCGCCCCGGCTTGCGCGTGAGCAGGAACAGGAACGCGGGCACGCCGATGAGCGCGGTAATCACGCCCACCGGCAGCTGCTGCGGCGCGATCAGGCTGCGCGCGGCGGTGTCCGCGAGCAGCAGCAGCGTACCGCCGGCGAGTGCGCTCGCCGGCAGCAGCATGCGCTGATCATTGCCCAGCGCCAGGCGCAGCGCGTGCGGCACCACCAGGCCGACGAAGCCGATCGCGCCGGCGGTGGTGACGGCGAGCGCGGTCGCCACCGAAGCCACCAGATAAATCCGGCGCCGCAGCGGCGCCACGCGCACGCCGAGCGCATGCGCCAGCGCCTCGCCGCGCAGCAGTACGTTGAGATCGCGCGCCGCCGGCAGCATCAGAGCCAGCGCGAGCGCCAGCGTGATTAGCGCCGGTGCCCATGACTCCACGCCGTTCAGATCGCCCATGAGCCAGAACAGCATGCCGCGCAGCCGCGCTTCCGGCGCCAGCGTCAGCGTCAGTGTAATCAACGCCCCCCACCCGGCGGCCATGATCACCCCGGTCAACAACAGCCGCGGCGAGGCATCGAGCGCGCCGTGCACCTGCTGGCGCGCAAAATCGCGCCGTGCGAATGCGAACACCAGCGCCATGGCCACGAACGCGCCCACGCTCGCCCCCAGGTTCACCGCGAGGAGGCCCAGGCCGGCGAACATGGCGCCGAGCGCACCCGCCGCCGCGCCGCCTGACAGGCCCAGCACATAAGGGTCGGCGAGCGGATTGCGCAGCAGCACCTGCATCAGCGCACCCGCGAGCGCGAGCAGGCCGCCGACGGCAAAGGCGGCAAGCGCGCGCGGCAGGCGCAGGCGGGTGACGATCTCGCCCGCGATGCCGTCGCCGGGGGAAACCAGCGCGTGCAGCAGGTCAAGCGGCGGCAGGCGCACGCTGCCGCTCGCGAGCGCGAGCGCGAAAGCTGCAAGCGCGGCCGCCGCGAGAGCCAGCCAGATGAGCAGCGTTCGGCGCAAGCGCGTTCTTCCCGGCTATTTCCAGCGGTAGGCCGCGGTGAGCAGGAAATTGCGGCCGGCCATCGGGTAGGCGTTGAACGAGGTGCCGGCCCCGTTGCGTATCGCGTAGGTGTAATACTTCTTGTCGGTGAGATTGTTCGCCGCGGCACTCAGGGTCCAGGATCCGATGATGCGGCTCAGTTTGGCGTCGGCAGTCACGAACGAGGGCATCTGCCCGGGAAAGGTATTGGCCTGGTCGTTGTCGTAGTACTGTTTGCCGACGTAAGCCAGCACGGTGCTGAGTTGGGTCTTCTCCGCCGGCTGCCAGTTCAGGCCGAGTCTGGCGGAGTTGTGCGGCACCAGCGGCACATTCTTTCCGCCCAAGTCGATGCTGGCGCCGGTCAGCGCGTCCACGTACACACCTTCGCGGAACACCGCGCGCGCATGGGTGTAGCTGGCGAACAGGTCGACGCGCTCGCTCAGTTTGCGGCTGCCCTCCAGTTCGAATCCCTCGCGCTGCGTCGGCGACAGGTTCATGTTGGTGAAGGTAAGCGCGTTGAAATGGATTTCATTACGCAGATCCATGCGGTACCAGCTGGCGCGGAGTTTTCCGGCGGCCGATTTGTATTCCGCGCCGATTTCATGGTCGCGCGAGGTCTGCGGTTCCAGCGGCGTGACCACGGAATCGAACACCGGACCGCCGAACTGGTTATAGATCTCGTCCACGGTGGCGACGCGATAGCTCGCGCCGAGTTTGCCGTAGAGCGCGAGCGCGGATGTGAAGTTGTGCCGCAAAGCGATTTCCCAGGCGCGCGGGCTGCGGTTCTGGGAAGCGCTGGCGTAGCCCGCCGGATTGGCGCGGTCATCGGCGGATATATCCACTTGCTGCAGCCGCGCACCGAGCGTGAGCTTGGTGGCCGCGCCGAGCGCGGTGTCGTTCTGCGCATAGTAAGCGCGGTCCTTCTGCGTGGCGGCCAGATCGACCTGCGGCGTGCCGAGCAGTTCGAAGCGCGCCGCGCGCAGGCCGCGGTAGTCCCAGCTGTCCGCGTCCATGCCGAATATGAGCACATTGTCGCGCCCTAGCATGTGATACGGCAGCTTCACGCGCGGCGTAAGCGACCAGACTTTGGCGTGGGTATCGGTATAGGTGCTGAAACCGAAGCCACTGTAATCATCGAAGAATCCCGTGCGCTTGGTGTCGCGGTAGGAAAGATCGACGGCGAACTCGGCCGCGTCGAATGCATAGCGTCCGGAGAGCGTTGCCTGCTGGCCATCGCGCCCGCTGTAGTCGTTGGGCGTCGCGGTGCCGCGCGGATCGCTCTGGAACTGGGCCGCAGTGCGCGCGCCGGGCAGGCGCAAGTTCTGGTTGTCCAGTCCGAATTTGAACACCAGCCCGGCACGGTCTCCGGTCCAGCGCAGATCGCCAAGTACGCTGCCCTGCTCCAGCCGGTTGTTGGCCCGGTAACCATCCGAGTTGTGCTGGTTCGCCGAAAGCGAAAAACCGGTATTGGTTCCAGCGAGATTGAACGCTGCTTGCAGCTCGTCGGTGCCATACGAGCCGCGGCTGGCGGCGACAGTCGCACTTTTCGCGCCTGCAATCGGCGAGCGCGTGATGATGTTGATGGTGCCGCCGCTGGCGCCGCCTCCATACAGCACGGCGCCGCCGCCGCGCTGAATTTCTACGCGCTCGATCGCATCGAGCGGAATCGCCGACCAGCGCACCGGCACAAGCTCGATGTCGTTCAGGCGCTGGCCGTCAAGCAGCACCAGCGTGTTCTGGTCGCCGCTCGCGCCGAAACCGCGTAGATCCACGGCAACGTCGGGACTGCCCGTATTGTTGCGCGTATTGACGCCGGCATAGCGCGACAGCAGTTCCGGCAGGCTCGCCGCGGCGCTGTCCGCAATCTGTTGGCGCGTGATCACAGTTACGCCGATCGGATGCTCGAGCCGCTTCTCCGGAAAGCGCGTGCCCGTGACCACCACGGCATCCTCCTGGGCAAACGCCTGCGCCGCCAGGGCGAAGCCGATGGCGGCAATGACTAGCTTGGATTTCATGAAATTCCCCCGCAGCCGGCGTCCCCGCAGGCTGCACAAACAAGACCACAAAGGAAACGCGGGGGAGTACGGAACCACTACCGGCGCACCGCGTCCCCGCAGTGTTTCCACCTGTCGCGAAAGGCCGGTCTCCGGGCTCGTGGGATTGGATCTGTCGCCTTCCCGCAGGCGCGTGCCTGCAGTGGCATCGAGACAGACCCGCGCTCACATACCGTTGCGGGGGCAGCACAGGCTTGGGCGCAGACTTCGCGCGGTACCTGTTTCCCGTTTCACCCGCCGGCGGGAAGCACCGGCGGACACCTTGAACGAGTAGCGCGATCTTACACCGTTGCGAAGCAAACGGGTAGCCTCAGTCTCGAGGTATTTCGTAACCTTCGCGGCAAAGCATCCGAGCGCGCCGAATGACAGTTTCCAGCCGGATGCAGTTTACGTTTCAGGCTTGCGCCGACCTCAACGGCATTTGGGAGACGATCGCAATGCCCAGCGTCCGCTTCGGCACGACCAATGCGGAGCATCTTGCGGCGGCACTGAGCTTCGTCAACCAATTCGAACAGGTTTGCCAGCTGCTGACGCTGCATCCGGAGATGGGGCCGCCGCGCCAGGAGCTGCAGGAGGGCATCCGCAGCCTGCTGTTCCAGCGCTACGTGATCTTCTACCGCACCCGCGGCAACTGCGTCGAAATCATGCGCGTCATCCGCGCCGCACGCGGGGTAGACGCTATCGTCTAGCACGTCGTAGACTGGTTGCGCTAGCCATCCCGGGCCGCAGTTTGTGCCGGCGCCGACTCCCCGTCGCGCAGGAACATATCGACCTCGATCTCCCCGCCCGGCCGGACCACGACGAATTCGTCGTTGTTGCCCGATTCGAGCTGCGCTGGCAGCTTGAGCAGATTTTGGAGCATGGAGGTCGAGCCCACGATCTCCTCGTATTCCATGTTCCAGCGCTTGCCGCAGAACTCCGCCACGCGCATGGCCATCGGCCGGCATTCCTCCAGTTCCTCCTGCGAAAATCCGACCATGCACAGCTTGCGATAGTGGCGGTATTTCATTTCGACCAGATAGTCGGCGGTCTCCTCGTCATAGTCGCGCACGTAGTCGAGGTAGTCCTGCAGCGGTTCGTCCTTCGCCTCCAGCCAGCCGCGGGTCAGGTAGTAGGTGTTCGGATTCGCGAAGAAGCGCTGTACGTAGCGCTGTTGCGAACCCAGGAAGATGGCGACGCAGTCGTGCGTGCGCGGAATGATCAGGGTATGCGGCCCGGACTTCACGCCGAGCAGGCCGTTGCCGCACAGTCCGTAGCCGACCAGAATATTGCTCGGCTGCTCGACCAGATCGATTTCGTGCTGCAGCGCGGCGGCAAGTTTCTTCGGCGTGTTGTGCAGCGTGATTTCAAGATAGGTCACGGCCGTGGTAGCGGGCAGGAGCTGCTGCAGATGCTCTTGCATTACGCGGCAGGCGATGATGACGGTCGGCCGGGCGTTCGTCGCTACCGGGTCGGCGCGCCATGTTGAAATATTCATGAGAACTCCTCCTTAAGAAGCCGGGCGCCCATCGCCGCCAGATCCACCCGCCATGGCCGGCAAGGGACGCGGCTGCGCAGCGCCGGCGTAAGGCGGCGGCCGCCCCGCCAGCACGCCCGAAGCGCGCACCAGTTCCGGAATGAATTGATCCTGACGCGGCGCCATGATGTGCACCCCGGCGATGCCTGGAATTTGCCTTATCGCCTGGATCATTTCGACGCAGATCTTCCTGCCCTCGGCACGCGCGTCGGCCGCGCCCTCCAGGCGCGCCACCACTGCGTCTGGAATATGCACGCCGGGCACCTTGCTGCGCAGCCAGCGCGCCGTCTTCGCCGAGGCGATCGGTCCGACGCCGATAATGATATGGCAGCGCTCATGCAGCCCTTCATCGCGCACCCGGTCCATATAGGCTCCGAGCAGATCCAGATCGAAGCAATACTGCGTCTGCACGAACTGCGCGCCGGCCGCTATCTTGCGCGTGAGCCGCATCGGACGCATGTCGAACGGCGGCGCGAACGGATTGTCGGCGCCGCCGAGGAACATGAAGGGAACGGCGCTCAGCTTGCGCCCGGAAAGAAAGCGCTTCTCGTCGCGCATGATGCGAGCGGTCTGCAGCAGCGACATGCTATCCAAGTCGCACACGGGCTTGGCGTCCGGATGGTCTCCCACCAGCGTGCTGTCGCCGGTGAGACAGAGCAGGTTGCGTATGCCCAGCGCGGCGGCGCCGAGGATGTCGCCCTGGATGGCGATGCGGTTGCGGTCGCGGCAGGTGATTTGCATCACCGGTTCGCAGCCGGCCTGCAGCAAAAGCGCCGAGACGCCGAGACTGGACATGTGGCAATTCGCCCCGCTGCCGTCGGTAACATTGATGGCGTCGACGTGGCCGCGGAAATACTCCAGCTGCGCGAAGACCTCGCCGGGATCGGCCGAATCCGGCGGCGAAAATTCCGCGGTAACCGCGAAGCTGCCGCTTGCGAGCAGACTCTCCAGGTGACTGCCGGAGGACGTCGTCGGCGCGCCGCTAATGGGAGACGGCTCGTGCTCGCCGCGCGCCAGACGTAACCAACTCGAACTTCCGGCAAAACGCGCATTTGCCGGCGCGTTGGGCAATTCGGAAATCGAGCCGACCGACATTTTCTGCGTGCCGCGCCATCCTTCCACCCAGACGCACTGCATCTGCGGATCGACTTCGCAGCCGCCGTCCGGACGCACGCCGCCGCAGGGCCCGTTGCGCACCGACTTGGGGCAGTTCATCGGGCAGGACATGCCATTGAGCGAGAGCAGGCACACGCCGCACATGCGACAGTCGAACATGAGCCCCTTCAGCCGGCGCTCGATCGGCAGCACTGCTTTTTCGACGCGCGCGTAGCCCAGTCGCCGAATCAACGGATCACAGGCGCGCAACAGCGACCTGAGCCAACCATACGTGCGCTCGACCAGTCCCGCGTGCCGCACCGACCAGCGTCTGAGAGCGAGCATGGGCTAGTCCTCCTGTTCCAGCGTCGGCGCGGGCGCGTCCGAGAGTTCGGTGCAGGCGACGAACATGTCCTGAAAATCGGCGCGGTTCGACAGTTCGACCACGCGCATGGTCTGCGCGAGCCGCTGCGCGCGGCGCCGGTCGCGCCGGTTAAACAAGGCCATGCGCGCGCCGTCGCCGGCCGCGTTGCCAATCGATTCGATGCGCTCCACCGGCACCGGCGGGACCAGGCCGATCGCGACGATGTCGCGCGGTTCAAGATGGTTGCCGAAAGTTCCGGCCAGGAAAATGTGGTCGAGCTCCTTCACATCCTGCTCGCGCAGCAGGATTTCGATGCCGGCGCGCAGCGCAGCCTTGCCCAACTGCACGCTGCGCACGTCCTGTTGCGTGAACACGATATCGCGTCCGGTCCTGCTGCCCATCGCCGGGACCAGTACCACCTCCATCTGTCCGTTGATCGCGCTGCGGCGCAACCGCGGATGCGTGCCGAGCTGCGCGAACGCACCGTCGATTCCCACCAGCCCGGCGCCGACCAGCGCGGTCACAGTCGAGATCACGCCCGAGCCGCACAGCCCGACCGGACGCCGGTCGCGCTCGCCATCCGGCGGTATCGCAGCCCAGCGGATCGCGCCACCGGCTTCAATCCAGACGCGCTCGATCGCCCCGGGCGCCGCGCGCACGCCGCAGGCGATGTGCGCGCCCTCGTATACCGGTCCCGTAGCGCAGGACGTGGCAGTGAGTACGCCGTCCTTGGCGAGCACCACTTCGCCGTTGGTGCCGATATCCACCAGCAGATTATTGCCGCGGTAGAACTCCGGTCCGCGCGTGAGCACGGCCGATAGCGTGTCGCCGCCGATATAGCCGGCGGGCATGGGCAGCACGAACACCGGCGCCCCCGGCACGATGGTCAGTCCGAGGCTGCGCGCCTCGACTTCCACGCCCGCGGACATCACCGGAACGTACGGCCCGCGCCCGAGCGGCACCGGATTGATGCCGAGCAGCACGTGCTGCATGGTCGGGTTGCCCACCACCACCGCATCGACGATGTCCTTGAGCGCCACGCCCGCTTCGCGCGCCGCGTCATCGACCATGCGGTTGATGTCGTCGATCAGCAGCTTGTGCAGCACGCCAAGATTCGACACGTCCTCCTGGACATGCGCCATGCGCGAAATGACGTCCTCGCCGAAGGCCGCCTGGGGGTTGCCCGAGGTGCGCACGCCGACGATATCGCCGCGCGTCAAGTCACATAGAAACACGACTATTGAGGTGGTGCCGATGTCCACGGCCAGGCCGTAGATCGGGCCGGGTTCGCCGCAGCACAGCTGGACCAAACGCTTGCCCTCGAGCGTCGCGCTGAGTCGCGCGCTGGAGTCGAAATCAGGTTCGCGCGACAACTCTGCCAGAACGGCAACGGGCAGTTTGCCGCCGCGCGAGCCCCACAGCGCTGTCTCGATGCGCTCGGACAGCGGCCGCAGGGGCTCCGCGTAGGCATCTTCCACGTCGAATGCGACGCGCTTGACTGCGGGAGCCAGCGCAACGCTGGTCACGGTGTAGGGTTTTCGCGGTGGACTTTTCAGCGCCTGGCTCTCCGGCGGGACCGAGACGCATACTTCGCCGCGCACTTCGGTCATGCAGGCGAGACGGTAGGTTGGCCCGGCTTCGACGCGCGGCAGCAGCGCCTGCTCTTCCGCGCTGACCGGCGAAAGCGCATCGGCGGCGGCGCTTTCCACAATCACGAGGCAGCTGGCGCACTTGCCGCGACCGCCGCAAACGGACTTGATGCCGACGCCCACTTTCCATGCACCAAACAGCAGGCGCTCACCCGCGGCGACCTCGACGCGACGCGAATCCGGCAGGAAGGTGACGCCAACCTTCGACGAATGGGAGTCAGGATTGCGCATGGTTCATCGTGCGGTACTTGGGAAACGACGCGACTGCCGGATCGGCTCAGCCCAGTTTGCCCGCCTGGAACGCTTCGATCAGGTTGACGCAGTATTCGTCGCGCCCGAAAACCGCTTCTGCTGCGAACATCGTCGCCATGAGCTGGGTATCGGTCGGATCGATGATGGCCGCGTCCATACCGTTGGCAATCGCACCGGCGAGGAACGTGCGATTGATCAGTTTGCGTGCCGGCAGGCCGTGCGATACGTTTGTCAGGCCGCAGATGGTGTGCACCCCGGGATAGCGCGCCATGATCTCGCGCATTGCGGTTACCGTGGCCAGCCCCGATGCCGAATCGGTCCCCACCGGAAATACCAGCGGATCGACGTAGATGTCATCGAGCGGCATTCCGGCGCGCACCAGCTGCTCGATCAGGCGGCCGGCAAGCTCGGCCTTCTCCGCCGCGCTCGCCGCGGGCACGTCCTCGCCCTGCGCCAGCGCGATCAGCTTGGCGCCATGCTCACGCGCCAGCGGCAGCGTGCGCTCGAAGCGCTCCGGTTCGAGGTTGATCGAATTGATCATCGGCCGCGGCCCTTTCAGCCGCTTCAGCGCCGCTTCCAGCGCCGCCGGGTCCGGGCTGTCCAGACACAGCGGCAGCTGCGTCGCCTGCTGCGCGATGTCCACCAGCCAGCAAAGCAATTCGGTTTCGCGTCCGGGGAAGGTGCCGCCGTTCAGGTCGATGTAATTCGCCCCGGCAGCGTCCTGTATGCGCACCTCATTCACTATCGCGTCGGCGTCGAGCTTTTCCAGCGCGGCGCGGATCGCTTTGCGCGAGGCATTAATACGTTCGGCGACGATCAGCATCAGTACTTGCCGTATTTCTTCAGCGCCTTGGACATGGCCCAGACGTTGTCGATCTTGCAATAGTCGGTAAGGCTGTTGGCGCTGCTGATGATATAGCCGCCGCCCTTGCCGGCGACCGCGATGCGCTCCTTGACCTCCTTGTCGACCTCTTCGGGCGTACCCAGCGTCAGGGTGTAATCCAGATCGATGTTGCCGATCAGGCAGACCTTGGAGCCGTAGTCCGCCTTCATCTTGGCGATATCCATCGCCGCCGGCTGAATCGGGTGGATCGCGTTCATGCCGAGCTTCACCAGCCCGGGGAGTATCGGAAACAGGTTGCCGTCGCTATGGAACGCCCAGGGCTTCTTCATCGCGTCGGCGACCATCTTCTGGTAAGGGAAGAAAAACTCCTCGTACATCTCCATGTTGACCCAGGGCATCTTGGTGTCGGCGTGGTCGTCGTTGGCCCAGTAGAAATCGAGGTCGAGCTTGTTCAGGTTCTCGAGCACCTTCACTGTCCATTCCGAAAAGCGCCGATGGATCTCCTTCACCAGATCCGGATCGTCGTAGAGCATGAGCGAGAACACGTCCAGCCCCATGCTTTCGATGGTGCTCGCGGTACCCAGGCGGATTCGCGCGTACACGGCGTAGTCCTCGCGGTACTGCTCGATCCACTTCGCGATCTGCTCGTAGCGCGCCGGATGGTTCGGATCGGGCAGGAACTCGTCGAACAGCTTGAGCGAATCGCGATCGACCAGCAGACCCTTTTTGACGAAGGTGCGCCCATTCGGCTCCACGCCCATATCGGCGATCCACGGTGGCACGAAGTCGAAAGTGATCTTTTTCGGGAAGTAGAAGGCCTCCTTGATCGACTTGGAGGTCTGCAGCGCCTGGCTGGCCGAACCCGCGCCGCCAGTAGGAAAGTGATAGCCGAAGCCGTCCATGCCCAGGGCGCGGCACAGTTCGCCCGGCGTGTAGTCGGTGCGCCCGCCCATGATCTGGATCTGCAACATCTCCTCGACTTCGTTTTCGACCCACGGCACCTGGTCGGGCTGGCCGCGGCGCAATGCCGTCATCACTCTTTCTTTGGGTGTCATTTCGCTCGCTCCTAGGGCGCCGCTCAATGCAGCAACTGGTTGCACTTCTCGACGCACTGGTACGCGTCCTGACTGTAGAAGTCGGCGCCGATTTCGTCGGCGAACTTCTGCGTCACCGGCGCGCCGCCGATCCCCACCACGACCTGGCCGCGCACCCCGGCGCCTTCCAGCGCCTTGACGGTTTTGCGCATGCTGTCCATGGTGAGCGTGATCAGCGCGCTGACCAGGACAAAGCGCGGTGCCTCTTTCCGCACCGCGTCGACAAACGCCTGCGGACTCACATCCACGCCGAGGTCGACAACTTCATAGCCGCCGCCCTCGAGCATGATCTTGACGATGTTCTTGCCGATATCGTGAAAGTCGCCCTGCGCCGTCCCGACCACCGCCTTGCCCTTCTTCTCGTAACTTCCCTGCACCAAGTGGGGCTTGAGGAATGCCATCGTTTCGCTCATCGCGCGCGCACCGAGCATCATCTGCGGCAAAAAGAACTCGCCCGAGGAATACTTTTCGCCCACCACCGCCATCGCCGGTATCAGACTCTGCGTCATCACCGTCTTGGCGTCGATGCCGTCGGCAAGCGCGCGCTTCACCTCCGCCAGCGTTTCCACGCGCTTGCCCTTGATGCACATCTCCTTGATTGTCTCGAGTATGTCGGCCATCTGCCTGTCTCCCTCTCGGTTGAGCCCGCGGTTCAAGTCGGATTGCATGTAATATATCAGTAATATATGAGCGGCCGATTTGATCTGAATCAAACCGGCGTTACACAGGGCGCTTCGCCCCCTGGTTTTGTGCCGCAGCTGCGCCGGGCTGATGGTTGCGCCGGAACGACAGCATGTGGAACCGCGCCTGCTCCGGCGCATAGCGGTAGTCGCGCCCGACCGGACAGGCATGGCGCGCGAGGCAGCCGATCTCCATGCACGCAGGTTCCGGCGTAGCCGCCAGGTAGCGCGCGCAGGCGGGAACGTCGTAGCGCATGTCGGAAAATGCGCCGACCGGACATGCCGACATGCAGGGTCGCTCCGCGCAGCTTGCGCAGGGACTCGGGCGGCGATCGGGTTCGGGCAACTTCAGTTCCTGCGCGAACAACAGCGCCCCGCGATAGCCGTGCCACACGCCGTAGTCCGGGTGGATCAGCAGCCCCAAGGGCGACCCATGGCAGGCTTGCGCGCGCCTGGCCCAGCGCTGGAACGGGAGGTAGGGACGCTTGAACGGGTACGCGGCCGCCGCACCGAGTTGCTCAGCGAGACCGTTCAGGACGGTTTCCGACCATGCGTCCAGGGAGATCCCGCGCGCGGCACGGACGCCGGCGAAGCGGCGCCACATGCGCGGCCCCGCATTGCCGGCAAGCACCACTGTGCGCGCCGCGACGCCCGGAGCGAAAAGCGGTACGCCATCGCGCGCGACCGGATGAAATGCACCGCGCGAACTGAGTCCGGCCTGCGCCAGACTCGCCTCTACATCGCTTAAGTTCATTGCCTGCTCCGCGCCTGCAGCGGCACGCGCCAGGACACCTGTAAGGTGGCACACTTGTCGCCCGGTGCGCATTACACTGCTGAAAACACAACTGATATACTGCACGCATATCAGTCACACGACAAGGAGTCCAATTTGGCCCAGGCAAGCCCAGGCACGGAACGCAAAAAGCGGACCATCCAGGAAATACGCGAATCCAAGAACAGCGGTGAGAAGATGGTCTACATGTCGGTGCCCGATTATACGGCGGCCAAATGGGCCGAAACCGCGGGCGTCGACGTTGCCGTGGTCGGGGACAGCCTGGCGATGATCGCGCATGGACATTCGAGCACGATTCCCGCCACCATGGACATGATGGTGATGCACGCGGCGGCCATCCGCCGTGGCGCGCCCGCCACCTTCGTACTGGGCTGCATGCCCTACCAGAGCTATAACACGATCGATCGCGCCCTGCTCAACGCAACGCGCTTCATGCAGGATGCCGGCAGCGACGCGGTAAAGCCGCAGGGCGGAAAATCTCAGGCGCACATACTCAAAGCGCTGGTAGATGCCGGTATTCCGACCGCCTCGCACATCGGCCTCACGCCGCACACCATCGCTATGTTCGGCGGCTTCCGCATCCAGGGACGCAGCGCGGAAGCGGCGATGAAGATACTCGGCGACGCGCTCGCGATTCAGGATGCGGGCTGCTTCATGCTCGAATTTGAAGCGGTGCCGGCGAAGATCGCCGCGGTGATATCGAAGCAGCTCGAAATCCCGACCATAGGCATAGGCGCTGGCGCCGGTACCGATGGCCAGATCCTGCTTTGCCATGATCTGCTCGGCGTATTCACCGACTTCAAGCCGAAGTTCACCAAGCGCTATGCCAATCTGACCGAGGTCGCGGTGAACGGCATCAAGGCCTACATCGCCGACGTAAAAGCCGGCACCTTCCCGGACGACGATCACAGCTATGGCGTGGACGAGAAGGAGTACGAAAAATTTCTCAACCTCGTCGAAAAACGCAAGCACCAGTGAAACCACAAAAAACCACCGTCAGAAAGCCGGAAAAAGTCGCATCCGAAGCGGATATTTCGCTGACCGAACGCGCCTACGGCATTCTTGAGGAAATGATCGTCACGCTGAAGTTGCCACCGGGCAGCACCGTGTCCGAGACCGCCCTGTCGCAACGTCTCGGGATCGGGCGCACGCCCATACGCGAGGCACTGCAACGTCTCGCACGCGAGCGCCTGGTCAATATACTGCCGCGGCGGGGAATCATCGTTTCCGAGATCAATGTGAAGAGCCAGTTGAGGCTGCTTGAGGTGCGGCGCGAAGTAGAGCGCCTGGTGGCGAGGAGCGCGGCACGGCGCGCGACGCCCGAGGAGCGCGAACGCTTCCTCGCGCTCGCGCGCCAATTCGAAGCGAGCGCCAAGACCAACAACGATGTTACGTTCATGCGGGTGGATCGCGAATTCAATGAACTTTCGGTGATCGCGGCGCGCAACGAATTTGCCTCCGGCGCTATGGGCCTGATGCACTCTCTGTCGCGGCGCTTCTGGTACATTCATTACAAGCAGGCGGCGGACTTGCCACTCACCGCCAAGCTGCATGCCAACCTCTCGCGTAGTATCGGCTCGGGCAACGAGTCCGCCGCGGCCAAAGCGATGGACAAACTGCTGGACGCCGTGGCCAAGTTTACGCGGGGGACGGTGACCATCGACTTCTGACCAAGAATGCCGCCCCGGACCCTCTCCGGCCCCGGATACGTTCCGCACTGGTCGGAACGGCATATGGCGGTAGTTTGGCGAATTTTAACGGGGAGCATATGAAGCCGGAATCCGTGATCATCGACAAACGCGTGCCAGAACACCTCGACGGCGCCGGCCTGGGCGCCGCTCCGGCGCGGCGGCTACCGGAACGCGCAGCTTGATAAAAGCCGGCGGCGCGCGTAGCATAAGATATACGCGTGATATATCACGTGTCCGAAGCCGCCGCAGGCTTCATTACGTGGAGGACTGCCCATGATGACAGAGCGACAGCGCAAGTTCCGCGAAGAATACACTGCACAGATCCATCCTCTTTACAACGGTTTGGTTCACATCGGCGTGATGTACTCCACCGGCATCGCGACGATCGCCTGGTGCATATCGCGCCTGCACGATTCAGGATGGGAATGGCTGCTGGTGGTGCCGGTATTCTGTTTCTCGAATATTTTCGAATGGTGGATACACAAATACGTCATGCACCGGCTGCGCGACGTGTGGGCGCTGCGCGCCATCTACGACCGCCACACCCGCCAACACCACCAGTACTTCACCGACGGCGAGATGACCGTGGATTCGACCCGGGAGTTCCGCATTATTTTCTTCCCGTGGCGCGCGTTATTCACGTTTATCGGCCTGGGCATGCCATTCGCGCTGCTGCTCGGCTGGCTGATCAACCCTAATGCGGGCTACATCCTGCTGGTTACGATGGTTGGCCAGTATCTGATTTACGAAACCTTCCACTACTGCTGCCACGTGCATGAGAACTGGTTCGTGCAAAATATGCCGTTCGTCAACACCATCCGCCGCCACCATACGGCGCATCACAATCAGGGCATCATGATGGACATCAACATGAACCTGACGTTTCCCATCGCCGACTGGATCATGGGCACCAGCGATCTGGACCGCGGCCTGCTCGGACACGTATTCAACGGCTACAGCGAGAAGCATATCAAGCCCGAACTCAAGCAGACGATCGCGAAACACGCGCTGAAGCCATTCACCCGGCAGCCTGCCTGAATCCAGCCGGCAATAGCCGGCCGCGCTGCGGCCGATGATCTGTGATCGCTTTGATCTGGATCAAACCGCCAGCTCATATATTACTGATATGTTAGGCGGCATGGAGGCGATGCCGAGGGGCCGGACCGATTCCCGGACAGCTAACTTCGGCCGCCACGGAGGAGAACGCGTGCCAACCCACAAACAAAGAATCCTGGCGGCGCTGAAGGGAGAGATGCCGGACACGCTTCCCTATGTTCCCAGAATCGATCTTTGGTACAACGCCAATGTCGCCTTCGATACCTTGCCGAAGCAGCACAAGGGCCGCACCCAGGACGAGATTTCGCGCGCCCAAGGATGGGCGCTGCACAAAATCGTGCCGGAATTCCTCAAGGTGGACAAACCCGATGACATGCTGCATCGCGCACTGGGTCTGTACTGCCTGAAGGAAATGGTATTCGACTTAAAATTTTCACCCACAATCGATATCGAGGTGAAAAGACAGGGCGATTACACCACGGTGCTGTACCACACGCCGGTAGGCAGCGTGAGCACCAAAACCATGTATTCGGACGAAATGCGCCGCGCCGGCGCTTCGATCACCTGGATCGAAGAGCACGTGATCAAACGGCCGGAAGACTACAAGGTCGTCGGCTACCTGTTCGAGAATCTCACGCTCGTTCCCAGCTTCGAGCGCTTTCGCGCCTGGCAGCAATACGTCGGCGAGGACGGTGTCCCCGGCACCATGATCGGCCTGGCGTGCTCCCCCATGCATCACATCCAGAAGGAGTTCGTGGACGCGACCGACTTTTACTACCACTACAACGACTACCAAAAGGAGATGCGCACACTGGCCGACAGCGTGTCGCACTTTTTCGAACAGGGCTTGAAGATCATCGCCGATTCCCCGGCCGAGCTGGTGCTGTGGGGCGCCAACGTCGACGACATGATTACCTACCCGGAGTACTTCGAAAAGGAGATCACGCCCTGGATCCGCAAGGCCTCCGACACCTTGGGGGAGAAAGGCAAGGTGTCGCTGGTGCATTGCGACGGCGAGAATTTCGGGCTGATGGACCTGATTCGAGATTCCGGCATGCATGTCGCCGAGGCGATATGCCCCTATCCCATGACCAAGGTGAAGATCGAGGAGTACTACCAGCGATGGGGTGAAAAACTGACGATCTTCGGCGGCATTCCCTCGAACATGGTGCTGGCCGAATCCGCGACCGGGGAGGAGTTCGAAGCCTATCTGGATCATCTGTTCAAAGTCATAGCCCCGGGCAGGCGCTTCATCCTCGGCATCGCCGACACCACGCCGCCCAACGCAGTCTTCGAGCGTTTGATCCGCATCGGCGAGCGCGCGGAAAAGGAGGCGCGGCTGCCGCTTCAAGCCGGCTCAGCCCGGCCGCTCTCCGCGGCGCACCTTGAGGAAGTCAAGATTCGGCTGACGCTCCCGCCCGCAGAGGCGCAGGACTACGAAAGCGTACGCGAAGACGTGCGCAAGGGCCGGCACAAGGAAATCGGCGCGCATGTACAGGCGCTGCTGGATCGGGGCTTGAGCGCCAAGCAGATTCTCGATCACGGCATGCTCGAGACCATGCAGGCGATAGGCGTGAAGTTCGGCGCCGGCGAGCTGTTCATTCCGCAGGTGCTGCTGTCCGCCCGGGCCATGAGCGAGGGGTTGAAGGTGCTCGAACCGCATCTGGCCGCGGCCAAGCGCGAGGTCACGGGAAGGGCGCTCGTAGGCACCGTGAGAGGCGATTTTCACGATATTGGCAAGAACATGGTGGTCACCATGCTGCGCGGAGTCGGCTTCGAGGTGAAGGATCTGGGGATCAACCTGTCGGCCGAGGCGTTCGTCAAAGCAGTAGCCGAGTACAAACCCGACATCGTCGGACTGTCCGCGCTGCTGACAACGACCATGACGGAAATGGGCAAGGTGATCAAGGCGCTGACGAATGCGGGGCTGCGTGACGGGGTAAAAATCATCGTCGGCGGCGCCGCGGTGAACGAAAAATTCGCGCATGACATAGGGGCCGACGGTTATGCCGGCGATGCAGGCGAAGCGGTTGAGTTGGCCAAGCGGCTGATGGCTAGCTGACGACCGTCCCGAAAACAGCCAATACCGCTGACGGAACGCGCAGCTTGATTCGCCGCTGGCGCTCAAGTAGCATGTTACAAACATACTAATGATATATCACCAGTCCGACGGTCAAATTTCACGCGTTGCACGGCGCCGGACTAGCACGAAGTTGGTTCAATCCACAGGAGGAGAGAGATCATGAATGCAGGCAATCTGTTGAAAATGTGCGCGGCCGCAACTTTGCTGGCCGCGTGCACTGCGGCGCCAGCCGCAGCGCAGGACATCGTTAAACTGGGGCAGATCGAAGCGCAGACCGGCACGCTCGCCACCTACGGCTGGATGGGCAGCCAGGGGGCGAAGCTGGCGGTTGAAGAAATCAACAAGTCCGGCGGCTTCAAGGTAGGTGCCAAAACCTACAAGCTCGAACTGATCTCGCCTGACACGCGCGCAAATCCGCAGGAAGCGCAGATCATAGCCAAGCAGCTGCTGGAGCAGGACAAGGTCAAGTACATATTCGGTCCGTTTCTCACCAACGTATTCAACGGCATCGAGCCCTATCTGACGCAGAACAACGGCAAGTTCCTGCTGATGGGCGGCGCCACCGCCATCCATGCGAAGCTTGGCACACCCGATCACGAGTACCTCCTGCGCACCTGGAACTGGGACGCGGGATCCGATGGCTTCGGTCAGTTGATGGTCAATTACCTCAAGAAGCAGGGCGTAAAGAAGGCGGCGATGCTGTTCCAGAACGACGCCTTCGGCAAGGTAGCGGTGGACATTTATGCGCCTATCTTCAAGGCCGCAGGCATCGACCTGCAGGTGGAGATGTTCGAGCCCGGCACCAAGGACTTCTCCGCCCCGCTCGCCAAGCTCGCGGCCAACAAGCCCGAGTATCTGTTTCCAGGTTATGTCGACGCCGTGCTCTACGATATCGTGCGTCAAGCGACGGAGACGGGCTTGTTCAAGAAATTCTTCACGGTACGCGGGTCGATGGGGCCTGCCCTGAAGAACAAAGACCTGATCGACGACTATATCGCCTACCTGCCGAAGTATTTCGAGCAGGCCGAGAAGACCGAACCGAAGACCAAGGCATTTATCGAAGCATACAAGGCGTTTTATAAACGTGATTTCCCGTACGATCAGGCACCGCTTTGCTCTTCGTCCTGCTATGACCACGTGTATATGCTGGTCGACGCAATGAAGAAGGCGGGCACGGTCGAGGACGTAGCCAAGGTCAAGCAGGCGCTGATGTCGTTTACGTATCATGGCGTCTGGAATATCCGCTATGACAAGACCGGCGAGGCGGTATTCGACTTCGACATCCTGCATATGAAGAAAGGTGGCGCGATCACCGTGACCCACATCGAACCAAATTAATTCCGTGGGGCAACTGATAGTCGGCCAGCTCCTCAATGGCGCAATAGTCGGAACGCTGTACGGGATAGTCGCCCTCGGCGTCACCCTCACGTTCGGCATCACCGGCATCGTGAACTTCGCCCTCGGCGTGTTCATGATGCTGGGCGCCTACATGGCCTGGTACCTGACCGACGGCGCGCATCTTCCTTACGCGCTGGCAGTGCCCAGCGCGGTGGCGATTACCGCGCTCGCCGGACTGATCGCGGACCAGACGCTGTTCCGCTTCACGCGCAACAACCTGGTCAACGGCCTCCTCGTTTCAATCGGCCTGATTGCCGTCATGGAAGGTGCGGCATTGCTCATCTGGACGTCCACCCCGAAGGATATGGATTACGTCCTTCCCGGCGTATTCCATATCTTCGGTCTAATAGTGCCGAAGATGAAGCTGGTGGTGTTTCTGGTGCTGCTCGCAGTCATCTTCGCCACCTACGCTGCGCTCACGCGCACCTGGATCGGCCGTGCCGCCTACGCATACGCGCAGAACCCGGAGGCGGCGGAGCTAATGGGCGTGCGCACCAAGCTGCTTCAGTCCGCCGTCGTCGTCTACTCGACCGGCCTCGCCGGACTGGGCGGCGCGCTGTACGCAAGCCTTTATACAATCGAGCCGACCATGGGCAGTATGTACATTCTCAAGGCCGTCGAGTCGGCCATCCTTGCCGGCATCGGCAGCGTGATGGGCTCGCTGTTCGGCGGCGTCATACTTGGCGTGACCGAGGGCGTCGGCTCGATCTACCTGCCCATCGCCTTCCGCGATGCCTACGGCCTTGTCTTTCTGGTCGCGATCCTGCTGTTCAAACCCGCCGGATTGTTCGCAGGGCGCAAATGAGCGCGGGCGCGCGCCTGCTCGCCGTAGTCGCGGTTCTCGCCCTGCTGCCTACAATGGTGAAAAGCGACTTTGTCCTGACCATCCTTGTGTTTTCCTTCCTGCTCGGAATGCTGGCGGTGAGCTTCAACCTGATCTTCGGCTTCACCGGACAGCTCTCCATGTTTCACGCCGCCGCCTTCGGCATCTCGGCCTACGCAACCTATATCGCCATGGCCCGGCTGGGCGTCTCGTTCTGGATCGGCACACTCTTCGCCGCCTTCCTGGTGATGGTGCTTTCAATCATCGTTGGAACTATTTGCTTTCGCTTCAGGCTGAAGGAGTTCTACTTCGCCGTGGTGACGCTCGCCTTCTCCGAAATGGCGCGGCTGGTAGTGCTGAACTGGAACGACGTCACCAACGGTTCGCTCGGCATCATCCTGCAAGACAAGCCGACCCTGTGGATACCCGGGCAAGGCATCGTCAAACTGGCCGGAACGCCGATGTGGTATTACGTCAGCCTGGTTTCGCTCGCGCTGACGGTGCTGGTGTGCTGGCGGCTGGTGAATTCATGGATGGGGCGCTGTTTCGCCGCCATTCGGCTGAACGACGAGCTGGGCGATACGCTCGGCATCAATGTATTCCGCTACAAGATTGCGGCGTTCGTGGCCGGCAATATCATCGCGGCGATCACCGGCAGCCTGTATTCCTTTTACCTCGGTTCGATAGAACCCGGCTTTCTGTCGATCGACCAGTCGCTCGCAATTGTTGCAATGGTGCTGTTGGGTGGGCGTAACGCAGTCGCAGCCCCAGTGATCGGAGCGCTGGTACTCACCGCACTACCGCACCTGATCCACTTCAGTGCCGAAATCCGCTCCATTGTCTACGGAGCTATCTTGATTTTCACCATTCTCCTCATGCCAAATGGCATATATGGAGCGATGTCCGCACTCGGACGGCGCCGGCATGCTGCTTGAAATCTCCGGTCTGACCAAGCGTTTCGGCGGGCTCACCGCCGTTTCGGATATATCCTTTTCGATCGATCAGCGCGAAATCGTCGGCGTATTCGGGCCGAACGGCTCTGGAAAAACCACGCTGCTCAGCCTCATCGCAGGCGTGCTCGTGCCGTCAAGCGGGACAATCCGCTGGAAGGCGCGCGAGATACACGGCAACCGGCCGCACGACATCGCGGCGGCCGGCGTGGTGAAAACTTTCCAGAACCCCCAGCTATTCACCGAACTCAGCGTGCTCGAGCACCTGATGATCGCGGGGCACCTGATGCTGAAACGACGTCTGGGCTGGCGCCGCATCGCGACGCTGTTCAACCCGGAAGCAGGTCACGCGGGAGGCGATCTCGGGCGGCGCGCCGCAGAGGTGATCGGTCTGTGCCGTCTCGAAACGGCTCGCGACCAGACTGCGGCGGAACTGTCCTACGGCGAAGAAAAGATGCTGGGTGTGGCGATGGCGCTGATGTGCGAACCCGAGTTGTTGCTGCTGGACGAGCCGACGTCGGGTCTGGGCCAAACCGAGATCGAAAATCTGGAAGCGGTCTTGCGCGACTTGCGTACGCATGGCACGACCCTGTGTGTCATCGACCACAAGGTCGGCTTTCTTGGCAAACTTGCTGATCGCGCGATCAGCCTGCACCATGGCGCCAAGATCGCCGAAGGCACCCCTGAAGCAGTACTGCGCGACCCCAACGTGGTCGCAGCCTATCTGGGCCATCGCCATGATCGAGTTTGAGCGCATTAACGTTCACTACGGTAAGAACCATGTGCTGAAGGACCTCAGCCTGACGGTCGGCGCGGGCGAGGTCGTTTCCCTGATCGGCGCCAATGCAGCCGGCAAGACCACGACCTTGCGAACGGCGCTAGGCTTAAAGAAGGCAACTTCAGGCGCATTGCATCTCGACGGCGCGGATATTTCCGCGCTGGCCACCCACGAGCGCGTTAACCGCGGCCTGGTGCTAGTGCCCGAAGGGCGCCAGATTTTCGTCAAATTCACAGTGGCGGAGAATCTGGTGATGGGCGCTTACCATCGAACAGATCGCGACAATGCCGATGAAGATCTCGAATACGTATTCAGTCTGTTTCCACGGCTGCGCGAGCGCCACGCGCAGAAGGCCGGGTCCATGTCCGGCGGGGAGCAGCAGATGCTCGCGATTGGGCGTGGCTTGATGGCGAAACCCAAGTGCCTGTTGCTCGACGAGCCGACCTTGGGTCTGGCGCCGATCGTAGTCGACGAAATCGCCGAGACCGTGCGCAAGCTGGCGGACGGCGGCATGACAATCCTGCTGGCTGAGCAGAACGCAGCCATGGCGCTCGAGTGCGCCACGCGGGCCTACCTGCTCGAATCCGGCAACATATCGATCGAGGGGCGATCGGAAGATCTGCAGAAGACCGACGCTATCAAAAGGCTCTACCTCGGTCATTAGCGTTTTAGCTGTAACAAAGGAGCGCACCATGACCCCAGAACAGATCCTTGCCATTCCCCCGCGCGTGCTGACCCAGGCGCAGCGCGAGGCCTATTTTTCCGAGGGCTACATTCTTCTGGAAAAAATCATCGGCGACGAATGGATCCATAAGCTGCGCGCCGCAACCGACGAGATGATTGAGCGCAGCCGCAAGGTCACTACGTCGGACGCCATTTTCGACCTGGAGCCCGACCACCGGCCCGATGCGCCGCGCCTGCGGCGCGTGTCGAACCCGGCGGAGCACCATCCGGTATTCTGGGAATACTGCACCAAGTCCGTCATGCCAGACGCGGTGACCGACTTGGTCGGGCCCGACGTGAAGTTCCACCACTCCAAACTGAATTTCAAGTGGGGAAAGGGCGGTGAAGAGGTGAAATGGCACTACGATATTTCGTTCTGGCCGCACACCAACTATTCGCCCCTGACTGTCGGCACCTATATCTACGACTGCGGCATGGATCAGGGTCCGCTGGGCGTGATCCCAAAGAGCCACCTGATAGAACCACTGCTTACCCAATATGACGACCAGGGCAACTGGGTCGGCTGCCTCAGCGCGACTGATCTGGCCAGAATCGAGCTATCCAAGGCCGTGTACCTCACCGGCCCAGCCGGGTCGCTTACGCTGCACAATTGCCGCACTATCCACGGCTCCCCCAGGAACGACTCGGACCTCGGCCGGCCGCTGCTTCTGTATACGCTGACCTCGGCCGATGCCTTCCCCTACACCGTGAACCCGATCAAGCCCAAGCACGACCAGATGATCATCCGCGGCAAGCGCGCCGCGTTCGCCCACCACGACCCGCGCCCGTGTCTGATCCCGCCGGACTGGTCGGGTGGTTATACCTCAATATTTTCGCTGCAGCAGAAGGAAGACGTGGCGGCGGCCCGTGGCGCTGGCGCGATGATGTAGCGCCACATTACGAACCGCACGTAGAAGAGCCACACCGCCAAATCGGCGTTAGTCCAGGAGCAAGAACCCATGTATACGCACAAGAGCCGCATGCTTGCCGCATTCCGCGGAGAGGAAGTCGATCGCCTGCCCTACGTACCGCGGCTTGACCTTTGGTATCTCGCCAACTCGACATCCGGCACCCTGCCCAAGCAGCACGCCGGCCGCACGCAGAACGAGATTGCGCGCGCCGAAGGCTGGACCGTGTATTTTCGATTTGCCGACAACATACTCGATCCGGAGTCGCAGAAGGATTACCTGCATCGCGGCATCGGCCTGTTCAGCACGCGCGATACGCTGTACGACTTCGTGATGCCGCGTGACGTGGAAATAAAGGTGCGGCACGACAGCGGCCACATCCGCGTCGAGTATCACACACCGCTCGGCATGGTCAATTCGACCATGTTCTATGACGAATCCTCGCAGCGCCTGGGCATCACCAGCCCGATGATCGTCGACCATCTGATCAAGTCGCCGGAAGACTATGCTCCGGCGGGCTACATTTATGAACATATGGGCATCGTGCCCAACTTCGAGCGCTTCGAGCGCTGGGTGCGCGAGGAGATGCGCGACGATGGTGTCGCCGTGGCGCAGGGCTTCATGGGAGCCTCGCCGATTCACCAGATCCAGCGCGACCTGCTCGATCCGACGCAGTTCTACTTCCACTACAAGGATCACAACGCGAAGATGCGCGAACTGGCAGGCAAGATGGAGCACCTGTTCGACAAGATGCTGCAGATCCTGTGCAAATCCCCGGCGGAAGTGGTGTGGTGGGGTGCCAATTACGATGACATGCTGACCTATGCGCCGTACTTCGAACAGGAGATTACGCCGTGGATCCGCAAGGCCTCGCGCGAGCTGGGCGCGGCGGGCAAACTGGTCATGGGCCATACGGACGGCGAGAACGAAGGATTGATGGACCTGATCCGCGACTCAGGCATGCATATCGCGGAGTCCATCTGTCCGGCGCCGATGACCAAGATCTCCCTCGCAGAATACTACCGGCGCTGGAGCGGCCATCTGACCCTGTGCGGCGGCATTCCCTCGACCATCGTGCTGCCACAGACCAGCGACGCCGACTTCGAAGCCTACATGGATCAGCTGTTCAAAGCCGTGGCGCCGGGCAGGCGCATGCTGGTGGGCATTGCCGACCAGGTTCCGCCCGACGCCGTATTCTCCCGCCTGCAGCGTATCGGCGAGCGCGTCGAACGCGAAGGCCGCCTGCCACTCGCCGCTAGCGCGCATCGTCCCGCGCCGGCGCCTGCCGCGGCGGCACAGTCCGGTCCGGCGGCGGCGCAAAACCATGCAGACGACATCTTCGCGCAAGTGCGCCTGGACGTGACCAAAGGCAAGCACAAGGACATCAAGGCCCATGTGCAGGCCCTGCTCGACCGGGGCATCAAGGCCAAGGCAATCCTCGAGCAGGGGCTTATCGACGCGATAAGCGCCGTCGGCAGGCGCATGGAGACGGGCGAGGCATTCATCCCCGAAGTGCTGCTTGCGGCCCGCGCCATGACCGCGGCGGTGGAGGTGCTGGAACCGCTGCTGGCCGCGGGCGGCGAGTCCCAAAGCGGCAGGGTGCTGATCGGGACGGTCAAAGGCGACATGCACGACATCGGCAAGAATCTGGTGGTGACGCTGCTCCGAGGCGTGGGCTTCGAGGTGCGCGACCTGGGCATCAATGTAGCGCGCGAAAAGTTTTGCGACCAGATCGTCGAATTCAAACCCGACGTCCTCGGCCTGTCCGCGCTGGTAACCACGACCATGGTCGAAATGCGCGAAGTCATCAAGGCTCTGGACCAACGCAATCTGCGTGCACACTGCAAAGTCATTGTCGGCGGCGCCGCGATTACCGCGGAATACGCGCGCCAGATAGGCGCCGACGGCTTTGCCCCCAGCGCGCCGGAAACGGTTGCGCTGGTGAAGCGGCTGCTTGCCGCGTCGGCGACCAGTCATGCATGATATGGGTGAATAAGGTCTAAACTGGCCACCTCGCATCGGTCGATATCCAGCGCGCGCTCTGTAATGGTTGACGCCCGCACTTTGTCCGACTTAGCTCGATCCAAATTTGGAGAAGCCCTTGGCAAGGTCATCGCGCAAGAGCCTGCTGGACCGCATCAATAACAGCGCCGACGCGCTGGGGTTCATATTTATGCTGCCGGCAGCGGCGATTCTGCTGGTGTTCCTGACCTATCCCCTCGGCCTCGGCTTTTGGCTCGGGCTGACCGACACCAAGATCGGGCGGCCGGGTGTTTTTATCGGACTGGCAAACTACGAGTCGCTGTTTCAGGACAGCGTATTCTGGCTGTCAGTGTACAACACCGTCGGCTACACTGCCGTCGCGAGCGTGTTCAAGTTTTTTCTTGGCCTGGTACTCGCGTTGCTGCTCAACCAAAACATTGCGTTCAAGTCATTCATGCGCGCCGTGCTGCTGCTGCCCTGGATCGTGCCCACGACACTTTCCGCGATCGCGTTCTGGTGGATGTACGACAGCCAGTTCTCGATCATCTCCTGGGTGCTGATTAAGGCCGGGCTGATCGATCACTACATCGATTTTCTCGGCACCCCCTGGAATGCGCGCATTTCCGTCGTCGTCGCCAATATTTGGCGCGGCATCCCGTTCGTTGCGATTTCCCTTCTTGCCGGCTTGCAGACGATTTCTCCGTCGCTCTACGAAGCGGCGACCATAGACGGCGCGACGCAATGGCAGCGATTCCGGCACATTACCTACCCCTTGCTTACACCGATCATCGCGATCGTGATGACGTTCTCGGTGCTGTTCACTTTCACCGATTTTCAACTCGTCTACGCAATCACGCGCGGCGGCCCGGTGAACGCCACGCACCTGATGGCGACATTGTCGTTTCAGCGCGCCATTCCGGGCGGACAGATGGCGGAGGGCGCGGCAATCGCGATAGCGATGGTCCCGTTCCTGGTCGCCGCTATTCTGATCAGCTTTTTCGGGCTGCAACGTCGCGCCTGGCAGCAGGGAAGCAAGGATTGAACCGATGACACAAGCGCTCACTACCCCGGGGTCCGAGGAAAAGCTGCATTCCGAAGGTGGAATGGATTTCCTGTTGACGCGGCAACGCAAATTCGTGACTGTCTACCTGCCGCTGATGGTTTTCACGTTCGTCCTGCTTTTTCCTTTCTACTGGATGGTGATCACTACTTTCAAGAGCAACGACGATATCTACGACTACGCAAAGAACAACCCGTTCTGGGTATTCAATCCCACGCTGCACAATATCAAGAAGCTGCTGTTCGAGACCTCGTACCCGGACTGGCTATGGAACACCTTTTTGGTGTCCGGAACCGCCACCGTGATTTCCCTTTTTGCCAGCGTGCTCGCCGCCTACGCAATCGAGCGTTTGCGCTTCAAAGGCAGCCGCTGGGTTGGACTGAGCATCTATGGCGCCTACCTCGTACCGCCCTCGATTCTTTTCATTCCGTTGGCGACCATGGTGTACAAACTGGGTCTGTTTGATTCGCGCTGGGCGCTGATCCTGACCTATCCGACCTTTCTGATTCCGTTCTGCACCTGGCTGTTGATGGGGTATTTCAAGTCGATTCCGTTCGAACTCGAGGAGTGCGCGCTGGTCGACGGCGCGACCCGCATGCAGATCCTGACGAAAATCGTGCTGCCGCTGGCGGTCCCCGGACTGATCTCGGCAGGGATATTCGCATTCACCCTGTCATGGAACGAATTCATCTATGCGCTGACCTTCATCTCCTCGTCGGAGAACAAGACGATTCCGGTGGGCGTTCTCACCGAGCTGGTCGACGGCGACGTCTACCACTGGGGCTCGCTCATGGCGGGCGCCCTGTTCGGCTCGCTGCCGGTAGCCCTGCTTTACTCGTTTTTTGTCGAACACTACGTTGCCGGCATGACCGGCGCGGTGAAGGAGTAGGCCGGAACGCGCCACTGTACGCTTTTGGACAAACGTCATCGGAGGAATTGAGAATATGCTGACCAGGGCTCAAATCGAGGAATACAACGACGTCGGGGCGATCGTCGTCGAAGGCGTGCTTGACGATGCCATCCGGACGCAGATGAGGAGCGTGCTCGCGGAGCTTGTCGAACGTTCACGCGCCGTCAAGACCCACGACAAGGTGTATGACCTTGAACCGGGCCATAGCAGCACGGAACCCCGCGTACGCCGCATCAAGTCGCCGCACCTGGTGAATCCGATATTTGCGGAATTCGCCCGCTCGCCCAAGCTGCTTGGAATCCTGCGCGATCTGCTCGGCGCGAGCGTGCGCCTGCACGGATCCAAGCTGAATCTTAAGGCGCCCGGTTTCGGTTCGCCGGTCGAATGGCACCAGGACTGGGCGTTTTATCCGCATACCAACGACGATCTGCTTGCGGTAGGCGTAATGCTGGACGACACCACCGTCGAGAACGGCGCGCTCTATATCGTTCCAGGCACGCATAAAGGGCCAACTTATGACCACCACGGCACCGATGGCCGCTTCTGCGGCGCCATGGACTTCGAGGCCGCAGGCCTGCGTTTCGCCGATGCCGTTCCCTGCATCGGGGCGGCCGGATCGTGCTCATTCCATCACGTGCGCACAGTGCATGGATCGGCGCAGAATACTTCGCTCCGGTCGCGCGGACTTCTGCTGTATGAGGTTAGCGCGGCAGACGCGTTTCCATTGCTTGGAATCCCCGACTACGATGATTTCAAAGAGCGCCTGCTTTGCGGCGAAGAAACCATCGTTCCGCGCCTTGTCGATTGTCCGGCGCGCATGCCGTTGCCACCGGCACTCAATCAGGGATCGATCTACGAAAACCAGACCGCTTCGCAAAAGCGGTTTTTTGAGATGAGCAAAGTCGCCAGGTAGCCCGCTGTTCAACCAAAGGAGGTAGTTATGACAAACCAAACTAGACGGAGAATCGTCGGCGGCATGGGTGCCATGGCCGCGATGGGCCCGATGTTCTGGGTCAAGAAAGCGCAGGCGCAAACCAGCTTCAAGCCGGAGAAAGACGCCAAGCTACGCGTGCTGCGCTGGAAGCGATTCGTGCAGCCTGACGAGGATATGTGGTTGGCCAACACGAAGAAGTTCAGCGAAAAATACGGCATTCCGGTGCGCACGGACAACGAGAACTGGGAAGATGTGCGACCCAAGGCGGCGGTTGCCGCAAACGTCGGCGCGGGACCCGACATTATCGTCGGCTGGCTCGACGATCCGCATCTCTATCCGGATAAGCTGGTCGATCTGACCGACCTCGCCGAGTACCTGGGCAAGAAATACGGCGGCTGGTTTCCGACGGCGCGCGTCTATGGCACGACCAAAAACGGGCGCTGGATCGGCTTGCCGCTGGGTGCCTCGGGAGCCTTGCTTAATTACCGCGTGTCCTGGGTGAAAGAGGCGGGATTCGACAAATTTCCGACTAACTTTGAAGACTATCTCAAGCTGTGTCAGGCGCTGCAAAAGAACGGTCACCCGCCCGGTTTCGCCTTGTCACATGCAACCGGTGATTCCGAAACCTGGATGCACAACATCCTCTGGGGCTTCGGCGGCAAAATGGTGGACGAAAAGAATCAGGTCGCGATCAACAGCCCGGAAACCATCAAAGCGATCGAGTATCTGCAGCAGCTTTCCAAGACCTTCATCGAGGGCACCGGCGGGTGGAGCGGCGTATCCAACAACAACGCCTTCCTTGAAGGCAAGATCAGCCTCACCTCGAACGGCATCTCGATCTATTACGCAGGGAAGACTTCGACCGACCCGGCGAAGCAGGCGGTGGCGGCCGACATGAACCACGCGCCCATGATCGTCGGGCCGATCGGCAGGCCGACCGAGCTTCATCTGCTGTCGCAGGCGTTCTTGTTCAAGTACAGCAAGTATCCGAATGCGGCGAAGGAGTATCTGCGCTTCATGTGGGAACGCGAGCAGTACGAGCCCTGGCAGGCTGCGTCGCTCGGCTACGTCAGCCACCCGCTCAAGGCCTACGACGACAACAAATTCTGGAACGACGACCCGAAATACCTGCCGTTCAAGCATGTTGTCGCCCGCATGCAGCCGCACAGCTATGCCGGCAGCCTGGGTTATGCGTCCGCGGCATGCATGGCCGACTGGATCGTGGTCGACATGTTTGCGTCGGCCTGCATTGGGCAAAAGACCGCGAAAGAAGCGGCGGCCGAAGCTGAAAAGCGCGCCAAACGCTACTACGGCTGATCTCCCTGGCCTGGTGACTCAAACGGCGCGGATCCCGCGCCGTTTTCTATTGCAGCTTCCGGCCGGTGACCTGTTCCAACCGTGCGATCTCCTCCGGCTTCATTGTGTAGCTGTGTTCCGCGTCCGGAAACTGCCCGCTGCGCACTTCGGCGGCGTATTGCTTGAGGGCATCCACGGCGATTTGCGAAATGTTGGCATAGCGCTTGGTGAATTTCGGCTTGAACTGATCGAACACGCCCAGAAGATCGAACGCGAGCAGCAGCTGACCGCAGCTGGCGCTGCCGGCGCCGATGCCGAAGGTGAAGATATCTACCGCTGCGTCCACCGCGCACGCGACCGGCGCCGGCACCGCCTCGATTTCGAAACCGATGCAGCCGGCTTCCTGGATCGCGACGGCGTCATCAATGATTTTCAACGCCTCATCCGCTGTCTTGCCCTGCAGCTTGAAGCCGCCGTACTGGTGCACGAAATGCGGGCACATGCCGACGTGACTCATCAACGGCACGCCGGCGTCGGCGATCGCCTTCAGGATGGGAAATTTGTCGCGCCCGCCCTGGATCTTGACGCAGTCCACGTCGCCCTCCTTCATGAAACGCAGCGCGTTGGTCACGGCGACGTCCGGGTTGGGATAGCTGCCGTACGGCATCGCCACCAGATTGAACGTGTTGGGCGCGCCACGGCGCACCGCCTGGCAATGCTGGATCATCATGTCCACCGTCACCGGCAGCGTATTGGAGAAGCCATAGCTCACCATGCCCAGACTATCGCCGATGCCGAGGATATCCAGCCCGGCGCGCTCGGCCCAGACTGCCGATGGGTAGTCCGGAATCGAGGCCATCGCAAGCTTACGGCCGGATTTCTTCGCTTCCTTCAGATCGGGCACCGTCAGTTTCTTGCGTTCTTCAGCCACGGTGACTCCTTCGGATAAATTAGCGGGGTAGCCGGCCGCCCGGACGCCGCAGGCGCCAGTGCGGAGCGCACACTCAGGCGCGAAATTCCTGCTTGTTGGTGCCTTGGTACAGCGCCTTTACCTGGCGCGCCACTGCATCGGCATGTGCAGCCTGCGCCGCATCGTCCAAGTCGGCGCGGGGCCGCGGTTCGTAGTCGAAATGGCGATACTTATCGGTGCCGCGCACCAGCATCGCCGAGTCGCGAATCTTGGTCTGGCGCACATATGTCGGAATGTAGCGGATCGCGAGGCCGATGCGCCTGTCGTTGCTGCGGTTTGCCTCGGAGCCGTGCACCAACTTGATGTGGTGCAGCGACATTTCCCCAGCGCGCAACGGGATTCCGACAGCTTTAGACCTATCCACTTCAACGGCAATCTCCTGCCCGCGAGACAGCAGGTTGTCCTTGTGAAACGTATCGACGTGCGGCAACTGGTCGATCTTGTGGCTGCCGGGGATGAACTGCATGTAGCCGTTTTCGGGCGTCACGTCTGTAAAGGCAACCCATGCAGTGATTACTTCGTCCGGATCGAGGCCCCAGTAGGTCGAGTCCTGATGCCAAGAGACAAAGCCGGGGTTGTTCGCTTCCTTAATGAAGAAATTTGTGGTCCAGCAGAGAATATCCGGGCCGATCACATCCTCCACGGCGTCGAGAATCTTCGGATGGTGCGCGAGCTCGTCCGCCCAGGTAAAGATAAGGTGCGTCTTGTGCCGCCAATTGCCCTGCAGCGGTTTGCCGGTTTTGGCCTCGTGCTGCTCCAGGCAGCGGCGATAATGCGCCGCCTCCTCCCGGCTGAGCACCGGCACCGGGAAATGATAGCCATTACTCTGGTAATGCCGCACGGCTTCGACGGACAGCGACTTCGACATTGTTTGCTCCTCTTATACGGGACCAGCACCACCGGCTTGCATGAAAGAATCGCGGGTGATATGTTGCGTGACTACGACTGATATATCATCGTAGTTGCGTAGCGGGATGCTGTCAACCTCGCTGGTTCCGCTGGTTCCGCATGCAGCAATTACACCATAGCGCAGCAACCACAAAGGAGGAGAAAAAATCATGAGTATCCAGCGTCGCAGATTTATCACCGGCGCGGCCGCCGCAGGTGCCGCCAGCCTGGGATTTCCCGCGATCGTCAAGTCGCAGCAGACGATCAAATGGAAAGCGCAATCGATGTGGAGTTCGGCCGAGCTTACATACAAGGTGTTTCAGGACTTCTGTACCCGTGTCGGTAAACTGACCAATGGACGGCTTGAAATTCAACCCTTCGCCTCAGGTGCCGTCGTGGGGGCATTCGAAACGCTGGACGCGGTGCAGGCCGGCGTGCTCCAGGCGCAGTCAACGGCACCCGTCTATTTCACCGGCAAAGACCCCGGGTTCGCAGTCATCGGTGACCTTGCTTTTGCCTATCAGCACCCTTGGCAGGCGGATGCCTGGTTCCATTACAAGGGCGGACTGGACCTGCTGCGCGAAGCCTATGCGCGTTACAACGCCTACTGCGTCGGCGTCTCCTGGTGGGGCCTGGAGTCGATCGTATCGAAAAAGCCGATACACAATATGGCCGACTTCAAGGGCATCAAGATCCGCTCGCCGCAGGGTCTCAACGCCGAGATTCTGACCAAGATGGGCGGATCGGTAGTGGTAATTCCAGGCGGAGAAGTGTATTCCGCGCTGGACAAGGGCGTGGTCGACGCGGCCGACTGGGCCACGATGTCGATGAACCAGCGCATGGGTTTTCACGAAGTCGCCAAATATCCCACCATGTTTACCCACTCCATGCCAAACCAGGACTTCACCGTCAACATGGCCGCATGGAAGGCGCTGCCCGAGGACATCCGGCAGATTCTGTCGAGCGCGACGCGCGAATGGAGCTGGGACCAGATCGAACGCGTGGCGGTGGACGATGTGCGCGTTATCGCCGAACTCAAGCCCAAGGGCATCGTGCAAATCACCTGGACTCCGGAAGAACTGCGCAAGGTGCGCGATCTCGCTCATGTCACATGGACCGAATGGTCGAAGAAATCGGCACTGGCAAAGAAGGCCTATGACTCGCAGATGGCCTGGCTGCGCGACCTCGGCCTGATCGCGTGACACCGGCACCGGAGCCCTCCGCAGAACCGGCGCGGACGCGACCGCGCCGCCACGCAGCGGAGGGCTTCTGCCGCGCCATCGACGGCGTCAACGAATGGATGGGCCTAGTCTGTGGCTATACCATCCTGCTGGTAACACTGGCGGTGCTGTACGAAGTGGTGGCGCGCACCCTGTTCAACCGTCCGACGATCTGGGCCAACGAATCCGTCATCTATGTTTCCGCGGTGGCCTATCTGCTTGCCGGTGCTTACGCTCATCTGAGTCACCGCCATGTGCGCATCGACCTGATCCACGAGCGCCTCAGCCCCAAGGTACGCGCGCGGCTCGATTTACTCACGTTCGTCTTCTTCGTGCTCTACGTCGGCACTCTGGTCTGGGTGGGCGGCCAGATGGCGTGGCAATCTTTCGGTCAGAGTGAGACTACCGGCACGCCCTGGAATCCGCTGATCTGGCCGGTAAAACTCGCCATCCCTGGCGCCGGGCTGCTGCTGCTACTGCAGGGGATAGCCAATCTGCTGCGCGAAATCGGGATGGTGGAGAAGAAGCCTTGAGCATCACGCTGCTGTCGTTCCTGTTCGTGGCGGCGTTCATGGTGCTGCTCTTGGCCGGGCTGCCCCTAGCCTTCGCCACCGGCGCGATAGCCGTAGTATTTACTTATTTCCTGTTCGGCGAACCCGGATTGACCCTCGTCGTCAGCCGCGTTTTCACCCTGATGGGGAATTACGTGCTGGTGTCGGTGCCGCTGTTCATTTTCATGGCCTGCATCCTTGAGCGCGCCGGCATCGCCGAGGCCATATTCCACACCGTTCACGTCTGGGCCGGGCGCATTCGCGGCGGATTGGCGGTGGCGGTGATCATCTCCTGCGCGCTGATGGCGGCGATGGTCGGCGTGATCGGAGCCGAGATTGTCACCATGGGCGTGGTAGCGCTGCCGGCCATGCTCAACCGCGGATACAAGAAGGATCTCGCGCTCGGCTGCATCTGCGCCGGCGGCGGCCTCGCCACCCTGATCCCGCCCAGCGTGGTGCTGATCATGTGGGGGCTGACCGCCGGCGTTTCGATCGGGCAGCTGTACATTGCGGGGGTGGTGCCGGGACTGATGCTTGCCGCAATGTACATCGCCTATATCATCATCCGCTGCCGGCTGCAGCCCGAGCTCGCACCGCCGGCAACCGCAGAAGAACTGGCGATCCCGCTATCTGAGAAAATTGCGCTGCTGCGCGGCCTGCTACTCCCCTCGGCTGTCGCATTCGGTGTGCTCGGGTCGCTCTATCTGGGCTGGGCCACACCCACGGAAGCGGCCGGCGTGGGAGTGATCGGCGCGATAGTGGCGGCCGCAGTCAACCGGCGGCTCACCTGGGCGAACATGAAGATCGCCATCGTCGACACCACCAAGGTCACGGCGATGCTCTACTGGTTGTTCTTCGGCTCTTCCGCGCTGATCGGCGTCTACACCCTCGCAGGCGGCACGCGCCTGATTCAGGACACCATGACGGGGCTGCCCGTCGGGCCGATCGGGGTAATCATCATCATTCAGCTCATCTGGATCGTGCTCGGCTGCTTCATCGACTGGATCGGTATTCTGCTCCTCACCGCACCGATTTTCGTGCCGGTCGCCTCGGCGCTGGGTTTCGATCTCGTCTGGCTGGGAGTGCTGTTCTGCATGAACATGCAGATCTCCTATATCTCGCCGCCGTTCGGCCCGGCCGCGTTCTATCTCAAAGGCGTAGTACCGAAGGGCGTCACGCTCAACGACATCTTCGCCTCGATCTGGCCCTATCTGATATTGCAATTAGCGGCACTGGGCTTGGTCATTTCTTTTCCGCAGATTGCGCTATGGCTGCCAGGAACGATGTCGCAGTGATCGGTCCAGAGGACTATGCGCACCCGCCGCTGCACCTGTCACACGCATTGGCGCCAGCTCCAGTCTGCAGGCTTGCCGGCCTTTTGATTTTCTGCTCAAAAGCAGGCGGTTCGCCTTGCATCCACGCCGGATCTGATCCTCCCGCATTACCGTTTTTCCCCGGCAATAGCTTGTCAGGCAGCTTCTGCGGGTTTATCCGCGAAATCCGGCGCCGGATCAAATGAATAGGGCAGTATATTCATCATGGAAAGAGCTTTGAGTGTTGCCTGTTATTACTTGACTCGGAACAATTTTTGAAATTATAGTGTAGCGATGGAAGAGGAATTCGACCTACTTGACGGAAAGATCGACCAGTTCTTGCAGTTATGTCAGCGTCTGAACAGCGAGAACAAGGAATTGAGGCTGCAGCTGCTGTCCGCGCAGAATGACGTCAAGCTTCTGGAAGGCAAGGTCGACGGCGCCAAGTCCCGCCTCGAGGCGCTGCTGCGCCAGATCCCGGAATGAGCGCAAAACCCAAGACCCTGGACGTAAGCATCCTGGGGCGCAGCTATAAAGTGACCTGCGCCGATGACGAGCGCGAGGCGCTGCTTGCGGCGGTAGCGTATGTCGACATGAAAATGACCGAGATCAAGGCGTCGAGCAAGGTCGCCGGCACCGAGCGCATCGCCGTCATGGCTGCGCTCAATATCGCCAACGAATTGCTCTCGGTCAAGCTCGGCAGCGGCTTTGACATCGCAGATTTAAAGCGTAGAATGAATTCAGTGCAGTCGAAGCTTGATCAGGCCTTGTCGCAGCAGGATTCTCTGTTTTAGACCATGCCTTAGCGGGCCAGACCGCAAACAGTTTCCCTGCGATGCTCGTTAAGGCCATATATTCCTTGAACCAATATATGTGCTGAGGTCGCGGACCAAAGCGCCGCTTTTGTGCGCGTCCCATCGTGGATGTACCTACGGCGGCCGGAATGCGACCACTCTGGACTGCAGGTTCAGAGGATGCGGGTCTGACGGCATTTGCGGGGAATCCAATTCGCCATTGATGGCAGCCGGAATCGCAGACCGAATCGCAGACACACGGTCTGCGATTTTTGTTTGTAGAGTGCCCCGCGAGTAAATCCTGACCATGCGCTACTGGCTGATGAAATCCGAGCCCGACGAGTTCAGCATCGACGATCTCGCCCGCGCGCCGCGGCGCGGCAGTCCCTGGTTCGGCGTGCGCAATTACCAGGCGCGCAATTTCATGCGCGACCAGATGCACGTCGGCGACCAGGTGCTGTTCTACCATTCGAGTTGCGCCGAGCCGGGGATCGCCGGGCTGGCCGAGGTCTGCGCCAAGGCCTATCCCGACGCAAGCCAGTTCGACCCGAAGAGCAAGTATTACGACGCCAAGGCAACGCGCGACGAACCGCGCTGGGTGAATGTCGACGTGCGCTTCGTCAGGAAAACCCGGTTGCTCGGCCTGCCCGAACTGCGCCAGCACGGCGCGCTCGCCGGCATGCGCCTGCTCGCGCGCGGCAACCGCCTGTCCGTCACGCCCGTGGACCCGCGCGAATGGAAATTCATTACCACGAAACTGCTAAAATAAAATGTCCAAGCTGAAGAACGACACGTTCATACGCGCGCTGCTGCGCCAGCCCACCGAATACACCCCGGTATGGCTGATGCGCCAGGCCGGGCGCTACCTGCCTGAATACAACCAGACGCGCAGCCGCGCCGGGAGCTTTCTCGGTTTGTGCAAGAATCCGGGCTACGCCACCGAAGTAACGCTGCAGCCGCTGGCGCGGTTCGAACTCGACGCAGCGATTCTGTTCTCGGACATACTCACCGTGCCCGACGCCATGGGCCTGGGCCTGTATTTCGCCGAAGGCGAAGGGCCGAAGTTCGAGCGGCCGCTGCGCGACGAGTGGGCCATTCGCGACCTTGCCGTTCCCGACCCGGGCGCGGAACTGCGCTACGTGCTCGACGCAGTGAGCGAAATCCGGCGCGCGCTCAGCGGGAGCGTGCCCCTGATCGGATTTTCCGGGAGCCCGTACACGCTCGCCTGCTATATGGTCGAAGGCGGCGCGAGCGACGATTTTCGCACCATCAAGACCATGCTGTATGCGCGGCCCGACCTACTGCACCATATCCTCGACATCAACGCGCAGGCCGTAACCGCCTACCTCAACGCGCAGATCGAAGCCGGCGCCCAGGCGGTGATGATTTTCGATACCTGGGGCGGCAATCTTTCGCATGCGGCATACCGCGAGTTCTCGCTTGCCTACATGCAGCGCATCGTCGCGGGCCTGAAACGTGAGCACGCGGGCGCGCGCATTCCGGCCATCGTGTTCACCAAAGGCTGCGGCAACTGGCTGGAGGACATCGCCGCCATCGGCTGCGACGCCGTCGGCCTGGATTGGAGCGTGGACATTGCGCAGGCACGCGCGCGCATAGGTGATCGTGTTGCGCTGCAAGGCAACCTCGATCCGTCGGTGCTGTTTGCACCCGCGGACGTGGTGCAGCGCGAAACCGAAAAAGTCCTCGCGGGTTTTGGCCAGGGCAGCGGCCACGTTTTCAATCTCGGCCACGGCATTTCCCAGTTCACGCCGCCCGAAAGCGTCAAAGTCCTGGTCGACTGCGTGCATCAATCGAGCGTGCGCTATCACAGCGAAGGCAGGAAACCCCGCGCCGGTTAAGGATTTCCGCGGGGCTGCGCCGTCATTGACTTATGCACAACATCGTGCTCCCCCGCGAATTTGCTGGCGATGCCTGGGTTCTCCCAGGGAAACTATCGTAATACTATGTATTTATAACGATTTATTCATTGCCGCGAAATTGGGCAGCGGCAAAAATTCCTTATGGCAAAATCGGTTACAGTCAGATTACAAACTTACTCACAAAGTTACCCACAAAATTTGTGCACAACCCGAGTTCTCCTTTGGCGATAGGGTGATGCAGCGGTTTCTCGATAATTCGGTTCAGAAAGCTCGCGTAATTCCCTTCAGCGAAATTCTCTCCCGCGGCGGCGCATGAGCATTTTGCGCGTCGCCCTCGATCTGCCCCTGCCGCGCGTATTCGATTACCGCTGCGACGCGGCGGGCCCATCCGACATCGGCATGCGCGTGCTGGTTCCCTTCGGCAACAAACATGCCGTCGGCCTGATCATCGGCATTGCCGAAACCTCCACTGTGGACGCCGCGAAGCTGAAGCCCGCCCTGCGCGTCCTGCGCGAGGTCCCGGCGCTGGGGCGCGACTGGCTGGAGCTGGCGCAATTCTGCAGCGGCTACTATCACCGGCCCCTGGGCGAGGTCATCTTCAACGGCCTGCCGCGGCAACTGCGCAAGGCCGATGCCGCGCCATCGCTCAAGCAGGCGGCTGCGTACCGCATCAACAGCGCCGGGCGTTCGGCGCTTACGCTATTGCCGGCGCGCACGCGGCTCAAGCGAGCGCTGCTGCAGGCGCTGCTGCAGTCGGACTGCAGCGAAACGCAGCTGCAGGCGCAAAGTCCGGGCGCAAAGAAAGCCCTGGCCGAAATGGCTGGCGACGGATGGATCGAGCGCCATGTGCCGCCCGCGCAGTTTGCCGCCGGCCGCTTCGTCGAAAAGCTCGCGCTCAATACCGAGCAGCAGCAGGCGCTGCAGCAGATTCATGATGGCGCACCGGGCTACGCCGTGTTTCTGCTGCACGGCGTCACCGGCAGCGGTAAGACCGAAATCTACCTGCGCCTGATCGCGCGCGCGCTCGCTGAGGGCAAACAGGCGCTGGTGCTGGTGCCCGAAATCAACCTCACGCCGCGACTGACGCAGGAGTTTGCCGAGCGCTTTCCGGACACGCCGCTGGTAAGCCTGCACAGCGGCCTCGCCGACGGCGAGCGCACGCAACACTGGCTGCAGGCGCAGAGCGGCGCCGCCGCGATCGTTCTGGGCACCCGGCTCGCGGTGTTCGTGCCGCTGCCACGGCTGGGTCTGATCGTGGTCGACGAGGAACAGGATGCGTCTTTCAAGCAGCAGGATGGGCTGCGCTACTCGGCGCGCGACGTGGCGATATTCCGCGCGCGCCAGGCGGGCATCCCGGTCGTGCTCGGTTCGGCCACGCCGGCGCTGGAGACCTATGCGCACGCCCTCTCCGGCCGCTATCGCCTGCTGCAGCTGTCGCAGCGCGCCGTGGCGCAGGCTCAGTTACCGCAGGTGCATGCCGTGGACATGCGCAAACACAAGCTGGAAGACGGGCTCGCGCCGCCGGTGCTGGAGGCGCTCGCCGAGCGCCTCGCGCGCGGCGAGCAGAGCCTGGTGTTCCTGAACCGGCGCGGTTACGCGCCGGTGTTGATGTGTCCGGCCTGCGACTGGGTGAGCGGCTGCACGCGCTGCTCCACCCGCATGGTGCTGCACCTCGCTGACCGGCAGCTGCGCTGCCACCACTGCGGCGCCAGCGCGCCGGTCCCGCGCCACTGCCCGAACTGCGGCAACGCCGACATCCATCCGTTCGGCCGCGGCACCCAGCGGCTGGAGGCGACGCTCGCGGCGCGCTTCCCGCAGGCGCGCGTACTGCGCGTGGACCGGGACAGCACCCGCAACAAGGGCAGTTTCTCGCGCATGCTGGGCGATATCCATGGCGGACGCGCCGACATCCTCGTCGGCACTCAGATCCTGGCGAAAGGCCACGACTTCCCCAAGCTGACGCTGGTCGCGGTACTCAACGCGGACAGTGCGCTGTATTCGGCCGACTATCGTGCGCCGGAGCGGCTGTTCGCGCAGCTGATGCAGGTCGCGGGGCGCGCCGGACGCGCCGGCCTGCCCGGCGAAGTCCTGATCCAGACTCAATATCCGCGGCATCCGCTGTATCAGGCGCTGGCGCAGCACGACTATGCGGGCTTCGCGCGCACACTGCTCGCCGAACGCGAGCAGGCGGGCTTTCCGCCCTACGTGTTCGAAGCGGTGCTGCGCGCCGAAGCGGCGGAACTCGGCACCGCGCTGCGCTTCCTGCGTGAGGCGGCCGCGCTGGCAGGCACGCCGCCGGACGGCGTCACGCATTACGATCCGGTGGCGATGAGCGTGACGCGCCTGGCCGAGCGCGAACGTGCGCAGCTGCTGCTGCAATCGACCTCGCGCAAGCGGCTGCAGACGTATCTGGCCGACTGGAGCGCGAAGCTGTATGCGCTGCCGCAGCGCGCGGTGCGCTGGCATCTGGACGTGGATCCGATCGAGTTTTGACCTCTTAAGAACCCGTAACAAAAGTCATTTTGTTGCGGCAGATTTAGCGGAGCACGAGGGGAGGTCCCCCCTCGTTTTGTTACAACCGCTAAGCCGGCGGCGCGTGCCGGTCGCCGCGGGGTCGGCCGCGACCTTCAAGGTATAATACGCAACTTTTTCCCGCCGCAAACCTCTCTCCTTGTCCGCTGAGATTAAATCGCATCTAATCGAGCTGTTGACGCAGTCGCTTGCGCGCGTGGCGCCGCAATCGCCTGCGTCGGCCATTGCGCTCGAGCGTCCGAAGCAGGCCGCGCACGGCGACTGGGCGTGCAACGTCGCGATGCAGCTGGCGAAGCAGCTCAAGCGCAATCCGCGCGAACTGGCGCAGGCGCTGATCGGCGGCCTGCCCGCATCGCCCTGGCTGGAGCGCGCCGAAATTGCCGGGCCGGGTTTCATCAACCTGCGCCTCAAGCCGCAGGCAAAGCTGGAAGCGGTGCGCCAGGTACTTGCGGCGGGCGCGAGCTACGGTCGCGCGCGCGCCGGGAGCGGCCGCGCGATCCTGGTCGAGTTCGTTTCGGCCAACCCCACCGGGCCGCTGCACGTCGGCCACGGGCGCCAGGCGGCGCTCGGCGACGCGATATCGGCACTGCTCGAAGCGCAAGACTGGAAGGTAACGCGCGAGTTCTATTACAACGACGCCGGCGCGCAGATCGACAATCTCGCGCTGTCGGTGCAGGCGCGCGCGCGCGAACAGCGCGGCGAGCCGGCGAACTTCCCCGAATCCGGTTATCACGGCACGTACATACGCGAGATTGCCGCGGATTATCTCGCCGCGGGTGCCGATCCCGGCGATCTCGCAGCGGTGCGCAAATTCGCGGTCGGCGCGCTGCGGCGCGAGCAGGACGAAGACCTCAGGGCTTTCGGCGTGAAATTCGACAACTACTACCTGGAGTCCTCGCTCTATTCCGACGGCAAGGTCGAGGCGACGGTAAGCGCGCTGATCGCCTCGGGCAAGACCTACGAACAGGACGGCGCGCTGTGGCTCAAGACCACCGACTACGGCGACGACAAGGACCGCGTGATGCGCAAGTCCGACGGCAGCCACACCTATTTCGTGCCCGACGTCGCCTATCACGTGAACAAGTGGCAGCGCGGCTTCAATCATGCAGTCAACATTCAGGGATCGGACCATCACGGCACGGTGGCGCGCGTGCGCGCCGGTCTGCAGGCGCTGGGGGCGGTGGCCGGGGCTGCCATCCCGCCCAGCTACCCCGACTACGTGCTGCACAAAATGGTGACGGTGATGAAAGGCGGCGAGGAGGTGAAGCTGTCCAAGCGCGCCGGCAGCTATGTCACGGTGCGCGACCTGATCGACGAGGTGGGACGCGACGCGGTGCGTTTTTTCCTGGTTTCGCGCAAGGCCGACACCGAGTTCGTGTTCGACATCGACCTCGCCAAGTCGAAGACCGAGGACAATCCGGTGTATTACGTGCAGTATGCGCATGCGCGCATCTGTTCGGTGCTGGCGCAGGCCGGCGCGCAACTGGATGCGCTGAGCGGCGCCGATCTCGCGCCGCTGGCGCTCGAGCGCGAACTCGCGCTGGCGCAGCGCCTGGCGGAATTTCCCGAACTGCTGGCCGAGGCCGCGACCGACTATGCGCCGCATGTGGTGGCGTTCTACCTGCGCGAACTGGCAGGGGAGTTCCACAGCTACTATAATGCCGAGCGCGTGCTCGTCGCCGACGAAAAGCTCCGGCTGGCGCGCCTGGCGCTGATCCTTGCCGTGCGCCAGGTGCTGCAGAACGGACTTGCGCTGCTGGGCGTGAGCGCGCCGGAAAAGATGTGAATGCCGTTTCATGCCCGACCGGGACGGCACCCGCTACGACGAGTTTGAGTGGACAGGAATGAGACGCTTCTGTTCCCGTCCTGACTCCCTTATTTTGCAACGAGTTCCAGATGGCCAAAGACAAGAAACCTAGAGCAGCGGCGAACAGGAAAAGCGGCGGCAGCACGCTGATCGGGATATTCATCGGCCTGATTCTCGGCCTGTGCATTGCGGTCGGGGTTGCCTGGTACATGAACAAGACCCCGATTCCCTTCCTCACCAAAGCGAAACCACCGGAGAAGACTGTAGTGGAACCGGGCAAGGCCGGCGTCAAACCGGACGAAAAGACCACGCAGCAGGTGGAGAAACCGCGCTTCGAGTTCTACAAGATCCTGCCTGGCGCCGAGGAACCGGTTACCGAGCAGCAGATCAAGCAGGCCGCCAAAGCGGGCGCGCCCACGGGAAACTATCTGTTGCAGGTTGGAGCGTTCCAGAATCCGGCAGACGCAGACAACCTGAAGGCCCGACTCGCGTTGATCGGGGTGGAGGCGAGCGTCGAGCCGATCGACCTGTCCGGAAAGGGCACCTGGTACCGGGTGCGCGTGGGGCCTTATTCCAAGGTGGACGAAATAAACCGCCTACGCCAGACGCTTGCGCAGAACGGAATCGAGGCCTCGCTGGTCAAAATCAAGGATACCGACGCGCGCTGAGCGCCGGATTTTACTGGGAGAATCAAATGTTGAAACGGCTGGCAATGTCTTTGTTTGTGTTTTTCGCCGCGGGCCTGGCGCAGGCCGAGCCCACCGCGGGCGTCGAATATCGTCTGCTTTCCCCTGCCATGGCCACCGATGTTCCGGGGAGGATTGAAGTCATCGAGTTCTTCTGGTACGGCTGCCCGCATTGCTACAATTTCGAGCCGGTGCTCGAGCCCTGGGTGAAGAAGCTGCCCAAGGACGTGCATTTCCGCCGCGTCCCGGCCATGTTCAACGAGGAATATGCGCAGGGCGCACGCGCCTACTACGCGCTCGATGCGATCGGCGCGGAGGAGCGCCTGCACAAGGAACTGTTCGACGCGGTGCACACCGGCGCCAGGCTCAGGGTTGGAAACGAAGCGGCGATTACAGAATGGGCGGGAAAGCACGGCGTGGACGCGAAGAAATTCACCGCCGCCTACCACTCGTTCAGCGTGGAGAGCCAGTTGAAGCGCGCCGCGCAGCTCACGCAATCCTACAAGATCGACGGCGTGCCCTCGCTGGCGGTGAACGGCAAGTACGTCGTCAACACGGATAACATCCGATCGTTCGAGCAACTGCTCTCCGTCGCCGATTTCCTGGTCGAGCAGGAGCGCAAGACCGGCGGCAAGGCGGCGCAGAAGAAATAGGCCGGGTCGCCTGACGCATTGTGGCGCGCGTCTGGGCAAACCCGGCTGGATAAGCATATCATTCCCACTTCAAGCTTGAGCCCGGGGAAAACAACCATGAAATTCTTCAGAAGCGCGCTGGCGGTGCTGTTGCTTGCCTTTGCGGCGGGCGCCCAGGCCCAGGCGCCGGCCGCGCTCGAGCTCGGCCGCGACTACATCCGGCTCGACAAGCCGTATCCGGTGGTGAGCGGCGACAAGATAGAGGTCATCGAGTTTTTCTACTACGGCTGTCCGGTATGCTACGAACTCGAGCCGAAGCTTTCGCGCTGGTATTTCAACGGGCCGGGCACGGTCCTGCTGCGCCGCGTGCCTGCGCTGTCCTCGGACAATTGGGACAATTTCGCCAAGTTGTTCTACACGCTGGACGCCATGGGCCAGCTCGGGCGCCTGCACTGGCCGGTCTATGACAATTTCCACTTCAACGGCCTGAAGCTCAACGACGAGCAGGTCGCGGCAACCTGGGTCGCGCACAACGGCCTCGACAAACAGAAATTTCTTTCCATCTACGACTCGCCGCAGGTGCAGGAGAAACTCGCCACGGCGCGCGTGCTTATGAAGGCACTCGATATCAAGGGCGTCCCGAGCATCGTCGTCGACGGCAAGTTCCTCACTTCGGCGCGCATGACCGGCGGCACCAGCGAGCTGATACAGGTGCTGCAGCAACTGGTCGAACTGGCGCGCAAGGAACACGGGAAATAGCGGCGCCGGTGTGCCGCTCACGGTATTCATTACCGGCGCTTCCAGCGGCATCGGCGAAGCGCTGGCGCGGCATTATGCGGCGCATGGCGCGATGCTCGGGCTGGTCGCGCGGCGCATGAAGCAGCTGCGGGCGCTGGCCGATTCCCTGCCGAGTCAGGCCAGCGTCTACGCGCTCGACGTCACCGACACCGCCGCGCTCACTGCGGCAGCGGACGCGTTCATCGCGCGCCACGGCCTGCCCGATATCGTCATCGCCAATGCCGGCATCAGCGCCGGCACCCGTTCCGAACTCGCCGACGACATCGCGGTGCTCGCGCGCATCCTGCAGACCAATGTGACCGGCCTCGCGGCGACGCTGCAGCCGTTCATCGCGCCCATGCGCGAGCGCGGCAGCGGCACGCTGGTCGGCATCGCCAGCGTCGCCGGCTTTCGCGGCCTGGCCGGCGCCGGCGCCTACTGCGCGTCCAAGTCTGCGGCGATCACCTGGCTCGAGTCGCTGCGCCTGGAGCTGTACGGCAGCGGCGTCGACGTGCTCACCATCTGCCCCGGCTTCGTCGCCACGCCGCTGACCGCGCGCAACCGCAATCCGATGCCGTTCCTGCTGCAGGCGCCCGAGGCGGCACGGCGCATCGCCCGCGCCATTACTGCGAAAAAGCGTCTCGCGATCATTCCCTGGCAGTTGCGCCTGGTGTTTTTCCTTCTGCGGCGCATGCCGAACTGGCTGTATGACCAGCTGTTTGCGCGCGCGCCGCGCAAGCCGCGCGATCCGGCAGGTTGATGCGGCGATGTGGCGCGATGCCGCCGGCACGCAGCACCAGCGTGCGCACGCTTCGGCGCGCATCGTTTCACTGGTGCCCTCGCTCACCGAACTGGTCTGCGACCTGGGGCTTGCCGCGCAGCTGGTGGGCCGCAGCGGCTTTTGCGTGCATCCGCGCGAGATCCTGAGGCGCATACCCAAGCTTGGCGGCACGAAGGACGTGAACCTGGCGAAAGTGCGCGCGCTGGCGCCCTCGCACGTGCTACTGAACATCGACGAGAACGAAAAGCCGACGGCGGCGGCGCTGGCGCAGTTCGTGCCGCATCTGATCGTCACCCATCCGCTCGGCCCGCAGGACAATCCCGCACTTTACCGCCTGATCGGCGGAATCTTCGGCCGCGAACGCGAGGCCGAGGCGCTGTGCGCGCAGTTTGAGCCGGCGCTGGCCGCACTGGTCCGCGCGTCGCGCGCCTGGCCGCGGCAGCGCGTGCTGTACCTGATCTGGAAAGACCCGTGGATGACGGTTACGCGCGACACCTACATCTCGCGTACGCTCGCGCTGGCCGGTTTGGACACCCTGCCGGAGACCGCGACGGCGCGCTATCCGGAGCTAAAGCTGGACGACGCGAACTTGCGCGATGCGGAGTTGGTGCTGCTGCCGAGCGAGCCGTATCGGTTTCGCGAGCGCGACGCCGCCGAACTGCAGGCCCTGCCCGCGCTGTACGGCAAGACGGTGGCGCGGATCGACGGCGAAATGACTTCCTGGTACGGCAGCCGCGCGATCGCGGCCATGGACTACCTGCGCCGGTTCAGGAGCTAGGCAAGGCGCGGCGGCGTCAGCCGCCGAGGAACAGCCGGCCGACGTCGGGATTTTCCAGCAGCTCGTCCCCAGTTGCAGCCATCGCTGTCTCGCCCGATACCAGCACATAGCCGATATCGGCGAATTCCAGTCCCTTCTTGGCGTTCTGCTCGACCATGAGGATGGTTTTGCCGTCGCGGTGCTGCAGGTCGTGCAGGATTTCGAACACCATGTCGATGAAGCGCGGCTCCAGGCCGATCGAAGGTTCGTCGACCAGCAGCACCTCGGGCTCCATCACCAGGGCGCGCGAGATCTCCAGCAGGCGCCGTTCGCCGCCCGAAAGCACCTTGGCAGCGTGGTTGCGACGCGCGGCGAGGCGGCTGTACTTGTCGAACACGCGCTCCGCGGCGGCTTTCGCCTTCGCATGGGAGTTCAGCAGGTAGCCTCCCATCAGCAGGTTCTCCTCGACCGTCATGTTCGGGAACACCGATTTGTCCTGCAGGATATAGGCGACACGCGCGTCCTTCAGCTTGCGCTCGGAAGTCAGGTGCGTGATGTCGCGCTTGTCGCTGCCGGATCCGACCGTTATTTCACCGCCGTAAATCTGCGTAAACCCGTAGACCGAATGCAACACGGTCGATTTTCCAGCCCCATTAGGGCCGATCAGGCACAGGGACTGGCCGCGGCCGACATGCAAAGTGAAATCGTGCAGGATCTCCATGTTGCCGTATCCGGCGCGCAGGTTCCTGATCGAAAGGAACGGCTCGTTGCCGGCAAGCGCCTTCAGATCCGACTCGGGAATTTCGGAGCGTAGCTCTTCCGCCTGGCGCGCCACATCGTCGACTGACAGGACCACATCGACCGCACCCTCGTGGTAGCCGCCGGCACGCGTCTCTGCGCCGGCCACGTCAATGCGCTCCGAGGTAAGCGTCAACCACGCGCTGGTCGTCGCGGATCTCGTCGGGCGGACCGCTGGCGAGCATTTCGCCGTGCGACATGCAGTAGATGTGGTTCGCGAGATTCATGATCACGCGCATATTGTGCTCGATCACGAACAGCGTGATGCCGAACTCCTGGTTGGCGCGCTTGAGGCGATCGATCAGCCCGTTGATCAAGGTGGGATTGATGCCGGCGGTAGGCTCATCGAGCAGCAGCACTTTGGGCTCGTTCATCAGCGCCATCGCAAATTCGAGCAGCTTCTGCTGCCCGAAGGACAGGGTTCCGGCAACCAACATGCGCTTGGAATACAGACCCACGAACTCGAGCAGGTGCTCGGCCTTTTCGATCAGCTCGGGTGCATAGCGTCCGAACATGTTCTGCCACGCATGCTCCCGGTGCGACAGCGATATCAGCAGGTTCTGAATGCAGTCCATTTTCGAGAATATGCGCGTCTGCTGGAACGTGCGCAGCAGTCCCAGCCGCGCGATCTGCTGCACCGGCAGGTGCGAAATCTCCCGGCCTTCGAACAGGATCGATCCGCCGTCGATCGGATACTGCCCGACGATCGAATTGAACAGCGTGGTCTTGCCCGAACCGTTCGGACCGATCAGCCCGGTGATTTCGCCAGGCATGACCTTGAGCGACACGTCATCGTTGGCCACCACCCCGCCGAAGGCCTTGGTGACGCCGCGCACGTCGATGACCGCGTCGCTCATGGGCTGCGCCCGGCCTTGGTTGGCGCCCTGGCGGACGTATCGACGTGCACGCCGAACCACTCGGGCTTGCGGTCCCGCAGCCATCCCAGGATTCCTTGCTGGAAGTAGACCACGTTGACGATGATCAGCACGCCCAGCGCGATGTACTGCCAGCCCAGCAGATAGGTCCAGGTCAACTCGCGCAGGACATAGAACAGCGTCGCGCCGACTATCGGTCCCCACAGCGTCCCTTTGCCCCCGAGCAAGGCCATTGCAATCATGAAAATGCCGAAAGTAAGCGTCGGGTAGGCGGTTTCCAGCGGTTCGACGAATCCAGTCATGTTGCCGAACAGCGCACCGGCTATTCCGAGGAAGAACGCCGACACCGACCATGCGACCATCTTGTAGCGGCCAGTGTGCAGTCCGAGCGCTTCGGCCTTCTCCTCGTCGTCGCGGATCGCGTTGATCGCCAGGCAGAAGCGGGTGCTGTAAAGCCAGCGCAGGAAGAGGTAACAAAGGACTGTGGCCAGCATGCATGCGCCATAGAAGAAGCGCTCGCGCATCCCGGGACCGCCGGGAAATACCGGCATCGCGATACCGCCGCCACCGCCTACCCATGTCCATGCGCTGGTAAGCTCGGCCGCCGCGATCGCGACGCCGAGCGTGCCGATCGCGAAATAGGGTCCGCGCAGGCCGAAAAGTATCCAGCTCAGAATCGCGGCCACGATGACCGGCCCGATCGCCGCGAGCGCGACCCCCAGCGCAAGGCCGGTGTAGTATTGCCGGTCGGTGAAGTCGATCTTGATCGCACCGAACGACGCCGTGTACTCACCCACGTTGTACACCAAAGCGATCTGCACCACGGCGCAGATGTACATGCCCAGTCCGAAAAACACGATGTTGCCGAGCGAGTTGTAGCCCATCTGGCCGCCCATGATGTCCCAGGTTTGCGCGAACAGCACGAAGATCCAGAACACCGCAAATTGCACCGTATGCCCCGGGAACAAGAACGGTGCGGCAATACCCGCTGCAAGCAACACGAGATGCAGCGCAAGCGAGCGCCGGGTCATTGCAACACCATGCGCTGGCGGTGCAAGCGCATCTGGCGCCAGATCAGGATGGCAAGCAGCAGGCCGACGACGGTCGCCTGCTGGAACTGGGCGCCGAGGATGAACCCGCTGTACTGTTCGATCACGCCGAGGCCCAGCGAGGTCAGGATCACCGCCGGAAAATTCCCGAGGCCGGCGGCAGTCACGATGACGAAGGCGCGCACGGAATAGGCGATACCGTAGAACGGCTGGATCACCCAGATCATCGCGATGATGACGCCGGCAACCCCGCAAATCGCCGAGTTAATCGAAAAGGTGAGCGCGTAGACCATGTCGGTATTCACGCCAAGCACGCGCGCGGCACGCGGATCCTGCGCAGTCGCGCGAATCGCCTGCCCGATGCGGCTTTTCTTCAGGAACAGCACCATCGCCACCGCGAGCGCGAGGCACATACCGAACGCGATGACGCGGATTTGCGTGATATCGACCATCCCGTCGAACATCTCGAAGCGCCCGTATCCGGACTTGAGCGTACGCACGTCGGGTCCGAACACGAGGTTGAGCACCTGCTGCATCGTAATCGCCAGACCGAAGGTGGCGAGCAGCGAGGTGAACAAGTCGAGCTGGATCACGCGGCGGATGATCAGCTTGTAGATGATCCAGCCGTAACCGAACATCAGGACGGCGACCGGCACGAGCGCAACCATCGGGTGGATGCCGTGGCGCGACAGTTCATAGCCGAGATAGCCGCCCATCATGACGAAATCGCCCTGGGCCAGATTCTTCACGCTGGTCACGCCCCATACCAGCGCGAGGCCGTAGGCGGCGAGTGCGAACACCGCGCCTATGCTCAATCCGTTCAGCAACAGCTGAATGTTGAATACCGGCGCGTTGACCAGGATCAGAAAATTGTCCCACATGTACGCGACCGCGCCGGCCCGTAAAGGCCGGCGCGCCTATGCGACGTATCAACTAAGGGATTTTACTGCGGTTCTTTGCGCGGGTACACCACCGGTTCGGAGGCATACTTGGTCGGAGCTACCACGATGTACTTGTCACCCTGAATCTGGCGCAGCACCATCGGCTTGGCGATGTTGTTGCCCTCCGCGCTGAACTTGATGTTGCCGTAGAAGGTCTGGAAGTCCGTCGCGGCGAGTGCGTCGCGCAGCTTCTCGGGGTCCAGGCTCTGCGCGCGTTCGAACGCGTTGGCCCAGATCTCGACCGCCGCCGAGCCCTGCGCAACCTGGTAGGGAACGTTCTTGTAATCGGGGTGCGCTGCCAGGAAAGCCTTGTTGTAATCCATGGCCGTGCCGAATACGTCGTCCTTGTACTTGAGGGTTTCAGCCCATTGCGTCGGGCACAGAATGCCCTCGGAGGCGGCAGGAAACGCGGTGCTCAATTTGGCCGACTCACAGTGCGTCATGGCTACGATCGACGCATTGACGCCCAATTCCTTCATCTGCCGGGTGGCGGTCGTCGCGCCCTTGGTGTGGCCTGAGAACAGCAGGATGTCGGGCCTGAGCGCCTTGATCTTGGTCAGCGTCGCGGAGATATCGCTAAGGTCGCGCGGCATCTTGTCGTCGACGACGATCTTCATGCCGTGCTTCTTCGCCTCGTCGACTACGCCCTGGCGTACGTCAAGCGAGAACGGGTCGTTCTCGAACGCCATCCCGATTTTCAGGTCCGCCGGGTTCTTGCCGGCTTTCTGCGCAAGTTCGGCCGCGAGATCGATCACCGGCGAAAGGTATTGTTCCGAAGTCGACAGCGCGGCGAACATGTAGCGATAGCCCTGTGTGAACAGCGAACGCGACGCGCCCTCGGATTCGACCATCGGAATCTTGTATTTCTCGGTTACCGGCGCGGCGGCCTTGGTGGGGCCGGAGCCGTAGGGGCCAAGAATGTACTTGATCCCGTCCTGGCTGATGATGCGCTCCAGCAACTGCGCTGTACGCGCCGGGGTCGACTCGTCGTCGTAATATTTGACCGCGAGCTTGTAAGTCTTGCCGCCGATCTTCACCCCGCCTTTCTCGTTGATGCGCTTGACCGCGAAGTTGTAACCGTCGCTCGCGTTCTTGCCCTCCTGCGAGTATTTGCCGGTAATCGAAATCGCGGAACCCAGCGTGATCGTATCCTCCGCATTAGCGATGGAAGGTGCACCCGCAAGCGCGCCGACGCCAATTACCGCGCCCAGCATCAGCGCGCGAGCCAAAGCACTACGTTGGAAATGCTGTCGCATGATATTCCTCCTTTTAGTTTGAATTGGCGCTTCAATTCACGAAGGCCACGGATACCTGCCCGCTGCCGTTCCTGATCCCACGCTCTTTACGCGCCATGCTGCATCGACGCAGCGCCGAAAACCGCGTTACCGCTTGCCGCAGAATACCACTGTAAATCCTTCAGCCCGGCGCCGCCGCATGACGCGAATACTGAAGCTTAGGTTTGTCTTTCCGGGAAAAGGTTCCCGCGCGGAACTCAAGCTTATGTTTTTTATTATGTTTCTTTGGTATTGCGCAATAGTATATGGCGATATCGGGATCGGCGCAACTATTGCGGTTTTCGCGCCGGGGCGCGGCGGCGGCGGCGAAGCATCCGTCCCTCCCGACTCGTTCAGCCGCACCTGGCCGGTCCGGCTATTGCTGCGTTTTGCGCACCCGCGGTTTTGGACCGGCTTTCGCTTCACCCAGGCGCAGGCTGACGTAGCTGCCGGGAGCGGCTTCGATTACCGGCAGTGCGCCGTCCCCGGGCACGCGCGCCCTGACCTTGGCGCCGTCGTTGTTCGCGTCGATCCAGGCCTGCCAGTCGCCCCACCACGAGCCTTCGTGGCGCGTCGCCGATCCCAGCCAATCCTCAGCTTCGGCGGGAGTAGCCTTGTTGGTCCAGTAACAATATTTTTTCGCCGCAGGCGGATTGACTATGCCGGCGATGTGGCCTGAACCTCCGAGCACGAAGCGCACCGGCCCCGACAGCACACGCGCGCCCTTGTACACCGATTTCCACGGCGCGATGTGGTCTTCGGCGGTGGAAATGAAATAGGCCGGAATCTTGATCTTGCTGATATCGATGGGAATCCCGTCCATGCTGATCCCGCCCGGGTCCTTGAGCTTGTTGCCGAGGTACATGTTGCGCAGGTAGAAGCTGTGCATTTTGGCCGGCATGCGCGTCGAATCCGAATTCCAGTAGAGCAGATCGAACGGGAACGGATCCTTGCCCATCAGGTAATTGTTCACCACGAACGACCAGATGAGGTCGTTCGAGCGCAGCATGTTGAAGGTGCCGGCCATCTCCGAGCCTTCAAGGTAACCGCGCTCGTTCATGCGCCGTTCCAGGTTTTCCACCTGCTTCTCGTCGATGAACACGCCGAGTTCGCCCGGAATAGAAAAGTCCAGCAGTGATACGAAAAAGGTCGCGCTGGCGACGCGCTTGTCCTTTTTTGCCGCCATTGCGCCCAGCGCCGCGCCGAGCAGGGTGCCGCCGAGGCAGTAGCCGATCACGTTCGCCTGCTTCTCGCCGGTCGCCTTCGCGATCGCATCGAGCGCATCGTACGGCCCCTGGTGCAGATAGTCCTCGAAGCTCTTGCCCGCGTATTCCTTTCCCGGGTTGACCCAGGAGATCACGAACACCGTGTGACCCTGGTCGACCGCCCACTTGATGAAGGAGTTCGATTCGCGCAAGTCGAGGATGTAGTATTTGTTGATCCAGGGCGGGATGATCAGCAGCGGCCGCTTGTAGACGTTTTTGGTGCTCGGCTGGTACTGGATCAGCTGCATCAAATCGTTCTGGAAAACCACCTTGCCCGGCGTGGTGGCGATGTTCTGCCCCATCTTGAACGCCTTGGGGTCGGTCATGCTGATCTGCAGCTGGCCATCGCCGCGCTCGATGTCGCCAAGCAGATTGTTCAGGCCGCGCAGCAGGTTGTCCCCGCCCGAAGCCAGCGTTTCGCGCACGACTTCCGGGTTGGTCAGCGCGAAATTCGACGGCGACAGGGCGTCGATATACTGGCGCGTGAAAAAATCCACCTTCTTGCGTTCGTCGTCGGGCAGATTCTCGACGTTCGACACCGCGTCGTGGATGTGCCGCGCCGCGATCAGGTAGGACTGCTTGAGGTAATCGAACAGAAAATGATTTTCCCAGTCCCCGTGGCGGAAGCGGTTGTCGCCCTTGCGCGGGCTTGCGACGGGTTCGACCTTCTGCCCCAGCATCTGCATCCAGCTGTTTTGCAACAGGCGCGTGTAGTCCCAGAACATGTTCATCTGCGCCTCGGCCATCTGCTTCGGCTGCGCGAACATCAGCGCCGAAAGGTCCATGAATGCCTTGGCGATGCCGAACTCGTCGGAGACGGGCGACTGCTTGGTTTCGGTCTGGCGCTTGAAGAAATCCGCCATGACGCGGCTGGAGCGTTCGGCCACTTGGGCAAATACTTGGGCCGAATCGACTTCGGCGGCAGGCTTGGCTTGCTCTTTACTCATGTTTCGACTCCCATGGACCTCTGGATTTAACCGGACCGTGCCCGCGCGCACTTGAAGCCGTGGAGCATCTGCGCAGCACGATTCATTTTGCCACGGGCGCGCCCGGATTTGCAGTTTGGCGCAAGTAGCGGATCACGCCATCGGCGCCGGTCTGGCGCGTCAGCGTACCCCGATAATACAGGCAATGCAGATGCGCCATCGCCTCGCCCATGGCAAAAAACAGCTGGTGCGTGTCGAACTCGGGCTTGGGCTAGAATGCACGCAGGGCCTGTCTGACCGGGTGCCGAAAGGACCAATTTTCGCAAATATTTGCGATCCCTGCCATTTATGTTGCTGCGCAATATGAGCACTGCCCCCAACCCCCGCGAGGAAACCTACAGCATCAGCGAACTCGCGCGCGAATTCGACGTCACGCCGCGCGCGATCCGCTTCTACGAAGACCAGGGACTGCTCTCGCCGCAACGCTCGGGCAGCCGACGCATCTACGCCAAACGCGACTATGTGCGGCTGAAGCTGATCCTGCGCGGCAAGCGCCTGGGCTTGTCCCTGTCGGAAGTGGCGGCGATGTTCGATCTTTACGATTCGGCGCGGGACGAAAAGCCGCAGCTCGAACAATTTCTTGCCGCGCTGTCCGAGCGGCGCGAGCAGCTGGAGCGCCAGCGCGCCGACATCGACGAGATGCTAGGCGAAATCGCGGTATTCGAGGCGCAGAGCCGCAAGCTCCTCGCCAGCAGAGGCAAAGCCCGCGCCAAGACGGGCAAAGCCGCCGCCTGAAGCAGGCGGAGTTGATGTTTACGTAGACGGCACGTACAGTTTTCAACTCGGCTGCGGAAGGCGCGCAGTTTTCGACACTGGACCAGCACTCATGATCGACTTTCCCTCCCTGCCCTTCGACCTCGGCGAAGACACCGACATGCTGCGCGACACGGTGCGCGCCTTCGCCGCCAGCGAGATCGCGCCGCGCGCGGCGGACATCGACCGTGCCAACGAATTCCCCGCCGACCTGTGGCGCAAATTCGGCGCACTCGGCCTGCTCGGCATCACCGTGGACGAAGAAAACGGCGGCACCAACATGGGCTATCTGGCCCACATCGTCGCGATGGAGGAGATCAGCCGCGCCTCGGCTTCGGTCGGTCTGTCCTATGGCGCCCACTCCAATCTGTGCGTGAACCAGATCCGCCGCAACGGCACTGAAGCGCAGCGCCGCAAGTACCTGCCCAAACTCATTTCCGGCGAGCACGTAGGCGCGCTGGCGATGTCCGAGCCGGGCGCCGGCTCGGATGTCGTGAGCATGCGCCTGAAGGCCGAATTCAACAACGGCAAGTTCATCCTCAACGGCAACAAGATGTGGATCACCAACGGCCCGGATGCCGATGTTCTGGTGGTCTATGCCAAGACCGACGGCGCGGCCGGGCCGCGCGGTATTACCGCCTTCCTCATCGAAAAGGATTTCCCGGGTTTTTCCACCGCGCAAAAACTGGACAAACTCGGCATGCGCGGCTCCAACACCTGCGAACTGGTGTTCCGCGACTGCGAGGTACCGGAAGACAATATTCTCGGCGGCATGGGCCGCGGCGTGAATGTGCTCATGAGCGGCCTCGATTACGAGCGCGCCGTACTTTCCGGCGGGCCGCTCGGGATCATGGCCGCCTGCATGGACGTGGTCATTCCCTATGTGCACGAGCGCAAGCAGTTCGGCCAGCCGATCGGCGAGTTCCAGCTGATGCAGGGCAAGCTCGCCGACATGTACACCACCATGAACGCCTGCCGCGCCTATGTATACGCCGTGGGCAAGGCGCTGGACCGCGGCAAGCTCGCGGGCGCCGGCGCGCGCAAGGACGCCGCCGGCGCGATTCTCTACGCCGCGGAAAAGGCCACCTGGATGGCGGGCGAGGCGATCCAGGCCCTGGGCGGGATGGGCTATATCAACGAAACACCCACCGGACGCCTGTGGCGCGACGCGAAGTTGTACGAAATCGGCGCCGGCACCTCGGAAATCCGCAGGATGCTCATCGGACGCGAACTGTTCGGCGAGACCAAATAAGGCGGCAGCCGGCTGCATTTGCGCCAGTCGTATTCGATGTCTGAAATTTGAAAGGAGTTGCCATGAACGATCCGATCGTAATTGTCTCCGCAGCCCGTACTCCGATGGGTGCGTTTCAAGGGGAACTGAAGCAATTCGCCGCCGCCGAACTCGGCGCGGCCGCGATCCGCGCCGCGGTGGAGCGCGCCAAGATCAAACCCGAGCAGGTCGACGAAGTCATCATGGGCTGCGTGCTGCCGGCGGGCCAGGGCCAGGCGCCTGCGCGCCAGGCGTCGCTCGGCGCCGGACTGCCGCTCGCCACGGGCTGCACCACCATCAACAAGATGTGCGGCTCCGGGATGAAGGCGGCGATGCTGGCGCGCGACCTGCTCGCAGCGGGCAGCAACGACATCATGGTCGCCGGCGGCATGGAATCCATGACCAACGCACCCTATCTGCTCGCCAAAGCGCGCGGCGGCTACCGCCTCGGCCACGGCCAGCTTATCGACCACATGTTCTACGACGGCCTCGAGGACGCCTACGACAAAGGCCGGCTGATGGGCAGCTTCGCCGAGGACTGCGCCGCCAAGTACAGCTTTACCCGCGCCGAACAGGACAAATACGCCGTGACCTCGCTCGAGCGCGCGCAGGCGGCCAACAAGAGCGGCGCCTTTGCCTGGGAAATCACGCCCATGGCGGTCAAGGGCGGGAAGGACGAGCGCTTCATGGAGATGGACGAATCGCCGTTCAAGGCCAATTTCGACAAGATCCCTACGCTCAAGCCCGCGTTCAAAAAGGACGGCACCATCACGGCGGCCAATTCGAGCTCGATTTCGGACGGCGGCGCGGCGCTGGTGATGATGCGCCGCTCGACCGCGGAGAAGCTCGGTCTCGCGCCGCTGGCGATCGTGGTCGGCCACAGCACCCATGCGCAGGAACCCGGATGGTTCACCACCGCACCAGTAGGCGCGATCCAGAAACTCTACGACAAGACCGGCTGGAACACAGGCAAAGTGGATTTGTTCGAAATCAACGAGGCATTCGCAGTCGTGACCATGGCGGCGATGAAGGAGCACGGCCTGCCGCACGAGAAGGTCAACATCCACGGCGGCGCCTGCGCGCTGGGCCACCCGATCGGCGCCTCCGGCGCGCGCATCCTGGTGACGCTGATCGGCGCGCTGCGCAAGTCCGGCGGCAAGCGCGGCGTCGCCAGCCTGTGCATAGGCGGCGGCGAAGCCACCGCGATGGCGCTCGAGCTCTGCTGAGCAGCATCGCGCGGCGGCGAACTGACATGATCCTCAACCAGGAACAACAGATGATTCGCGACTCGGTGCGCAGTTTCGCCGCCGAACGCCTCGCGCCGAACGCGCCGCAATGGGACCGCGACAGCACTTTTCCGCGCGAGCAGCTGAAGGAAATGGCCGCGATGGGCCTGCTCGGCGTGACCGTGCCCGAGCAATGGGGCGGTGCGGGGATGGACTACGTGTCCCTCGCCGTGGCGCTGGAGGAAATTGGGGCGGGCGACGGCGCGACCTCCACCATCGCCAGCGTGCAGGCCCTGGTATGCAACATTCTCAACGGCTATGCGAGCGACGCGCAGAAGGAGCGCTTTCTCAAGCCGCTCGCGCGCGGCGAGACGCTGGGCTGCTTCTGCCTGACCGAGCCGCACGTCGGCTCGGACGCCGCTGCGATCAAGACGCGCGCCGAGCGCGTCGGCGACGAATATGCGCTCAACGGCGTCAAGCAATTCATCACCAGCGGCAAGAACGCGCAGCTGGCCGTGGTGTTTGCGGTAACGGACAAGACCGCGGGCAAGAAAGGCATCAGCGCGTTCATCGTGCCCACCGACAGCGCCGGGTACGTGGTCACGCGCATCGAGGAAAAACTCGGCCAGCACGCCTCCGACACCGCGCAGATCACATTCGAGAACTGCCGCGTGCCCGCGGAAAACCTGCTCGGGCCGGAGGGCATGGGCTATCGCATCGCGCTGTCCAACCTGGAGGGCGGGCGCATCGGCATCGCCGCCCAGTCGGTGGGCATGGCGCGCGCCGCGTTCGAGGCGGCGCTGAAATACGCGCACGAGCGCGTGAGTTTCGGCAAGCCGATCATCGAGCACCAGGCGGTGAATTTCCGCCTTGCCGACATGGCAACGCAGATCGAGGTGGCGCGGCAAATGGTGCTGCACGCGGCGGTGCTGCGCGACGCCGGCCTGCCCTGCCTGAAGGAGGCGTCGATGGCCAAGCTGTTCGCTTCCGAAATGGCGGAGAAAGTCTGCTCCGACGCGATACAGATCCACGGCGGCTACGGCTACGTCAACGATTTTCCGGTGGAGCGCATCTACCGCGACGTGCGCGTGGCGCAGATATATGAAGGCGCGAGCGACATCCAGCGCATGGTCATCGGACGCGCGCTCGCCGGAGGTTGAAATCGAGCCGGCGCGCATCGCCTACGCGTCCTGCCCGCTGTGCGGCGATGCGGCCATCCTCGACCTGATCGAGGCCGACTGCACGCGCCATCCGCTGTATCAACCGGCGCTGCCCGCGAGCATCGCATGGTGCCGCTGCCACGGCTGCGGCCACGTGTTCACCGAGGGCTATTTCAACCAGGCGGCGGAAGCGCTGGTGTTCGCCGCCACACCCGCGGGGCAGGCCCCCGGCGAGGACGTGGAGCGCCAACGTGCGCTGTGGGCCGGCGTGGTAGAGCGCGTCACCGCGCACCTCGACGCCGCGCCTGGACGTGCAGGCGCCGCACCGATGCGCTGGCTCGACGTCGGCTTCGGCAACGGCTCCCTGGTATTCACCGCGGCCGAGTGGGGCTACCGGCCGCTGGGTCTGGACCTGCGAGCATCAAGCGTAGCCCGGCTGCAGGCGCTGGGTTTTGATGCGCGCTGCTGCGGCATCCTGGAGCTCGATGAGGTGTCCGCGTTCCAGGTGATTTCGCTCGCCGATGTGCTCGAGCATCTCGCGTTCCCGCGTCCTGCGCTGGAGCGCGCCGCAGGCCTGCTTGCGCCGCGCGGCCTGCTGTTCGTGTCCACGCCCAACATCGACACAGCGGTCTGGCGCGCGCTCGATGTGCAGCAGGCCAACCCCTACTGGGGCGAACTGGAACATTTCCATTGCTTCAGCCGCACCCGGCTGTACGCGCTGCTGGAGGAATGCGGCTTCGAGCCGCTGCATTACGATGTAAGCGCGCGCTACCGCTGCGGCATGGACGTGATAGCGCGCAAGCGCTGATGCGACGAACGCGCGATTCTGCTTCGCTGCCGGACTACGCGGCCTTTGCCGCGCGACCGAGCCGGTGCATGATCGAGGCGTAGTAGGACTTGAGCTCGCCGGCAATCCAGGCATTGCGTGCGGCGCGGGCTTGCTGCTCGACGGCAAGTACGTTGACGCTGACTTCGGGTATGGCCTCCGGGCGCGTATTGCTACGCACAAAAAATGACAGAAACGCGGCTGCAGTCCAGGCCCCGTCTGCATCGCCTCCGGGAAACTTACCTGGGTGGAAAAGGCTTTCACCAGGGTAAATAGGCGGGTAAAATTTCATTTTCTTTTCTCTCTTATCTATATGACTCAGTAGCGCAAAATGCACTGTGTTGAGTAAATATACGTCCGCTGCCCGAAATAATCCAATCGCCAGTTCGGATGGCCTTGATCGCCTCTGTCTATACTCAGTCCAATCAATTGATGCGCTGCAGCACAGTTGCTTTAGAACAGAGCTGGTCATGCGTTTGACGCGACCCGGCCGGTCCCGGGTTCAATCGGTCTCGCAAGTACGAAAAGCGGAAAGTAACGGGAGCGGATTCCTCGGATTTTGTCTACAACGCTGCCTGGCATCAGTGGAGGTGCGCTATCGCCAGCTGCCAGATACGCATCAGCTGTGGCCGCTAGGGGGGCGAGGAGCACGAAGGCAAGCGCTGAGAACCCAAGGAAGCGTTTAAGCGCGCGCAGCCGGTTTGGCGCACAGGCTGAACAGAGCGATAATCGCGACCGTCAGGCCGCAACGCGAAAGCCGGCAATCCGGTCCGGTCATTTACCTTGGAGGAAGGAAAGCTCATGAGGCATCGATTGTTTCTCGCTGCGTCAATGCTGGCGCTCACACTCAGTTTCGGCGCGGCCGTCGCCGCCGACGGCCTGATCAAGACCGACACGGTGATCGGCAAGGGCAGAGAAGCGGTCGCGGGCGCGACGGTGCAGGTCAATTACACCGGCTGGCTCTACGACGCCAAGGCCGCGGACAAGTACGGCGCTAAGTTCGACAGTTCGATCGGCCGCGGCCCATTCAGCTTTCCGCTGGGCGCGGGACGCGTAATCAAGGGCTGGGACCAGGGTGTGGCCGGGATGAAGGTCGGCGGCAAGCGCACGCTCATCATCCCGAGCGAGCTCGGCTACGGCCAGCGCGGCGCGGGCGGCGTGATCCCGCCGGGTGAAACCTTGATATTCGACGTGGAACTGCTCGACGTGAAATAAACGCGGCGGTCGCCCCGACCGCCTAAGGCTTCAACGCGTGGTACAAGAACGGCAGGCTGACGTCCATGCGATAGTCGACGTCGGAGTGGTCGTCGTCGAACTCCTCGTAAGTGTGGCGGATGCCCGCTTCGGCCAGGCGTTTGGACAGAATCCGGCTGCCGTAGTGTATGTGGTACTGGTCGCGCCAGCCGCAATCGATGTAAATGCCGCGCAGCGATTTGAGGTTGGCGCGGTATTTCTCGACCAGGTTGACCGGGTCGTTGCGGCGCCAGTTGTTCCAGCGCCCGGGCAGCGCCTCGCCCGTCTCCAGGTTGAACGGTACGCGGAAGCCGAGCGGCGCTTTCGCGTCGGGGTCGTAGGTGGCAGCCATGCAGATGTTCATGATGCAGTGGCCTTCGGCCGCGGACAGCTTTTCCTGTTTCCACACATGGTCGAGAAAGCGCTTGATGCGCCCGTCGTCGAATCCGGCCTCGGCGCCGCGGTAGCGCGCCTCGCGGCGCACGTCCACGGGGCCGGCCTTGCGCTTCGTCGCGCGGTACCTGGAGAGCGTGTTCAGGGTATTCGGCCAGTCGTGCCAATAGACGAAATCGAAGTACGCATCGCCCGAATGTTCGGCGATCGCGCCCCAGTGCTTGGCGTATTTCATGCCGTGGATGATTGAGCCGTAGCCGCCGGAGGACTTGCCGAAGCAGCCGCGGTGTTCGCGCCGCGCCAGCGTACGGAACTCGCGGTCGACTAAGGGAATGAGTTCGCGGATGAGGTAGTCGGCGTAGTTGCCGATCGCCGGCGAATTGACGTACTGGTTGCCGCCCAACGCGGTGAAGCAGTCCGGAAATACGATGATCGCCGGCCCCATCTTCTGCTCGTGAATGAGGCGCGCGGCGCGCTCGGGGACGTTGTCGCCGAAGGGCTTCCAGCCAGTGTGCGCGAGCCCCGATCCGGTGAACCCGACCAGGTCCCACAGCACCGGAAAGCGCCTGCGGGTGCTGCCGTGCTTGGTGATGCCCTGGTCGTATTGCGGCGGCAGCCACACGCCGAGCTTGCGCACATGCGGGTCGCCGAGCGGATTGCCCTCGAGGATTTTCGATGTGTGCTCGAGCACGAACAGCGTGCCGGAGTTGCCTTTGGGGCGCTTGATCGCCATGGATGTGCTCCTCCTGTGTCGTTAGCGTGAGGGGAATCCCATTATCCGCGCAGGTGCCGGCCGGTGAATTCGAGCACCGCCTGGTACCACGCCACCACGTTGCGCGGCTTGAGTATCCAGTGATTCTCGTCCGGAAACACCAGCATCTCGCTGTCCACGCCGTGATACTGCAGCGCCTCGAACAGGTTGAGCCCTTCGTTGATCGGGCAGCGGTAATCACATTCGCCGTGGATGATCAGCACCGGGGACTTCCAGTCTTTCACGTAGCGTATCGGCGCATAGCGGTCGAAATGTTCCATGTCGGCGTACGGATTCTCTCCGCCCATTTCCAGGTACCACCAGGCCGGATGGTCGGTTGTGCCGGTAAATTGCGCCATGGTGGCGACACTCGCGTGGGTGATCAGGCACTTGAAGCGCCCGGTCTGGGTGCCGATCCAATTGGTCATGTAGCCGCCGAACGAGCCGCCCATGGCCATGGTGCGCGCCGCGTCGATGTCGGGGCGCGCCACCAGCGCGTCAGTTACCGCCATGAGATCCTTGTAGCACTGGTCCCCCCACACGTTGCCCCAGATGCCCTGGATGAATTCCTGCCCGAAGCCGGTGGAGCCGCGTGGGTTGGGCAGCGCCACTGCATAACCCTGCGCCACCATGAGCAGCGGATTCCAGCGCCAGTGCCAGCCGTCCTGGTCCATGCCGATCGGCCCGCCGTGGATCCAGAGCGCAAGCGGCAGGCGCCCCGCCGCGCCTTTGGGCTTGACGAGGAAGCTCTGGATCGGGGTGCCGTCGGTCGAGGGCACGCTGAAGCGCTCCACCTCGGCCCAGTCGTGCGCGCCGGCGAAACCCGACAGGCACGCAATCGCCGCAGGCTGCGCATCGGCTCGCGCTTCGATCACGAAGCACTCCGGCGCATCGAGCAGGGTCGAGCGGACGCCGGCGACGCGGCCGTCGGCGAGCGCCGCTAGATTCGAGTGTGCTCCGCCGGATGCGCGTGCGCTGATGCGCTCCACCGCGCCGCTTGCGGCTTCGATGGCGAACACCGGCGTGTCGCCTGCGTCGTCCGCGGTGACCAGCAATTGACTGCCGTCCAAACTCCAACACGCGAGGTTCGGCCAGCGATCCCACTTTGCCGCGAGTTGCCGCATTTCGCCGCTGGCGGCATCGACAATCGTCAACAGCGGCCGCATGACCACGTCCGGGCTGCGCGTCATGCGCACGGCGGCGATACTGCGGCCATCCGGCGAGAACGCCGGTGCTTCGAAGTTCACATTGTCGGCCGCGCCGTGGACGCGGCGCGTGTTCGATTCGATGTCGATGACCAGTAACGTCGTGTCGGTTTCGCGGTCCTTGCCCGGGCTTTGTCGCGTCGCGACGACCCGTTTGCCGTCAGCGGAAACGTCCAGCGCGGGCTCGATGGCGAATTCGCGCCGCGCATCCGGGGTGAGATCGACGCGTGCGGCGCCGGCGGCGTCGCACGCGATCAAGTGCGTCGTCTCCAGGTCGTCGTTGTCGTGCAGCCACTGGTCCCAGTGGCGCACCGGCTGCGCATTGAGGCGTCGCGCGCTGGGCCCGTTCTTGGCGCGCGTCGCGGCGGTTTCGCGCTGTTTCTCCGGCGCGACGCCGTGGATCACCGGGGCAAACAAAACCAGTCGAGGAGCCTGTTTCGCGAACCGAAATGCGTCCACGCCCAGCGGCTCGTCGGTGAGTTGCTTTGGTTCGCCGCCATCGCCGGGCAGAATCCACACCTGCATGCGCTTCTCGGCATCCTCGTCGGGCTTGATTTCGTTCGGCTGACGGTTCGACAGGAACGCGAGCGCACCGTCGTGGCGGAAACCGGGCGCGAAATCCTTGCAGTCGCCGCGCGTGAGTTGCACCGCCGCGCCCCCGTCCGTGGGGATCTTCCACAGGTCGCTCGCGTATTTCGCGCCGTCGCGGTCCAGCCGTTGCACCGCCACGGCAAGCCAGGTGCCGCAGGGCGAGGCCGCGACCTCGGATACGCGCCTGAGCGCGATATGCTGTTCGACGTCATAGCTCACTGTGTTTTCCTCCATCCAGGTTCATCAATGAAATTGGCGGAAATGTCGGCCTAGCTTTGCCCGACCTCGGATAGCGAACGCAGGCGCGCCAGCGGCGACAGCCACGCCACCAGCGGTGTGAGCAGCATGGCGCCAAGCCCCGCAAGCAATATGGTCGCGCGCAGTCCGGCGTGCTCCGCAATCCAGCCGCCGGCAAGCCCGCCGAGCGGCGCCGTCGCCACTGTGAGGCAGATCATGGTCGCCGTCACGCGGCCGAGCAGCCGGTCGTGCGTTACCGCCTGCCTAAGCACGAGATAGTTGATGAAGAACATCATGGCGCCGAGGTCGAGCAGGAACAGCCCCAAGCCGAACACCAGCGACGCTGCAAGCAAGGGCCCCGCAGCCAGGCCGATGACCGTCCAGCCGATGCCGGTCCCGAGCAGGCCGCCCAACATGGTCGGGCCGACGCCAAAACGGCGGTTGAGCGGCGCTACCGCCCATGCAGCGGCAAGCGATCCGACGCCGGCCATCGTGAACACCGCGCCGACGCGCCCGGACGAGAACCCCAGATCGCGCGTCGCGAACAATACGACCACGGCCAAAAACGCGAAACGGAATATCTGCCACACGGCCAAGGCCCAGGCGAGTGCGCGCAGAATCCGGTTGTGCCAGATCGCATGCAAGCCTTCGCGTATATCCGACCATATATGCTCGCCGCTGTGCTTGGGCGCGTCGCTGACTGCAGTTTCGATGCCGCGCAGCAACAACGCCGAGCAGAAGAAGGCGATGGCATCGGCGAGGATGGCGAACGGCGCGGTGAGCCAATGCATCAACGCGCCGGCGATGCCCGGCCCCACCAACTGCGCGGCCGAATCCGACATCGCCATCTTCGAGTTCGCCTCGACCAGGTTGCCGCGGCCGACACGCTCGGTCATGAATACCTGATAAGCAGGCCAGCCGAACACGCCGCCCAAGCCCACCGCAAACCCGGCGATGTACAGAACCGGCATGCTGAGCCAGCCGGCCCAGGCGCATAGCGGCACCGTGAGCAGCGCAAGCCCGCGCCCGGCGTCGGCCCAGATGATGATGGGAAGTTTCGGAAAGCGGTCCACGATTACCCCGGCGAACAGCCCGAACAGCGTAAATGGCAGCGCCTCCAGCGCGACCAGCACACCCATTTCGAACGGCGCGGCGCGCAGGAACAGCGCCGCCGTCAGCGGCAGCGCAAGCGTCGTGATCTGCCCGCCGAAATGGGTGATGGTCAGGGAGCCCCACAACTTGAGAAAGTCGCGGTTGCCCCACAGCCCGGTGCGCCAGCCGGCGGTCGCCGCCGGCGTGTTCGCTTGTATGCCCGATTTCGTGCTCATCGTTTCAACCACCGCCTTTTGAGCGGTTCTCCGTTGTGCGCCCGTCCGCCGATCTGGCGGGGAGGCGATTTCCGCCAGCCCTGACGCGCCGGTAGGCGCGCCGCATCCCGCGCGCGATGAAGTGCAGGTGTGCGTGCGCGTAGCCGGCTGAAGCGCCGCCGCGCCGGAATCGAAGCTCAGGCCCGCGCCAGGCGCTGTGCGTAGTCCTGCGCAAAGCGCTCCACCGCGCCCCAGTCGGTGTACTCGTAGTCGCGCGAGGTGACGGTCTCGCCCCCGCCCAGGCCGACGAACACGATCATCACGCGGCGCTTGATCGGCCCGTACACGCTGTACTTGACCGCCCCTGCAAAACTCGCGATCAGCTGCGGCTGCCAGCCGGTCTTGCGCTGGAATTTGTCGATATAGCGCTGCGCCGCCGCAGGCTTGGGGCGCGGCCCGCCGGCGCTCAGGCTCACCGAAAAAAATGCGTTCGGCCGCGCATCGAGCGCCGCGCGATGCCGGGCTACCAGCTTGCGCAGGTAAGCCGGATGGTTTCCGTAGTGGATCGACGCGCCTATCAGGACCCCGTCGTATGCCGCCGGGTCCAGGCGCGACGGGTCGGCGTCGGCCGGCAGCATTTCCACGCTGTGCGCCTTTTCCCTGAGCACTTTTGCGATGCGCTCGGCGATCTGCGTGGTCTGGCCTTCGGCGCTGGCATGGAGCAGCAGGATGCGGGACATTGGTGGATTCGGCTCGTGGCGTTGATTGACGTTAACGCCGCTGGCTGCGCGGCGCCGGCGAAATGATGCGGGAGCGTAGCGGTGAAGTCAATCACGCCGCGCGCGGGGCGCGTACAGCGTCGTCAGCGCGGGCGAATGCCTGGGCAGGCGGTTGCTATAATGCCCCTTTTCGCGCGCGCGTCCCCGGCGCGCCGATCCCATTTTTCCCGGCGCCTGCCATGAGCATACTGAAAACCAACCTCAACGCGCGTTCGGCCGAGTTCCGCGCCAACGCCGCGGCGATGTCCGCGCTGGTCGAAGACCTGCAAGCCAGGATCGACCAGGTCGCGGCGGGCGGCGGCGAGGCGGCGCGCGCCAAGCATGTCGCCCGGGGGAAGCTGTTGCCGCGCGAACGCGTGCGCAGCCTGCTTGACGCGGGCTCGCCGTTTCTGGAGTTGTCGCAGCTCGCGGCGCTCGACATGTACGACAACGAGGCGCCCTGCGCCGGCGTCATCACCGGCATCGGCCGCGTGCTGGGCCAAGAATGCATGCTGGTGGTGAACGACGCCACGGTGAAGGGCGGCACCTATTTCCCGATGACGGTGAAAAAGCACCTGCGCGCGCAGGAGATCGCGGCGCAGAACAATCTGCCGTGCATCTATCTCGTCGACTCGGGCGGCGCCAACCTGCCCACCTGGGAAGAGGTGTTTCCCGACCGCGAGCACTTCGGCCGCATTTTCTACAACCAGGCGAACATGTCGGCGGCCGGCATCCCGCAGATCGCGGTGGTGATGGGCTCGTGCACCGCCGGCGGCGCCTACGTGCCGGCGATGTCCGACGAGACCGTCATCGTCAAGGGCCAGGGCACGATATTCCTCGGCGGCCCGCCGCTGGTGAAGGCGGCGACCGGCGAAGTGGTTACGCCCGAGGAGCTTGGCGGCGCCGACGTGCACACGCGCCAGTCCGGCGTGGCCGACCATTACGCGGTGAACGACGCGCATGCGTTGTCGATCGCGCGCACCATCGTTTCCAACTTCAACCGCGTAAAGCGCGTGGGCACGGTGCTGCGCGAGCCGCGCGAGCCGCTGTATCCGGCGGAAGAACTGCGCGGCGTGATCCCGGCGGACACGCGCAAGCCCTACGACGTGCGCGAGGTCATCGCGCGTTTCGTCGACGCGAGCGAGCTCGACGAATTCAAGCAGAACTACGGTACCACGCTGGTGACCGGCTTCGCGCATATCCACGGCTACCCGATCGGCATCGTCGCCAACAACGGCATCCTGTATTCGGAATCGGCGCTGAAGGCGGCGCATTTCATCGAGCTGTGTTCGCAGCGCGGAATCCCGCTATTGTTCTTGCAGAACATCACCGGCTTCATGGTGGGCAAGAAATACGAAACCAGCGGCATCGCCCGCGACGGCGCCAAGATGGTCACGGCGGTATCCTGCGCGCGCGTGCCCAAGTTCACCCTCATCATCGGCGGCAGCTACGGCGCGGGCAACTACGGCATGTGCGGCCGCGCCTATTCGCCCCGATTCCTGTGGATGTGGCCCAACGCGCGCGTGTCGGTCATGGGCGGCGCGCAGGCGGCTGCGGTGCTGGCCACGGTCAAGCGCGACGGCATCGAAGCCAAGGGCGGCAGCTGGAGCAAGGAAGAGGAAGAGGCGTTCAAGCAGCCGATCCTGGAACAGTACGACCTGCACGGCCACCCGTATTACGCCAGCGCGCGGCTGTGGGACGACGGCGTGATCGCGCCCGAGGACACGCGCCGGGTGCTCGGCCTCGCGCTTTCGGCCGCGCTCAATGCGCCGATCGAGCCGACGAAATTCGGCGTGTTCCGCATGTGATGGCGGAGTCGGTCTACATCACCCCGGAGCACGAGGCGCTGCGCGAGCAGGTGCGCCGCTTCGTCGCGAACGAAGTCGAGCCGTTTGGTACGCAGTGGGAGGAGGACGGCTGCGTGCCGCGCGAAGTGCTGCGCAGGATGGGGGCACTCGGCTTTTTCGGCATCAGCTATCCCGAAGCCTGCGGCGGCGCCGGCGCCGACGCGCTCACCAACCTGGTGTTCGCCGAGGCGCTGTCCGAGTCGACTTTCGGCGGCTTCATCGTGACCGTGCTGGTGCACACCGACATGGCTTCGCCACATCTCGTGCACGCGGGCACGAAGGCGCAACTCGAGCGCTATCTGCCCGGAATCATCCGCGGCGAGCTGATCACCGCCGTGGGCATCACCGAACCCGACGCGGGCTCCGACGTGGCCGGCCTGCGCACGCGCGCGCGCCGCGACGGCGACGCCTGGGTGCTCGACGGCACGAAAATGTTCATCACCAACGGCGTGCATGCCGACCTGTATTTCATCGCCGCGCGCACCGCGGCGCAAGCCGGCGCCGACACTGCGCGCTCGCACGGGCTATCGATGTTCATCGTCGAGAAGGGCACGCCGGGCTTTCGCGTCGGCCGCGCGCTCAAAAAAACCGGCTGGCTTTGCTCGGATACCGCGGAGCTCGTGTTCGAGGACTGCCGCATCCCGGCGCAAAACCTGCTGGGCGAGGAGAACCGCGGCTTCTACGCGCTCATGCAGAATTTCCAGACCGAGCGCATCGCGCTATCGGCGATGGCGGTCGGCCACGCCAGCCGGGCGCTGCGCCTGACGCTCGATTACGTGCTGCAGCGCAAGGCCTTCGGCGGCGTGCTGTTCGACAAGCAGGCGATACGCCAGCGCCTGGCGATGCTGGAGGCGAAGAACCAGGCGGCGCGCCAGTTCCTTTATCATTGCGCCTGGCTCGCCGCGCAACAGCGCGATTGCGTGCGCGAGGTGTCGATGCTGAAGGCGCTCACCGGCGAGCTCGTCAACGAAGTGATGTACGCCTGCCAGCAGTTCCACGGCGGCGCGGGCTACATGCGCGAGTCCGCGATCGAACGCCTGACGCGCGATGCGCGCGTGCTCGCCATCGGCGGCGGCGCGACCGAAGTCATGCTGGATGAGGTCGCGAAGCGCTTCGCCGCCTGAGCAAAGGAAAGCACATGGACTACCAGACCCTGCAGCTTGCCGTCGATTCGGGCGTAGCCACCATCCGCATGAACAGGCCGGAGGTGCGCAACGCCTTCAACGAAACCACGATCGCCGAGCTCACGCGGGCGTTTCGCGCGATGGACGCGGAGCCGAAGGTGCGCGCCGTGGTGCTGGCCGGCGCTGGGCCGGCGTTCTGCGCCGGCGCCGACCTGAACTGGATGAAGAAAATGGCCGGCTACGGCCCGCAGGAAAACCAGGCCGACGCAATGCAGCTGGCGGTGATGCTGAACACCATCTACCGGATGCAGAAACCCACGCTCGCGCGTGTGCACGGCGCGGCCTTCGCCGGCGGCATGGGCCTGGTCGCGGCCTGCGACATCGCGCTCGCGGCCGAAGAAGCCGAGTTCTGCCTGTCGGAGGTGAAGCTCGGGCTGACCGCGGCCACCATCGGCCCCTACGTGGTCGCCGCCATGGGCGAGCGCAATGCGCGGCGCTACTTCCTCAGCGCCGAGCGCTTTCCCGCCGCCGAGGCCCTGCGCATCGGCCTGGTTCACGGCGTGATGCCGGCGGCGCAGCTCGACGCCGCAGTCGAGGCGCTGCTCGCGCATTTTCTCGCGGCGAGCCCGGCCGCGATCGCCGCGAGCAAGGAACTGATACGTCGGGTCGCGCACGGCGCGATCGACGATGCCATGATCGCCGACACCGCAGCGCGCATCGCCGCCGCGCGCGCCTCCGACGACGGCAAGGAGGGCGTGCGCTCTTTCCTCGAAAAACGCAAACCTTCCTGGGCCGAAATCAAGACGCAGGTCAGAAAGATAAGAAGAACGAAAGCGACCAGGCGATGAAGCGGGCGCTCTTCGATATGAGTCGACTTGCACTGCGTCTGAGTACTTGCGGAGTGGCGATTTTGCGCAGACGAAAGACCGTCCGCGCGGACCATCGATTGCGCACGGATGAAGAAACTATCCGTACGCAATCGACGATCTCGTATAAAAACAACCACATGCCCTTGTTGCTTTTATCCATAACCGTGTTATTGGTACGGATGCCTTTTATCCGTACCAATAACACGGTTGGCGCGCGCAGCGCGCAATTCGACTCATGACCTTCGCGGTGAGAAGATGTTCAAAAAAATCCTGATAGCCAACCGCGGCGAGATCGCCTGCCGCGTGATCAAGACCGCGCGGCGCCTCGGCGTGCAGTGCGTCGCGGTGTATTCGGAGGCCGACGCCGGCGCGCGCCACGTGGACCTCGCCGACGAGGCCTATTGCATCGGGCCGGCCGCGGCGCAAGACAGCTACCTGCGCGGCGACAAGATACTCGAAGTCGCGGCGCGCTCGGGCGCCGAGGCGATCCATCCGGGCTACGGCTTCCTGTCGGAGAATGCGGATTTCGCCGAGGCCTGCGCCAAAGCCGGACTGGTATTCATCGGGCCGCCGCCGGCGGCGATCCGCGCCATGGGCAGCAAGAGCGCGGCCAAGGACATCATGGGCAAGGCCGGCGTGCCACTGGTGCCGGGTTATCACGGCGACGCGCAGGACGCGGCGCTGCTGCAAAAAGAGGCGGACAAGATCGGCTACCCGGTGCTGATCAAGGCCTCGGCCGGCGGCGGCGGCAAGGGCATGCGCATCGTCGAGAAAGCCGCGGATTTCGCCGCCGCGCTCGCTTCCTGCCAACGCGAATCCAAGGCGAGCTTCGGCGACGCGCGCGTGCTGCTGGAAAAGTATCTCGCACGCCCGCGCCACATCGAGATCCAGGTATTCGCCGACACGCGTGGTGACGCGCTCCACCTGTTCGAACGCGACTGCTCAGTGCAGCGGCGCCACCAGAAGGTGCTGGAGGAAGCGCCGGCGCCGGGCATGAGCCAGGCGCGGCGCAACAGCATGGGCGAGGCGGCGGTCGCGGCGGCCAAAGCGATCGGCTATGTCGGTGCAGGCACGGTGGAATTCATCGCCGAACCAGGCAAGGGCAAGGCCGCGGGTACCTTCTATTTCATGGAAATGAACACCCGGCTGCAGGTGGAGCATCCGGTCACCGAGATGATCACCGGGCTCGACCTGGTCGAATGGCAGTTGCGCGTGGCCTGCGGCGAACCGCTGCCGCGCGCGCAGGACGAGCTCGCGATCAGCGGCCACGCGCTGGAAGCGCGCATCTATGCCGAGGACGCGGCGAAAAACTTCCTGCCCTCGACCGGGCGCATCAGCCACCTCGCCACGCCGCCCGAGTCGCGCCACGTGCGCATCGACACCGGCGTGCGCGCCGGCGACGCGATCACGCCGTTCTACGACCCGATGATCGCCAAGCTGATCGTGTGGGACAAGGACCGGCCTGCGACGCTCGCGCGCATGCGCGCCGCGCTGGGGCAGTTCCAGGTCGTAGGCGTCACCACCAATACCGAATTCCTCGCGCGCCTGGTCGCCTGCGAAGCCTTCGCCAACGCCGACCTCGACACCGGGCTGATCGAGCGCAACCGCGACGAGCTCATGCGCGCGCCGCCGGCTGCGGGGGACGAGGTGCTTGCGCTCGCCGCCCTGGCGGAGCTGCTCGCGATCGAGCGCCGCGCAAAGGAGCGCGCCGCGGCCTCGGGCGACCCGTTCTCGCCCTGGGGACAGTGCGACGGCTGGCGCCTCAACCAGGACAATCATCACACGCTGGTGTTCCGGCAGGGCGAACGCGAGCAGGCGGTCACGGCACATTACCGCCCGGGGCGCTACGAACTCGAGCTTCCCGGCGGCAGGCATACGCTCACCGGCGCCTGGCAGCCGGACGGCAGCCTCACCGCCTGGCTGGAAGACGCGGTGCTGCAGGCGAGCGTGGTGCGCTCAGGACCAATGCTGGACGTGTTTTTTCGCGGCACGCGCTACCAGCTCGAACTGCACGACCCGGCCCTGCATGAAATCGATACCGACGCGCATGGCGGCAATCTCGCCGCGCCGATGCCGGGCAAGATCATCGCGGTGCTGACCGCCGCAGGCGCCAAGGTGGCGAAAGGCACGCCGCTGATCATCCTCGAAGCGATGAAAATGGAGCACACCATCACTGCGCCGGGGCGCGGCACGGTGAAGGAAATCCATTACAAAGTCGGCGAGCAGGTCGACGAAGGCGCCGAGCTGCTCGCGTTCGAACTCGAGTAACACTGGCATTTGTAGCGCCTGCGCTACAGCTCTCCGCCGTGAACGTGATTTGGAATCGAAACCATGACATTGCCGAAAAAGGTGCGTATCGTCGAAGTCGGCCCGCGCGACGGCCTGCAGAACGAGCCCGGCGTGGTGCCGGCCGCGGTCAAGATCGAACTCATACACCGGCTCGCCGACGCCGGCCTGCGCGCGATCGAGGCCACCGCCTTCGTTTCGCCGAAGTGGGTGCCGCAGATGGCGGACAACGCCGAAGTAATGGCCGGCATCCGCAAGAAGCCCGGCGTCGCCTATCCGGTGCTGGTGCCGAACATCAAAGGCTTCGAAGCCGCGCTGGCGGCGGGCGCCGAGGAGATCGCCGTGTTCGGCGCGGCGTCCGAAGCCTTTAGCCAGAAGAACATAAACTGCTCCATCGCCGAGAGCCTGGCGCGCTTCGAACCGGTCGCCCAGGCGGCGCGGCAGCACGGCATGCGCGTGCGCGGATACATTTCCTGCGTCGCCGGCTGCCCCTACCAGGGCGCGGTCGAGCCCGCGGCGGTCGCCGAAGTCGCGGCGGAACTCGAGCGCATGGGCTGCTACGAGATTTCGCTCGGCGACACCATAGGCGTGGGCACCCCGGGCAAGATCCAGGCGATGCTCGCCACGGTGGCGATCGCAATACCGATGGAGAAACTCGCAGTCCACTTTCACGACACCTACGGCCAGGCCCTGGCCAACCTGTACGCGGCGCTGGAACTCGGCGTCTCCACCATCGACAGCTCGGTCGCGGGCCTTGGCGGCTGCCCCTACGCCAAGGGCGCCTCGGGCAACGTCGCCACCGAGGACGTGCTGTACATGCTCGACGGACTGGGCGTACGCACCGGCGTCGATCTCGAGCGCGTATTCGAAGCCGGCCGCTACATCTGCGGCGAGCTGCAGCGCGAGCCGAGTTCCAAGGTCGCGCGGGCGATGGCCGCAAAAAAGGCGGCCGCCGCGTGAGATTGCAAGGCTCGTGCGCGCCGGAGGCCGAAGTCGCCTCGCCCTGTATCAATATCTGCCGCATGGATGCGGCGAGCGGCTACTGCGAAGGCTGCCGGCGCACCCTGGAAGAAATTGCCGGCTGGTCCGCGTACAGCGCGGCGCAGAAACGCGCCGTGCTGGCGCAGCTGTCGACGCGATTCGCCCTGCCTTGAGCCTGCCGCCGCAAATCCGGGTGCTCGAGCGCGGCTGGCTGTCGAGCAACAACATCCTGATCCACGACGCGGACGGGGCCGTACTGATCGACAGCGGCTATGTCGCGCACGCGGCGCAGACGCTGCAACTGCTTGAGCATGCGCTCGGCGGCAAACCGCTCGCGCGGCTGATCAACACGCACTGCCACTCCGACCACATGGGAGGCAACGCCGCCGTGCAGCGTGCCCACCGCTGCCGCATCAGCATCCCGGCGGGCGAGGCGCGCGCGATCGCAGAATGGGACGAGGCGGCGCTGATGCTCGGCCACACCGGCCAGAGCGCGGCGCGTTTTGCCTACGACGACACCATCGCCGCGGGCGAAACGCTGCGCCTGGGCGGCATCGAGTGGGAAGCGCTGGCCGCTCCGGGGCACGACATGAACGCGCTGATGTTCTATGCGCGCGCCGAGCGCATCCTGATTTCGGGCGACGCGCTGTGGCAGAACGGCTTCGGCTTGATTTTCCCGGAACTGTTCGGCGAGGCAGGCGGTTTCGCGGCGACACGCGCGACGCTGCAGAGCATCGCGCGCATGGACGTCGCCACGGTCATCCCGGGACACGGCGCGCCCTTCGGCGACGCCACGCGCGCGCTCGATGCCGCGTTCGCGCGGCTCGATGCCTACGAGCGCGAACCGGCGAAGCTTGCGCGCCATGCGGTCAAGGTGATCCTCAGTTTTGCGCTGATGATCCGGGGCCGCATGGCGCTCGCAGAGCTGCCGCGCTTTCTCGCCGAGATACCGTTCTACGGCGACATCAACCGGCGCTTCCTGCACCTGCCCGAGACCGAGTTGCGCGACTATCTGGTGCGCGACCTGCAGCGCGCCGGCGCGCTCA
>JBBRAI010000001.1:0-162865 GCA_038206915.1 Burkholderiales bacterium | reverse complement strand
CCGCACCAATCACGACAACATCCACGTGCGCGGCTACAAGGAAGAGGGCACCATCACCACGCCGTTCGACATGACGGTGCTGAACGATCTGGACCGCTTTCACCTGGTGATGGATACCATCGACCGCCTGCCGCAGACCGGCGACAAGGGCGTCTACCTCAAGCAGCAGCTCAAAGACAAGCTGATCGAGCACAGGCAATACATCGACAAATATGGCGAGGACATGCCCGAAGTGCGCAACTGGAAATGGCCGGGCAATTCGCCGGAAATGAAGCAGGTGTCCCGCAATCAGCCGGAGGAGTAGGCCGTGTCCGTTCATCTCAGCGAAGAAAATGGCGGCAAGATGCTCGCCGTTCACGTCAACGGGAAGCTGGAAAAGAAAGACTACGAGCGCTTCGTGCCTGAATTCGAGCGCCTTGCCCGGCAGCACGGAAAACTGCGCCTCCTGTTCGAAATGAGCGCTTTCCACGGCTGGGAAGCCGGCGCGGCCTGGGAGGACCTCAAGTTCGGCGTCAAGCATTTCGCCGACATCGAGCGGCTCGCCGTGGTCGGGGAAACGAAGTGGCAGCAGGGCATGGCGGCGTTCGTTAAGCCTTTCACGCAAGCGGCGGTTCGCTACTTTGATCATGCCGAAGCCGCCGAGGCGCGCAAGTGGCTGGGTGAAGCCTAGCCGGCTCGAACGCGAGCGGCTGCCTGGGCAGACGCGATAGATCAACGTGCGCCGCCGAAGTACGCCAGAACGTCGAACCTTTGGCCGGGCAGGCTGCGCCCCGGAGCGTGCGTCACGAATAGCGCGCGACGGATTTTCGGATGGATTGTGGAGGTATCGAAAATGAACCCGAATACGATGACGGATACCGCGAAGGCGATGGTCGCAGGCGACAAAGGCCTGTTGGCCATGGACGAAAGCACGCCGACCTGCAACAAGCGCTTCGCCAGTCTGGGGATCCCGCAGACCGAGGAGGCCAGACGCGCGTATCGCGAATTGATCGTGACCACGCCCGGGCTCGGCCAGAGCATCAGTGGCGCCATTCTCTACGATGAAACCATCCGGCAGCGGAAAACCGACGGCACGCCTTTCATCAGGATTCTCATCGATGCCGGGATCATTCCCGGCATAAAGGTCGACGCCGGGGCGAAGGATATGCCAGGCCATCCCGGCGAGAAAATAAGCGAAGGCCTGGACGGATTGCGCGAGCGCTTGGCCGAATACGTCCAGATGGGCGCCCGTTTCGCCAAGTGGCGTGCGGTAATCGCCATCGGCGACGGTCTTCCGAGCCGCGCGTGCATCGAAGCCAACGCGCATGCACTGGCGCGCTATGCCGCCCTGTGCCAGGAGGCCGGGCTGGTCCCGATCGTCGAGCCGGAGGTGCTCATGGACGGCGCGCACACGCTGGAGCGCTGTGCCGAGGTGACGATGCAGGTTCTGTGGACGGTTTTCGACCAGCTTTACACCCAGGTAGTGGTGCTGGAGGCGATGATCCTGAAGCCGAACATGGTGGTGTCGGGCCTGAGTTGTCCGGTCCAGGCAGGAAGCGACGAAGTGGCGGACGCCACGGTGAACTGCCTGCTGCGGACCGTCCCCGCTGCCGTGCCGGGAATAGCCTTCCTGTCGGGCGGCCAGACGCCGGAACTGGCTTCGGCGCGGTTGAACGCGATGAACGTCCGATTCAAGTCGCGCCTGCCCTGGGCGCTGGCGTTTTCCTTCGCGCGGGCAATTCAGCAGCCGGCCCTGACCATCTGGCGCGGCAAGGAGACGCAGGTGACGGCGGCGCAGCAGGCGCTGAACCACCGCGCCCAGTGCAATCGGGCTGCGCGGCGCGGCGAATACAGCGCCGCGATGGAAGGCGCATGATTCAGGGAGGCTGACGCGCTATGCGCATTTTCCTCATTCGGCACGGCGAAACCGAGTGGTCGCTGTCGGGGCAGCATACCGGCCGCACGGACCTTCCGCTGACCGCGCGCGGAGAGGACGCGGCGCGCGAACTTGCGCAGCGCCTGGGCAGGGTTTATTTTTCCAGGATGCTGAGCAGCCCGCTGCTGCGCGATGCACAGTTGCGCGAGTTTAGTCGACGCGTGTAGCGGCATCGTCGTCGGACCGGCGCGCAACCCGGCGCTTGCTAACCGACAGGAATAGAACCAGAGCAGCGCAAGCAGGGGCGCGGCAAGCTGCGTTCGCGTGGTGGGTAAATGCGGCGGAGCGCGACGGTCGCGGCAGATTTCGATTGGAGCCGGAGCATATCAGTGCCGAAAACGTCGCGCGATCGCAGCGCGAGCGTTACAGGCGGTCGAAAGGTATCCTGAAGGCGACGCTGTTGCCGTAATCTATCCCGCCGATCTCTTCGATCAGTGACCAGCTCAAATCGGGCGAGTCGGGCTCGACAAAGCACAGATACGCCATGCCGCGCTGGTCGGGGATCAGCCGGATCGCGCGTACCTTGCACACCGGCGTGCACATGGCCTCTATCGCCCGACGCAGCGTTTCGACGTCGGACATCCCTGCTAATTGCTTTAATCGATTTTCGTTCATGGCAGGCGACAGCGCGGCATGCGCGCGGCGACCGTGCGAGTCTAGCGCGGCGCAAGGATTGCGTGACCGGATGGCGCTATTCAAACGGTCTGGACCGTTCGGATGGTCGCCAAAAGGCGCTGCCCTATAATGGCGACTTTCCCCCAGGCCGCCACCAGCTTGCGCCATAGCTCAGTTCTAGACCGCGTTTCACCCTACCTGCTGCTCGCCGCGACCATCCTGTTCTGGGCGCTGAACTGGATCGCCGGACGGGCGCTGCGCGACGACGTGCCTGCGTATTCGCTCGCTTTCTGGCGCTGGTTCGGTGCGAGCATGGTGTTGCTGCCTCTCGCCTGGCCGCATCTGGTGCGCGGCTGGCCGGTGATGCGCCGCTCCTGGCGCATCATGCTCGCGCTCGGCGTGCTTGGTACCACGTTCTGCAACTTTGCTTCCTACGCCGGCCTCAAGTACACCACCGCCGTAAGCGGATCGATGCTCAATTCATTCGTTCCGGTGCTCATCATCGCGATCTCCTGGGCTTTTCTCGGCCAGCGGCTGCGCGCCTCGCAATGGGCCGGCGTGCTGATCTCGCTCGCCGGGGTGCTGACCATCGTCGGCCGCGGCGACCCGATGGTGATCCTGACGCTGTCACTGAACATTGGCGACCTGTGGATCCTCGGCTCGATGCTGCTGTGGGCGCTGTATACCGTGTGCCTGCGCTGGCGCCCGCCGGACCTGCATCCGCTCGGCCTGCTCGGCGCGAACGCGATCGTCGGCGTGGTGGCGATGCTGCCGCTGTACTTGTGGTCTCTGGCGCAGGGCCTGCACATCACCTGGAACGCGGGCGCCGTGGCCGGTCTCGCCTATGTTGGCGTGTTTCCGTCGGTGCTCGGATACATTTTCTGGAACAACGCCGTGGCGCGCGTCGGCCCGAACACGGCCGGCATGTTCATGCATCTGATGCCGGTGTTTGCGAGCCTGTTGGCGATTGCGTTTCTGGGCGAGCAGCTGCACCTGTTCCACGTCATCGGCATGGCGATGATCCTCGCCGGCATCTGGCTTACCAGCCGCAGCTACAATCCCGAAGCAATTGCGGGGATGGAGAATTGAATACCGCCGCGGGCGTTCACTCTTCCAGGGTGAAGCCGACCTTGATGGTGACCTGCCAATGGGCGACTTTGCCTTTTTCCACGTGGCCGCGCGTTTCGATGACCTCGAACCAGTGGATGTTGCGCAGCGTCAGCGACGCCTTGGCGATGGCGCCGTTGACGGCGTCTTCGATGTCCTTGGTCGAGGATCCGGTGAGTTCGATATGCTTGTAGACGTGGTTGCTCATACTGGTCTCCTGAGAAAGCGTCCCGCGCCTGCGTCGCCGGGCGCGGTGACAGTGCAATTGTCCATCATTTCAAATTGCGGCGGTGGGATGCGCTGCCGTGCGCGCGGCTGCGATCGAATCGTCGTGCGCGCCCTGTAATGCCGTCGATGCGCCCGCCGCCTGAGGGCGCCGCGGCGCGCGCGTCGTCCGACAAGCGCACGCAGCTGCTCGGCGGGCCGATCCTGCCGACGCTGCTGCGCCTGTCGCTGCCGAATGTGGCCCTGGTCTGCGCGCAAGCGGCGGTCAGCGTCGCCGAAACCTATTTCGTCGGGCGCCTGGGTACCGACGCGCTCGCCGGCGTCACGCTGGTGTTCCCGATCGTGATGCTGATGCAGATGATGTCGGCCGGAGCCATGGGCGGCGGTATCTCCTCGGCCATCGCCAGGGCGCTCGGCGGGCACCGCCAAGCCGACGCCGACGCGCTCGCCTGGCATGCGGTGCTGATCGCGCTGGTGCTGGGCGCGGGCTTCACTGCCGCGGCGCTGCTGTTCGGCCCGGGCTTGTATCGCCTGCTGGGCGGGCAGGGCGCGAGCCTCGAGTTCGCAGTCGCGTATTCGAACATCGTGTTCGGCGGCGCGGCGTTCGTGTGGCTGATGAACAGCCTCGCAAACGTCTTGCGCGGCAGCGGCGACATGCGCACGCCTGCCGTAGTAACGGTGACCGGTGCGGTGATCATGATCGCAGTGTCGCCGCTGCTCATTTTCGGTGCGGGACCGTGGTCGGGCCTGGGGCTGCCCGGCGCGGCTCTGGCGCTGGTCGCCTATTATTTGGGCGGCTGCACGGTCCTCGGCTGGCGCATCCTGCGCGGCAGCACTCAGGTATCGATCCGGTCGCTGCGCGCCGCGTGGGCTTATTTTGCCGAAATCCTGAAAGTCGGCGTGCCCGCGTGTGTGCACGCCGCGTTGATCAATGCGGCGGTCGGCGTGACCACGGGCTTCGTCGGCGTGCACGGCGCACAGGCAATCGCGGGATATGGCATAGGCGCGCGCCTCGAATACCTGCAGATCCCCATCGTGTTCGGCCTGGGCGCAACACTGGTCGCCATGGTCGGCACCAACGTCGGCGCCGGACAGTTCGCGCGCGCCCGCCGGATCGCCTGGACCGGCGGTCTGTTCGCGGCAGCCGTATGCGGAGCCATCGGCGTAGTGGTCGCGATCGCGCCCGGGCTGTGGTCCGGGATGTTTACCCGTGATCCCGAGGTGCTCGCGATTTCGGCGCGCTATTTTCATATCGCCGGGCCGAGCTATGCATTTCTCGGCCTCGGTACGGCATTGTATTTTTCCTTCCAGGGCACCGGACGCATGCTTTGGCCGCTGCTGTGCGTTTCGGTGCGGATCGCGGCGATTGCGGCGGGCTGCACGCTCGCGACGCGGGTTTTCGGTTTAGGCCTCGGCAGCCTGTTCGCGGTGACCGCAGTAGCGCTGGTCGCATTCGGGGCGTTGTATGCGCTGGGTGTCTGGCGCTATTTCGCCAACCGCGGCGGGGCGGGTGCGTAATATTTCCGGCGGGTACGCGCAAAAAAAATAGGCCGGCGAACGCCGTTCGCCAGCCTATGAAGAACGGTCGGCTGGCATGACTGCCAACGACCGCCCACGCTCACCGCAGCGGCTCGATTCGGGGGACCTCGGGGTCACTCGCGCGAATCGGCCGGATATTCTGGCGGTTTACTCCTCCTCCTTCTTAAAACGCGAGCAAGCAAAGCCGGTTCGCTTTGACGCCGGGCCATGCCGATATCGACCGCTTGGGATGCCATCCAATCGCATTGCTGTCAATCATATTTGAAAAGATGGTTTTGCGCAATAATACTGCGCTACCTATATCCCTGTAGTCTGCGACAGCGCTAATCGCTATAATCCCGGCCAGCACACAACCCTGTTCGGTCGCCTATGCTGCCAATTGCGGCGTTTTGTCCATTTTCCCGAGGATGGTGAAGCGAAATGAAAAAGCGCAGAACGATCTATCCGGACAAGAGCCAGAAGCTGCCGCCCGCGCCCCCGGGGGTAGCGTTCGGCCCCCATAAGAAGCGGTTGGAGGTGCTGAAGCAGTTCCGCCTGCTGTTGCGCTCGATCAAGCGGCACTATCAGTGGGTCGAGGAGGAGTGCGGGCTGAGCGGCGCGCAAGTCTGGGCGATGGCCGAAATCGCGGATGTGCCCGGTATCAAGGTGAGCGATCTGGCAAAGGCGCTGGGAGTGCATTTGTCTACTGCAAGCAACATGCTGCGGCGCCTGGAAGAACTCGGGCTGGTCAAGAGGTTGCGCATCGGCGAGGACCACCGGGTGGTTCAGCTGCAGGTGAGCGCGAAGGGCATGCGCATCCTGCGGCGCGCGCCGCGCCCGCTGGTCGGGATCCTGCAGCAGGCGCTGCTCGACCTGCCGCAGTCCCGGGTGGACTCCCTTTACTCGGACCTCGGGGAAGTAATCCGCCGTATGAAATTCAAGGACGTCAAGGCGCGGGCGACGCCCCTGTCCGATATTTGACGAAATTCCAGAGCGCGGGCACTGCGCCCGCGCGCGCAGCCGGGCGTCAGATACCGCCCGGATTCAATAGCAGGGTTTCGCCGATTGCCGGAATCGCCAGGGGGGCGTCCGGCAGATTCTCCCGCTTCCAGATTTCGCGCAGTAATTCGGGCGGTTCGCGCAAGTTCTCGTCGGTGAGCTTGAACGTGCCCCAGTGCATCGCAACCAGACGCTTTGCGCCCAGCGCCGAAAAAGCGCGCATCCGCATTGGGCATAGGCGTATTGCTCGGCCAATTGCCCGAGAGCGAACTGGCGCTTGCGGACGGCGCTGCAGGGGAAATTGCGCTCAGACCGATCCCGGTTGGCGAGCGCGCCGACGTGCTGCGCCGCCGCCCGGATGTGCGCTACGCCGAGCGTCGGCTTGCAGCCGCCAGCGCAGATGTCGGGGTGGCCAACGCCGAATGGTTTCCACGCCTGTCGATCGGGGCGAGCGGCGGCTTTCAGGCGCTCGCCCTCGGCGATCTGCTGAAGTCCTCCAGCCAGGTGTTCTCGGTCATGCCGCTGATCTCCTGGCGCATCTTCGATGGCGGCCGGGTGCAGGCGCAGATCCACGCCGCGGAGGCGCGCCAGAAGAGTGCGGCGCAGGCCTACGAGAAGGCCGTGCTGTCGGCATTGACCGACGCCGAACGCGCGCTTAGCAACTACCAATACGCACTCGTGTCCGTACGTGTGCAGCACGCCGCGCTGGAGTCTGCGCAGCGCAGCTACGGCCACGTCAAGCGGCGCTACGAACTCGGCGATATTGCGCTAGCCGACCTGCTCGAAGCCGAACGCGGCCTGCGCGATGCCGAGGATGCCTACGCGTTGGTGCACACCAGCGCAGCAATCGATCTGGTTGCCTTGTACAAGGCGCTGGGCGGCGGATGGCAGGGCGACGCGCGATTGTAAACACGCAGCTCAGGGTTCGCACCGCTGCCGATAGCGAAACACCAGGCCGGCGCCGCGCGGCGGTTCGTGCAGGCTGATGCTTCCACCCAATCGCAACGCCGCCTCGCGGGCGATCGCCAGTCCCAGGCCGCTGCCTTCACCGCCCGCGCCCTCGATGCGATAGAAGGGATCGAACACGCGCTCGCGCTCTGCGGCGGGGATTCCGGGGCCGGTGTCGGCCACATCGATCACGCCATCCTCTCCTTCGACGTAGAGGCGCAGCGTGACCGCGCGGCCCGAGGGTGTGTAACGCAAGGCATTGTCGAGCGCGTTCTTCAGCACCGCGCGCAACGTCTGCGGCTCTGCGGCAAGAAGGACATTTGCGCCGTCCTCCAGGCCAAGGTCGATGCCGCGGGCTTCGGCCAGCGGCAGGTACTCGGCGATCAGTTCACGTGCGAGCTGCGAGGCGTCGAGCGGCGTTCCGCCCGGGGTGCTGGTCTGGGTCCTGGCAAGGCTGAGCAGCTGTTCGGTCAGACGCCGCGCCCGCTCGATCCCGGCGCGCAAGGGCGCAACGCGCGCGCGCATGGCTTCGAATGTCCCGGCCTTCTCCAGGTTTTGCGCCTGCAGCGATAGGGCGGTCAAGGGACTGCGCAATTCGTGCGCGGCATCGGCGATGAAGCGCCGCTGCTGCGCCATCAGGTGATTCACGCGCTGCAGCAGGCGGTTGATGGCGTGTACGAAGGGAGTAATTTCCGAGGGCAGACCGTCGTCCGGAACGGACTGCGGGCTGATCGCCGCCTGCTCGTCGAGGCTGCGCGAAAGACGGGTGATCGGTGCCAGTTCACTGCGGACGATGCGCACGATCAGCCATACCAGCAGCGGCAGCAGGAGCAGCAGCGGTATCAGTGTGCGAAGCGCGCTGTTGATTGCGATTTCATTGCGTGTTTCGGTGGGCTGCGCGACCACCGTGCGCTGCCCGGATGCGGTGTCGCGGATGAACACGCGCAGACGCCCGGACCCCGCGCTCAGGGTATGAAAGCCCGGTTGCAATTCTCCGGAAAGCCAATCTGGGAGCGGGTCTCGAGGCAGATGAAGAATTTCGATGCGCGACTCCGGATCGCTAAGGGCGTCGTCTACGCCGCCTTGCGAGGCCACGGAATCGCGCGCGCTGCGCGCGCTCATTGCCGCGATCTGACGCAGCATGTCGTCCTGGAATTCCCTGGCTTCCGAATAGGCAAGACCAAAAGAGGACAAGGCCGCCAGCAGACCGGCGAGCAGCGTAATTCCGCCTAGCATGAGCGATAGCTGGCGCCGCAAAGACCGTTTCATGCGCACTTTTCAACCATCCAGCCGGCGCCTCGCACGTTCTTGATGATGCCGGCGCCGAGTTTCTTGCGTACCCCGTGGATCAGGAAATCCACGGCGTTGCTCTCGACTTCCTCGTTCCAGCCGTAGATGCGCTCCTCCAGTTCGGCGCGGTTGTGTATCGCGCCGGGGCGCAGCAGCAGCGCGTGCAGCAAGGCAAACTCGCGCGCGCTCAATAGCTCCACCGTGTCGCCGCAGCGCGCTTCGTGCGTGGCCGGGTCGAGGCTCACTTTGCCGTTGCTGAGCAACGGGGTCGCCTGCCCGCTGCGGCGGCGGATGATCGCGCGCAGCCGCGCCAGCAGTTCGTTCACGTCGAAGGGCTTGACCAGATAGTCATCGGCGCCGAGATCCAGGCCCTTAATGCGCTCGTCCACGGCATCGCGTGCGGTGATGACAATGACCGGTACGCGGTTTCCCGCCTGGCGCAGGCGGCGCAGCACTTCCAGTCCATCGCGACTTGGCAGCCCCAGGTCGAGCAGCACGGCCTGGTGCTCGCCGTGTTCGATCGCGCCTGCCGCGGCTACGCCGTCCCTGACCCAATCCACAGCATAAGCGGCATCCTTGAGCGCGACGCAAATTGCCTCGCCGATCATGGGGTCGTCTTCGACCAGCAGCACGCGCATCGTCATTTCCGGAGTGTCGGGCGATTCATTGTCTCACCTGGCCCGCGTGAATCAAATCCGCGCCATCGCCCGACATGCGGTAAGTGGATACGGATCAGAGCGCCCGGTTCGTTGTGCTGGCGCGGTGTTCGATCACGTCCTTGCGGGTGGCGCTCAGGTAGAGCACCAGGCTCAAGATGGTCGCGAGGAATATCGAGCTGGTACCGACGCTGCCCAGACCCAGACCGCCGTTAGCGAGCGGCTGCGACAACAGGTCTCCCAGAGATGCGCCCAGCGGCCGCGTGAGGATGTAGGCGATCCAGAACGCCAGCACGGCGTTCGCCTTGAACAGGTAGTAGCTGATGGTCACGAGCCCGATCAGACCGCCGAAAATCAGCGCCGAGTGCGCGTAGCCGAGGCCCAGTCCTTCCGCAGCGAGGTCGCCCGCGGCTGTGCCCAGGGCGAAGGTGAATAGAATGGCTGCCCAGTAGAAGCTTTCGCGCCGCGTCGTGAATATGGTGTGAATCGACAGCGTTTTCTCGCTGGCGTACCAAACGGCAAAGGTCGCCGTCAGCGCCAGAGCGAATGCGATGGTGGTCGTTTGCAGAGCAACGCCGTAGTTGTCGACCAGGTTGTCGGTGATGAGGGTGCCGGCGACGCTGATCAGTACCACCACCAGCCAATATAACCAAGGGATGTATTTTCTGGCGCGCATTTGCATGAACAAAAACAGCGCCAGCATTGCACCCATGACGACGGAGGTGCCGGTCAGGCCCAGTCCCAGGCCGTCATTGAGATAATCTGCGGCGGTCTCGCCCACGGTGGTCGCCATGATTTTAATGATCCAGAACAAGATGGTAATCGCCGGAACCTTGTTCAGCATTTGCGTCGCGTCTGCGCGCATGAGTGTGGTCATTGGATATCTCCCGCGGGTTCGCCTGAAGCCCGCACTGGTTAAATGGATGGCCGCGGCGGGGACCCCGCCTCGGCATGATGACGGCCCGCCCGGTCAATCAGCTTTGTCGCGGGCATCGTCGTGATCGATTTTGTCCTCGGTCGCCGCGATGACTTTGCCGTTTGCAGGGTCGACCTTCACGTCCATGACATTCCTGTCCTTGACCACTTCGACGTCGAACACCCAATGTCCCTTGTGGCGCTCGTACTCGGCGCGCGACGCCTTGCCGCCAACATGCTGCTCGGCCGCGGTGACGGCCTGGGTCATGCTGATCTTCGCGCCGGCGATGGCCAGAGCGTCGTTTTCCGCCGGTTTGGCTGCCTGGGCGCTGCCGATGGCAGTCGCGGACAGGGCGGCAAGCGCTGCCAGATAGAATTTGCGTTTCATGGTTTATTGCTCCGTCAGGTCACGCGGATATTCGCGCAGTTGTGAGCATAGCGACGAAGAATTAGGGGACGCTTAGGAACGGTCGGCGCGACCTTCGCCCGCGAACGCGGGCGCTGCGGGCAAGCTGCACGGCCGGACAGCCGCTTGGACAGCAAAACGCTGCGGCAGCGTCGGGAACGCCGCCATCGCCGCGCCGCAGCGCGAGCCGGAAGGCCATCGCGCTGACGTTGCGCCGGTACGGTCCGGCAATCCGTGGGGTGAGGCGCCGGTTGGGTCTGCCGGCGGCAGTCCGGCGGCTACGGCCGCAAGCCCCGCCGGAATTGAAACTAATCTGTGCTCAGACTGCCTTGAGGTCTCCGGCGGAAGTCTTTCCGTCTTTGCCCTTCTGCAGTTCGTACTGGACTTTCTGGCCTTCGTTGAGCGTGGACATGCCCGCTTTCTCCACGGCCGAGATATGGACGAACACGTCTTTCGAACCGTCGTCTGCCTGTATGAATCCGAAACCTTTGCTTGCGTTGAACCACTTCACTGTTCCAGTTGCCACGAGAATCTCCTGATAGAAATATGTCGAATATCAACCCGGGCAGCGGATCAGTCCAAGTCAATAGGAAAGCAGTCTAATGCATCGGGCGCCAGCTTGCTACTACCAGCCTTTGAGGCTGGGCGGATACTCTGTTTCAGGCAAAGGCCGTCGGCGGTCGGGTTTGCACCGTCCGGTCCCAATTCCTGGGCGCCGGATATCCCGGAGTTTGCTAGGATGCGCGTCAATAACTCGACCCGGAGGAGGGTGCATGCGATCGACCATGATGCAGATTCCGCTGAGCCTGAACCAGCTGCTCGAGCACGCCCATGCGCTTTACTCCAGCCGCGAGGTGGTGTCGCGCCGGCCCGACAAGTCGTTGCACCGCTGCAATTACGGCGACGTGTACCGGCGTACGCGCCAGTTGGCGCAGGCGCTGCAGCGCGCCGGCGTTGCGCGCGGCGAAGCGGTCGGCACCCTGATGTGGAACCACTGGGTGCACCTCGAAGCCTACTTCGGCATCCCTGCAGCCGGCGCGGTGCTGCATACGCTCAACCTGCGGCTTTCGCCCGAGGACCTCGCCTACATCATCGGCGACGCCGATGACAGCATGATCCTGATCGACGATGTGCTGCTGCCAATCTGGGAGAAGGTAAAGCCGCTGCTCGCGAAGGTGCCGCGCGTCGTCGTGTTCGCATTCAGCGGCGCGCCCCTGCCCGCGGGCTACGAGAGCTACGAGGATTTCATCGCCGCGGACGCGAGCGGCTACCGCTATCCGCAGCAGGACGAAAACGAAGCCATGGGCATGTGCTACACCTCGGGCACCACCGGGCGTCCCAAGGGCGTGGTCTATTCGCACCGCTCGATGGTGCTGCATTCGATCGTCGGCGCGCTGCCCGACGTGCTCGGCTCGTCCTCGCACGACAACGTCCTTGTCATCACGCCCATGTTTCACGCCAATGCATGGGCGATGCCGTTCGGCGCGGTTATGCTCGGCGCGAAACAGGTATTCCCCGGCCCGCACATGGCGGGCGAGGACCTGCTCGACCTGATGGAGAGCGAGAAGATCACCCTGTCGCTGGGCGTGCCGACCATCTGGATGATGGTGCTGCAGTCACTGCAGTCGGGCAAGCGCAGTTGGAAGCTGGTCAAGGGCATGCGCATGACGGTCGGCGGTTCGGCGGTGCCGCGCTCGCTGATCGAGGCCTTCGACAAGTTCGGGCTCAGCATCAAGCAGGGCTGGGGCATGACCGAGACCTCGCCGCTGGGTTCGGTCACTTCGATCAAGCCCAATCTGGTCGATGCGCCCGCGGACAAGCTCTACGACATCCGCGCGCGCGCCGGCTTGCAGGTGCCGCTGATCGAACTGCGCATCGTCGATTTCGACGGCAAGGTGCTGCACTGGGACGGCGAGACCGTGGGGGAGCTGCAATGCCGCGGCAACTGGGTCGCGGGCGGCTACCACAATCAGCCCACCGACCCGGACAAGTTCACCGAGGACGGCTGGCTGCGCACCGGCGACGTCGCCACCATCGATCCGGAGGGCTATCTGCGCATCGCCGACCGCACCAAGGACCTGATCAAGTCGGGCGGCGAGTGGATCAGTTCGGTCGATCTGGAAAACGCGATCATGGGGCATCCCGCGGTGGCCGAAGCCGCGGTGATCGCGGTCAAACACCCGAAGTGGGACGAGCGGCCGCTCGCCGTGGTGGTGAAGAAGCCAGGCAGGGAGGTGACGCCGCAGGAATTGCGCGAGCTGCTGCTGCCGCATTTCGCCAAGTGGCAGGTGCCGGACGATTTCGCGTTCATCGACGCGCTGCCGCGCACTTCCACCGGCAAGTTCATGAAGACCAAGCTGCGCCAGGATTTCAAGGACTGGGTGTCCAAGACGCCCGCATAGGGAACTATTGGGTATTACCTTACTGCATGACAGCTCGCCCGTTCGTAGCGCAGGCTCGAGGAGGACATGGACATCAACTGCGGCCAAATCCTCGACGGCAGCGCGAGCATGGAGGAAATGGGCGAACAGATTTTCCAGCTGATCCTGCACACCGCTTCCGGCGAAAAAACCAAGAGCCAACTGTTCGGCCTGGGCGACCACGAATTCGTGCCCTGGCAGATCGACATCACCGGCTGATACGGGATGCATCACGCGGCGCGATCGCCGCGCCCCGGCTCCGAGTACTTCGGCGCGGGCCGGCCTTGGAGCGCATGAGCTCGATACACGTCCAGCGATTGGGCAGGACCGCAATCGAGGCGGACGGTCCCGGTTTTTCAGGCCTCGGCCAGGACCAGCGGTACGTGCATTTCCGCGGCGCTGACGCCGCCGTGCACGCCGAGGGTGAGATGGCGCGGTTCATCCAAAATCCAGTCCTTGATGGTGTAGTCGTCCTTCATCACCAGCGTGTAGTCGCCGATGCGCTCGGCCAGGCGCGGGTTTGCCGCACCGAGGCCGAACCAGCCCTGCGCGATCAGATCGGCGCTGCGATACAGATCGGCACAGTGATCGAGCCTGGTTGCCGCATAGCGCTCGAATGCGCTTTCCTGGCCGGCTTGCACGTAGCAATAGGCGGCGCGGCGCTCGCCGCACAGCGGCAGCACCAGCATTTGCGCGAGTTCGGGATGGTGCTCCAGTTCGATGCAGGCGGCGGCGGGCGAGTCGATGAAGCCGTGATCGGCGGTCGCGATCACCGCCGTGCCGGTGCCCGCAATCTCATCCAGCAGGCGCGCGTATGCGGCGTCGATGTCGCGGAATTTCTTCTGCAGTTCCGCGCTCGCGCAGCCGAAACTGTGCGCGGCGTGATCGAGTTCATAGGTGTATGCATGGATGAACTTGCGTTCGCCGCCGCTGCGCACGATCCCGGCGACGGCCGAAAACAGCTCGGGCAAATCATTGTACGGATGGCGCAGCGCGGACCCGCAATGCGCCAGGTTGTAGTCCGATTCGATGATGTCCGCCGGCGATACGACATGGCATTGCACCGGCAGGCGTTCGAACATGGGTTCGGACGTATACAGGCTGCGCGGCGCGATGCCGGCCCTGGACAGCGGCTCGCCGCCGTGGCGCGGGCGAAAGCGCAGCGTCGCCACGACGCAGCCGAGCTCGCGCAGCCAGGCGTGCCAGCCGGTGAGCGCGTGCTGTTGCGGGCCGACGCCGGTGAGAAAGCTGCTCACCGCAGTGGCCGTGGTAGAGGGAAACACCGAGCTGAGGCGCGCCTTCAGGTTGTGCTGCAGCGCGCCGCCTGCGTCCGCGCCGGTGAGATAATCGTAGCCCAGTCCGTCGATCACCAGCAGCACGACATTGCGTGCGCCGGTGAGCAGGCTCGAGGGCAGCGCGTCGAGCTCGGGATAGGCCGCCGCAGCGTCGCAGGGCCGCGCGTGCAGCGCACGCTCGATCGAACGCGTCAGATTGACGATGCTGCCGCCGTGGTAATTCGGGAGTTCCATGCCCGGATGCTATTAGAAAGCCGGTGCTGCGGCCAGCGCGCTTGAAACCAGCGCGCTTGAAACCAGAGCGCTTGAAACCAGAGCGCTTGAAACCAGAGGCGTCCGACTGCATATATTAGGAAATAGACTGCGGGAGTGGATATGGATACTTTTTCGTTTGAAACCGGCACCGAGGCGTTCGAGCGCGATGTGCTGCAGGCCTCGCGGAACGTGCCGGTGCTGGTCGACTTCTGGGCGACCTGGTGCGCACCCTGCCGCGTGCTGAAGCCGGTGCTGGAAAAGCTGGCTGCTGAATATGGCGGCCGTTTTCTGCTGGCAAAGGTGAATTCCGACGAGCATCCGCAGCTCTCGGCGCAGTTCGGCGTGCGCGGCATCCCCAACGTGAAAGCCTTTGTCGACGGCAGGCTGGCGGACGAATTCACCGGTGCGCTGCCCGAGAGCGGCGTGCGCGCCTTCATCGACCGGCTGATCCCGACTCCGGGCGAAAAGCTGCGCCGCACGGCGCGCGCGCTGGTGGTACAGGGCGATTTCGACGAGGCCGAGCGGCATTTACGCAGCGCACTGGAGCTCGAGCCGGACAACCAGGTAGTGCGCCTGGACCTGGTCGAGCTGTTGCTCGCAAAGAACAGCCAGGCCGAGGCGGACGCCCTGTTCGCGCCGATACCAGAGCGCGAGCGCGACGAGCGCGCCGACCGGCTCTATGCCGTGCTCGCGCTGTGGAAGCGCAGCCAGCAGTTGCCGTCGATGCATGCGCTCGAAGCCAGGCTCGCCGCCGATCCCGACGACCTCGCCGCGCGGCTTGCGCTGGGCGAGCGTCTGGTCGCCGAAAGCCGCTACGAGCCGGCGCTGGCCGCGCTGCTGGACGTCGTGCGCAAGGATGGCGGCGCGCTGCGCACCAGCGCGCGCAAGCTAATGGTGGACGTGTTTGAGCTCGTCGAGAACCAGCCGGAGCTGGTGAGCGGGTACCGCAAGCTGCTGGCCGGCGCGCTGTACTGAACCCGGTCACGCCGGGCAAAGCCAAGCCCGCCGTGCGCCCCGCAGGCATGCTCCGCCGGGCGCGCCGGCGCAGTCCGGGTCGCAGTCCGGGTCGCAGTCCCGGTCGCAGTCCGCTTGTTTGATGCAAATCATAGGCAGATGCCCGCGCCTAGGTAACCTTAGTCACATACCGTTCCGGGACCCGCCGCTACAATGAGCACCATGATTAAACGAGACATTCCTGTATTGAACAGCGCGCTTGCGGGGCTGTTGCTGGTTGCCGCGTGCGCGCCTGCGATCGCCGCCCCGGACGCCGCGGCGCTGCGCACGGCCCCGGTGCAGTACCGCGAGGTCGAGCAGACCTATGCAGCCGAAGGCGTGGTCGAGGCGGTGAAGCAGTCGACCGTCGCGGCGCAGATTTCCGGCCGCGTGGTCGCGGTGAATTTCGACGTCGGCGACAGGGTCAAGAAGGGGCAGGTGATCGTTCGCATCGATCCCTCCGAAGTTAATCAGGCCTACGCCGCGAGCCAGGCGCAAGTCGCCCAGGCGGACGCGACGCTGCGCAACGCAAAATCGAATTTCGATCGCACGCAGCGGCTGGTGGAGCAGAAGTTCATGAGCGCTGCAGCGCTGGACAAGGCGCGCGCCGACTATCTCGCCGCCAAAGCGCAGCTCGGCGTCGCCGAAGCCGGCGGCGGCCAGGCGGCCGCGACGCGAAGCTACGCCACGGTGACAGCGCCCTACAGCGGCGTGGTGTCCGCTCGCCTGGTCGAACTCGGCGAAATGGCCGTGCCAGGCAAGCCGCTGATGACCGGCTTCGATCCGGGCGAACTGCGCGTCAGCGCAAGCGTGCCGCAGCGCGAACTCGATGCGGTGCGCAAGCTCCCCAGCGCCAGCGTGGAATTCCCGGCGCTGAACAAGCGTGCGCAGGCGACAAAAGTGACGATCCTGCCGGCGGCGGATGCGCAGACGCATACGACGCAGGTGCGGCTGGATCTGCCGCCCGGCATCGAAGGTCTGTATCCAGGCATGTTCGCGCGCGCGCATTTCGTAATCGGCAAGGTGAAGAAGCTGCTGATACCGGCAGGCGCCGTGGCCAGACGCAGCGAAGTGAGCGGCGTCTATGTCGTGGGCGCGAACGGCGCGATCCAGTATCGCCAGCTGCGCCTCGGCGAAGCGGCCGCCGGCGACGAAGTGGAAGTGCTCGCGGGCCTTGCGGCCGGTGAGAATGTGGCGCTGGACCCGGTGGCGGCGTTGGCTGCCCTGAAGCGCGGCAAGTAGGCCGGCTCCGCCGACGCGGCGCACGGGCCGTTCCGAGCGGACCATCTCCAGACTCTTATTTCCGACAGGCGAACGACTACTCGACATGGGCATTTCCGGACGCATCAGCAAGATATTCCTGCACTCGCAGATGACGCCGCTGATCGCGCTGATCGCGTTGCTGCTCGGCGTGTTCGCGGTGCTGGTGACGCCGCGCGAGGAGGAGCCGCAGATCAACGTCACCATGGCGAACGTGCTGATCCCGTTTCCCGGCGCGTCGGCAAAAGATGTCGAATCACTGGTGACCGTGCCGGCCGAGCAGGTGCTCTCGCGCATCACCGGCCTGGAGCATATCTATTCGGTGACCAAGCCGGGCCTGGCGGTGCTGACCGTGCAGTTCAAGGTTGGCGAGGATCGGACCCAGGCGCTGGTGCGCCTCTACGACACCATCAATTCGAACCGGGACTGGGTATCGCCCTCGCTCGGCGTGGGCGAGCCCATCATCAAGCCGATGGGCATAGACGATGTTCCCATCGTCGGGCTGACCCTGTGGACCGCCGATCCGGCGCGCGGCGCCTACCAGCTGGAGCAGGTCGCGCACGCCGCCGAGATCCAGCTGCAGCGCGTGCCGGGCGTGCGTTCGGTGACGACTCTGGGCGGCGCGCAGCGCGCGCTGAAGGTGCTGCTCGACGTCGAGCGCCTGCACGCATGGAGTCTTACGCCGCAGGACGTGCGCAATGCGTTGATCGCCGCAAATGTCGCCATGCCCTCGGGCAGTCTGGTGGACGGCAACACGGAAACCCGGATCGAGACCGGGCAGTTCCTTACTTCCGCGGCAGGCGTGAAGCGCCTGGTGGTGGGCGCGGTGCAGGGCCGGCCGATCTATCTGGAGGACGTGGCCGAGGTGCGCGACGGCCCGGAGTTGCCTGTGCACTATGTTTGGTACGGCAACGGCGTCGCCGGCAGCAGCAAGGCGCAGGGCGAATTTCCGGCGGTGACGCTCGCGGTTTCGAAAAAACCGGGCGAGAACGCGGTCGACGTGGCCGAGCACCTGATCCGCAGGGTGGAGCAGCTCAAAGGCAGCGTCATACCCGAAGGCGTAGAAGTGTCGGTAACGCGGGACTACGGCGTGACCGCCAACGACAAGGCGATGAAGCTGATCCAGAAGCTGATTTTCGCGACGCTGTCGGTGGTGGTGCTGGTGTGGGCCGCACTCGGGCGGCGCGAGGCAGTGATCGTTGGCTCGGCGGTGATCCTGACGCTGGCCGCGACCCTGTTCGCCTCCTGGGCCTGGGGTTTCACGCTGAATCGCGTGTCGCTGTTCGCGCTCATATTTTCGATCGGCATCCTGGTCGACGATGCGATCGTGGTGGTGGAGAACATTCATCGCCGCGGCGCGTATTCCGGCCTGTCGCTTGCGGAGCTGATCCCCGACGCGGTGGACGAGGTCGGCGGCCCGACCATACTCGCGACCTTCACCGTGATCGCAGCCCTGTTGCCGATGGCATTCGTCACCGGGCTGATGGGACCTTACATGAGCCCGATCCCGATCAACGCCAGCATGGGCATGATCATTTCGCTCGCGATCGCGTTCATTGTCACGCCCTGGCTCGCACTGAAGCTGCTCAAGCCGCACAGCACCGCGATAGGCGAAGCGCCCGAAGAAACCGGCGTGCTGCGCCTGTTCCGCCGCGTCATCGGGCCGTTCCTCGGCGGCGCCCGGGGCGGCAAGGCGCGCGGCACGCTCTACATCGGCATACTCGTACTGATCCTCGGCGCGGTGTCGCTGGCAGGTCTCAAGCTGGTGGTGCTGAAAATGCTGCCCTTCGACAACAAGTCCGAACTGCAGGTTGTGGTGGACATGCCCACCGGCACGCCGCTGGAACGCACCTCGGCCGTGCTGCAGGAAATGGGCGTCTATCTGGCGACCGTGCCCGAAGTCACCGATTACCAGGCTTACGCCGGCACCAGTGCGCCGATCAACTTCAACGGCCTGGTGCGCCAGTATTACCTGCGCCAGTCGCCCGAACTCGGCGACATACAGGTAAATCTGATGGACAAGCACCAGCGCAAGCGCCAGAGCCATGAGATAGCGCTCGCGCTGCGTCCGAGGCTTGAAGCCATCGCCGAGCGCAACGGCGCCTCGCTCAAAGTGGTGGAGGTGCCGCCGGGGCCGCCGGTGCAGGCGCCGATCGTGGCCGAAGTCTATGGACCGGACTACAAAGGGCAGATCGCGGTGGCGAAGAAGCTGCGTTCCGATTTTTCCGCGACGCCGGATATCGTCGACGTCGACGACAGCGTCGACGAAGCGGCGCCGAAGCTGCGCCTGCGCGTGGACCAGACCAAGGCGGCGCTGATGGGCGTGGCGCAGAGCGATATCGTCGCCGCGATACGCATCGGCCTCGCCGGCGAGGACGTCACGCCCTTGCATGAAAGCGGGGCCAAATACGAGGTGCCGGTGCGCTTGTCACTGCCGCCGGAGCAGGCGAGCCGCATCGAATCGCTGCTGCGCCTGAAGGTGCGCACCGCAGGCGGCGCGCTGATCCCGCTCACTGAGCTGGTGCATGCCGAGCGCGTGGCGCGCGACCTGACCTACTATCACAAAGACCTGCTGCCGGTGGTGTATGTGGTCGGCGACATGGCGGGCAAACTCGACAGCCCGCTCTACGGCATGTTCGACATCCGCAGCCGCATCATCGGCAAGCCGCTGGTGCAGGGCGGGACCCTGGACGAGTACTACATACGCCAGCCGGAGGACGCCTATGCGGGCTACGCGATCAAGTGGGACGGCGAGTGGCAGGTCACCTACGAGACCTTCCGCGACATGGGCCTCGCCTATGCGGTCGGCCTGATCCTGATCTACCTGCTGGTGGTGGCGCAGTTCAAGTCCTATCTGGTGCCGCTGATCATCATGGCGCCGATCCCGCTGACTATCATCGGCGTGATGCCGGGACATGCGCTGCTGGGCGCGCAGTTCACCGCGACCTCGATGATAGGCATGATCGCGCTCGCCGGCATCATCGTGCGCAACTCCATCCTGCTGGTGGACTTCATCAACCTGCAGATGGAAGAGGGCGCCGATTTCGAACACGCGGTGATCAACGCCGGTGCGACCCGCGCCAAGCCCATCGTGCTGACCGGACTGGCGGCGATGCTGGGCGCGCTGTTCATCCTCGACGACCCGATATTCAACGGTCTGGCGATATCCCTGATCTTCGGCATCCTGGTGTCCACCGTGCTCACGCTAGTGGTGATTCCGGTGCTGTATTACGCCGCCAACTGGAAGCGCTGGCCGTCGCGGCCCGCCTCCACGGAAGCCGCATCCCCGGCGCCGGCCGCCGGGCCGGATCAAGCCGCCTGATCAGGCGGGGGCTTTCCCCCGTCCGATTGCCTAAACCTTGTTAACTTACTGAAGGAGTATTAGCATGACCGTCGACAACTTCGTGCACGTCTTTGCGGGCGCTTTCATTCTGATTTCACTCACTCTGGGCGTGCAGGCGAGCCCGCTGTTTCACAGCAGCTACTGGCTGTGGTTCACCGCTTTCGTCGGCGCCAACCTACTGCAAAGCGGCTTGACCCACTGGTGCCTGCTTGCGAGCATACTGAAGAAGCTGGGCGTGAAGGAAAGCCTGGCTCGCGCCGGCTGAGTGCTGCAGGCGCGGGCTATTTGAGGCGTACGCCGCCCTTGTCGTAGACCTCTACTGTGGTCGGTATGCCCTGGCGCACGCTCTGGCCGACGGTGCAGAATTCCTCGAACTGCCCCAGCGCGCGATCCAGGTGAGCCAGGTCTGCGGCAGCGGCGCCCAGCGTCAGCTTCACCAGTATGTTCTGCACCCGCAGGCGGTTCTCCGCATTGCGGTCGATGGTGGCGGTCACTTCGGTCTGGATCGGTTCAGGCTGTTGCTTGAACTTGCGCAGCGCGAACAGCAGACTGTCCGACATGCAATTGCCTACTGCGGCGGCGAGCAGCTGCGCCGGGTTCGGGCCGGTGCCGCCGCCCAGCGGCGGCGTTTCGTCGCCGTAGAGGAGGGGGATTCCGCCGTCGAAATCGATCGCGAAGCGAAAGTCCTTCTCCTGCTTCAGTTTGACGGTGATTGCATGCGCCATGGTCTGGTCTCCAAAAGCCAGGGTGTTCACCCCGGCGAGGTCGGAAAATTGCTTTACGTGGATACTACCCCCAGTATAGAATGGCGTCAACGCTCGCGTATTTCAATCGCGTGAATCGCGAGATTTTCCGGAGGGAAGCGGCATGGACTATCTGCACCGGGCGCAGGACAAGAAGGCGCTGATCCTGCGCCTCAAGCGCATCGAGGGGCAGATGCGCGGCCTGCAGCGCCTGATCGACGAGAACGCACCGTGCGAATCGGTGGCGCAGCAGCTGTCCGCCGCCAGGCGGGCGCTGGACAAGGCGTTCCACTCGCTCGTCGGCTGCCTGATCGAATCGCGTCTGAGCGGTAAGGGGAAAGCGCCTGCCGACATCAAGCAGGCGCTGGAAATCCTTTCGCGCTACAGTTGAACGATTGCGCGCGCAGTCCGCGCAAGTGCGTCATTGCCAAGGTCGGCCTGGTGCCGCGGGGAGTACGGTCAGCGCGCGGCGCAGCCGGATCGCATTTAAAGGAGACGGGGTGATGGATGTCGAACAGGCGGTAACGCAGCACTACGCACACGGCTCGCTGGAGGAATCGATACTGAATGCGCTTGCAGCCGCGGGCAAGGATTTGAGCCACCTCGCGCCGAAGGATCTCGCCCCGGTGGACGAGTTTCACGTCGGCGGCCGGCCGGCGACGCTGGCCTTCGCCGAGCAGTTCGGTCCGCGGCCGGGAATGCGCCTGCTCGACCTCGGCTGCGGCCTGGGCGGCGCGGCACGCTACTTCGCGCAGGAACACGGCTGCCGCGTCAGCGGCATCGATTTGTCGGAGGAGTACGTCAACGTGGCCAACGCACTTGCCTCGCGTGTAGGTCTCGACGCGCTTGTTACTTGCGAAGCGGGCAGTGCGCTGGCCCTGCCATTCGAGCCCGGCAGCTTCGACGGCGCCTACATGTTCCATGTCGGCATGAACATCGAAGACAAGGCCAGGCTGTTCGCCGAGGTGCGCCGGGTACTGGCGCCTTCCGGCATGTTCGGTGTCTACGACGTGATGCGGCTTGCGCCGGGAAATCTGTCGTTCCCGGTGCCCTGGGCCAGTGGACCGGAATCGAGTTTCGTGGTTGAACCGGCCGATTACCGGCGCCTGCTCGGGGCCGCCGGCTTCGAAGTGCTCAAGGAGCGCAACCGGCGCGATTTCGCGCTGGAGATTTTCGCGCAGATGCGGGCGCGCGCATCTGCGGGAACACCCGCGCCGCTCGGGCTGCACATCGTCATGGGCGCGAATGCCGGACAGAAGGTCAGGAACATGATCGGCGACATCGGCGCGGGGGTGCTGGCGCCGACGGAAATGATCTGCCGCGCCGTTTGATTTTATTCGGGGAATGAAACGCTGGAGCTGCGCTGCAGCGTCAGCAGCGCCTCCAGTCCGCCTTCGGACCGGTTGCGCAGCACCAGATCGCCGCCGTGCGCGCGCGCGATGTTGCGCGCGATGCCCAGTCCCAGCCCGGTGCCGCCGGTGTCGCGGTTGCGCGAGGCTTCGCCGCGGAAGAACGGCGCGAACGCCTGCTCCAGCTCCGCTTCCGGGATGCCGGGGCCGTCGTCGAGCACGCGGATGCTCAGGCGCGCAGCGCTGTCCTCCAGACTGATCGTGGCGCGCCCGCCATAGCGGATCGCGTTGTCCACCAGGTTCGTAAGGCAGCGGCGCAGCGCCAGCGGCCTGCCGGGGTAGGGGCGCGATATGCTGCCCTCGATTCCGACCTGGCTGCCGGTCTCCTCGTAGTCGTCTTGCAGGCTTTCCAGCAGCGCCATCGCGTCCACCGGCTGCACCGCTTCGCTGCTGCTTGCATCGCGCATGAAATCCAGTGTCTGCGTGACCATGGCTTCCATTTCCTGCAGGTCCTTGTCGAATTTCGCGCGCAGCGCGTCATCCTCGAGCATTTCCGAACGCAGGCGCAGGCGCGTGATCGGCGTTTTCAGGTCGTGCGACATGGCGGTAAAAATGCGCGTCCGGTCAGCAATGAAGCGCGACAGGCGACTTTGCATGGTGTTGAACGCGCGCGCCGCGCGCTGTGCCTCGATCGGCCCGGTCTCCGGCAGGGGCGGCCGGTTGATGTCCTCGCCCAGCTTTTCCGCGGCCGTGGCGAGTTCCGCCAGCGGACCGGTGACCCAGCGCACCGCCACCAGCGACAGCGCGATTACGGTCCCGAGCAGGATCAGCAGCGTCAGCGCGAGCCGCAGCGGCACGGTCGTCGCCTGCGGTGAAAGGTAGGAATCGAAAGTAACCCAACTGCCGTCATGCAGCGCGATCTGCACCGTAAAGAACGTGCTTTCAGCGGAAGGACCGGGATCCGCGCCGCGTCCCCACCCCTGCATCATCGGCATATCCTGCGCGCCGCGCTCCCAGCCCGGACCCTGCATCATCTGCATCATCGGCGCCTCGGCCGGGCCGCCGCGCGCGCCGCGGCTGAAGCTCTGCGGCGCGCCTTCGAGCCGCACCACATTGACCTGCGTGCCCTCGCCCAGGGCGAAGCGCAATACCGTGGCGAACATCGAATGCGGGAAGTCGCCCTCGGCGGCCCGGTTCTGCGGCTGCATCATGGGGCGGTCCAGCGAGACCGTGAGCGGCGGCGCATTGAACACGGCGACGACCTTGCGCCGTTCGGCCGCAGGCAGCGAATCGAGCAGCGTGACGATGTCGGAGATCTGCTGTGCCAGGCGCATCCCGCCAGCGCGATATAGCAGCTGGTCGCGCTCGGTCAGGTTGATGTAGGCGGTGGCGAGCTGCGCCACGATCAGCCCGCTGAGCAAAATCAGGATCAGACGCCCGAACAGGCTGCGCGGCGCGAGGCGCATCAGCGCTCCACTTCGACCGGCACCGCGAGCACGTAGCCTTCGCCGCGCACCGTCTTGATGATCTGCGGATCGGACGGATGGTCGCCGAGGCGGTGGCGCAGGCGGCTGACCTGGATGTCGATGCTGCGATCGAGCGGATCGGCTTCGCGGCCCTTGGACAGGAGCATGAGCTGGTCGCGCGTGAGCACATGGTTCGGGTGGCTCAGGAAAATCCGCAGCAGCTGGTATTCGTTTCCGCTGAGCGAAGTGACCACGCCGCCTGGCGACACCAGGTGGCGCGCCACCGCGTCCAGGCGCCAGCCGGCGAAGCGGATCCCGCGCGCGTCGTCGGCGCGCAGGTTGCGCGGCAGGCTGCGGTAGCGCCGCAGCACGCTCTTGATGCGCGCGAGCAGCTCGCGCGGGCTGAAAGGTTTTGCGAGGTAGTCGTCCGCCCCCATCTCGAGGCCGACTATGCGGTCGGTTTCCTCGCCGCGCGCAGTGAGCATGATCACCGGTGTGTCCGACTCGCCGCGCAGCTTGCGGCACAGCGTCAGCCCGTCCTCGCCCGGCAGCATCAGGTCGAGCACGATCAGGTCGACCTTGCCGCGCGCGAGCGCCGCCCACATGCCCTTGCCGTCGGCGACAAGGCTGGCCTGGTAGCCGTTCTTGCGCAGGTACTCGCCCAGGAGGCTGCGGATTTCGGCGTCGTCGTCGACGATCAGAATTTGGTCCGGCATGTCCATATAAACTTATAACCAGCGGCCCGCGCGTTGTGCGAATGATTTGTATCCTAGTGTATCAAACCGGGTAGCCCCATGCGCTGGCGTACAAAAAACGGCGCGCGGCGTGCGAGCGGCAAATGCGCGTCCGCTGCAGCGCCGGCTGCAGCGCAATCGCGTGAATGATAATATGAGCAACTGCCGATATAATCGCATGGCAGGCGAGCGGAGAATAACGTGGAAAAACTCGATCATGCCTTTGACGCCGTTGCGTCGTATTTCAGTGTGCTTTCCGAGCCGACGCGGCTGCGCATCATGCACGTCACCTGCGAAGAGGAAAAAAGCGTGTCGCAGATCGTCGAAGAAATCGGCGCCACGCAGACGAATGTCTCGCGCCACCTGAACCTGATGTACAGAAGCGGGGTGTTGACGCGGCGCAAGGAGGGCAACCTGGTCTACTATCACGCCGCGAATGCGGAAATGGTGGATATCTGCCGCAGGGTGTGCAACCACATCGCAGCGCAATACGAAGACAAGAAACCGCTGCGCGGCGTTCTGCTGCGCCTGATGCCGCAGCCTGCGCGGAAAAAGCGCCCCACCTGAGCGCCGCGCCCGGGAGATTGAAAAAAAGGCTGAAGGCGGTTTCGCCCTCAGCCTTTTTTCTGTCGCGGGATTTCCCGGTCGGTGGCGCTTAATTCAGCTTCATGCTGTAAGCGATGCCGAGCGAGTTCTGGTACATCTGGATCTTTTCGGTGCCGGCCGGAATGCCGAACGCGTTGAACAGGCTCGGTGCCTCGACCGAGTTCCTGAACGCGTGCATGTAGGCCATGGTCAGCTCCGAATCCTTGGACAGGTTGTAGGTAAACCCGGCGGTCACATGATCCTTGACCACGCCCGGCGCGATCATATTGAAAGTCACGTCGCGCCCCTGGATCGGATTGTCGGTGTGGTTGTAGCCCGCGCGCAAGGCCAGCTTCGGGTTGTACTGATACTCGGCGCCGAGCTTGAACACGTTCACGCTCTTCCAGCCGAAGCCGCGGCAGGTATCGCAGCCGAGCGAACCGACGGTAAATCCGGTCGCGGCGACCGCATTGCCGATGTTGGTGCTCGGATTGCTGACCGAATTGATGCCGGAATAGTTGATCCGCTGATAGTCCGCGGCGACGGTCCATTTGGGAGCCGTCTTGATCGCGATGCCCAGCGCGAAGCTCTCCGGCAAGTCGAACGCGCCCTGCCCGGCGAACAAGTCCTTGTACTTGTCGAACTTGGCCATTTTGACCTTGCTGGTGTAGGCGGCACCCAGGGTCACGGTATCGGAAACCTTGCCCATCCAGCCGAGCTTGAAGCCGTAGCCCCAGGTCGAATCGTTCCCGCGATTGGTCAGATTGTTGCTGGCAAAAGCCGGCGGGCCGCCAGTCGCGGAGCTGGTGAAGGCGAAGAAGCCGCTCAGTCCCTCGGCCTTGAAGGTCTGGCGCGCGATCAGCAGCGATATGCCCAGGGAATTGTCCTTGTTGATCTTCTTGGCGAAAGTCGGCGCGATGATCAGCTGCTCCAGGTTTATCCCGAGCTTGCCGTTGCCGCACAGCAAGTTATAGGGCCCGGGTTGACCTGAGGCTCCGTTGAATCCGGGCGGGACCGCGCCGCAGACGGGGCTGGCCGCGGAAATCTGCCCGCCGTTATAGTCGGTATTCATGCCGCCGTTGCCATAGACGCTGACGCCTGCCGCCATGTCCCAGCCCAGCATCTTGCTGTAGCCGAATTCCGGTATCGCGAACAGGTTGCTGCCGCTGGCGACCGAGCCGTCGATGCCCGCCAGACTGCCGGTGCGCGAAATCTCGCGCTTCGGGCTGAACAGGTCCACGCCCAGGTCGAAGCGGCTGCCGGCCCATACCATGCTCGCCGGGTTGTTCGCGCCGCCGAAGGCATCGTCGGCCATCGCCATCGAAGCCCCGCCCATGCCCTTGGCCTTCATGCCGTAGCCGTGTGAAAAATACCCGTCCGTCGCCAGGGCGGGGCCGGCGAGGCCGGCGAGGAACAGCAGGGCTGCAATTTTTGTGACGCGCATAGGGAATGCTCCTTGACGAGGTTTGGGGGTGCTGATCGCAATTACATGAAAAGACTGACGTCGGCTTTTTGCGCCACCGGAAGAAAGGTTGCGGCGCCGGCATAATCGACGCCGGCGATGAAGTCGTCGTGTTTGTAGCCGAACAACTCGACCGTCATCTGGCAGGCGATAAACTTGACGTCGGCTTCCTGCGACATGGAGCGCAGCTCGCCGATGCTGGCGACACCGTTGTTCTTGATCGTCTGCTGCATCAGCGACGTGGCCAGCGCTTCGAAGCCGGGTATCCCGGCTTGAACAAGATTGGGGATATTCCAATTGATGCCCTTGAACCATTCCGGGCCGAAAGGCATTTTCATCGGCATGCCCGGATTGCCCAGGGGGCTGACCTTGAGGTCGGAGATGTCCTTTTTCAGCAGATTGAGGCCATAGAACGTGAAGAATATCGAAACGTCCCAACCCAGGGCGGCAGCAGTCGACCCGAGAATGAAGGGCGGGTAGGCCCAGTCCAGCGTGCCTTTGGTGGCGATGATGGCCATCGAAGGCGTGCGGTTTTGCTCACGCTCCTGCAGTGCCAGTTCGATTTTCCGCGGCAGGATTTGCTCGAGCCGCTGCGTGATGAGGTCGTCCAACACGGCGACGTCCGGGGTTGCGCCCATGATTAGCTCCTAAATTTGGCGCGGCGTCTGCCGCACGCGTAGTGACTGTGAAATCGCATGGCAAAGGCTATTTGCGCTTGAGGTAAAACTCGAAAATCTTGTCCTTCTCTTCGCTTGCTAGCAATGCGTTGCCTGTCTGCTTGGCGAAGGAGCCAAAATCCTTGACCGAGCCCGGATCGGTGGACAGCACGCGCAGCACCTGGCCTGAGGCCATTTCTGTCAGCGCTTTCTTGGATTTCAGTATGGGAAGCGGGCAGTTCAGGCCGCGGGCATCCAGTTCCTTGTCAAAGTTCATTTTCTGTTCCTCTTGCATCGGAGTTAAAAGTTCGGGACTCTAAAGCACGGTGAATTTTTCGGTAGATTCGTTGTAGCGCACCAGCGCGTACCAAAGCAGCAGGATGGCCGCGCTGGCAAGGAAGGTCCAACCCCAGCCGCCGAGCATCGCCGGGAAATAGGCCTGGTAGCCCAGGCGTGTCGCCTCGATCTCGTCCAGCGTCATTTCACTCAGCGTCAGGCCGGAATGGCGGAACAGCGCGCTGGCAATCGAACCCGACCAGGCGAAAAAAAATACCGCGACCCAGAGCTTGACGTGTCCCTCGGCCATGCGCCAGAGCGAACCTGAGGCGCAGCCGCCGGCAAACACCATGCCGATACCGAACACCGCGCCGCCCAGCAGCGAACCCATCCAGAACCGCGGCGGAATCGCAATATAGGGATCGATCAGTTTGGACTTGAACAGCAGCGCAGCCAGCGGGATACCGATCGCCAGCCCTAACATGACGGCTTTGGTCATTTCGCCTTCACCCGTCATGAACGGTTCGCGGAAGGCGCGCGCAAAGCAAAGACGCGAGCGCTGCATGATGAATCCGATCGCGAAGCCCGACAGGATGACGATTCCCCTCACTGCGAGCCTTTCGTTGCCTGAGTAATACCAGCTGGCCGCCCAGACAAGGATGGCCACCACCACGCCCAGGCCGAGCCAGGGGTATATCGACAGCAGGGCCGGCGGCGGAGTCAGCGTTGGTGGCGCCTGCATGCCCCACTCGATGTGCTCCAGCGTCCACAGCAGAAGTTTCAGCCCGATTGCGGCGCCGACGAGCAGACCTGCCCACATCGCCCACGCAGTCGGCGACGAATGCAGCGCCGGGGTGAAGAAACCGCCGGTGGTGCAACCGCCGGCGAGCGTGGCGCCCAGACCCATGAAGCAGCCGCCGAGCGCGGCCCAGACGTATTCGAGCCTGGGTGGGCGGCTGATGCGGAACTGGCGCGACAGCAGCGCAGCGCAGAAGGCGCCCGACACCAGCGTGATGTCCATCAGCGAGATGCGTTCGAGGAGAGGTCCTTCCAGGGTTTGCGGCAGGCCCAGCAGCGGGCCGAGGCCGATCGCGTTGTTGAACCAGTCGCCCCATAGTCTGAGGCCGCCGAACACGCCCCAGAACAGGCCGCTAACCATGAGGCCAATGATCACCAACACGACCAGAATGCTGCCCAAATAGGGCGACCATCCTTCGACGAAAATGGTTTCATAGTCGGCTTTGAATCCCGCCAGCCATGCGGGGGCAGCGTGTTCGGCGCCGGTGTCCGCTTGGTATCCGATAGTCGTACTCATGGCGATTGTTCCTTATCGACGTCAGGTGCTGAGTTGGAGTGCGATGACAAAAACGGTTCGCTGCCGGACTAGCTGCAACTGGCCGGCGCGTCGCCGTCCTTGGCCCCCTTGAGCATGAAGGCCTTGACGTCATCTAGTAGCTGCGCATCGGGTATGTCGGCATATTTCGCGGCTGCTTTGTTGGTCGCTTTGATGCTGGCGCGGTACTCCTTGCTCACGTATTTCTTTACAGAATCCTTGCCCTTGGCGTGCTTGTCCGCGCTTAAATAGGTGTTCCAGTCCGCGATAGCCTTCGTGTTGGGTGCGATCGCGCCGCCCGCGTCCGCCTTGTGGCAGGCCGTACACACGCTCTGGTAATACACGCGGCCGCGTTTCCAGTCCGCATCGCCGGCGTGGGCGGCGCTCGCGATCATGCTGAAGCCGAGCAGGCTCAGCGACAAGAGATTAACGGTGGATAGCTTCTTGGTCATGATTTCGCTCCTTTTGCTTGAATCATTGCAGTTCGAATTCGATGTGCCGTGACCGGACCTGCGCTAGGCATGGGTTGGGCCAGATGTAGCGGCGCGGGCGCCGGATACGGGCGGTTCGTCCTGATCCTCCCAGCCGGTGATCATCGCCTTGATGTGCGCGAGCGGCGTATGCCCCGTGGTGGAGAGATAGAAATGGCCGATGAGGAAGGCGAGCATCATGAACGCGGCGGCGGTATGCAACTGCGCGATCGTGCCCAGTTTCAGTCCGGAAATCGCGGCGATCTTCAACGCACCGAGTTCGTTGAAATAGAGATAGGCCAGACCGCTCACCCAGATCAGCGGGTTGATGAGCAGTTTCACCAGGAGATAGGCCAGCCGCTGCAGCGGATTGTGCTTGCTCAATTGCGTAACGCGGAAAGGATGCGGCGCACCGGTGAATATTCCCGTCGCGTAGTAACTCATCACCGCGGCGATGTTCTTGCCTGTCGGAATGTACTGCCTCCATTCCCCGGTCGTGAAATGCCAGAAAATCGCGAACAGCCACAATACGATCAGGGTCCACGCCGCCGTGGTGTGCAGGCTTGCCGCCTTTTGCCAACCGAGCAGGGAGTAAGTCCCGTGAATTTCGAAGCCGGTCACCAGCATGAAGATGATGAGCGCGGCCTGCGCCCAATGCCAGGATCGTTCGAAGCGCTTGAAAATATAGATGCGTGGCATGACGGGCCCCTTGTCAATGTGTGCGTTTGGACAGGATCACGCGCGCGAGACCATGACCAAGCACTCCGAGCAGCGTAAGTGCGGCGATCGCCCAGCCAGCGACATCGAGCCAGTAGAGGTGGTCGCGCGCGCGACCGGGAATGTAGATGTCGGACACTTTTTCAAGGCGGCCGCCGGATGCGTGGCAGTCGGCGCAACCAAGCGCCTTTTCCTTCGGCGCCACCATGTGAGTGATCGGCCAGGTCATCTCGGTCGTGATGAAATCCACTTTGCCCGAGAACGGCAAACCGTCCGACGCCATGCCCGTGGCAACTGCGTTTTTCCAGTTCAGGTTCGTCCAGTACGCGTTGCCGTCCTCGCCTGACAGATGCGTCACCGTAATCAACTTGGTCACCGGGTCATAGGCTTGCTTGCCGCGCATGATCTTGACCGGCCAGATCAGCGACTTTCCGTCGCGGGCGCTGCCTTCGAAACGGTTGATCTGAGCAGCTTGATCACCTTTCTCGACTTTTTCGCCGATCACCGTGTACTTGACCCGGCCGTTGAACCAGATGTAGTCCGGCAGGACGTTTTCGGCACGGACAAAGTCGCCTTTTGAGCCGGAATAAGTCACCCGGCCTTTGTCATCCTTGACGATAAGCGGTTTTCCGTCCGGGCCCCTCTTTCCGGCTGTCGACCAGTCCCAAGACATCAAAGTGGGAACGCCGCCGCGCGCGTAACGCGGGATGTGGCAGGTCTGGCAGGCGACCACATCGGTATGGTTGTTGAGCTTGGCATTCTTCTTGTGCGGAGTCAGGCCGTGGCAGGCCTGGCAGTCCGTCGGGTTGCTGGAGTACTCTTTGCCGCGCAGGTGTGCACCGCTTTTGTCCATCGCCGTAGGCGCGTAACGGCTGCCGGGCACCTGGTGGCCCTGGGTCAGATGGCAGGTGTCGCAGGCGAAGTTATTGCCGAGTGAATCCATGTGGACGTCGAGCGCCTTGTCGGCCGACGCGAGCGAACTGTCCAAGTCGCCGTGCTTGACCCCGTCGCCGCCGCCACCGAAGAAATGGCAGGCGCCGCAACTGTCGCGGCTGGTCTTGCCCACCGACTGCGCGATTTTCTGCAGATTGGCCGGCTTGATCATCTTGCCCGAACCGGGCGGGTACTCGGTCAACTTGGTGACCACGTTCCCGGCAAAGCCTATCGGTTTGCGGTAAGTGCCGGTGGTGTCATGGCAGACCAGGCAATCGACAATTGTCTCCGAGGCGAAATAGGCCTTGTCGTCCTTCCAGCCATAACCGATATGGCAGGCGGCGCAGTCGTCCTCGTTGGATGATATCGAAGTGCAAAAGTTGTTGATTACATGCTTCTTGCCCAGCAACTGGCCTTCCGGGCTCTTGTATTCCCAGGTCCAGTGCTCGGTCTTGTGAATCTGCTTGGCGGCCTCGGTATGGCAGGAGAGGCAGGCCTTGGTGACTTCCGGTCCGGACTTGAATTGATGCTTCAGCGCCTCGAATTTGCTGTGGTCGGCGGTGGAGGCCAGCAGCTTTGCCGTATCCGCATCGGGGGCGGCTTGCACTGCCGGATTAAGAAGCATGGAAGCCAGTAGGGCCGCCAAGAGTAGTCTGGTGCGCATGGATCCGATCTCCTCTTGTGAAGAAGCGCACGCGCAGACCGGTGTTGCGGGCCGCTCAAAGTGCGTCAACAATTAATATTAGACGCCCTTGTGAAAATCAAATCTTGCGCGGGATCAATCTATGCGCATATGCGCATATCAATGAACAATGGCGACTCGCCGCAGCGAATCACATTAAATAGAACTGGATATCCGCGTCATCGCAAATCGCAATCGGCGCGATTCGAAAACGTGATCGTCCGGCGCGCTCGTGCTAGCACGAAAGCGCAGCCGCCCGATCTGGAATCAATTTGAGAATTATCAAATCAACGCCAGACTCCAGAGTCCGACGCGCGTATTTGACGCGGCAATGCGCGTTCACCGGACGCGGCAAGACGTAAGACTGAAGCGTTTCGTCAGTGCGGACGCGTCCACCCCGCGATTTTGCCAGTCCAGGGAGGTCTGCGCGAACGAACTTGCCGCTGCGCGTTCGCGCAGATCCGGTTGCGTACTACAGGATGATGCTGAACGTCCCGTCTCCGGCGAAGCGCACCTTGGCATCCAGGAAATAGATGTCCAGATCGGCGCGCAGCAACTTGACCGTATCGTAGGCCTCGCCGGAGCGCGCGCCGGTGGCGCAGATGAACACGATCGGCTTGTCGGCGGGCAGCGAGGCGACCTTCTTTGCCAGATCGGCCAGGGGAATATTTATCGCGCCCTTGGCGCTGCCCGCCGCGTATTCCTTCGCGTCGCGAACGTCGATCACCAGCAGTGCGCCCGGATTTACTTTCATGGCATGCTCGAACCAGGCCGTAGAAATCGAACCTTTCTCCTTGCCGGTTTCGACCTTGAGGCCCGCTTGCGCCGGGCCCGCGGCTGCGGCCGGTGCTGCCGCGGCTTTGGGTGCGCCGTAGTTCGCGAGCCAGTCCGGATGGCCCATGGTGTAGGTCTTGACGTTGGTGTAGCCGAGTTTGAGCGCCTTCTCCGCCGAATTGCCGCTGAGCGCGCATGCGAGCCCGCCGCAGTAGAAAATCAGTTCACTTGCCTTGTTCGCAGGCAGCTGGTCGATGTGCTTGTCGAATTCGTTGTCGGAAATGTGCAGCGCCGTCGGAATCATGCCTTCCTTGTCCACCGTGCGCTTGGGCCGGGAATCGACCAGCGTGAAGCTTGCCTTTTCGTCGATCAGCTTCTTCACGTAAGCGCCCGCGACTGCGGGCACCTCGCCTTTGGCCACCCACTCGGGATAGCCGTTGGTATACACCTTGATGTTGGTGTATCCGAGCGCCTCGGCTTTCTTGGCGGAACTATGGCTGAGCACGCATTCCGGGCCTTCGCAGTAGTAGAGCAGCAGCGTGCTCTTGTCCTGCGGCAGCTGGTCTTTCATCTGCTCGAACTTGTCGTCCGGAATGTTGACCGCGCCCGGGATATGGCCTGGATTGAACTTGCGCGCGGTCGGCCGCGCGTCGATCAGCATCACGCCCGCCTTGGGCGGAATCTGAACCCACTGCTTGACGAAGTCGTAATCGACCACATGTTTGTAATAGTTCGCCTGCGCAGCCTGCGGGCTCACCGCCTGGGCATGTGCGGGGTTGGTCCAGACAAGGGCCGGCAGAGCGGCGGGCAGCGCCAGGGCCAGCGCGAGTCCAAGGCTTTTCAATCGTGAACGCATGGTGATCTCCATTGATGTCGATGAGAAGAGGGTTTGCAGGGCGATGAACCAGTCAGTTCAACGCCCGCCGCGCCGGGCTAGCTGCAGCCGGCCGGCGAATCGCCGTCCTTGGCGCTCTTGAGCAAGAAAACCTTGACGTCCTCCATCAGTTCCGTGTCGGGCAGGTCGGCATATTTCGCCGCCGCCGCGTTCTTGGCCTTGATGCTGTCGCGGTATTGCTTGCTGAAATATTGTTTGACCGTTCCCTTGCCGTGCTTGCCCGCCTGGAAGTAGGCCGTCCATTCCGCTCTGGTCTTCTCGTTTGGTCCGATGGTTTTTTTCAGTTCGTCCGTGTGGCAGGAGGTGCATACCTGCCGGTAGTAGATGCGCCCGCGCTTCCATTCGCCGTCGTAGGCGTGTGCCGTGCTCATCGCCGCGGCCCCGAGAACCAGTGCCAGCGCGCTCAGTCCGAATTTGGTTTTCATCGTGAAGTCTCCTGTGTGTCGAAAAGTTCAGTTTTCCGTCACTGCTTACGGGACGGATTGCGCGGCCGCAGCCGTGCCGGATTTGTCGACCTCCGCATCCTCCCATCCGGTGATCATCGCCTTGATGTGCGCGAGCGGCGTATGCCCCGTGGTGGAGAGATAGACGTGGCCGATGAGGAAGGCGAGCATCATGAAGGCCGCGGCGGTGTGCACCAGCGCGATCGAGGCCAGCGGCAGCCCAGCGAGCACGGCGACCTTGGAGGCCGCCAGATCGTTGTAGTACAGATAGGCGAGCCCGCTCACCCAGATCAGCGGATTGATGAACAGCTTGATCATGAGATAGGCCAGACGCTGCAGCGGGTTGTGTTTGGACAGCTGCGTGGCGCGGAACGGGTGCGGCGCGCCGGTGAAGATGCCGACCGAGTAATAGTTCGCCACGGCAAGGATATTCTTCGTCGTCGGGATGTACTGCTTCCACTCGCCGGTAGTGAAGTGCCAGAAGATCGCGAACAGCCACAGGCCGATCAGCGTCCAGGCCGCCGTGGTGTGCAGATTCGCCGCCTTCTCCCATCCGAACAGGGTGTAAGTCCCGTGGATCTCGAAGCCGGTGGCGAGCATGAACATGATGAGCCCCGCCTGCGCCCAATGCCAGAAGCGCTCGAAGCGCTTGAAGATATAGATGCGTGCCATGGTCATTTCCCTTTTAGTGCTTGCGGCCGGAGAGGAAGACGCGCGCAAGGCCGTGGCCGAGCACGCCGAGCAGGGTCAGCGCGGCGATGGCCCAGCCGAGGCTCTCGAGCCAGCCGGCGTGGTCACTGGCGCGTCCCGGGATGTAGATGCCGGTCACTTTCTCCAGACGTCCTCCGGAAGCGTGACAGGCGACGCAGCCCAGCGCTTTCTCCTTCGGCGCTACCATGTGGGTGATCGGCCAGGTGCTCTCGGTCGCGATGAAATCGACCTTGCCCGAGAACGGTTCGCCGACTGCGGCCATGCCGGCGGCCGCCGCCTTCTCCCAGTTGAAATTGGTCCAGAAAGCGGTGTCGTCTTGGCCTGCCAGATGCGCCACGATCAGGGTCTTGTTCACCGGGTCGTAGATCTGCTTGCCGCGCATCATCTTGACCGGCCAGATCAGTGATTTGTTATCGCTCGCGCTGCCTTCGAAGTGATTGATCTGGAGCGGCTGCGGACCTTTCTCGACCTTGTCGGTGCGCAGCGTGTACCTCACCGCGCCGTTGAACCAGAGGTATTCTGGAACGACGTTCTCGCCCAGGACGAAGTCTCCCTTGATCGCCATGTATACCGGGTGTCCCTTGGCGTCTTTCTTGATCAGGGGCTTGCCGTCGGGTCCCATCCTGCCGGCGGTAGACCAGTCCCAGGACATCTTGGTGGGCACGCCGCCGCGCGCGAAAGTCGGGATATGGCAGGTCTGGCAGGCGACTTTGTCGGTATGGTCGTTGAGTTTCGCGATCTTCTTGTGTGGCGACTGGCCATGGCAGGCCTGGCAGGTGGTCGGGTTTCTCGCCTCGACCTTGCCGCGAATCTGCGCGGCGCCCTTGTCGCGCGCCGTCGGCGCGTAGCGGCTGCCGGGCACCTGGTGGCCTTCGGTCATGTGGCAGGTGGCGCAGGCGAAGTTGAGGCCCAGCGCGTCCATGTGCACGTCGAGCGGCTTCTCCGGCGCAGCCAGCGAACTGTCCATGTCGCCATGCTTGACGCCGTCGCCGCCGCCGCCGTAGAAATGGCACACGCCGCATGTGTCGCGGCTAGTCTTGCCGACCGCCTGCGCGATCTTTTTCAGATTGATCGGATGGATGATGTTGCCAGAGCCGGGCGGGAACTCCATCGCCTTGGTGACCACGTTGCCGGCCAGGCCCGGCGGCTTTCTGTAGTTGCCAGTGGTGTCGTGGCAGACCAGGCAGTCGACGTTGACCTCCGAAGTGAAGTCGAATTTGTCGTCTTTCCAGCCGTAACCGATGTGGCAGGTATTGCAGGCCGCTTCATTCGCCGCGGCCGAGGTGCAGAAATTATTGATGAGCGTTTTCTTGCCGAGGAGCTGGCCCTGCGGGCTCTTGTATTCCCACTTCCAGTGCTCGGTCTTGTGCAACTGCTTGGCGGCTTCCGTGTGGCAGCCGAGGCAGGCCTTGGTGACTTGCGGTCCGGTGTCGAATTCCTGCTGCAGCGTCTTGAATTGACTGTGGTCGGCGGTGGATTTCAGCAGTTTTGCCGAATCTGTATCGGCTGCCGCATTGACTGCGGAGGCGGTCAGCAGCGCGGCTGTCAAAGCCGCCAAGAACATCCCTTTGCGCAAGCTTGCGATCCCGCTGTCCAGTCGAGAAGCTGACATGAAGACTCCTGTTGCCATTGGCTCAAATTCCGGCGTTGACGATGCTCCAATTAGGCCGCAGCGATAAGGCAAGACATTTGCGAAATATCAACACATGCGCATACACGCATATCGCGGCGGCCTGCAGCTCCGTCCAAAAAATGCAGGCGAATCACGCGGATGCCCGCGCGTATCCAACTTTATGATTGAGCGCATCCGGAATCGTGATCTTTCCTCGGCGCCAGCAATGAGAAAAAGACTACCCGCGGAAGTTGATTTTCAGTTGAGAAATGTCAAGCAGGCACACGAATTCCGCCGGTTCCGTGCGGCGCTGCCGGGCCGGCAGCGCCCGGGCGGGTCTGCCATGGCACTCCGGGGCGAAAAAAAAGGCGGGGAAACCCTGCCCTGATTCATCCCTGCACGCCGATCCTAGCGATATACCAGCACCGGTATAGTCGAGTGGGTCAGTACCTTCTGGGTTTCACTGCCGAGCAGAAAGCCTTCCAAGCCGCGGCGGCCGTGCGATGCCATGACGATGAGATCGCATTTGTCGGCGCGTGCTTTCTCGACTATCGCCTGGGATGCCGAGCGGCTGGTGGCATGGGCGGTCGTGCACTGCACCTTCGCCGCAGCCGCGGCGCGCGCCACCGCATCGAGCACGCGCTTGGCGTATTCTTCGCTGCGCTCGGCAAAAATCTCCGGCTGCAGCTCGGCTACGCCGCTGGCTTCGGCGGCATAGGCGCCCTGCAGCGGATAGGGCTCGACCGCATGGAACGCGGTAATGCGCGCGCCCGCCAGTTTCGCCAGCTTGATCGCCGCCTCGACAGCCTTGTCGGACAGCGCCGAGCCGTCGGTGGGAACCAGGATGTGCGTGTACATATTGCCTCCGAAATTTGGATTGTTCGAGTCTTCGCGGTGACGCAATAAGGGCTACTGCGCGCCGCGGGGAAGCTGTCCCTGCGCCTGCTCGTATTTTTCCTGGCAGGGCAGGCAGCGCCGGGCCGCCGGAGAGGCCTTCAGCCGCGCTTCGCCGATGTCGCCGCCGCAGTCGGCGCAGTTGCCGTAAGCGCCATCGTCCATGCGCGCGAGCGCGGCTTCGATGTCCTGCAATTCCTGGCTTTCGCGGATAACCAGGGCGACATCCATTTCCGCCGCGACGTCGGCAACACCATCGTCGTCGGTGATCTTTGCCTGGCTGGCAAAGCCCGGGCTAACGTCCGATGCGGCAATCTTTTCGCGCACTTCGGCGAGCAATTGCCGGCGTTGCGCCTGCAGCAGCGCGCGCAAATCCGCAAATGGTTTCTTCGGCATGGTCGTCGTGCACCGGGAAGTGGTTCGATTCCAGCTTAGCCCTCGGCCCGGGTCGCCGCTTGACCCAGATCAAACTTGACACCTGCCGGCGATTGGGAGAATCTCCCCGGCTCCGCGCGGCCGCGCTGCGTCGACGTGGCGCGGCCGCCGCGGCTTCGATCGGGAGGCGCCATGTTCATGTCGGGCAAGGATTTTCGCGAGTCGTTGCGTACCTACGCACCCAGCGTGTACGTGAACGGGCGCAAGATAAAGTCGGTCGCCACCGACGCCGACCTCGCGCCAGGCGTAAACGCGATTGCGCTCACCTATGACTACGCGCTCAAGCCCGAACTGGCCCCGCTGATGCGCGCGCGGCTGCACGGGTCCGAGGGCGAGACGAACCGGCTGATGCACGTGGCGCGCACCAGCGGCGATCTGCTGAACAAGCTGGAAGCGGTGCGGCTGGTATGCCAGGAGACGGGCTGCGCCCAACGTTATCTCGGCGGCGATGCCTTCAGCGCGCTGCACCAGTCGACGCACCGTGTCGACCAGGACCGCGGCGGCGACTATCACCAGCGCTTTCTCGCCTACATGCAGGACGCGCAGCGGCGCGATCTCACCTGCGCCGTGGCCATGACCGACGGCAAGGGCGACCGCTCGCTGCGTCCGCACCAGCAGGACAATCCGGATAGCTACCTGCGCATCGTCGGGCGGCGCAAGGGCGGCATCGTCGTTTCCGGGGTCAAGGCCATCGTCACCGGCGCGCCCTATGTGCACGAAATCCTGATCATGCCAGGGCGCACCATGACCAGGGCCGATGCGGACTTCGCCGTCTGCTGCGCGGTGCCGGTGGACGCGAAGGGGCTCACCATCGTCGCGCGGCCCGCCGGACGCCCTGGCGAGGCCGCGGCGAAGTTCAGCGCCCGCTACGGCCAGTCGACCGGCGTGTGCCTGTTCGAAAACGTGTTCGTGCCCTGGGAGCGGGTATTCCTTGCCGGAGAGTGGCAGCATGCCGGATTTCTCACGCATGCCTATGCGACGCATCACCGGCACACCTGCATCGCGGCGCGCGCCGGCTTCGGCGATCTGCTCATCGGCGCAGGCGCGCTGATGACCGAGGCCAACGGCATCGATCTGGACCGCGCGCACAATCTGCGCGAGCAGATGGTCGAGTTGATCAAGATCGTGGAGGGCTTTTACGCCTGCGGCGTCGCCGCCTCGGTGTACGCCGCCGCCGATGCGTCGGGCAATGTGATGCCCGACGCCGTGTTCTCCAACATCGGCAAACTGCTGCTCGCGACGCAGATCTACGATATGCACCGCATCGCGCACCATGTCTCGGGCGGACTGATCGTGGCCCTGCCGGGGCCGGACGAGGACCACAACCCGGCCACGGCGGCGAAACTCGCCGAAGTGCTGCGCGGGCAGGCCGACATCCCCTACGACAAGCGCATCGAAGTGGCGCGCTTCATCGAGGATCTGAGCGCGTCCAGCCAGGGCGGCTGGTATTCGGTGATCAGCATGCACGGCGGCGGTTCGCCCGAGGCGATGAAGAAGGAGATCTGGCGCAACTATCCGGTGGGCAACAAGGTCGAGCTGGTGGAGCGCCTGCTCGAGCGCGGCCTGCTGGCGCGCCCCGGACGCAAGATCGCGCGCCAGCGCCAGCCGGGCCGCTGCTGCGACAGTGGCTGCATGGTTCCGGGTACGCCGCAGATGGCGCCGCTGCCGAAACCTTCCGCGACGCGCAGGAAGCCCGGAACGGCCGCGGCCAAGGCGCCGAACCGGCGCTTGCGCAAAGCCTGAATGCGCCGTCGGCAGGCCCGTGCGCCGCACCGGCCGCACCGAGAATTTCCTGCGCCGGGCGCAATGCTGGCGCTGCCGCATTTTTTGAGGCAGAATTCCGCGCAAGCGTTTGATGGCTGCGACTTTTTGGGGATATTCCGCAGTGCATCAAGCCGGCTTGATATTCACCGGAGTCTTGAGGCAAACGCATGGCGGACATACCGCTAATTTTGACGCTCGACTTTCATGGCGTCCCGCATCGCTGGATCACCTGGCAGCAGTCCTGCTATTACTATGCCAAGAACCTGGTGGCGTGGACGCTGGGCGACCGCGCATTCACGTTTTACGGCGGCACCTCGCGCAGGACCGGCGAGCGCTCCAGCATCACCACCAACTCCATCATCGCGATCAGAGGCAAGGCGATGGCCGGCAGGGCCTTCTCCCAAGTGCCGCCACTGAGCAACCGCGAATTGTTCCGCCGCGACCGGCATATCTGCGCCTACTGCGGCGCTGAATTCGGCTACCTGCGCCTGACGCGCGACCACATTACGCCGCTGTCGCGCGGCGGCGGCGATCACTGGATGAACGTGGTGTCGGCCTGTCGCCACTGCAACGGTGTCAAGCGCAACCGCAAGCCCGAGGAAGCCGGCATGGAACTGCTGTACACGCCTTATGTGCCGAACAAGGCCGAGTACCTGATACTTACCAACCGCAAGATTCTTTCCGACCAGATGGGCTTTCTGGCCCAGCACGTCGCCGCGCACAGCCGCGTCGTGCCGCACGCTGTCGTGCGCGCCTAGCGTCAGTCCGGGCCGCTAGCTTGGCGCGGGATTTCTGGCGTCACTCCGGCTTTCACCTGCTCGAGCGCGACGCGAACGGACATCTGCGCGTCGGCGACGAGTACCTGCGCGCCTATTACCTGCGGCCCGAACTGCGTCCGATAGAGGCGTCCTGCGCCGCGGAAACCGCGCTGCACCAGGCTTTGATGCAGGCGCCGCGCCTGCAGGTCGATCCGGCGCGGTTCGAGGCGATCGCCGACGCCGATACCCGCGCCAACTACGGTGTGATGCTCGATTTTCGCGCGCGGCTGCTGGCCGCGCCCTCGCTCGAGGCCTGCTATCTGGGACTGTTCGCCGGCGGCGACGTAAGCGTGCCGCCGCTGTTCATCGATCAGCTGACGCAGGTCATCCTGAGAAATATCCTCGATGGCGTGGATGACGCGTTGGAACTGCGCGCGGCCGAGTTGTTTTATCGAGAGCAGAAGGCGAGCGTGCAGCAGGGCGCGGTGATTCTGGCCGACCTCGAAACGCTGGAGATGCATGCGGCGGCGGACGCCGGGAGCGCTGCGCGCGGCGGCCTCGGGCAGCTGATCGCAGAGGCGCAGGCGCCGATCCATGGGGCGCAAGCGCCGTTCCATGGGGCGCAAGCGGCGACCCTCGACGTGCTCGAGCGCGACAACAGCGAACTGTACTGGTCGCGCGACGAGCGCCACGATTTCGTCATCGGCTTCAATCACGGCCGCCCTGCGCTCGAGGCATTTTGCCGCGTGATCGAGCGCTGGGTTCGGCACCTCGCGGGCGTCAACGTGAGCGTCAAATCCTTGCCGCGCATCGATGAATCGCGCTGGGCATGGCATATCGGGCTGGACGCGCAGTCCAGCGCGCTGCTGAATCAGCTGTGGCGCGGCGAGCCGGTGGAACCCGCGCGGCTGGCGCGCATGCTCGCCCTGTTCCAACTCGATTTTGCCGACGCGGGCGAGATGCGCGCCGACATCGCCGGCAATCCCGTGTACCTTGCCCTGTCCATGGACGAGGGCGCAGTGGTGCGCATGAAGCCGCAGAACCTGCTGGTCAACCTGCCGCTGGCGCAGGCCGCGTGAGGCGCGGCGCATGAGGCCCGACTACTGGCTGCGCGCCAAGCGTGCGCTTGTGCGCCGTGATGCCGTGCTCGCGCGCATCATCCGCGCGCACCCGCGCATCGCGCTCGTGCCGCGCGGCGAACCGTTCAGGACGCTCGCGCGCGCCATCGTCGGCCAGCAGATCTCGGTAAAGGCAGCCGAGTCGGTATGGAACCGGGTGCTCGCCGTGGCACCGCAGGTAACGCCGGACCAGATATACAAGGCGCGCCGCCGGCTTGCCGCTTGTGGCCTGTCGCAGCGCAAAGCCGAATACATTGCCGACCTGGCGCGGAATTTTGTCGACGGCAGCATCCATGCACGCGACTGGCCGCGGATGGACGACGAGGCGGTCATCGCCGAGCTGGTCCAGGTGCGCGGCATCGGCCGCTGGACGGCGGAGATGTTCCTGATGTTCAACCTGCTACGTCCCGACGTGCTGCCGCTGGACGACCTCGGGCTGCAGAAGGCGATCTGCTTGCACTATTTCGACGGCGCGCGTGTTGCACGCGAGGACATGCGCGTACTTGGCGACAACTGGGCGCCGTGGCGCTCGGTGGCCACCTGGTATCTGTGGCGCAGCCTCGATCCGGTGCCGGTCGAGTATTGAGCACATTCTGCCGCAGACTGGCGGCCGCGTACGCGCCGCGGGTAGTAGGCTAAAATACCTCTTTGCACGCCTGCGCCGCTTCCACCGCCATTGAAGACCACTTTCCTCGAATTTGAGCAGCCGATTTCCGATCTCGAAGCCAAGATCGAGGAGCTGCGCTTCGTGCAGGACGACTCCGCGGTGGATATTTCCGAGGAAATCGCGCGGCTGCAGAAGAAAAGCAATGCGCTGACCAAGGACCTCTACGCCAAGCTTACGTCCTGGCAGATGGCGCAGGTGGCGCGCCATCCGCAGCGCCCGTTTACGCTGGATTACATCGCGGCGCTGTTCACCGATTTCGAGGAACTGCACGGCGATCGTTCCTACGCCGACGACCCGTCCATCGTCGGCGGCCTGGCGCGCTTCAACGGCCAGTCGGTGATGCTGATCGGACAGCAGAAGGGCCGCGACACCAAGGAAAAGATTCTGCGCAACTTCGGCATGCCGCGGCCCGAGGGCTATCGCAAGGCGATGCGCCTGATGCGCCTGGCGGAGAAATTCGAGATTCCGGTGCTGACCTTCGTCGATACGCCGGGCGCCTATCCCGGCATCGGCGCGGAGGAGCGCGGCCAGTCCGAGGCGATCGGCCGCAGTCTCTACGTCATGGCCGAGCTGCGCGTGCCGATCATCTGCACGGTGATCGGCGAGGGCGGCTCGGGCGGCGCGCTCGCGATCGCGGTCGGCGACATCGTGATGATGCTGCAATACTCGATCTATTCGGTAATCTCCCCCGAGGGCTGCGCCTCGATCCTGTGGAAGAGCGCCGACAAGGCGCCCGAGGCGGCGGAAACCATGGGCATCACGGCCAGCCGCCTGAAGACCCTGGGCCTGATCGACAAGATCATCAACGAACCGCTGGGCGGCGCCCACCGCGACCACGCGGCCATGGCGCTGAATCTGAAGAAGGCCCTGCAGGATGCGCTGCGTTCGCTCGCGAACAAGGGCGTGGACGATATTGTCGAGGCGCGCCTTGAACGCCTGATGGGCTATGGCAAGTTCAAGGAAGTCGAAGCCGAATAGTACCGACGGCCTGGAAGCCGCGCTGGGCGCGGCGCTCAGGCCGGTGCTCTTTCCCGGCGCGCAGCTGGTGCTCGGGCTGTCCGGCGGCCTGGATTCGGTGGTGCTGCTCGAGGCGCTGCGCCGCCTCGCCGGCCCGCTCGGCTTTCGCCTTTCCTGCCTGCACGTCAACCACAACATCAGCCCGAATGCGCGCCGCTGGGCGGCGTTCTGCGCGCGCCTGTGCAAACGCCGCGGCATCGCGCTTACGGTGCAGGCGGTCGATCCGGCGCCGCACCGCGCCGAGGGCCTGGAGGCTGCTGCACGGCGGGTGCGCTATGCGGTGTACGCCGGACAGTCTGACGCTGATTTCATCGTGCTCGCCCAGCACCAGGACGACCAGGCAGAGACGCTGCTGCTGCAGCTGCTGCGCGGCGCCGGCGTAAAGGGCGGGGCGGCGATGCCGCTGGTCCGGGCGCAGCATGCCGGTGGGAAGGGCGGCGCGGCGCGCGCCCCCGCGATCCTGCGTCCCATGCTCGCGCTGACGCGTGCGCAGATCGCAGCTTACGCGCGCGCGCGCCGGCTCGCGTGGGTGGAGGACGAGAGCAATGCCGACACCCGCTACGACCGCAATTTCCTGCGCCACCGCGTGCTGCCGGTCATAGGGCGAGCGTTTCCTGCCTATCGCGCAACGCTGGCGCGCGCCGCCCGCAACCTTGGCGAAGCCGCGCTGGTGCTCGACCAGCTGGCCGAGGCCGACGCTAAGCGCGTGCAGAGGCAGGGCGTGCTGGCGCTGGCCGCGCTGCGGCGCCTGGGCGACGCGCGCGCGAAGAATCTGCTGCGCTGGCTGCTGTCGCGGCATGGGACGGCGGCTCCCGAGGCGGATCGACTGCATGAGGGGCTGCGCCAGTTGTTCCAGGCGCGCGACGATGCTGCCGTGCACGTCGCGCTGGGCGAGCGCGAGCTGCGCCGCTACGCCGGAGGCGCGTACCTGCTGCCGGCGCTGCCGCAGCCGCCGGCCGAGTTGAATCTGATTTGGGACGGAAGTCGCGCATGGCCGGTGCCGGAGCTCGGCGGAATCCTGCAATTCGCGCGCCGACGCGGCGCGGGCCTGGCCTGTGCGCGCGTGCAGGAGTCGGGATTGAATCTGCGCCTGCGCCGCGGCGGGGAGAAATTGCGTTTGCGCGCGAAAGGCGCGACGCGCAGCCTGAAGAATCTGCTGCAGGAAGCGCGCCTGCCGCCTTGGGAACGCGAACGCCTGCCATTGCTGTATTGCGGCGATACGCTGGTCGCGGTGCCCGGATTGGGCGTTGCCAGCGGCTGGGAGGCCGGCAGCGGCGAGTTCGGCTGGCTGGCGCGCTGGCGGCTGCAAACCTGAGCCGCGCCGCTGCCGCGCCGCGTGCCGGGCAGGCGACACAACGCAAAAACCCTGATAAAATATAACGTTAAGCTTTTTCTCGAACAAAAACCCTGGAGATTTGCATGGCTTTGGAACGCACCCTATCCATCATCAAGCCCGACGCGGTGGCCAAGAACGTCATCGGCAAAATCTATTCGCGCTTTGAAACCAATGGCTTGAAGATTATCGCAGCGCGCATGCTGCAGCTGTCGCTTGCCGAAGCCGAGGGCTTTTATGCGGTGCACAAGGGCCGGCCGTTTTTCGCCGACCTGGTCAAATTCATGATCTCGGGGCCGGTGATGGCGCAGGTGCTGGAAGGCGAGAACGCGATCGCAAAAAACCGCGAATTGATGGGGGCCACCGATCCGAAAAAAGCGGACAAAGGCACCATCCGCGCCGATTTCGCCGACAGCATCGATGCCAACGCCGTGCATGGCTCGGATGGCGTCGACACCGCCAAGGTCGAAATCGCCTACTTCTTTCCCGCGCTCAACGTTTACCCGCGCTGACGCGTCCGCAAGCGTGACTCCGAACCTCCTCGACTATGACGCAGCGCAGCTGACCGGTTTCTTCGCCGAAATCGGCGAGAAGCCGTTTCGGGCGAAACAGCTGCTGCGCTGGATGCACCAGTACGGAGAGGCGGATTTTTCGAACATGAGCGACCTCGCCAAATCGCTGCGCGAAAAGCTCGCAGCGAGCGCCACCATCGAGCCGCCGCGCATCGCCTCCGATGCGACGGCGGCGGACGGCACGCGCAAATGGCTGATCGACGTGGGCAAGGGCAACGCCGTCGAGAGCGTGTTCATCCCCGAGACCAACCGGGGCACGCTGTGCGTGTCCTCGCAGGCGGGCTGCGCGCTGGACTGCAAATTCTGCTCAACCGGCAAGCAAGGCTTCAACCGCAATCTGAGCACCGCCGAGATCATCGGCCAGCTGTGGATCGCATCCCGCGCGTTGGCGCACGATGCTGGCAGTACGCCGGCGCGTGGCGCCGCGAAGACGCTCGGCGCGACGCCCAAAGGCGAGCGCGTCATCAGCAACGTAGTCATGATGGGCATGGGCGAGCCGCTCGCCAATTTCGACAATGTGGTTGCGGCCATGCGCCTGATGCTGGACGACAACGCCTACGGGCTGTCGCGCCGGCGCGTGACGCTGTCGACCTCGGGCATCGTTCCTGCGATCGACCGCCTGCGCGACGCCTGCCCGGTGGCGTTGGCGGTATCGCTGCACGCACCCAACGATGCGCTGCGCGACACGCTGGTGCCGATCAACCGCAAATACCCGCTGGCCGAGCTGCTCGCGGCCTGCCGGCGCTACCTGGACAAGGCGCCGCGCGATTTCATCACGTTCGAGTACGTCATGCTGGACGGTGTCAACGACGCCGCGGATCACGCGCGGCAGCTGATCGAGCTGGTGCGCGAGGTGCCGTGCAAATTCAACCTGATTCCATTCAACCCCTTCCCCCGATCGGGCTTCAAGCGCTCGTCGCGCGAGGTCATCCGCCGTTTCGCCGAAATCCTGATTTCGGCCGGTCTGGTGGTGACTACGCGCAGGACGCGCGGTGACGACATCGACGCCGCCTGCGGACAACTCGCCGGCAAGGTAGAAGACAAGACCCGGCGCACGCGCCGCCTGGTGGAGATACAGCCATGCTGAGAACGATCGTCCTGGCCGCGGCGCTGTCCGCGTTCGTCGCGCTCGGCGGCTGTGCGCAGGCGCCGTCGTCTCCGACCCAGGCGGACTCGGTGGATACCGGCACTGTTACCGGAGAGGTGGGCGATCCGCACAACCGCGCGCGCATCCATACCGAGCTCGCCTCGGCATATTTCGAGCGCGGCAGCGTCGGCATTGCGCTGGAGGAACTGCGCATCGCGACCAGCGCCGATCCGAACTATGCGCCGGCTTACAGCGTGCTCGGCCTGGTGCACATGGACCTGCACGAGAACGAAGCCGCGCAGCGCAGCTTCGAACGCGCACTCGCGCTGGCGCCGAACGATCCGGACATCAACAACAATTACGGCTGGTTCCTGTGCCGCACCGGCCGCGAGGAGCGGTCGGTAGCCTATTTCCTCGCGGCATTGAAGAATCCGCTGTACAAGACGCCGGCGCGCTCCTATATCAACGCCGGGCTGTGCTCGCTGAAGATAGACGGCGGCCGCGACGCCGCGGGTTATTTCGAGCGCGCGCTGCGCGGCGAGCCGAACAATCCGGTGGCGCTGTTCAATCTGGCCTCGATCCGCTACCAGCAGGGTCAACTGGAGGCGGCGCGCGGATTGATCGAACGCTACAACAAGCAGGTCGATCCGACGGCGGAATCGCTGTGGCTGGCGCTGCGCATAGAGCGCAAGCTCGGCGACAAGGGTGCCGAAAATGCGCACGCCAACCAGCTGCGCCGGCGTTTTTCCGGCTCCCCGGAATACCAGAGCCTGCTCAAAGGGCAGTTTGAATGAGTGACGCGGCGCCAGCGACGGAGCATCTGAGCCCCGGACAGGCGCTGGCGGCGGCGCGCGCCGAGCACAAGCTCAGCGTGGCCGACGTTTCGCAGCAGATCAAGTACGGGGTGAAGCAGATCGCGGCCATCGAGGCCGACGACTATGCCAAGCTGCCCGGTGCGACCTTCGTGCGCGGCATGATCCGCAGCTACGCGAAGCTGCTGCAGATCGACGCGGTGCCGCTGCTCGCCAACCTCGGCAGGCGCGAAATCCCCGGCAGCACGACGGTCGATCTGCGCACCGACGGGCAGGAACCGTTCCTGGAAGGCGGCGAGAAATCGAACCGCATGTATGTGCTGCTGTCGATCGCGGCCCTCGTCGCGGTGGCGATCGTCGCCTATGAATGGCGCTTCAGCCCGCTGGACACCGGCGAAGTTGTGACAATCACGCCTAAATCGGCGGCGAGCGACGCTAGCGCGCCCGCGCCGGCGCCGGCGCCGGCGCAAGCGCCCGAACCGGCGCCGACAGCGGTAGCTGACCCAGCGACGGCAGAGTCGGCAGCACCGGCAGCCGCACCTGCGAGTGCGCCGGCGGATCCGCAGCCTGCCGCGCAATCTACGGCAGCGAAGGCGGCGCCCGCTGTGCCGGTGGCGGCGCGCGCAGCGCCTGCGCCTGGCGCCAACGACGCAACGCAAAAGCGCATCGAACTCGCATTCGATCAGCTGTCCTGGGTCGAAATAAGGCAGGCGGACGGCAAAGTCCTGCTGTCGCAGCTCAATCAGCCCGGCTCCAGGCAGCTGGTAGACGGCGTGCCTCCGCTCCAGGTTGTTATCGGCAACGCCGCCAACGTGCGGCTGAAATACGACGGTGCGCCCGTCGACTTGCGGCCTTATTTCAAGGTCGACGTCGCGCGCCTCAAGCTCGAGTAGTGAAAATGTCCGCCAAGCCGCGCAAGAGCACGCGCCAGGTGCGCATCGGGAACGTCGTTATCGGCGGCGCTGCGCCGATCGTGGTGCAGTCCATGACCAACACCGATACCGCCGACGCGTCCGCCACGGCGCAACAGGTGCACGATCTCGCGCGCGCCGGCTCCGAACTGGTGCGCATCACCGTGAATAGCGCGGAAGCCGCGGCGCAAGTCGCGCGCATCCGCGACGAGCTCGCGCGCCGCAACTGTGACGTGCCTCTGGTCGGCGATTTCCATTTCAACGGCCACCGCCTGCTCAGCCAGTATCCCGATTGTGCCGAGGCGCTCGCCAAGTACCGCATCAATCCGGGCAACGTGGGCAAGGGTTCGAAGCGCGACGATCAATTTGCGACCATGATCGAAATGGCATGCAACTACGGCAAGCCGGTGCGCATAGGGGTCAACTGGGGCAGCCTGGACCAGGAACTTCTCGCGCGCCTCATGGACGAGAACGGCGCCAGGGCGCAGCCGCTCGCGGCAGATGCGGTGATGCGCGAGGCGCTGGTGGTCTCGGCGCTGGAGTCGGCGGCGCAGGCCGAGAAGTGGGGTCTCGCGCCCGACCGGATCGTGCTGTCGTGCAAGGTCAGCGGCGTGCAGGATTTGATCACGGTGTATCGCGATCTCGCCGCGCGCTGCGACTATCCGCTGCACCTCGGGTTGACCGAAGCCGGCATGGGGTCCAAGGGCATTGTCGCCTCGACCGCGGCGCTGTCGGTGCTGCTGCAGGAGGGCATAGGCGACACCATCCGCATTTCGCTCACGCCCGAGCCGGGCGGGGACCGCACGCGCGAGGTCGTGGTGGCGCAGGAAATCCTGCAGACTATGGGTCTGAGGTCGTTTGCGCCCATGGTCATCAGCTGTCCCGGCTGCGGGCGCACCACCAGCACCTATTTCCAGGAGCTCGCCGCCAATATCCAGGCTTACCTGCGCAGCCAGATGCCGCTGTGGCGCGAGCACTATCCCGGGGTGGAAGACATGCACGTCGCGGTGATGGGCTGCGTGGTGAACGGCCCGGGAGAATCGAAGCAGTCCAACATCGGCATCAGCCTGCCCGGATCGGGCGAGCGGCCGGTGGCGCCGGTGTTCGTCGACGGCGAGAAGACGGTGACATTGAAGGGCGAAACCATCGCGCGCGATTTCCAGAAGATCGTGGACGACTACGTGCGCAGCCACTACGGCGCCGGCGCAGGCGCGGCCGGGCAGGGCAAGACGAATCCGCTCAAGGCGCAGGCCTGAGCGAACCATACCGAGCGAGCACATGACCCAGACGCTACAAGCCGTTCGCGGGATGAACGACATCCTGCCGGACGAAGCTGCGCTTTGGGAGGAACTCGAGGAGACGCTGCGTTCCTGGCTGCAAAGCTACGGCTACCGCAGCCTGCGCACGCCGCTGCTCGAACCGACCGCGCTGTTTCGCCGCGCCATCGGCGAAGCCACTGATATCGTCGAGAAGGAAATGTACAGCTTTACCGACGAACTCAACGGCGAGGCGCTGACGCTGCGCCCGGAAGCCACCGCGTCGACCGTGCGCGCGGCGATTCAGCACAACCTGCTCTACGGCAGTCCGCAGCGGCTGTATTACCTGGGACCGATGTACCGGCACGAACGGCCGCAGAAGGGGCGCTACCGCCAGTTCCACCAGGTCGGCGCCGAGGCCCTGGGCTACGCCGGGCCGGACGTGGACGCCGAATTGCTGCTGATGTGCGCGCGGCTGTGGGGCGACCTGGGGCTGGACGACCTCAAGCTGCAGCTCAATTCCATCGGCAGCCCCGAGGAGCGCGCGCGCCACCGCCTGGAACTGGTGCATTATCTGCAGCAGCACGAGGGCGAGCTCGACGCGGATTCGAAGCGCCGGCTGCACACCAATCCGCTGCGCGTGCTCGACAGCAAGAACCCGCAGATGCAGCCGCTGATCGAGGCGGCGCCGCGGCTGCTCGATCACCTGGGCGACGCTTCGCTCGCGCATTTCGAAGGGGTGCAGCAGGTGCTGCGCGACGCCGGCATTCCCTACAGCATCAATCCGCGCATGGTGCGCGGCCTGGATTACTACAACCTCACCGTGTTCGAGTGGGTCACCGAGCGCCTCGGCGCGCAGGGCACGGTGTGCGGCGGCGGGCGCTACGACGGGCTGTTCGAGCAGATCGGCGGCAAGCCGACGCCGGCCTGCGGCTTTGCCATGGGACTGGAGCGCCTGCTCGCACTGGTGCAGGAAACGCGCGCGCTGGAACCCGCGGCGCAATGCGAAGTCTACGTCGTGCACCAGGGCAGCGCCGCCGACCGCATGTCATTCGGCGTTGCCGAAGAACTGCGCAACCACGGGCTGTCGGTGATGCAGCACTGCGGCGGCGGCAGCTTCAAGTCGCAGATGAAAAAGGCCGATGCCAGCGGCGCCGTGATCGCCGTGATACTGGGCGAGGACGAAGCGGCCAAGGGCGAGGCAAGCGTGAAGCACCTGCGCATCGAGCGCGAACAGTTGCGCGTGGGCCGTGCTGAACTGCCCGACACCGTTACCAATTTGCTGTTTGTGGATGACGCACCGTTAAAGGACTGAGCATGGCTGCATACGATCTGGAAGAACAGGAACAACTCGCTACGCTGAAAGCGTGGTGGCAGGAAAACGGCAATTTCGTGCTTACCGTCGTCACGCTGGTGCTGTTCGCGCTGGCCGCGTGGCAGGGCTGGAATTACTATCAGCGCACTCAGGCGGTGCAGGCGTCCACGCTGTACGACGCGGTGCAGAAGGCGGCGCGCTCGGGAGACCTCAAGCTGGTGCGCGAAAGCGCCGGGGCGATCATGCAGAACTATCCGCGCACGACCTACGCCGCCATGGCGGCACTGGTGTCGGCGAAGGCGCACTTCGAGGGCGGCGATCTGAAGACCGCGCACGCCCAACTCGCCTGGGTCGCGGACAATGTCAAGGACGAGGGACTGGCGGACATCGCGCGGCTGCGCCTCGCCGGCGTGATGCTGGACGAAAAGGCCTATGACGACGCGCTGAAGATCCTGGATGCGACGCACGGCAGCGCGTTCGACGCGCTGTATCTCGCGGCCCGGGGGGACGTACTGGCCGCGCAAGGCAAGAAAGACGATGCGAGCGGCGCATACAAGGCGGCACTGACCAAGGCGGGTGCGGATGCGGCGCTGGGCGCCTCGATTCAACTGCGGCTCGATGCGCTGGGAAGCGTGAAATGAAGCGCGCATTGGCACTGGCGCTGGTGCTGGGCGTGGCGCTGCTGCTCGCCGGTTGCGGCGGCGGCAGGGCGATCAGCAGCGCAATCGATACCATCAATCCGTTTAACTGGTTCGGCAGCCGCAGCGCGGCGCCGCAAATGGCGCCGCTGCCTGTGCTGGCCCAGCCGATCAAGGTCGTTACGCTGTGGCAGGCGAACGTCGGTGATTCGCGCCAGTCGGTGTTCAGCCCTGCGCTGGACGGCGACAGCGTGTATGCGGCCGCGAGCGACGGTACCGTGCTGCGCCTGGACGCGGCGAGCGGCAAACAGCTGTGGCGCATCAATGCGGGCGAGCCGCTCAGCGGAGGCGCCGGCGCCGGCGCCGGGCTGGTAGCGGTGGGCAGCGGCAAAGGCGAGGTGCTCGCCTTCGACAGCAGCGGCACGGCGCTGTGGAAAGCGCGCGTCAGCAGCGAAGTGCTGGCCGCGCCGCAGATTGCGCCGGGCCTGGTAGTGGTGCGCAGCGCCGACGGGCGCATCTTCGGCCTGGATTCCAAGGACGGCAGGCGCAAGTGGTATTACCAGCGCGCCACGCCCGCGCTGACAGTGCGCTCGCCGGTGGGAATGACCATCTCCGATGGCGTGGTCTACGCCGGATTCGCCGGGGGCAAGCTCGCTGCGATTGATCTGTCCAGCGGCGCGGTGCGCTGGGAGTCGACTGTCGCGCTGCCGCGCGGAACTACTGAACTGGAGCGCGTCACCGACGTGATCGGGCGGCCGGTGGTCGAAGGGCGCGAGGTCTGCGCGGTGGCGTTCCAGGGGCGCATCAGCTGCTTTGACCGCGACACCGGCCAGACGCTGTGGGGGCGGGAGATGTCGAGCACATCCGGGCTCGCGCTGGATGCGCGCTACGCCTTCGTCAGCGATGACAGGGGTGCGGTGCATGCGCTGGACCGCACCAGCGGCACCAGCGTGTGGCGCCAGGACAAGCTGAGCCTGCGCAACCTGTCGGCGCCGCTCGCGCTCGGCAACGACATCGCCGTCGCCGACATCCAGGGTTACGTGCATTTTCTCGCGCGCGATTCCGGTGCTTTCGTCGGTCGCGTCCAGACCGATGACAGCCCGATCAGCACCAACCCGATCGCTTTGCCCAACGGCAGCTTCCTGGTACAGACCCGCAAGGGCGGGCTGTATGCCTTCAGCACCCGGTAGCAGGACTGCGGCACGCAAATACGCGCGGCGGGCCGGCGACATCGCGTCCGAGACGCATTGCGTGCCTGCGCGCCCGCGCGGGTTCTTGCACGCATGAAGCCGACCATAGTCATCGTCGGCCGTCCCAATGTCGGCAAGTCCACGCTGTTCAACCGGCTCACGCGCAGCCGCGACGCGCTCGTGGCCGACATGCCGGGCCTCACGCGCGACCGCCATTACGGCGAGGGGCGGCTCGGCGAGCGGCCGTTTTTCGTGGTCGACACGGGCGGCTTCGAGCCGGTGGCGAAGGACGGAATTTTGCACGAGATGGCGAAACAGACATTGCAGGCCATCGCCGAGGCAGACGTGATCGTGTTCATGGTCGATGTGCGCCAGGGTCTTGCCGCGCAAGACCGCAATATTGCGACCCTGCTGCGCAAAACCGGGCGGCGCGTTTTGCTCAGCGTGAACAAGGCCGAGGGGATGAATACCGGCGTGGTCACGGCCGAATTCCACGAACTCGGGCTCGGTCAGCCCTACGCGATCTCGGCCGCGCATGGCGAAGGCGTGGGCGATCTGCTCGATCTCGCGCTCGAAGGATTCGAGCCGGATGGCGACGCGGCGCCGGAACAGGACCATCCGCGCATCGCCGTGATCGGCAGGCCCAATGTCGGCAAGTCGACGCTGATCAACGCGCTGCTGGGCGAAAACCGGGTGATCGCCTTCGATCAGCCGGGTACGACGCGCGACAGCATCGACGTGCCGTTCGAGCGTGACGGCCGGCGCTATACCCTGGTCGACACTGCGGGACTGCGCCGGCGCGGCCAGGTGTTCGAGTCGCTGGAGAAGTTCTCCGTGATCAAGACGCTGCAGTCGGTGGATCAGTCCAACGTGGTGGTGCTGGTGCTCGACGCGCAGGCCGAAATCTCGGAGCAGGACGCGCATATTGGCGGGTACGTGGTGGAGAAGGGGCGCGCCCTGGTCGTGGCGGTCAACAAATGGGACGGCCTGGACGAATACAGCCGCGACTGCGTCAAGCGCGATCTCGCGCGCAAACTGGGTTTTCTCGGCTTTGCGCGCCTTCACTTCATCTCGGCCCTGCAGGGCAGCGGCCTGCCGGGCTTGCTGCCTTCGATAGACGAGGCCTACCGCGCGGCCATGACCAAGCTGTCCACGCCGCGGCTCACGCGCGTGCTGATCGACGCGGTCGAACGCCAGCAGCCGCCGCGCAAGGGCCTGACCCGGCCCAAGCTGCGCTACGCGCATCAAGGCGGTATGAATCCGCCGCTGATCGTCATCCACGGCAACGCGCTCGATGCCGTACCGGAGGGCTACCGGCGCTATCTCGAGGGACGCTTTCGCGATGCGTTCTCGCTGCAGGGAACGCCCTTGAAGGTGCAATTCAAGACTTCCACCAATCCGTACTTGAAAAAGCGCTAGCGCGCCCCAAGCTACAGGCGGTAGTGGAAAAAGGAAGCGAAATCAATTACAGTGGTAATTCAACAACAAAGTTGTGGGGGGCACGATGAGCACTAAAGGGCAGTTGTTACAAGACCCGTTTCTGAACACGCTGCGCAAGGAGCACGTGCCGGTATCAATTTATCTGGTCAACGGCATCAAGCTGCAGGGCCAGGTGGAATCCTTCGACCAATACGTCGTGCTGCTGAAAAACACCGTCACGCAGATGGTCTACAAGCACGCAATCTCCACTGTCGTGCCGGCGCGCGCTGTCACAATTTCCTACGAAAATCCTGCATCCGATAACTGAGCCCGGCCGCATCGCAGCCGCCGGCGCGCCCGATGTCTGAGCGCGCAGGGCGCGCAAACGCGGCGGTATTGGTCGGCCTGGATTTTGGCGAAGGCGGATACGCCGAAAGCCTGGAAGAACTGCGGCTGCTCGCCACCAGCGCCGGCCTCGACCCGCGCGCGCTGATCCAGGGCAAACGCCAGCGGCCCGACCCGGCGCTTTACGCGGGTTCCGGCAAGGCCGAGGAAATCGCCGCCGCAGTGCGCGAGCACCAGGCGGTGGTGGTCGTGTTCAATCACGAACTCTCGCCCGGGCAGCAGCGCAACCTGGAGCAGAAGCTCGAATGCCCGGTGCTGGACCGGACCGGCCTGATACTGGGCATCTTCGGCCGCCGTGCGCGCAGCCACGAGGGCAAGCTGCAGGTCGAACTGGCGCAGCTCGAATACGCGTCCACGCGCCTGGTGCGCGGCTGGACCCACCTCGAGCGCCAGCGCGGCGGGCGCGGCTTTCTCGGCGGCATGGGCGAGACGCAGATCGAGGTCGACCGGCGCCTGATCGGCAACCGCGTCAAGCTGCTCAAGGACAAGCTGCAGCAGTTCAAGCGGCGCCGCGACGTGCAACGCCGCGCGCGCGTGCGCAGCGACGTGCTGTCGGTGTCGCTGGTCGGCTATACCAACGCCGGCAAGTCCACGCTGTTCAACGCGCTTACGCATGCCGGCAGCTACACCGCGGACCAGTTGTTCGCCACGCTCGACACCACCACGCGCCGGCTGTACCTGGAGGGCAGCGGCAACCTGGTGCTGTCCGACACCGTCGGCTTTATCCGCAACCTGCCGCACGGGCTGGTGGCTTCGTTTCGCGCCACGCTCGAGGAAACCGTCCACGCCGACCTGCTGCTGCATGTGGTCGACGCTTCGAGCAGCGTGCGCGTGCAGCAGATTGCGGCGGTCAATGTGGTGCTGGCCGAGATCGGCGCGGATGCCATACCGCAGGTGCTGGTGCGCAACAAGATCGACCTGACACCCGTTCCGCCGGGATTTGAGCGCGACGAATATGCTAAAATCAGCAGCGTCAGCCTGAGCGCGAAGTCTGGCGCCGGCCTGGATATTCTCAGGTCTGCCCTGGCCGAAGTCGCGGCCGCGAAAAAGTCCACAGCAACCAATCGGGAACTCGAGCAGCGTCATGGGGATACGTATGTCACTTAATGATCCGCAATGGGGCAAGAAGGGCGGCGGCAATGGCCCGCCCGATCTCGACGAGTTGTGGCGCAACTTCAACCAGAAGCTGAACGGACTGTTCGGCCGGCGCGGCGGGGGCGGCGGCGGTGCTCCAATGCAGGCGCCGAACATGCGCCAGATCGGCGGCGGCGCGGTCATGCTCGCGCTGCTGGTGCTGGCGATCTGGCTGGCGAGCGGCTTCTATACCGTCGACGAGAAGGCGCGCGGCGTGGTGTTTACCTTCGGCAAGTATACGGAGACCACCCAGCCGGGGCTGCGCTGGCGCCTGCCGTATCCGATCCAGTCGCAGGAGATCGTCAATCTGTCCTCCGTGCGCACGGTCGAGGTCGGCTACCGCAACAACGTGCAGACCAAGGTGCCGAAAGAATCGATCATGCTCACCGGCGACGAGAACATCATCGACATCCAGTTTGCCGTGCAGTACACGCTGAAAGACCCGCTCGACTACCTGTTCAACAACAAGCGGCCCGACGATACGGTGCTGCAGGCGGCCGAGTCTTCGTTTCGCGAGGTGGTCGGTGCGAGCAAGATGGACTTCGTGCTGTACGAAGGGCGCGAGCAGGTGGCGAACGAGGCGCAGAAACTGATCCAGTCCATCCTCGACCGCTACAAGACGGGCATCGCAATCAGCCGCGTGACCATGCAAAACGCGCAGCCGCCGGAGCAGGTGCAGGCCGCGTTCGACGATGCGGTCAAGGCCAAGCAGGACCTGGAGCGGCAGAAGAGCGAGGGCCAGGCCTATTTCAACGACGTCGTGCCGAAGGCGCGCGGCGCCGCCTCGCGCCTGACCGAAGAGGCGCAGGGCTACCGCCAGCGCGTGCTTGCCAATGCAGAGGGCGAGGCGAGCCGCTTCAAGCAGGTGCTGGTCGAGTACAACAAGGCGCCGCAGGTGACGCGCGACCGCATGTATATCGAGACGGTGCAGCAGATCATGAGCAACACCAGCAAGATCCTGCTCGACGCCAAGGGCAGCGGCAATCTGCTGTACCTGCCGCTGGACAAGATCATGCAGATGTCGGGGGCGGCGCTGCCGGAGGCGTCCGCGACGTCCAAGCAGTCGCTGGTCGAACCGGCGGCAAATCCGAATTCGGCGGTGCGTTCGCGTGACGCGCTGCGCGACAGACAACGCGAGAGCCGGCCATGATCAACAATCGCATGGCAGTCGCGCTCGCTTTCGTGCTGACCGTTATCGTGCTGGCGAGCATGTCCATGTTCACGGTGGACCAGCGCGAGCGCGCCATCGTGTTTCAGCTGGGCGAGGTGAAGGAAGTCATCACCAACCCGGGGCTGCATTTCAAGTGGCCTTTCATCCAGAACGTGCGTTACTTCGACGCGCGCATCCTCACGCTGGATACGCCCGATGCCGAGCGCTATATCACCTCGGAGAAGAAGAACCTGCTGGTGGATACGTTCGTAAAGTGGAGGATCAACGACGCGCGCCAGTACTACAAGAGCGTCGGCGACGAGGCGCGCGCCGAGACGCGCATTTCGCAGACCGTCAACGCCACGCTGCGCGAGGAGTTCGGCAAGCGTACGGTGCATGAGGTGGTGTCGGAAGACCGCGACGCGATCATGAAGACCGTGCGCGAGCGCGCCAACGCCGACGCGAAGCAGATCGGTGTCGAGATCATCGACGTGCGCCTGAAGCGCGTGGACCTGCCGCAGGAAGTGAGCGACTCGGTATACAAGCGCATGGAAGCGGAGCGAAAGAGCGTGGCCAACCAGCTGCGTTCGGAAGGCGCGGCCGCATCCGAGCGCATACGCGCCGAGGCGGACAAGGAGCGCGAGGTGATCGTCGCCAACGCCTACAAGGACGCGCAGCGAACCAAGGGCGAGGGCGACGCCAAGGCGACGGCCGTGTATGCGCAGGCATACGGCCAGAATGCGGAGTTTTACGCCTTTTACCGCAGCCTCGAGGCCTATCGCTCGAGTTTCAAGGACCGCAGCGACGTGCTGGTGCTGGAGCCGAATTCGGAGTTCTTCAAGTACCTCAAGGGCCCCGGCAAGGGCAGCAAGTAGCGTACGTCGGAGAGCGGGAATGGGGGCCACTTTCCTCATGGCGCTGGCGCTGGTGCTGGTGATCGAGGGCATCCTGCCGTTCCTGTTCCCCGCGCAGTGGCGCGAGACGTTTCGCCGCATCATCGAGTTCAGCGACGGGCAGATCCGCTTCTTCGGCCTGAGCTCGATGCTGGCCGGCCTGCTGCTGTTGTTGTTTGCCAAGTGAGGAGCAAGGGGTGAGGAGCGAAACCGAAAACACCGCCGCGGCCGCTGCGCGCACTGCCCCTGTGCCGCCGCCCGCGACCCTGCATGCGTAACTGGGTCCTACCGGAATACATCGAGGACGTCCTGCCGCCCGAGGCGCGCCGGATCGAGTCCCTGCGCGCGCGGCTGCTGGAACTGTTCCGCGTGCACGGCTACGAGCTGGTCATGCCGCCGCTGCTCGAGTACCTGGAATCGCTGCTGACCGGCACCGGCCACGACATGGACCTGCGCACCTTCAAACTGGTGGACCAGCTGTCCGGGCGCACCATGGGCCTGCGCGCGGACATCACACCGCAGGTTGCGCGCATCGACGCGCATCTGCTCAACCGCGAAGGCGTGACCCGGCTGTGCTATTGCGGCCCGGTGCTGCACACGCTGCCGGCCGGCCTGAGTTCGACACGCGAGCCGCTGCAGATCGGGGCCGAGATTTACGGCCACGCAGGCATCGAAAGCGACCTGGAAATCCAGCGGCTGCTGGCGCAGGCGCTGAAGCTGTGCGCGCTGCCCGACGTGCGTCTGGACCTCGGCCATGTGGCGGTGTTCCGCGCGCTGGCGCAGCACGGCGGCGTGGCTCCCGCGCTCGAAGCCGATTTGTTCGGCGCGCTCCAGGCAAAGGATATTTCCGGATTGCGCACGCTGACGCAGGGCCTTGGCGATGCGACACGCAAAGCGATCCTGCTGCTGCCGGAACTGTACGGCGGTCCCGAGGTCATTGCGCGCGCCCGGCGCGCGCTGCCGAAGCATGTGGAGATCCGCAGCGCGCTCGCTGATCTCGAGCGCCTGAGCGAGACGCAGGACATCGCAGTCGGAATCGACCTCGCGGACCTGCGCGGCTACCACTATCATAGCGGCGTCACCTTCGCCGCCTATTGCGCGCGGCTGCCCAACGCGATCGCGCTGGGCGGGCGCTATGACGGCGTCGGCGAGGCATTCGGCCGCGCCCGGCCGGCGACCGGTTTTACCCTGTACCTGCTGGAGCTGGCGCGGCTCGCGCCGGCCGCGCCGGCCGCGGGATGCATACGTGCGCCGCGCACGGACGAGCCGGCGCTCGAAGCCGAGATTGCGCGCCTGCGCGCGGCCGGCGAGGTTGTGATCCAGGACCTGCCCGGGCACGAGAACGATGGCGACGAGGGGCGCTGCACGCGCGAACTCGTCAAGCAGAAAGGCAAGTGGCTGGTGAAAAGGACATGAAACCGCGAGCGGGCGGCGAAGGCACACAGCGCCGCGCCTGCGCCGCGGCGCCCCGAATTCTACTTTTCTTGGATTTAGCATGGCAAAGAACGTAGTGGTGATCGGCACCCAGTGGGGTGACGAGGGCAAGGGCAAGGTGGTCGACTGGCTCACCGACCATGCCGACGGCGTGGTGCGCTTTCAAGGCGGGCACAACGCCGGCCATACACTGGTGATCAACGGCAAGAAAACCATTCTGCGGCTGATTCCATCCGGCATTCTGCGCGAAGGCGTCGCCTGCTACATCGGCAACGGTGTGGTGCTGTCGCCTTCGGCGGTGCTGCAGGAGATCGACGAGCTCGAAGCGGCCGGGGTCGCGGTGGCGAACCGGCTGCGCATCTCCGGCGCCTGTCCGTTGATCCTGCCCTACCACGTCGCCATCGACCAGGCGCGCGAAGCGGCCAAGGGCGCGGACAAGATCGGCACCACCGGCCGCGGCATCGGCCCGGCCTACGAGGATAAGGTGGCGCGGCGCGCGATCCGCCTGCAGGACTTGTTCAATCCGCAGCGCTTTGCCGAGAAGCTGCGCGAAGCGCTCGATTTTCACAACTTCGTGCTGCAGCACTATCTCAAGGCGAAGCCGGTGGACTATCAGCAAACGCACGACGAGGCGCTCGCGTTCGCGCCGCGGCTTGCGCCCATGGTGGCCGACGTCTCCTCGGAACTGTACCGCGCGGCGGCCGCGGGCAAGCACCTGCTGTTCGAAGGCGCGCAGGGTTCGCTGCTCGACGTCGATCATGGCACCTATCCCTTCGTCACTTCGAGCAGTTGCGTCGCCGGGTCGGCCGCCGGCGGCGCCGGCGTAGGCCCGCAGATGCTGCACTATGTGCTGGGTATCGCCAAAGCCTATTCGACGCGCGTGGGGAGCGGACCGTTCCCGACCGAATTGCATGACGCGGTGGGCGAGCAACTGCGCAAGAACGGCAACGAATTCGGCTCGGTCACCGGCAGGCCGCGCCGCTGCGGCTGGTTCGACGCGGCGGTGCTCAAGCGTTCGATCCAGATCAACGGCATTTCCGGCCTGTGCATCACCAAGCTCGACGTGCTCGACGGCATGGAGAAGATCAAGCTGGGCGTGGGCTACCGCGTCGGCGGCGAGACCCTGGACATCTTCCCTGCCGGCGCCGATGCCGCGCGCGATTGCGTGCCCGTCTATGAGGAAATGCCGGGCTGGTCGGAGAGCACCGTCGGGGTGAACCGGCTCGAAGCGCTGCCGGCGAACGCGCGCGCCTACCTGTCGCGGCTGGAGGAAATCTGCGGCGTGCCGGTGGACATGATCTCGACCGGCGCGGACCGCAAGGAAACCATCGTGATCAGGCATCCGTTCAAGTAACTCCTGAGCGGAGCGCGTCGTTGCACAGGCACAAGCCCGAATTCACCGCTGGCCGAACTTAGAACAAGCCGTCCTCTCCCTTGATTTCGCCATAGCCCAGGCCACCGACGCGCGCATTCAGGCGGCCGCGGTTTGCCGCGCACAGGATCAGCGCGATTTCATCCGGCAGCGGCGCGTCGGGCAGCATCAGTGTCATGCCATCGTAGTGGGAGCGCACGTAGAGCGCGTCCTTGCAGTTCATCGGAATGTCGATCGGCGTTCCGGCCGCCGCAAGCTTGGTCATCGACGAAATCCACGCTTTGCCGCCGCCCATTACCGCACGCAGGGGTTCGGCAAATACATTGGTGAGCAGCGCATTCGCGTGTTCCTGCTCGCCGGATATGCCGACCAGCGCGCCCTTGCCCAGGCTTTGCGCTTTGTACGGCGCCAGCGCGGCCACGACCATGGTGGCGAGTTCGCGGCCGAGCGCCGCGCTAGCGGCGATCATCGGGCTCAGGTTCCTGACGTAGCGACCGGCATACGGATTTTCGATCACCAGCACCGCCGCGACCTTGCGCAGCGGGACCTCCGCCTTTCGGCCCGCCTCGGACCCGTGGTTTTCGGAAATGACATAACTGCGCCGGATTTTCAGTTTCATGGCCGTTCCCTGTAGGTCCCGTTGACTTTGACTATTCTGGCATGGATCGGCAGAATCGGGCATCGCGTTCGGGCGGTCGATCGGCGCCATACAGACAAAGGACGCCATTCCATGCGCAAAGTGCATTGTTCCGATCGAGCCACCGGTGGCGGCCGATCATGCGTCGTTTGAAGACGCGATGAACGCCACTTTTACGCTGCGGGCGAGCGAAGCGCGCGACCTCGGCGCAATCGCTGCGATCTACGGCCACCACGTGCTGCGCGGACTCGCCAGCTTCGAAATCGAGCCGCCCGATGCGGCGGAAATGGGGCGCCGGCGCGCGCAGGTGCTGGCCCTCGGGCTACCCCACATCGTGGCGGAGCTCGACGCACGCGTCGTCGGCTATGCCTATGCCGCGCCCTATCGCGACCGGCCGGCGTACCGCTACACCCTGGAAGACTCGATCTACATCGCGCACGACGCCGCGGGGCTGGGCGCCGGCCGCGCCTTGCTCGACGCGCTGGTCCTCGCCTGCGCCCGCGCCGGCTACCGGCAGATGGTGGCGGTCATCGGCGATAGCGCAAACCAGGCATCGATCGGTTTGCATGCCGCCTGTGGCTTCAAACACGCGGGCGTGCTGCCCAGCACCGGTTTCAAGTTCGGGCGCTGGGTGGACAGCGTATTCATGCAAAGGGCGCTGGGCGAGGGCGATCTCAGCCTGCCCGCCGCGCCGACCTTAAGTCTCGCTTAATCCTGCCGCTCTAGCATGGGGCATATGGAGCCGAGTCTCCATAGCGTATTCCCTCACAACCAGGAGCGAAACATGAAACAGAAGATGTTGGTACGAAGCCTGATTGCTGCCGGCATTATCGCGGTTGGAGCCGGCGCGATCACACGAATCGATATGACCCCGATTACCGCAGCATTCGCCGCAAGCACGCCCACCGCCGCCGCTACCGCCGGCGCGCAGCCAGCGGCGGCCGCGGCGCTGCCGGACTTCACCGGTATCGTCGCGCGCAACGGTGCCGCCGTGGTCAACATCAGCGTCACCGGCGACATGAAGAAAGTCGCCAATGCGCCCGAACTGGATCCGAACGACCCGTTCTACCAGTTCTTCCGCCAGTTCGGCATGCCGATGCCGCAGCAACAGGGGCCCACGCATGCACTCGGCTCGGGCTTCATCGTCAGTCCGGACGGGGTCATCCTGACCAACGCACACGTAGTCAATGGCGCATCGGAGGTGATGGTCAAGCTGACCGACAAGCGCGAATTCAAGGCCAAGGTGGTCGGTATCGACAAGCCGAGCGACATCGCGGTGCTGAGGATCGACGCGAAGGATCTGCCCACGGTCAAGCTCGATCCGGCCGACGATGTCAAAGTCGGCGAGTGGGTGCTGGCGATCGGCTCGCCTTTCGGTTTCGAGAATTCCGCGACCGCCGGCATCGTGAGCGCGAAGTCGCGCACGCTGCCCGACGCATCCTACGTACCCTTCATCCAGACCGACGTCGCCGTCAATCCGGGTAATTCCGGCGGACCGCTGTTCAACATGAAAGGCGAGGTCATCGGCATCAATTCGCAGATCTACAGCCGCAGCGGCGGCTACCAGGGGCTTTCGTTCGCGATTCCGATCCAGGTGGTGCTGCACGTCAAGGATCAGCTGCTGCAGCACGGCAGCGTGACGCGTGGACGGCTCGGCGTGGCCATTCAGGACGTGAATCAGGCGCTGGCGGATTCCTTCGGGCTGAAGCAACCGGCAGGAGCGCTGGTCAGCTCGGTCAGCAAGGACGGTGCCGCCGCCAGGGCCGGGCTCAAGGCCGGGGATGTAATCCTGCGCTACAACCAGAAGGAGATCGCGAGCTCGTCGCAGCTTCCGCTGCTGGTGGCGGATAGCGCGCCCGGGAGCACGGCAAAGCTGCAGATCATGCGCAATGGCGAAACCAGGAACGTCGACGTGATCGTCGGCGCCAGTGACGCCGCAAAGCTCGCGTCGGCGGATAGCGCCAATCACGATCACGGCCGGCTGGGCGTGATGGTGCGACCGCTCAATCCTGACGAGCGCGCGAAGGCCGGGGACGGTGGCGTCCTGGTCGAGGATGTCGCCGGCGCGGCTGCGAAAGCCGGGATTCAACCCGGCGACGTGATCCTGTCCATGAACGGCACGCCGATCAATAGCCCGGTGCAATTGAAAGCGCTGATCGCCAAGGCCGGCGGGCACGTGGCGCTGCTGGTCCAGCGTGAAGAGGGCAAGATCTTCATCCCGGTCGATCTGGGCTGAGCCTCAGGCGCGCTTCGAGCGACGGCGGCGCGCGATCTGCGCACCGCCGCCTCGTGTTCGAGTGCAAATCATATTGCGTAAGCGCCGCCAAGGGGGCGTCGCTCCATTTACGCGGTTTCGCTGCCCTTCTGTACCTTGCGCTCGGGTGCAAAGCTCTTGTTGATGCTGGCCACCGGCCGGAAGTAGGAAGTCAGGCGGTTTTCCGGACCACCCGCATTCGAAATTATGGCCGCGACATCATCCGGCGCGAAACAGTTCATCCGCGCAATGCCGAAACCGGGGAACCGCGCCGTCTTAAGCCGGTCTTAACAAATGGCTGCTAAACTCAAACCAATGCGAAAGGAATCGGAGTGGTGAAACAATTGAATATTCGCCTGGACTCCTGGCAGGGCAGGTGGCTAGTTGTTGCGGCTTTGCTCGCCGGCGTGGTTTTGCTCTGGGTCGGTTTTGCGCTGGCGCTGGTTTGCGCGGTCGTGGCCGCTGCGGCACTGTTCGTGTCGCGGCTGCGCGGTTTGTTGACGCGCAGGCCTGCGTTTCGCGAACCGGCGGTCATCGAAGGCCAGTACACCGAGATCCGACAATGAGACCAAGCGCGCGGCTTCACTTCGGTGCAGCGTGCGTTTGCATCGCGCTGGCGGCGGTGCTCGGCAGTGGAATGGTGCTCGCCGCGCCAGACGAGCCGGCGCCGGGCGCAACGTCTTCCTATCAGTCAATCGCCGTAGTCAAGCCGGCGCGCGGCGAAACGGTGTTCAACAATGCCGGCGACATGGAGGTCAGCGTCGCGGTTTCGCCTGACCTGAATGCAGCAGCGGGCGACCGGATCGCGCTGATTCTGGACGGCCGCACGGCATCGGTGCGAAGCGCGACGCAATTCAAGCTCACCGGGATTGTGCGCGGCGAGCACAGCCTTGAAGCGCGCGTGCTGGACAGCGGCGGCAATGTTCTGATCGCATCCGGCCAGATGAAATTCGAAATGTGGCAGGCCTCGCGGCTGTTTCCGAATCGTCGCGGCAAATGAAAGTATGGGCGTGAGCCGCACGCAGCAGCGTGCCGGGACGATCCACTCATCCGAAGTCGCAACTGCGACGCGTTAGCCGGGCGCCGGGCCTGGCTGAAGTAGTGCCAGCACCGGAAAAAAATCTGGAATCGAAGTGCAGCGCCATGCTGCAAGCGGATCTGGGTGTAGGGCTGCCGGCACTGCGGCGCCGGAGTATAACGGACTGAGAATTAAGCTAAAATACGGTCTCAGCCCGTCTGGTGCCCAGGAAGGGACTCGAACCCCCACAGTGTCTCCACCGCATGGACCTGAACCATGTGCGTCTACCAATTCCGCCACCTGGGCACAAGGTGCGCAATTCTATAGGAAACAAGGATTTTGTCAACGCAAAAACCCCCGAAACGCGGACGTATTGCGGGTGCAACGCGCAATGCGGAGACGCGTTCAACGCGCGATCCGCACTACGCGCGCGAAGCCGAACAATACGAACATCCCTTGCCCAGCCGCGAGCTGGTGCTGGACACGCTGGCCAAGCAGGGCATACCGGTGCAGGAGGAAGATCTATGCCGCCTGCTGCACATCGAAGCGGATGAACTCGACAGCTTCCGCCGGCGGCTGCGCGCGATGGAGCGCGAGGGCCAGATCATGCGCAACCGCCGCGACGCGATCCTCGTCGCCGGCAAACTCGATCTGGTCGCCGGCCGCGTAGAAGGCCACCCGGACGGTTTCGGTTTCCTCGTGCCCGACGAGTCCGGACCGGACATGTTCCTGTCCGAGAAGGAAATGCGCAAGGTGCTGCACGGCGACCGCGTCATGGCGCGCGCCAGCGGGGTGGACCGGCGCGGACGCCCGGAAGGCACTATTGTCGAAATCATTTCGCGCGCCAATACGCGCCTCGTCGGCCGCTTGCACAAGCCGCACGGCGTCGCCTTCGTCGCGGCGGAGAACCGGCGCATCAGCCAGGACATCCTGATCCCGCCCGGCGCGGAGATGGGGGCGAAGCCGGGCCAGGTGGTGACGGTGGAAATCGTCGCGCAGCCGAACAAGAATGCGCAGCCCGCCGGTCGCATCGTCGAAGTGCTGGGCAATTACGCCGACCCGGGCATGGAAATCGAGATTGCGCTGAGAAAGCACGAGCTGCCCTATGAATTTTCGAGCGCGGCGCTGCGCCTCACCGAAAAGCTGCCCGACGAAGTGCGCACGAACGATTGCAAGGGACGCGAAGACCTGCGCGCGCTGCCGCTGCTGACCATCGACGGCGAGACGGCGCGGGATTTCGACGACGCGGTGTACTGCAAGCGCGAGGGCAAGGGCTTTCGCCTGTGGGTCGCGATCGCCGACGTCAGCCACTACGTGCGTCCGGGCGACGCGCTGGATGCCGATTCACGCGAGCGCGGCACCTCGGTGTATTTCCCGCGGCGCGTGATTCCGATGCTGCCGGAGAAGCTCTCCAACGGCCTGTGTTCACTCAACGCGAACGTGGACCGCCTGTGCATGGTGTGCGAGATGAGCGTGGACGCGCAGGGCGAGGTCGGCCCGTACCGCTTCTACGCCGCGGTCATGCGCTCGCAGGCGCGCCTCACCTACAACCGCGTGGCGGCCGCGCTCAGCCTGCAGCCGCAGAAGGGCGAGCCGGTGCCGGCGCAGCTGGTGCCGCACCTCGAGGACCTGTACGCGCTCTACCACGTGCTCGCCAAGGCGCGCGAAAAGCGCGGTGCGATCGATTTCGAGACCATCGAAACGCAGATGCTGTTCGATGACCAGGGCAAGATCGAGAACATCGTGGCGACGCAGCGCAACGACGCGCACCGTCTGATCGAGGAATGCATGCTGGCGGCCAACGTCTGCGCCTCCGATTTCCTCAAGAGCCGCAAGCACCCGGCGCTGTACCGCGTGCACGAAGGGCCGACGCCGGAGAAGCTGGAGGCGCTGCGCATTTTCCTCAAGCAGTTCGGCCTGGACTTGTCCGGAGGCGACACACCGCACGCGAAGGACTACGCCAAGCTGCTCGCCAAAATCAAGGGCCGTCCCGACATCCAGCTGCTGCAGACGGTGCTGCTGCGCTCGCTGCGGCAGGCACAGTACAGTCCGGAAAACGTCGGTCATTTCGGCCTCGCCTACGAGTCATATACCCATTTCACCTCGCCCATCCGGCGCTACCCGGATCTGGTGGTGCATCGCGCGATCAACGCGGCTCTCGCGGGCAAGAGCTACAACCCGGGCAACTGGGAGGAACTGGGCGCGCACTGTTCCATGACCGAGCGGCGCGCCGACGACGCGACGCGCGACGTGGAGTCCTGGCTCAAGTGCTACTTCATGCAGGACCGCATCGGCGAGGAATTTCCCGGCTCGATCAGCGCGGTCACCGGATTCGGCATATTCGTCGCGCTGGACGACGTCTATGTCGAAGGCCTGGTGCACATCTCAGAACTCGGCGAGGACTACTTCAATTTCGACGCCGCCAGGCACCAGCTGCTCGGCGAGCGCACCGCGCGGAGGTTTCGGCTGGCCGACCGCGTGCGGGTGAAGCTGGTGCGCGTGGACCTGGATACGAGCAAAATCGATTTCCGCCTCGCCGAAGAAGCTGCGCCGAAGAAGAAAAGGGCCTGATCGGTGGGCGGCACCAGTTTCATCCACGGCTTTCACGCCATCACCGCGCGCTTGCGGCTCGATGCGAAAAGCGTGCATGAACTCTACTGCGACAGTGCGCGCGCCGATCCGCGCATGCGCGATCTGGTCAAGCTCGCGGAGAACCTGAAGCTGCGCGTGCTGCACGTGGATTCAAGGCGCCTGGACGGCATGGCGCCGCCGGGCAGGCATCAGGGTGTGGTCGCCAGGGTGGATGCGGTGCGCCGGCATGTTTCGCTCGAAGACCTGCTTGACGCGCTGAAGGAGCCGGCGCTGCTGCTGGTTCTCGACGGGGTGCAGGACCCGCACAACCTCGGCGCCTGCCTACGCGTAGCCGATGCTGCCGGCTGCCACGCGGTGATTGCGCCCAAGGACCGCGCGGTGGGCCTGTCGGCTGCGGTGATCAAGGTGGCAAGCGGCGCTGCCGACAGCGTGCCCTATATCGCGGTGACTAATCTCGCGCGCACGCTGCGCGAACTTAAGGAGCGCAACATCTGGGTAGTGGGCGCGGATTCGGGCGCGAGCGAAGATATCTACGCGGCGCAGCTGCCTGACGCGACCGCGTGGGTGCTGGGCGCCGAAGGCGAGGGCCTGCGGCGCCTCACGCGCGACACCTGCGACCAGCTGGTGAAGATTCCGATGCTGGGCCAGGTCGAGAGCCTGAATGTTTCGGTCGCGAGCGGGGTGGTGCTGTTCGAGGCTCGTCGACGGCGCTCAGGCAGGTCCTGAGAAATACTTGCCCGAAGGCGCACTTTTCCTTTATAATCACGCGCTTTCCGCTGATTGCCGGATTTTTCCATCCGGCTTACCTTGCCTCACCGTTACGCATGACGGGAGGCTTAACCCATAAGGAGACTGCATGCGACATTACGAAATCGTATTCATTGTCCATCCCGATCAAAGCGAGCAGGTGCCCGCGATGATCGAGCGCTATCGCGGCACCATCGCCGCCCGCAAGGGCGCAATCCACCGCCTCGAGGACTGGGGCCGGCGCCAGATGACCTTCCCGATCGCCAAGATGCACAAGGCGCATTACGTGCTCATGAACATCGAGTGCGATCAGGAGACCCTGGACGAGCTCGAGCATTCGTTCAAGTTCAACGATGCCGTTCTGCGCCACCTCACCGTGCAGATGAAGGCCGCAGTCACCGCGCCGTCGCCGATGATGAAGGAAGAGAAATCGCGCTCGGTGCTGAACGGCGATGCGCCGCGGGCAGCCGATGCTCCCAGAGCGTCGGAGTCGCCCAGGGCCGCGGAAGCAGCCGGGGCAGAAACGCCGGCCGAAGCTGCCTGAGCATATTGGACAACCAGTTCGTGCTGTCCGGCAAACTGATCGAGCTCGACGCGCTGCGCTACACGCCCGCCGGCATTCCGGTGGTCAATTTCAGGCTCAGCCACGCGTCCGAGCAGGTCGAAGCCGGCACGAAGCGCGCGGTGCAGTGCGAGGTGGCCGGAATGGCCTTCGAGCGCGAGGCGCGCCTGATCGCTGCGGCAAAGCCTGGAATGCAGGTGACGGTCACCGGATTCCTGGCGGAAAAGAGCCGCGACAGCAAGCAGCTGGTATTACACGCAACCAACATTGAATTCGTAGAAGGAGTCTGACATGCCACCACCAAGAAGAGGCGCCAAAGGTAAAGGCAAGGGCAAGAATCTCAAGAAAGACGACAAGAAGGGCGGTCGTCAGCTGTTCAAACGGCGCAAGTTTTGCCGCTTCACCGCGGAGAAGATCGAGTGGATCGACTACAAGGACATCGAGATACTCAAGGACTTCATCAACGAGAACGGCAGGATCATTCCGGCGCGCATCACCGGCACCAAAGCCGGATACCAGCGCCAGTTGTCGACGGCGATCAAGCGTGCGCGCTATCTGGCGCTGCTGCCGTACACCGACCTGCATTAAGATTTCGCAACAAAACGAGGGGATAACTCCCCTCGTGCTCCCCTATATCAGCCGTAACAAAATGACTATTGTTACGGGTTCTTAGGAGTATCACCATGCAAGTAATACTGCTGGAAAAAGTGGTCAATCTCGGCGGCCTCGGCGAAGTGGTCAAGGTGAAGGAGGGTTACGCCCGCAATTTCCTGATCCCGCACGGCAAGGCCAAGCGCGCCACGCCGGAAAACCTCGCCGCTTTCGAAGCGCGCCGCGGCGATCTGGAAAAGGCGCAGAACGAGGCGCTGGCCAAGGCGCAGGAACTGGGCGCCAAGGTCGACGGCCTCACGGTCCAGATCACGCGCAAGACCGGCGTGGACGGGCGCCTGTTCGGCTCGGTCACCACGCATGACATCGTAGAGGCGCTGGAGGCACAGGGCTTTGCCGTGGAGCGTTCCCATGTCAGGCTGCCCGAGGGGCCGCTGAAGCAGATCGGCGACAATTCGATCGCCATCGGCCTGCACTCGGACGTAGTGGTGCACATCACCGTTTCGGTGCTCGGCGAAGCAGCCGAATAGCTTCAAGCTGTTGATTAAAAAAGGCCGGGGTTCCGGCCTTTTTTTATTCAAGATCGCCGATTGCGCGCTCTGCGCGCCAACCGCGTTTTTTGGCGCGGATGAAAAGCGTATCCGCACCAAAAACACGGTTATGGATAAAAACAGGAACATCTTGGAGTAGAATTTGCACTCCCGCAGAGTGCACCCCATGGCGCAGGCAATCCCTCAATCCGTGAACGACCCGCAGCTCGCGCAGCTGCGCGTGCCGCCGCATTCGATCGAGGCGGAGCAGTCGGTGCTGGGCGGTCTGCTGCTCGACAACCAGGCCTGGGAGCGCGTCGCCGACATCCTCGCGGAGAGCAATTTCTATCGCGACGATCACCGCCGCATCTTCCGCCACATCGGCAAGCTGATGGAGAAGAACCGGCCGGCCGATATGGTCACGGTGTTCGAGTCGATCGAGCAAAGCGAGGACAAGGACAAGACCGGCGGGCTTGCGTATCTCGGCGCGCTGGCGCAGAACACGCCCTCGGCGCACAACATCCGGCGCTACGCCGAGATCGTGCGCGAGCGCGCGATCCAGAGGAGACTGATAGAAGTCGGCACCGGCATCGCCGACTCCGCCCTTAATCCGATGGGCAAGGAAGTGGCAAAATTGCTCGACGAGGCCGAGTCGCGCGTGTTCGAGATCGCCGAGGCGGGGGCGCGCGGACGCCAGGGCCTGGTCGAAATCCAGCCTATCCTGGCGCAGGTGATGGAGCGCATCGACATGCTCTATCACCGCGACAATCCTTCGGACATAACCGGGCTCGCGACCGGCTTCCACGATCTCGACCAGAAGACCTCGGGGCTGCAGCAGGGCGACCTGATCATCGTCGCCGGACGGCCGAGCATGGGCAAGACCGCGTTCGCGCTCAATATCGCCGAGCACGTGTCGGTGAACGACCGCCTGCCGGTGGCAGTGTTCAGCATGGAAATGGCGGGCTCGCAGCTTGCCATGCGCATGCTCGGCTCCATAGGCCGGCTGGACCAGATGAAGCTGCGCACCGGGCGCCTGACCGACGAGGACTGGAGCCGCCTGACCGACGCGGTGGGCAAGGTGCACGATGCGCCCATCCACATCGACGAAACGCCGGCGCTGAACTGCCTTGAGCTGCGCGCGCGCGCGCGCCGCATGCACCGCCAGTACGACGGCCTCGGCCTGGTGGTGGTCGACTACCTGCAGCTGATGTCCTCCACCTCCTCCGGCGAGAATCGCGCTACCGAGATTTCCGAGATCTCGCGCTCGCTCAAGGCGCTGGCAAAGGAGCTGCATGTGCCGGTGGTCGCGCTGTCGCAGCTCAATCGCGGCCTGGAGCAGCGCCCGAACAAGCGCCCGGTGATGTCCGATCTGCGCGAATCGGGCGCGATCGAGCAGGACGCAGACCTGATCCTGTTCATCTATCGCGACGAGGTCTACAACCCCGAGTCAGCCGACAAGGGCAAGGCCGAGATCATCATCGGCAAGCAGCGCAACGGCCCGATCGGCACGCTGAACCTGACCTTCATCGGCGAGTACACGCGCTTCGAAAATTACGCGGACCCGGGCCGATATTGATTTGAGTTGGTGCAGTTTCGGCCCGGATTGGTTGTTGCCGCCTGCGGGTCGGCGTACGGGTTGAATCCGCAACCCTAAGCAGCCGTTCGATCGGCTCGGAAGCAGATATCCAGTCCAGCTTCGATCGTGGGTCCCGGCTTCCTGCTTCGTCCCGGCTCAGACCTGACGCTCTCTCCTGTTTCTCAGCATGCGCAATACCTCGCGCTCAAGCCAGTTGTGCAGTGCGCCCGCGTCGGGGTGGGTGCTGTATTTGATCAGGCGTCGCAGCCCGGTTTCGGATAGACAGGGTTCGGACGCGGAATCGGGGATTCCATACTGATCCGACCCGTAATGGCGGAATGTGTTCTTTTCGACTTTGATATCCAGGATGAAAGCAATTTCGATTACCGGGAACCAGGGTTGCCGCGCATCGTCGAGAAACACGCGCACGCGCTGGCTTTTGAATGAATACCACTCATGTCGATGCGCGCCTTCCGCACCCTGGACATACCGCTTTGCCCATTCCAGCGACGTGAACAGCGATCCGGTCCAGGTCCACGCAAGCAGGCCTGCAACGACCGGAACCGCCGCCAACATGAAGATGGCATACAGGGTATCACCTCGGCGCAGGAAGAAGCCGATCGCTGCGAGGACGGCAAATATCGCGGCCAGCGACGCGATGCGCATGAACCATACGTGACCGGGGCTTTCCTGATTCGCGTTGAATGGCCTCAATGTCGGTCCTTTGCTACGTTGACGATTCGCCCGGTCGACTTGCGCAGCGGCGGCAACAACTCAAGCGCCTCGCCGTCTACCGGCCTGCGCACTGTCCCGAGCACGCGAAAGCCGTGAGCGGTAGGTCGCAGTACGCATGCCTAACCGATCCCATAGGATGCTGCGGTCACCACCGCGGCTCCGCGCCTGCGATCGTCGACCATCTGCTTCTCCGCTAACAGCCGGGGGCGGTCTAAGTCCTGCGGTGAACGCGCATGAAAATACGTAACATTGGAAACAGACTGATATAGACGACCAGATATGCCGTCAGTCCCCAAGCAAACGCCAACCGGTATGGCAATGGGAGCAGCCATGCAACCGCTGCTATCGCAATTGCCCAAGCCAGGATCGCGCGAACCACCCGCGGCCAGGCGCTGCCGATCATGTACCAAAGATCGACAACGCCGTAGAGGGCGCCGATCATTGCGATCATCAGAAACACGCCGACCCCAAATGTCCCGATTTGTCCCAGCACGATCATGTGGCGGCGCCTCCTGAAAGAACGCGAACAGATCCGCGTTCTCCATCGACGGAAATGCGGTCTCCAGTGTGGATTTTCAAGGTCGCGCCGGGAACATCCACCACGCATGGCATGCCGAATTCCCTGGCCACCGTCCCCGCGTGCGAAAGATAGCTCCCGACTTCGACCACTGCCGCGCCTGCGGTGAGAAACAACGGCGTCCACGCCGGATCGGTATACGGAGCAATCAAAATTTCACCGGGTTCGATACTCGCGTCGATGGAAGGATCCAGAATCACCCGCGCATTGCCCTCGAAGCGGCCGGGCGATGCAGGCTGGCCCCGCAGTTGCGAAACGTCCACGGCAAGGTCGGGCGCGGCCGATTTGCCCTTGAGTTCAATTCCGATCGTCTTGGGCGGTCCCATTTTCGACAGCCGGATGTGCTCGATGCGTCGTTCGCGGATTTTGTCTTCGACGTCCAGCCATTTGAGAGCGCCTGACTGCAATGCCGCAATTTCCGGAAAGCGCATGTAGAAAATGTCGTCCTTGCACTTGAGCTTGCCGTCGCGCATGAGTTCGGCTTCGATCTTAAGCACCTTCTTGCGCACCGTACCGGGGCCCATGATGTGGTAGAAGCGGGTGTTCTCGCGAAGCTTCATGAAGTACCTGACTCGTTCCGCCGCATGGCGGATCATGCGCAGCCGGAATCCCAGAGCGGATTCGAATGGGAGTTTCATCAGCGCCGCCTTCAATTCGCGCAGAAATTCGGTACGCGCTTCTGCGGCCTTTTTCTCATGCACCACAGGTTCCGCCTCGACCAGCACGTAATTGCGGACCATGCCCAGCACGACTGATGGATCCTCCTCCCAGCGCACCGAGCGCAATTCGAACTCTTTGATTGCGCGATGGCCATTGATTGCCAGGAACTGATCGAGCCGGGCAAGAAAAATGCGCGCCTCGGGCTCTCGCTTCAAAGTCATAAGAGTCTGCTCGGGTCGTTGCTTGAGAAATATTTCGCGAACGCGCGCGCTTCTTCGCGCTTCCTGCGCGAGAGCCCAGATCCCACGACCCATCTCCGCGGAAAGCACGCCATCGGTGCCGGATCCGAGCAAGGTTTCCGCATCCGATCGGATCTCTGGCGCCCAGCGCCGCACTAATCGGCGCAGAATGCCCATCCACAGCGTAAAGCGAAATGACGCCAGATTCAGCAGCAGCGGCAGGTCGGCAACCGGTGCGAACAGGCGAGGTAACATCCATAAGCGCGGTAGTGTGTCTTCTGCCGAAACGGATTCGTTCTGTGCCATTCTGCGGCAGGTCGCGCGATGGCTGTCCAGGGCATCATCCGGCAGCGAATTCGACCGCGCGAACAGAACCGCAGCCGTGAGATAGAACACGAAGCCGGCAAGCAGAGATGCGGGTAGTTTGGCCAAGGAAAGTGGCCAGTCGGGCGGCTCCTTCGAGACCGAGTACATGCGTTCGGCAAGATCCTGGTCGCTGACCTTGAATGGCAACAGGCGCCGCAGGTGACTTATATCCATATATAGCCAGCCGCGAACGAAGCGCATGCTCAGCATCGGGTAGACCTCGAACAGATCTTGCGTGAGCGGTGTCAGGGGATCGGTGAAGTTCTCGAATATCGGCTTGAACAATACATGCTTGCCACTGAGTCCGGCGCCAATCTCTTCGCGCCCCATGACCGTGACCGGTCGCGATTGAAGAATATAGAACCGGCCTTCGCAGACGGCCCATTCAACGTCCTGTGGTTTGCCAAAATGGGCCTCGGATTTCAGCGACCACTCCACGATCGTGTCGACCATGCCCGGCGGAAGCGCTTCCTTGAGCCGCATTTCATTCGGCACCTGTTCGAGCCGGGCATGTTGACCGGGCTCGAGGTGCGCTGACACCATCAGCCGCTTCTCGGCGATGCGCTTGTCGCGCAATTTCAGGCCATCTCGAGCGACAACGTAGTGATCGGGCGTGACGCGTCCGTCCACGATCGCAGCACCCATGCCCCAGCTCGACTCGATGACCACCTCATCACGGGCACCAGTGACCGGGTTCGCGGTAAACGCAACTCCGGCAATTTCAGAGGGGATCATCTCCTGCACCACGACCGCCATCGAAACCGATGCATCGTCGATTCCATGTGTCGCCCGGTAGGATGCGGCTTCCGGACTCCACAGCGAGGCCCAGCACTGCTTCACTTTTGTGAGCAGGTTTTCGCGGTCGACGTAGTAGTAGGTACCATGCTGTCCGGCGAAGCTTGCCGCGCCCAGATCTTCCGCTGTCGCGGAACTTCGCACTGCGCATAGGACCTTGCGCGCATGGCCCGCCACCAGCGTGGCGTGCGCGCTAAGGATCGCGTCAGCGAGTTCCGGCGTCAGATCTGCGCCTTCTATAGTGCTGCGAATGGCTGCGCATTCCTGCGCGATTTCGGTCGCGGATGCGTCGCGAGCCAGGTTGGCCTGCAGTCCGAGGCTTTGGTAGAAGCGCGAGTAGGCGTCTGCGGAAACGACAAATCCGTTGGGAACCGGGAAGCCTATGCGCAGAAGTTCACCGAGATTCGCAGCCTTGCCGCCGACAAGCTGGCCGTCAGTCGCCCCGACCTCGTCCAACCACAGGACACCAGCACTCACAGTTCCCTCCCCGGCAACGTGCGCCTATCCAACTCCGATGGCTATACCTGTCTCAGTCTATCCAAGGCGGGCAATTTCGACAATTATTGTCCAGCCGCCCGGCGCGGCGCTAGAGCACCTCGGCTGCGTGGTCGGCCAGGCGCGAGCGCTCGCCGCGCTGCAGGGTGACGTGGCCGCCGTGGACCCAGCCTTTGAAACGATCGACGACGTAGGTCAGGCCGGATGAGCCTTCGGTGAGGTAGGGTGTGTCTATCTGCGCGATGTTGCCCAGACACACCACCTTGGTGCCGGGGCCCGCGCGGGTGATCAGTGTGCGCATCTGCTTGGGCGTGAGGTTCTGCGCTTCATCTATGATCAGGTATTTGTTGAGGAAGGTGCGGCCGCGCATGAAATTGAGCGATTTCACCTTGATGCGCGAACGGATCAGGTCGCGCGTCGCGGCGCGTCCCCAGTCGCCGCCTTCGTCATCCGATTTGTTGAGCACATCGAGATTGTCTTCGAGCGCGCCCATCCAGGGATTCATCTTTTCTTCCTCGGTCCCGGGGAGGAAACCGATGTCCTCGCCGACGGGAACGGTCACGCGGGTAATGATGATTTCGGAGAATATCTTGGCCTCAAGCGTCTGCATCAGCCCGGCTGCGAGGGTGAGCAGGGTCTTGCCGGTGCCCGCCTGGCCGAGCAGGGTGATGAAATCGATATCCGGGTTCATCAACAGATTGAGCGCGAAGTTCTGTTCGCGGTTGCGCGCGGTGATGCCCCAGATGTTGTTCTTCTGATGTGAATAGTCCTTGATGGTTTCCAGCACCGCGGTGCGCCCGCTCTGTTCGCGCACGATCGCGTGCAGCGGACGCTCGCCTTCCTGATAGACGAATTCATTGACCAGCATCTGCTGGCACAGCGGACCCTTGATGCGATAGAAGCTGCGTCCTTCCTTCTTCCACGACTCCATGTCCTTGCCGTGAGTGTCCCAGAAATCCTGCGGCAATTCGCGCACGCCGGTGTAGAGCCGGTCGATATCCTCCAGCACCTTGTCGTTGAAATAGTCTTCGGCGGCGAGCCCGAGCGCGCGCGCCTTGATGCGCATGTTGATGTCCTTGGACACCAGGATGACCTGGCGCTGCGGCTGTTCGCGCTGCAGGGCCATTACCACGCCGATGATGTGATTGTCCGCCTTGCCCATGGCGAGCGACGCGGGAAGCGCGCTGTCCAGCGCCTGGGTCTGCAGGAACAGCTTGCCCTCCGCAAAATCACCCTTGTGGCGCCTGAGCGGGATGCCTGAGTCGATCTTGCCGGCGACGCTGCTGACGATATCGTCGAGGTAGCGGCTTGCCTGGCGCGCGTTGCGGGCGACTTCGGACAAGCCTTTCTTGTGCCCGTCGAGTTCTTCCAGCGTCATGATCGGCAGGAACACATCGTGCTCCTCGAAGCGGAACAGGCTGGTGGGATCGTGCATCAGGACATTGGTGTCGAGCACGAACAGCTTGGTCAGGGACTTGCCGGATTCGGATCTATTCTTGCGCTTGGTCATGGGAGGCACGTCGGCATTTTCTTCGAACGCCGCGCCATTGTTTCTGGGGAAGCTATGGTCAAGTTCGTTACGCACTAGTTGCTTCCTCTGACTTGGGGGATCTATAAGGGGGCATCGCCCCCTTGTTCGTACCACGCTCAAAGGGATTCAGCAAAATCGAGTACCTCCTGAACGTGACCGGGAACCTTTACGCCGCGCCATTCGCGCAGAATGACGCCGAGGCGATCGAGAACGAACGTGCTGCGCTCGATGCCGCGCACCTGCTTGCCATACATGTTCTTCATTTTGATGACGCCGAATAAGTTGCAGGCTATTTCTTGCGCGTCCGAGAGCAGGTCAAACGGAAAGCCGTGCTTCGCCTTGAAACCCTCGTGCGTTTTCAGGCTGTCGCGCGAGATGCCGTAGACCGCGCCGCCGAGCGCGCGGAACTTTGGATGCAGTTCGCGAAACTGGATGCTCTCGTTGGTGCAACCCGGGGTGTTGTCCTTCGGGTAGAAATACAGCACCAGGAATTTGTCGGTTATTGCGGAAAGCTGGAAGGTCTTGCCGCCGGTACAAGGCAGGGAAAATTCGCTGACTTTCTTTTCCATAATCTCGTTCTTGGGCCCGGGAGCGGGCGCTTTCCGATATTGTTTATTAATCGCGTTACGAACGCAACCTTTCCAGTTGGACCGTTTCGAGTAGTACGAAACGGTCCCTGACCTAGGGGAGTATGAGGGGCAGAGGAAGGGCTGGGTCCCTTCCGTTCCCAGCGTGGTCCCCTCATATTGTAATAAGGGCTAAGTATCTAGAGCAGAAAGCTTTCCAGCTGCCGCGCGACCTCCTGCGGCTGCTCTTCGGGCAGGTAGTGGCCGCAATCCAGGGCCTGGCCGCGTACGTCGCCGGCGACCGCGCGCCATTCGGCAAGGCAGTCGAACTGCTGTTCGACGACGCCGTGCCTGCCCCACAGCGCGAGCACCGGGCACTCGATCTTCTTCGCCGCGTCGGCGGCATCGTGCTCAAGGTCGATGGATTCGGCCGCGCGGTAGTCTTCGCAGCTTGCGTGGATGGCCGCCGGGTCCGAGAAACAGCGCACATACTCCGCCATCGCTTCGCGCGCGAACGCCTTGAGCCCGCCATGGCGCCGTCCCATCTGATACTTGATGAAATATTCCGCATCGGCGCCGATCAGCGTTTCCGGGAAGGGTGCGGGCTGGATCAAGAAGAACCAGTGGAAATAAGCTTTGGCGAAGGCGCGGTCGGTGTGCGTGTACATGGCGCGGGTCGGACAGATATCCAGCACGGCGAGCTTTTTCACGCGCCGCGGGTGGTCCAGCGCAAGGCGGTGCGCGACGCGGCCGCCGCGGTCGTGGCCGGCGAGGAAGAAGCTGTCGTGTCCCAGCGCCTGCATGAGCTCGACCTGGTCCTGCGCCATGGCGCGCTTGGAATAATTGCTGTGGTCGGGCAGGCCGGCCGGTTTGGACGAGTCGCCGTAGCCGCGCAGGTCCGCGGCCACCAGCGTGAACTCGGGCGCGAGCAGCGGCGCCACCCGGTGCCAGATGCAATGCGACTGCGGATAGCCGTGCAGCAGCAGCAGCGCCGGACCGCTACCGCCACACACCGCATTGATGCTGGCGCCGCTCACTTCGACGCGCTTACGCTCGAATCCGGGGAACAGTGCGCTCATGTCAGGAATTCCTTCCCCTGCAGCGCCAGCGTGCCGGACCTGCCGGGAATTTCGCCCATGCGCACCTCGTGGCGCGGCAGATCATTTAGCTTGAGCGTATCGAACAGATCGCGCACGCGCACCAGCTCATAGCCCATGGCGCGCCAGCCCTCGAGCAGGGCTTCGAATACCGGCATCAGTTTCATGCCTTCGAGCTCAGCATGCAGCGTGTACACGTGGCCGGTGGGCGGCGGATTTTCCGACAGCTTGAGCAGGTGCGCGGCCACATTGTCCGCGGTCAGTCCGTCCAGGCCGATCAATTCGTCCAGCGTCGGCAGGGTGGTCGGCAGCTGCGGGCAGGCGACGATCTCGCCGCGATAGATGGGGATGAAGGGACAGCTGCCGCGCGTGTCCGAACAATAGTCGAATCCAAGGCGCTGCGTCAGGCGCAGCGCGTGCAGGTTCATCTGCCAGCCGGCGGCGCCATGGGTGCGCGCAGATTCGCCGAAGATCTCCGAAAAGCGCAGGTAGGCGGCGCCCATTTGATCGCCGGTCCAGCGCTCGCCGCGCTGCGCGACCTTGTCCTGCCATTTGACGTGGTCCCAGGTATGGATGCCGACTTCGAAGCCCGTGTCGCGCACGGCGCGCAGGGTGTCGGCGCAGCGCTTGCCTATGTCCGGGCCCGGAAGCAGGGTGCCGTATAACAGGGTCTTGAGTCCGTAATGCTCCAGCACCGAGGTGCGCGACACTTTCTTCATGAAGCCCGGGCGCAGGGCGCGCGTGACCGCCCGGCCGGTGTGGTCCGGTCCGAGGCTGAACAGGAAGGTCGCGCCGGCCTGGTGCTTTTTCAGCGCGTCAATCAGTCGCGGCACGCCAACGCGCGTGCCGCGATAGGTGTCGACGTCGATTTTTAGGGCGAGCTTCACGGGGATCAATGTCTATACGTGGCGACTCAAATCGCGTACGCGTTATTGCAGGGTTTTGATTTTGCGCGGACGAAAAGCCGTCCGCGCGGATCGTCGATTGCGCACGGATGAAAAAGCCATCCGCGCGCAATCGACGATCTCGTATAACGACCCCACACTGGACTTGCTGTTAGCCGTAACCGCGATTTCTGTACGGATGCTTTTTATCCGTACAGAAATCGCGGTTGGCGCGCGCAGCGCGCAAGTCCATTGGTGGCATGCGACAGTGTTTGCTGTGCTTCAATCTACGAGGTTGCGCGCTTCGGCGACATGGCCGCGATAGAAGTCGAATATGTGCTTCATCGCCTGCTGCATGTTGACCCGGGGCCGCCAGTTCAGGTCCTCGCAGGTATTGGTGATTTTCGGCACCCGGTTCTGCACGTCCTGGTAACCCTTGCCGTAGTACTGTGCGGAACTGGTCTTGACCAGCTTTACTTTCTTCGCATGGCTGCGGTACTCGGGGTATTCGAGCGCCAGTTTCAGCATCATCTCGGCCAGTTCCTTCACCGAGTAGTTGTTCTTCGGGTTGCCGATGTTGTAGATTTGTCCGCTCGCGATGCCGCCCGGATTGTCAATGATCTTGAGCAGCGCGTCGATGCCGTCGTCGATGTAGGTGAAGGCGCGCTTCTGGCCGCCGCCGTCGACCAGTTTGATGTTCTCGCCGCGCACTATGTGGCCGAGAAACTGGGTGATGACGCGCGAACTGCCTTCCTTCGGGGTTCGGATCGAATCCAGGCCGGCGCCGATCCAGTTGAACGGCCGGAACAGCGTGTAGTCCAGGCCTTCCTGCATGCCGTAGGCGTGGATCACGCGGTCCATCAGCTGTTTGGCGCAAGAATAGATCCAGCGTGGCTTGTTGATGGGGCCAAGCACGAGTTCGGAGGCGTGCGGATCGAATTCCGCGTCGCGGCACATGCCGTAGACCTCGGAGGTGGAAGGGAATACCACGCGCTTCTTGTACTTCACCGCCGAGCGGATGATGGGCAGATTGGCCTCGAAGTCGAGTTCGAATACCTTGAGCGGCTCTTTTACGTAGGTCGCCGGCGTGGCGATCGCCACCAGCGGGAGCACGGTGTCGCACTTGCGCACGTGGTATTCGATCCACTCCTTGTTGATGGTGATGTCGCCCTCGAAGAAACTGAAGCGTTTCTCCTTCAGCAGGTCGGAGATGCGTTCCGTCTGCATGTCCATGCCGTAGACCTCCCAGTCGGTCTTGGCGATGATGCGCTTGGACAGATGGTGGCCGATGAAGCCGTTGACGCCGAGTATCAGGATTTTTTTCATGTGATCACGCGAGAGTGGTTGTCTTTGTGGCAAACGCTGCAGGATCGAGCGTGCCGTCCTGCGCTTCGAGTTCCAGTATCCGCAGCACCTTGCCGTCGCCGCAGTCGGCGAAGAACGCGCCTGCCTCGAAATATAACCCAGGTGCACCGCTGCGCGGGCGCCTATTTGGCTCCAGGCGGGTGCGCAGGATGCGCAAGCCCAGGCCGTCGGCGCGGGTAAATGCGCCCGGATAGGGCGGGGCCACGCCGCGCACCAGGTTGTGCACCTCCTGCGCGCTGCGGCTCCAGTCGATGCGGCCGTCCTCGGGCTTGCGCCCGCCGTAGTAGCTGCCCTGGCTCAGGTCCTGCGCCTTGATCTGCGCGCTGCCCGCAATCAGGCCCGGCAGCGCGCGCGCGAGCACCTGCTCGGCGGCCGCGGCGACCCTGGCGAATACCTCGGCGGCGGCGTCGTCCGGGCCTATGGACACGGCCTGCTGGTCGACGATGCCGCCGGCGTCGGGTTTCGCCACCATTTCGTGCAGGCTGGCGCCGGTTTCGCGCTCGCCCCTGATCACCGCCCAGTTGACCGGCACGCGTCCGCGGTATTTCGGCAGCAGCGAGCCGTGCATGTTGTAGGCGCCGCGCCGCGGCAGGTCGAGCAGGTCAGGCCCGAGCATGCTGCGGTAGTAGAAGGAAAACAGGAAATCGGGCGCCAGCGCCTTAATCCGCGCGACCACCGCCGGGGCGTTCGGGTTCTCCGGCGTGATCACCGCAAGGGAGTGCTCGCGCGCGAGCGCCGCAACGCTGCCGAACCAGATGTTCTCGCCCGGTTTGTCTTCGTGGGTCAGCACCAGCGCGACCTTCACCCCTTGCGCGAGCAGCACCGACAGGCAGCGTACGCCTACGTCGTGATAGGCGAAGACGACGGCCGTAGTCATGATGCGCGCGACGCGGCATGCTCGGCGGCGGGCGGCGTACGGCGGGCGGCCTCCCGCATCAGCTTCGGCTGCTTTCGCCCGCGGCAGACACCGGACGCAGCAGCGCCGCCTCGGCCACGCCTTCGCGCTGTTCCAGCACCGCCTGGATCAGGTAGCGCGGCCGCTGGCGCACCTGCTGCGAAATGCGGCCGACGTACTCGCCGAGCAGGCCGATGCCGAACAGCGCGATGCCAAGCAGGAAAAAGACAATGCCGAACAGCGTGAACACGCCTTCGGCTTCCGGGCCCAGCAGCAGCCGCCGGATGGCAAGAAAGCCGACGAACAGCAGCGAGGCCAGCGAAATCAGCATGCCGGCGAGCGAGAACAGCTGCAGCGGCACCAGCGAAAAGGCGGTCACCAGGTCGAAATTGAGTCGAATCAGCTGGTACAGCGAATACTTCGACTCCCCTGCAGCGCGCTCTTCGTGTTCGACCTCGATCTCCACCGGGCGCTGGGCGAAGGTGTAAGCCAGCGCCGGAATATAGGTGCTGACTTCATGGCAGTTGTTGATGGCTTCGACGATTTCCCGGCTGTAGGCGCGCAGCATGCAGCCCTGGTCGGTCATGCGTATGCGCGTGATGCGCTCGCGCACCAGGTTCATCGCCTTGGACGCGTAGCGGCGGAAGGCGCTGTCCTGGCGCATGCGGCGTATGCTGCCGACGTAGTCGTAGCCTTCGTCCATTTTTGCGATCAGATTGCCGATTTCCTCGGGCGGATTCTGCAGGTCGGCATCCAGGGTGACGACGCGCCGGCCGCGCACCTGCTCGAAGCCGGCCATGATGGCCATGTGCTGGCCGAAGTTGCCGTTGAACAGGACCACCCGGGTGACGTCGGGGCGGCGCTGGTACTGCTCGCGCAGCAGCGCGGCGGAACGGTCGCGGCTGCCGTCGTTGACGAAGATGATTTCATAGGCGATGCCGAGCGCGTCCAGCGCCGGATACAGGCGCGCGAACAGCGTCGCGAGCCCCTGCTCCTCGTTGTACACCGGAATCACGACCGAGAGCTCTGGATTCATCTGCCAGCGCTCATTTCCAGACGTTCATTTCTTGTTTTCCCGGATGATTTCTGCGACCGCCGCGCAAACGCGGTCGACGTCAGACTCCAGCATCGCCGGGAACAGCGGCAGCGTCAGCGTGCTTGCGCCGATGTGCTCCGCGCGCGGGAAGTCACCCGGATTGTAGCCGAGCTTGCGGTAGAGCTTGAATAGATGCATCGCCGGGTAATGCACGCCCGTGCCGATGCCGCGCTGGTGCATCGCCTGGATGAAATCGCCGCGGTCTATGCGCAGTCGCTCCAGCGGCAGCAATACCTGGAACATGTGCCAGTTGCAATTGGCATAATCGGCCAGCGGCAGCCCGCAGCCCGGCGCCGCATCGAAGCGCTCGAAGTAGCGCCGCGCAAGCAGGCGGCGCCGCTCGGTGAACGCTTCCAGGTGCTTGAGCTGTCCCAGGCCGATGCGCGCGGCGAGGTCGGTCAGATTGTGCTTGCCGCCGGCGACCTCGACTTCCTGGCCGCCGTCGGGCAGGCGCAGCACGCCCTGCAGGCGCAGCCGTGTGCACAAATCGGTTTCGCCCGCGTCGTCCAGCACGAGGCAGCCGCCTTCCGCGGTGGTGATGTTTTTGTTGGCGTGAAAGCTGATCGCCACGAGGTCGCCGAAACTGCCGATGCGCCGGCCGTTCCAGCTCGCGCCCATGCTCTGCGCCGCGTCCTCGATCACGCGCAGGTTGTGGCGCCGCGCGATGCCATTCAAGCGCTCGCGGTCCACCGGCAGCCCCGCCATGTCGACCGGCAGCAGCGCGCGAGTCTTGGAAGTGATCGCCGCTTCCATGCGCTCGAGGTCGATGTTGCGCGTCGCGGCGTCCACATCGACGAACACCGGCCGCGCGCCCGCGCGCAGGATCACGTTGGCCGTTGCCACCCAGGACAGGGGCGTGGTGATGACTTCGTCGCCGGGCTGCACGCCGGCGACCGCGATCGCGATTTCCAGCGCGCCCGTGGCGGAGCTCATCGCGCGCACCGGCCGGCCGCCGAAATACTGCGACAGTTCCTGCTCGAATTGCTTGACGCAGGGTCCGCTGGTGATCCAGCCGGAGCGCAGCACCTCGGCCACCCCGGCGATGGTCTCTTCGTCTATCGAAGGGCGGGTGAAGGGCAGGTAGTCCATCAGAAGCGCGCCAAGGAATGCTACCGAGCCGCGCGCAAGGCGTTCGCGACCGCAGTGGTCGCGGCGCAATCGATGCAGAGTATATTTTGCGACAAGCGGGTCATCAGGAGCGCGCGACGATATAGACGCCGATGATGATTACGCCGATACCGGTCAGGCGCATCACGCTGACGGCTTCGCCGAACAGGTACCAGGCCGCCACGGCGTTGAGCGCATAGCCGACCGATAGCATCGGGTAGGCGATCGAGACCTCGACCCGCGACAGACCCATGATCCATACCACCAAACTCACCACATAGCACGCGACACCGCCCATGATGTGCGGTTCCAGCGCCAGCTTCATGCCCACCGGAACGATGTTGCCGGCGCTGAAATCGAAATGCCCCACCGCGTTGGTACCGGCCTTGAGCAGCAGCTGGGCCGTGGCGTTGAGGCCGACGCCCAGCATCAGCAGCGAGAAGCTGACCAGGTTCACGGATTCGCCGCCAGCCGCCGCGAGACGATGACGCGGCGCGTGTCGCGCGCGACCAGGCGCATCGGCAGGCCCTTGCCGCGCAGCGCGTCGTAGGTGCGCGGCGACATCAGCGCGAGCGCATCGGTGTCGGCATCCCAGTTGTTTTCGAACTGCGCAACATCGGGGATGAATCTTCCCGGCTCCTGCGCGATGCCGAAGCCGAGCTCGTCCTTGTAGGACACCATGCTGGTGGTGCGCCGCAGATAGAACTGCAGCGATTGGTCATAGGTGTCGACGCTGTAAAAGGGCATGCCGGGCTTCAGTTCGGGCTTGATTTTCTGGACGATATGATACGCGGAATTCGCCTGAGACAGGCTTTCGTGGCCGCTCAGCGCGAGTTGCGCGAATGCGAGCCCTGCAGCCGCCAGCAGCGTGATCGCCGCGTTGGTCTTGCCGCGCCACGCGAACCAGACGCTTCCCGCCGCGCCGCAAGCGAGCAACACGCCGGCCGCGATCAGCCAGTCGGCGTAGTTGCGGAACATTTCCGCCGGCACCTCGCGGCTGGCGTAGCGCTCGATGCCCGGCAGCAGCGCGAGCAGCGCGACGCCCGCAAGCACGGCCGGCAGCGTCTGCCAGGCCAGCGCGCGCGCGCCGATGCGGCTCAGGCGCACGCCGATCAGCAGCGCCAGCGCGGGAAATATCGGCAGGATGTAGGACACCAGCTTCGAGTCCGAGACCGAAAAGAACAGGAACACCAGCGTCGACCACACTAGCAGAAAGCGCTGCGGCTGAAAGATTTTCTGCGGCTCGCGCTTCCAGGCGCGCGCCAGCGTGTCGAGCAGGGTCACCGTCCACGGCAGCATGCCTGCGAGCAACACAGGAATGAAATAGTAGGGCGGCTGGTAGCGGCCGTGCTGCTTGGTCAGAAAGCGCTCGAAGTGCTCGTGTATGAAGAAGAAATGGAAAAACTCCGGATTCGCGCGCGACACCGCGACAAACCAGGGCAGGGTGATCGCGAGCAGCAGCGCGGTGCCGGCAAGCAGGCGCAGGCGCCCGGCAAGACGCCAGTCGCGTTCCAGCAGGACGTAGAGGAACAGCGCCGCGCCGGGCAACGCCAGGCCGATCAGTCCTTTGGACAGCAGCGCCAGCGCGAGCGCGGCCCACGCGGCGAGCATCCAGCGTGCGCGCGCGCGCGCCTCGGCGGCGTCGTGCTGGGCGAGGAGGAAGGCGCAGACCGCCGCGGAGAGAAAGAAGCTCACGCCCATGTCGAGCGTGTTGACGTGGCCGATCAGCACCCACAGCAGGCTCGAGCCGAGCACCAGTGCCGCGTACCAGCCGGCTTCGCGCCCGAACAGCGCCCGGCCGGTAAAAAACACCAGAAGCACACCGAGGAAGCCGGTGAGCGCGCTCCACAGCCTGGCGGTCCATTCATGCTCGCCGAAGAGCTCGAATGCGGCCGCCGTGGCCCAGTACTGCAGAGCGGGCTTTTCGAAGTATTTGATGCCGTTCAGGCGCGGCGTGATCCAGTCGCCGCTGGCGACCATTTCGCGCGGGATTTCGGCGTAGCGCCCCTCGTCCGGGTTGACCAGCTTGCGGTATTCGAGATTGGAGAACCAGACCGCGGCGAACGCGAGCAGCAGCACGATCGTCAGGCGCCTAGTCATAACGTCGCCCTATAGTCATAAGGTGACAAAACAGGCAAAGTTTTTATAGCGAGGTAAATCCGCATGCGCGAGGGATAAATAAGGCGGGCGCGGCCCCCTTGTTCGTTTGAATGGGGTGTTACGCCGGCCGGAGACGCCCTGTTCGCTTCGGCACCGGATATATAGCTATTCAACTGAACAGGAGTGCGGCGGCGACCTTGCGGTCCTCCGCTGCAAGGATATTGAAGGTGCGGCAGGCGGCCTGCAGGTCCATGACCTCGAGACCGATGCGCGCCTCGTGCAGCGCGCGCGTGAGTTCGGGCCGCGGAAAGCGCAGGCGCGAGCCGGTGCCGAGCAGCACGATTTCCGGCGCCAGTTCGGCGAGCTGGGCGAAATCCGCGGCGCCGAGCGCATCGAAGCCCGTGGGCCGCCAGTCGCTGATGATTTGCTCCGGCAGCAGCACCAGGCTGCGCTCATAGCGCATGCGGTTGACCATGACGTAGCCCTCGCCGTAGCCGGTGAAGGCGTTGATGCCGGAAATGTTGGACAGATGGAGCTTCAAGGCGCGCCTCAAATAGGCTAAAATTATAGACTTTTTCAGCACTTACCGCGACTGACGTACCATCAAATTGAAACGCGCCATATGAGACAGTTCGACCGCATCAACCGCCTGCCGCCCTACGTCTTCAACATCACCAACGAGCTGAAGATGGCGGCGCGGCGCGCCGGCGAAGACATCATCGACATGAGCATGGGCAACCCGGACGGCCCCACGCCGAAGCACATCGTCGACAAGCTGGTGGAAGCGGCGCAACGCACCGATACGCACGGCTACTCGGTGTCCAAGGGCATACCGCGCCTGCGCCGCGCCATCACGGCCTGGTATCAGCGGCGCTACGGGGTGGAATTCGATCCGGATTCCGAAGCCATCGTCACCATAGGCTCGAAGGAGGGCCTGGCGCACCTGATGCTCGCCACGCTGAATCGCGGCGATACCGTGCTGGTGCCGAACCCGAGCTATCCGATCCATATCTACGGCGCGATCATCGCCGGGGCCGATATCCGCTCGGTGCGCATGACGCCGGGCGTGGATTTTTTCGCCGAGACCGAGCGTGCGATCCGCGAACTCATCCCCAAGCCCAAGATGCTGGTGATCGGTTTTCCGTCCAACCCCACGGCGATGTGCGTCGAGCTGGAGTTCTTCGAACGCGTGATCGCGCTGGCCAAGGCGCACGACATCATGGTGGTGCACGACCTCGCCTATGCCGACATCACTTTCGACGGCTGGAAGGCGCCCTCGATCATGCAGGTGCCCGGCGCGCGCGACGTGGCGGTGGAGTTTTTCACCATGTCGAAGAGCTACAACATGGCCGGCTGGCGCATCGGCTTCATGGTCGGCAACAAGGACCTGGTGCACGCACTGGCGCGCATCAAGAGCTATCACGACTACGGCACCTTCGCGCCGATCCAGGTGGCCTCGATCGTGGCGCTGGAAGGGCCGCAGGAATGCGTCGAGGAAATCCGCCTCAAGTACCAGAAGCGGCGCGACGTCATGGTGAAAGGGCTGCACGAAATGGGCTGGATGGTGGCCAATCCCAAGGCGTCGATGTACATCTGGGCGAAAATTCCCGAGCATTACGCCGGCATGGGCTCGCTCGAATTCGCCAAGAAGGTGCTCACCGACGCCAAGGCGGCGGTGTCCCCGGGCATAGGCTTCGGCGATTACGGCGACGACCATGTGCGCATCGCGCTGATCGAGAACGAAGCGCGCTCGCGCCAGGCGCTGCGCGGCATCAAGGAAATGTTCAAAAAGGACGGATTGCTGTGAGACAGATTGCACGGGCGGGGCTGCGAGTTAATTTCAAAACGAGGGGATCCGCCCCGAAGGAAGTCCCCTTGGGGGACCTCCCCTCGTGCTCCCTTAAACCAGGGGTTATTTCGATAATTCTGAAATGGCCTCTTAGATGAACCCGATTAGCGTAGGACTGCTTGGCGTCGGGACGGTGGGTGGGGGCACCTGGAACGTGCTCGCGCGCAACCAGGAGGAAATCCAGCGCCGCGCGGGCCGCGGCATCCGCATCACCAAGGTTGCCGACCAGGACCTCGCGCGCGCGCAGCAGCTGGTTGGCGACAAAGCCGCGCTCACCGCCGATGCCTGGGAAGTGGTGAACGATCCGGATATCGACATCGTGGTCGAGCTGATCGGCGGCTGCGGCATCGCGCTCAAGCTGGTGCTGCAGGCGATCGCCAACGGCAAGCATGTGGTCACCGCCAACAAGGCGCTGCTGGCGACGCACGGCAACGAAATATTCGCCGCGGCGCAGGAAAAGGGCGTCATGGTCGCGTTCGAAGGCGCGGTGGCGGGCGGCATCCCGATCATCAAGGCGCTGCGCGAGGGCCTCACCGCGAACCGCATCGAATGGATCGCCGGCATTATCAACGGCACCTCGAATTTCATCCTGTCGGAAATGCGCGACAAGGGCCTGCCGTTCGATACGGTGCTGAAGCAAGCGCAGCGCCTGGGCTATGCCGAAGCGGATCCGAGCTTTGACATCGAGGGCATCGACGCGGCGCACAAGCTCACCATCATGTCTGCGATCGCGTTCGGCGTGCCGATGCAGCTGGACAAGGCCTATACGGAGGGCATCTCTGCGCTGACGCAGGAGGACATACGCTACGCCGAGCAGCTCGGCTATCGCATCAAGCTGCTCGGCATCACGCGCCGGACGCCCGAAGGCATCGAGCTGCGCGTGCACCCGACGCTGGTCCCGGTGCGGCGCCTGATCGCCAATGTCGAGGGCGTGATGAACGCGATACTGGTGAAAGGCGACGCGGTCGGCGCGACGCTGTACTACGGCGCGGGGGCGGGCGCGGAGCCGACCGCGAGCGCGGTGGTGGCCGACCTGGTCGACGTGACGCGCATGCATACGGCCGACCCGGAGCACCGCGTGCCGCACCTCGCGTTCCAGCCGGACCAACTCTCCGACATCCCGATGCTGCCGATGGAGGAGGTGGTCACCTCCTACTACCTGCGCATGCGCGTCGTGGACCGGCCGGGCGTGCTCGCCGACATCACGCGTATCCTCGCCGACCACGAGGTGTCGATCGACGCGATGGTGCAGAAGGAGCCTTCCGAGGGCGAGGAGCAGGCGGACATTATCATGCTCACCCACCAGACGCGCGAGAAGCAGATCAACAAGGCGATCGCGGGCATGGAAAAGCTCGCGGTCGTGACGGGCAAGGTCACGCGCATCCGACTGGAAGCGCTGGGGCGGAATTGAAGCTTCGATCTAATGAAAGTTCATGATGGCGACTTTATTTGTGCCCGCCGTTGTTGCAGAGTTGCGATTTTGCGCGGACACAAACCCGTCCGCGCGGATCGTCGATTCCGCACGGATGAAAAAGCCATCCGCGCGAAATCGACGATCTTGTATTGAGACCCACGCCGACCGTACTTTAACCGTAACCGTGTTTCCAGTACGGATGCTTTTTATCCGTACTGGAAACACGGTTGGCGCGCGAAGCGCGCAAACGGACTGTCCCAAATCCTCATGCGCTACCTGAGCACCCGCGGCGGCATGCAGCCGCAGCCCTTCACCGAGATCATGCTTGCCGGCCTGTGTCCGGACGGCGGCCTGGCGATGCCCGAGCGCTATCCGCGCGTCAGCCCGGCCGAGCTGGCCGCCTGGCGCGGCCTGCCATACGCCGATCTCGCTTTCGAAGTGCTGCGCAAGTTCTGCGACGACGTCCCGGCGGATGACTTGCGCGGCCTGTGCGCGCGCACCTACACCAAGGCGGCGTTCCGCAGCGAGGCGATCGCGCCGCTGAAGACGCTGGCGCCGGGGTTGCACCTGCTCGGCCTGTCGGAGGGGCCGACGCTCGCGTTCAAGGACATGGCGATGCAGCTGCTCGGCAACCTGTTCGAGTACGTGCTCGCCAGGCGCGGCGAGCACATCAACATCCTCGGCGCGACTTCGGGCGACACCGGGTCCTCGGCCGAATACGCGATGCGCGGCAAGCGCGGCGTAAACGTGTTTATGCTGTCGCCGCACGAAAAAATGAGCCCGTTCCAGGTGGCGCAGATGTTTTCGCTGCAGGACGCGAATATTTTTAACATCGCCATCCGCGGCGTGTTCGACGAGTGCCAGGACATCGTCAAGGCGGTCAGCAACGATGCAGCGTTCAAGGCGCGCCATCATATAGGCGCGGTGAATTCGATCAACTGGGCGCGCGTTGCGGCGCAGGTGGTGTATTACTTTCGCGGCTATTTCGCCGCGACACGCTCGGACGACGAGCAAGTCGCGTTCTCGGTGCCCAGCGGCAATTTCGGCAATATCTGCGCCGGGCACATCGCGCGTATGATGGGACTTCCCGTCGCACGACTGATACTCGCGACTAACGAAAACAAGGTGCTGGACGAATTTTTCCGCACCGGCATGTATCGCGTGCGCCCCGCGTCGGCGGTGGTGCAGACGTCCAGCCCGTCGATGGACATTTCGAAAGCGTCCAATTTCGAGCGTTTCATATACGATCTGGTCGGACGCGATGCGGCGCAGGTGAAGGAGCTATGGCGCAGGCTCGATGCCGAAGGCGCGTTCGACCTGTCCGCCACGCCCTATTTCGCGAAAATCAAGGAGTATGGCTTCGTCTCCGGCTCGAGCTCGCATGCCGACCGGCTGGATACCATACGCCGCGTGTACCGCGACTACGGCGTGATGATCGATACCCATACCGCCGACGGGCTCAAGGTCGGGCTGGAGCAGCGCCCGGCGGGCGTGCCGCTGGTGTGCCTGGAAACAGCCTTGCCGGTGAAATTCGCCGCGACCATCCGCGAAGCGCTGGGACGCGATCCGGATTATCCCCCGGGCTGCGAAAAACTGGAGTCGCTGCCGCAGCGCTTCGAACTCATGGACGCCGACGCCGGGGCGGTCAAGGCCTACATCGAACGCCACAGCGGGGATTGACCAACAGTCGTCGCGGCGTTCTTGCCGTTGTCAAATTTGGCACGAGTGCAGGCCTGGCGGGCAAGTCGGGCGCCATTCCTAGCAAACAATTGTTTAAGATATAAGGCGCAGCGTCAGGCGGCGCAGCGTCAGCGCGCCGCGTTGATCTCGGTGCCGGTCCTGAAGCGCAGCAACTGCGGCCCGGCCGGCTCTACGCTTACTTCGATCCAATCCACCAGCGGCGAGCCGAAACTCTCGACGCGCGTGAACAGTGCGACCGGCTGCTGCGTCGCCGGATCGATCAGGGGGTGATCGACGCGGTAGCGGTGGGTATCGCCGTGGATCAGGATCACCGGCTTGCCGAACGCCAGCGTGTGCGCGAGCAATTCCTGCCGTAACGCGGCATAGCCGTCGGCCGCGCCCGCCGGGCGCTGGAACGGGCCTTCGAAACGCGGATCGGCCTGCATCACGATGAAAACCGCCCAGTCCCCGTTCCTGGTCGCCAGATCGAAGCCCTGTGCCAGCCAGGCGGCGTTGGCCGCGCTGCGCCGCGCGTGTTCCGCGTCCATCTGCTGAGTGCGGCCGAGATTATTGTTGCTGCCGGGAACGTTCAGGCCGAGGAACAATGCGCCGCCATAGCGCCAGCGCACGTTCTCGCGGTATTCGGCAAAATGCGGGTCTGCGCTCTGGTGTGCCAGCCTGAGCTTGCGCTTGCCCAGGCTGTCGTCGTCCGGATAGAACGTCTCGCGCAGTTTCGCCAGGCGCTCCAGCGGGTCCGCGCCGCTGCGGTGGCAATCGGTCCATTCGTTGTCGCCGGGAACGTAAATGAACGGATGGCGCACCGACTGGAACTGCTGCACGCGTTTGGCATACAAGGCGTCGCCGCAGGGACTGCTGCCGTTCTTGATATCGCCGACATGAACGACGAAGGCAAGGTCCACCCGGTTGATCTCTTCCAGTTCCCGCGCGAACTCCGGTTCTTCCAGCGCGTTGTAGGGCGCGTCGCCGACGATGGCGAAGGAAAAAGGCGAGGGCGCGTCGGCCTGCGCAGGGCTTGCGCACAGCGTTAAGGCGATGCAGAGAAGGAAAGGCCTTAGCATCTGTCGCAATACGACATGTCATTCCGAGGCCAGCGGCCGAGGGATCTGCTTTTTGTTCGAATCAAAAGCAGATCCCTCGCGCTGCTCGGGATGACATCGCAGATTAGGTCTGTTTTGCAATGCCATGCTATAGATTCTTCAGCTTGTAGAGCAGTTCCAGCGCCTCTTTCGGGCTGAGCTCGTCCGGTTTGACGCCGGCGAGCAGATCCAGCACCGGATGCGGCTCGGCCTCGGCGGCGGGCGTGACGCCGGCGAACAGGTCAGTTTGTCCGCCGCGGGTCAGGCTCTGCTCCTCCAGCTGCAGCAGGTAGCGCTTCGCCGCGCGCGTCACGCTGCCGGGCACGCCGGCGAGCGCCGCCACCTGCAGGCCGTAGCTCTGCGAGGCCGGGCCTTCCTCGACCGCGTGCAGAAACACGATCGAATCCTTGTGCTCGACGGCGTCCAGGTGGATGTTGGCGGCCTCGCGGTACTCCAGCGCGAGCCGCGTGAGCTCGAAATAATGCGTGGCGAACAAGGTGTAGCTGCGGTTCTTATCAATCAGGTGGCGCGCGATGGCCCAGGCCAACGCGAGGCCGTCGAAGGTCGAGGTGCCGCGCCCGACCTCGTCCATCAGCACCAGGCTCGCCGGCGTGGCGTTGTGCAGGATATTGGCGCTTTCAGTCATTTCCACCATGAACGTGGAGCGGCCGCCGGCGAGGTCGTCGGCGGCGCCGATGCGCGTGAAGATCTGGTCGATCGGTCCCAGGCGCGCCGCGCGCGCCGGCACGAAGGCGCCTATATGGGCGAGCAGCGCGATCAGCGCCACCTGGCGCATGTAGGTGGACTTGCCGCCCATGTTCGGCCCGGTGATCAGCAGCAGCCGGCGCGCGGCGTTCAGGCGGCAGTCGTTGGCGATGAACTGGTCCAACTGCGCCTCGACCACCGGGTGGCGCCCGGCCTCGATTTCGATCAGCGCGTCGTCGACGAACTGCGGCCGGCACCAGTTCGAGCGCAGGCTGTGATCGGCGAATGCCGCCAGGAGATCCAGCTCGGCCAGGCTGCGCGCGATGCGCTGCAGCGCGGGAACATGCGGCTGCAGCTGCTCCAGCAGTTGCTCGTACAGCGTCTTTTCCAGCGCCAGCGCGCGCTCCTGCGCCGACAGCGCCTTGTCCTCGAATGCCTTGAGTTCGGGCGTGATGTAGCGCTCCGCGTTCTTCAGCGTCTGACGACGGCGGTAATCGGCCGGAATCTTTTCCACGTGCGCGTGGGTCACTTCGATGTAAAAGCCGTGCACGCGGTTGTATTCGACCTTGAGGTTGGGGATGCCGCTGCGCGCGCGCTCGCGCGCCTCCAGCGCGACCAGGAATTCGCTCGAATTGGTCTGCAGCGCGCGCAGTTCGTCCAGCCCGGCGTCGTAGCCGTGGTTGATGACACCGCCCTCGCGCAACAAGGTCGCGGGCTCGGGCAGGATCGCGCGCACGAGCAGTGAGGCGCACTGCGGCGGCACGGCGAGACCGTCGCGCAACTCGGCGAGGCGCGGCGCGCCTGCGCCGGCGAGCGGCGCGGCCAGCGCGGGCAGCGCGGCGAGGCTGTCGCGCAGCCCAGAGAGATCGCGCGGGCGCGCGCTCTTCAGCGCGATGCGCGCGCCGATGCGCTCCACGTCCGCGATGCGGCGCAGCGCCTCGCGCAGCGCCGGCGAGCCCTGCGCAAGCTCGTCCACCGCCTCATGGCGATTGGCCAGCACGGCGCGGTCGCGCAAGGGATGATGCAGCCAGTGGCGCAGCAGGCGGCTGCCCATGCCGGTGGCGCAGCCGTCGAGCAGGCTGCACAGCGTGGGCGCGGGCGTGCCGCGCAGGGTTTCGGTGAGCTCCAGATTGCGCCGCGTGGCCGCATCCATGCGCACGTAATCGTCGGCGCGCTCGGCGCGCAGCGCGTTCACGTGCGACAGCGCCTGGCCCTGGGTCTTGCGCGCGTACGCGAGCAGCGCGCCGGCGGCGGCGATCGCGGGGCGCAGGTCCTCGCAGCCGAAGCCCGCGAGCGAGTGCACATTGAAATGCTTGAGCAGCTGCTCGTGCGCGGCGGCGTAGTCGAAATGCCATTGCGGCAGCCGGGTAAGCGCGGCGGTGGTGCTGAGGCCGGCGTGCGCAGCGCCGTCGGCGACCAGGATTTCGGCCGGACGCAGCCGCGTGAGCTCGCCCGCGAGCTGGCGCTGCGGCATTTCGGCCACGCGCAGCTCTCCGCTCGCGAGATTCAGCCATGCCAGGCCCACGCTGTTGTCCTCGACCGCGAGCGCGAGCAGCAACTGGTCGGATTTCTCGTCGAGCAGCGCGGAATCGGTCAGCGTGCCCGGAGTGACGATGCGCGTCACTGCGCGCTCCACCGGTCCCTTCGAAGCGTTCGGATCGCCGATCTGCTCGCAGATCGCGACCGACTCGCCGAGCTTAAGCAGCTTCGCCAGGTACTGTTCCACCGCGTGATAGGGCACGCCCGCCATTTTGATCGGCACGCCGGCTGATGCGCCGCGCGTGGTGAGCGTGATGTCGAGCAGGCGCGCCGCTTTCTCGGCGTCGTCGTGGAACAGCTCGTAAAAGTCGCCCATGCGGTAGAACAGCAGGATGTCCGGATGCTGCGCTTTAAGGCGCAGGTACTGCTGCATCATCGGAGTGTGCGCGGTCAAACTGGCCGGCGCGTGCGCTTCAGGCTTCATCGGCCGCCATTATAGACGTGCAGCGGAGTATGACAGCTGCTCGATCGGTGCCGTGCGACGGGAGAGGTAAGCGAGTGCTATCGCCTTATCCGCAGCAGCTCGGAAAGCCCGTCCCAATGGCGGTAAAGGCGGTTACGAATATCCTCCGGGAGACCGACTTCGCGAATGATCCCGGGCCACGCTTTTTGGGCGATTGTCACCGTCTCCTTGACGATGTCCAGCACGAACTTCGGTGGCGCGTCCATCCGACGGGCGAGCCGGTCGAAATGTTCTTGGTCGATGGATTCGAAACGCTTTTCCCCACCCAGATTCAGTGCAAGGCTGTCGTTCGCGACATAGTGAATCGTCGATACGAGGTCGTATGCCGGCGCCAGCTGGGGCGTCACTTTGTCTTGATAGATCACTGACCAGTTCTTGAGATGTGCGTCGCCGTTGCCGATGAGAATGTTGACGACTAGTCGCCGAATGAATTCCGCGAGCTGCTCGAAGCGATTGGGAAAGAGATCGAAGATCAATCTGCCGATCGTGTCGTAATTGGTCGCTTTATATTCCTGGTCGGCAGGGACGTTGAATACCTGCGCGAAGTCTTCGACGTGGACGCGTCCGTTGGCAGTGCGGTCGTAGCGCTTGACGGCGTAGGCCCAGGTTTCCCATTGCGGTATCGAGAGGCCGGCCAGTCCCGCCAGATCTATGTCTCCGAGCTGCACCAGCTTGACTTCGGGCGTTTGTATTCCAGCGGCGGCCGCAAGGAGCATCATCGTGTACTCGTTCGCAGGGACGTTGGGATACGTCGGGTGCGGTGGCTTGACGATCCACTCGTCGTCGCCATCGGCCAGCGTGAATCGCCCACCGCGCTCGATCATCGAGAACTTGAGCTGTGATCCGCCCAGCGAAAACTTGATCGGTGTTTCCTCGGGTGCGGCGTGCGTGGTGCCAGGCCGGTAGTGAATGGCGGCATGCGGCAATTCGTCTGCGGGAAGCGCGCGAACCGCGCCGGGCAGGCTCGCGCCCAGTGCCATGAGCAGGTCGAATTCATGGTCGTGGTGAATCTTCAGTCGCTTGACCATGTATTCTCGCAGCACGCCTTCGGGCAGCAGGTTGCTGAAGAAAGGTGGTAACTTCATCCGGCTGGGATAAATTTCGCGCAGCGTGCGCTCGGTCGCTTCTTCGTCTCCGGGCGTGTTGAATGACAGGCTCAGGACCGGCCGGCCGGGTCCCAGGTCGATGTAGCTGTCATCAAAGGCGAACAGGCTCTTGCCGTCCTGAAAGCCGGTGAGGTGGCCGACAGGTACATTGCCCAGCAGAATCTTGAGCACGCGGGTTTCAGCCATCTGACGGCTCCTCGTCCTCTTTTACCTGATAGCGGTCAAGCAGGGAAGGCGGCGACGAAGCGGCAGAAGAGGCCGGCGCGCGTTTGGCCTGGACTTTAATTACGGCCGCGACCTTTGCGCTGTCCTCGCGTGGAATCGGTAGCAGTTCCATGTTTAGCGCCTGGGCCAGCTTCAAGAGCGTGGATAGCGTTACATCTCCTCCGCGCTCGAACAGCGACACCTGCCGCTGCTGAATACCGCTTCGGCGCGCAACCTCGATTTGCGACAGGCCCAAGGCAAGCCGTCGCGCTCGAATAGTCTCGTGGAGCTTTGACTTCATTAAATGTATAATACAGCATAGAACGTGGATTAAATACCGTAAAATACATAAAAATCTGGGGATTCTGGCGTCAATTACCTTCTGATTAGATATGGTTATTAAATTATAGCTATATAATAATATACATGTAACATTTAATCAATAAGATTGAATGTGATTAGAAAATGCCGTAATATTCAATCATTATGGGAACTTCAAGATATTCTCTAATCAAGCAGCTCCAGACCAGCCTTCCGCGCGGGGCGCCATTCGACGTGGGCGAGCTCGCGCGCCTGGGCGTCTCCTCGACGCTGGCGGCCCACTACGCCGCGACGGGTTGGCTGGTCCGGCTGGCGCAGGGCGTGTACGCCTTTCCTGCCGACGGGCTGAGTGCGCACGGCGCGATCAAGTTCCTGCAAAGCCGCGTGACCGGCCTGCACGTAGCCGGCAAGAGCGCACTCGCTTTACAGGGCGTGCGCCACAATCTGGCCACGCGCGAGCAGTGGGTCCTCTGGGGTGATGTGCGCTTCGTGCTGCCCGCTTGGTTCACAACGCGCTTCCCCGCACGTTACGTGTCGGCCCGGCTTTTCGATTGGCCGGACGAAGCGCTGGCCGCAAAGACCCTGGCCACGCCCCCCGGCGTGACCGAGGGCTTGAGCGTGTCGGTGACCGAGCGCGCGCTGCTCGAGTTGCTGTACGAAGTGGGCACGCATCAGAGCCTGGAAGAAGCGCGCAATCTGTTCGATGGTTTGAGCAATCCGCGCAAGGAGATGTTCGGCCGCCTGCTTGCCTGTTGCACTAGCGTCAAGACGGTGCGGCTTTTCCTGACCTGGGCGCGCGAGACAAAGGTGGTGGACGTCGCCGAACTTCAGCAGCAGTACACGCTGCCGGTCGGCAGCGACAAGCGCTGGATGAGCCGCTTGAAAGACGGCACTTTACTGAGTCTGAAACCGCATGGATAAGGTCTACGCTGATGCCGTGCGCCTGCTGCTGGCCGCCGCGCCGGACGTCTTCGCCAATGACATCTTCGCGATGAAGGGCGGCACCGCCATCAACCTCTTCGTGCGCGACATGCCGCGCCTGTCGGTCGATATCGACGTGGTCTATATGCCATGGCAAATGCCGCGCGAGCAAGCGCTTGCGGCTATCGCCGGCGAAATCGAAGCCATCGCCGCGCGGCTCGCCAAACGCGGCATGCGCACCCGATTGGACTATTGTTTGTAACAATAGTATTCTATGAAGCGTAATCTGGCCAGTTCGTCTGCTGGTACGTCGATCGCGCAACAATCCCATTGACCAGACTCCCCCAAGAAAGCGCATCGACTGGCGTTGCATCCGGGTCTACGGCCGCGGCATGCGCCCGGGAAGCCCTGCCATCAGGCTGCGTTTTTGCCCCAACCAGAGGAGGTCAGCATGGGATTATTCGACAAGATGTTTGGCGGCGACAAGGGTTACCCGCCGCTGCCCGAAGACAATGCGGCATACGCCGGGTTAAGCGCGGTAAAGGCGCCGCTCGAAGAGCTGGCGCGCCAGGCGTCCGACCCACTGGAGGTGGTGCCCGGCGAGCGCGAGGCCTTCGTGTTCCTCGGCAAACCGCCGAAGCGTTTCGGCATCGCCTGGATCCACGATGGCAAGGTGAGCAGCCTCAAGGAATTGGCAAGCCTGAACAAGCTGTCGCCGGTCGAGACCGGCAAGCTGATCAACAAGCTCGGCGTGGCTTATGAGCGCGCCGGCGAAACCCCGCGATTCTCGACCGAGGTAGGCGGCAGAAAGGCGGTGGTCATTCCGTCCACCGGCCTGGAACAGGAGGTGCGTCAGATCCTCGCGGGCCTGGCGCATTGAACCCGGGCGCGGCCCTGGTTCAGGTCCTTAAGTCGACTCGGGCACCATCTTGATGGCGCTGCAGGACAAGGCAGCGCCGCGCTCGCGGCGATGATATTCGCGATCGGCTATACCGCCAACACTTCGATATCGGGCTCTATCGTACGCAGCAGCTGTTCGATGCCGACCAGCGTGCCCGACAGGGAACTCGGGCAACTGCCGCAGGCGCCCTGATAGTGCACTGTCAGCTTGTTACCTTCGAGGCCGAGCACAAACAGGTCGCCGCCGTCGCCCTGCAGGTAGGGGCGGATCTGCTCGTCGAGCAGGCCGTTGATCATGTACAGGCGCTGCTGGTCGTCGGGGCTCAGGTCGGCGAGTTGGGTAGCAGCCGCAGCGGAGGCGAGCTGGGCGGATTGTTCGCTTGCCGCAGGCGCGGCGCGCACCCGGTCGGCGACCCGGCGCAGCAATTGCTGCCAGTCGGCGGCGCCATCCTGCGTCACCGTTAGCCAGCGATCGACGTAGAACACGTTGGTCACGTGCTCGATATCGAATATCGACGCGGCGAGCAGATCGTCCTCCGCCTGCGCGGCGGTGTCGTAGGAATGCGTGATGCCCCAGCTCAGCGGTTCCTTGAGGATGAACTTCTTCGCGTTCGGGTTCGGCGTGTCTTCGATTTCGGCAATTTTAGGCATGGCAAATCAGTTCAGGCATCGCCGATGGGTGCGTGCATCGGATCGTTGTCGGATTCGGTCGAGGTGTCCGCGACCGAATGCAGCGCGGCATGCAGTGTGTGCCAGGGCAGGATCGCGCATTTGACGCGCGTCGGCAGGTCGCGCACGCCGGCGAATACGGTTAGCCGGCCCAGATGGTGCTCCTGCTTCTCGGTGTCGAGCTGGCCGGTCGCCATGTCGCGGAACTCCTGCACCATGGTTTCGGCCTCCTGCGTCGTCTTGCCCTTGACGTTGGCCGTCATCATCGATGCCGACGCCTTGCAGATGGCGCAGGACTCGCCCTCGAACGCGATGGCCGAAATGCGCTCCCCGTCCAGGTTCAGCGCCAGGCTTAGATGGTCGCCGCACAGCGGATTGTGGCCTTTGGCGTGATGGCTCGCCTGCTCCAGCGTGCCGAAATTGCGCGGCTTGCGGTTGTGGTCGAGTATGACTTCCTGGTACAGCGATTTCGGGTCGGTCATCAGCGGAAGACCTTTTGTACGTTGGCGATGCCCGCGGCGAGCGCGTCGATCTCCGCCACCGTGTTGTAGAAGGCGAAGGAGGCGCGCGTGGTCGCCGGCACCTTGAAACGCTGCATCACCGGCTGCGCACAATGATGGCCGGTGCGCACCGCGATCCCGTCCTCGTTGAGCAGCGTGCCGACGTCGTGCGGGTGCACGCCTTCGAGCGCGAACGACAGCACCGCAGCCTTCTCGGCGGCGGTGCCGATGAGGCGCACGCCCGCCATGCGCGCGAGTTTCGCGGTGGCATAGTCGAGCAGCGCGCGCTCGTGCGCCGCGATCGCGTCCATGCCTATCGCGCCAAGATAGTCGACCGCCGCGCCCAGGCCGATAGCTTGCGCAATGGGCGGCGTGCCCGCTTCGAACTTCTGCGGGATTACGTTGTAGGTGGTCTTCTCGAACGTGACCGACAGGATCATGTCGCCGCCGCCCTTGAACGGCTGCATGCGCTCGAGCAGCGCCGCCTTGCCGTAGAGGATGCCGATGCCGGTCGGGCCGCACAGCTTGTGCCCGGAAAACGCGTAGAAATCGCAATCGAGGTCCTGCACGTCGACGCGCATGTGCGGCACCGCCTGTGCGCCGTCCACCAGCACCGGCACGCCGCGCGCATGCGCAAACGCAGCCATCTGCTTGACCGGATTGATGCTGCCGAGCGCGTTCGAGACATGCATCACCCCGACCAGCCTGGTGCGCGCGCTGAACAGCCGCTCGTAGTCCTCGATCAGGAGTTCTCCCGCGTCGTTGACGGGCACGACGCGGATCTTCGCGCCTTTCTCCTCGGCCAGCATCTGCCAGGGCACGATATTCGAATGGTGCTCCAGCGTGGTGAGGATGATTTCGTCGCCGGCGCCGATGAACTTGCGGCCGTAGCCGTGCATGACCAGGTTGATGGCATCGGTGGTGCCGCTGGTGAAAATCACTTCGCGCTCTTCGCGCGCATTGATGAAGCGCGCCAGCTTGCGCCGCGCCGCCTCGTATTCCGCGGTGGCGATCTCGGACAGCGTATGCACCGCGCGGTGGATGTTGGCGTGCTGGCTGGTCTGGTAGCGCACCAGGCGGTCGATCACCTGCTGCGGCATCTGGCTCGAGGCCGCGTTGTCCAGATAGACCAGCGGCTTGCCGCCCGGCCTGAGGCCGAGGATCGGAAAATCGGCGCGGATGCGCTCGAGGTCCAGCAGCGGCGCGATCACCGGCTGCAGCGCGCTCGGCCGCGCGGTCATGGCGCGCTCCCCGCGACCGCTTTGGCGCTCTGGGTGCGCGCCATGACCGTCTGTTCCAGCCGCTGCCTGAGCGTGGCGACCGGGATGCGCTCGATGACCTCGGCGCCGAAGGCGTAAGTCAGCAGATTGCGCGCGGCGGTTTCGGACAGTCCGCGGCTCTTGAGGTAGAACACCTCGTCCAGGTCGAGCTGGCCCACGGTCGCGCCGTGCGCGCATTTCACGTCGTCGGCGAAAATCTCCAGCTGCGGCTTGGTGTCGACGCGCGCTTTGCCGCTCAAGAGGAGATTGCGGCTCGATTGCGCGGAATCGGTGCGCTGCGCACCGGCGCGCACCATGACGTTGCCGTTGAACACCGCGTGCGCGGCGCCGTCGACGATGCATTTGTGCAATTGCCGGCTGGTGCATTGCGGCTGGGCGTGGTCGATCAGCGTATGCGTGTCGGCCAGCTGCTTGCCGCCGATCAGGGCGAGCCCGTCGATGCTGCACTGCGCGCCTTCGGCGCCGAGCAGCACGCCCAGGTTGAAGCGCGAGATGCGCGCGCCCAGCGCGACGCTCACCGAGTGGTAGCGGCTCGAAGGCGCCAGCGACACCGCGCAATTGGCGATATGGAAAGCCTCGGCGCCCTCGCGCTGCACCCGCACATGATGCAGCTGCGCGTCGCCGGCGAGCGCGATTTCGGTGACCGCGTTGGTGAAATAGGCCTCGTCCTGCAGCGATACATAATCTTCCACCAGCGTCAGCGCGCTGCCGGGCTCGGCGATCACCAGGCAGCGCGGGTAGTTGGCCGCGTGCTTGCGTGTCGTGATGAACAGCAGATGCACCGGCGCGGCAGGGGCGAGCCCGCGCGGCACCAGGATCAGCGCCCCGTCGTGCAGGAACGCGGTGTTGAGCGCGGCGAACGCATTGTGCTCGAATGCGGCGTGCCGGCCGAGCTGCGCCTGCACGGCGGCGCCGTGTCGCTCCAGGCCCGCGGCGAAATTTTCCACCGTGAGCCCGGTGTTGTTGAACGAGTGCTGCGGCGCGTAAATGCCGTCGACGAATACCAGGCGCGCAGCGGCTTCGTTCAGGGCCCACGGCTGCAGCGCGTCGGCCGCGATGGCCTGCGCGTCCCGCGCCGGCTGGAAACTGAGCTTGGTCAGCGGCGAGATGTCGGTGAAGCGCCAGTCCTCGTCGCGTGTGGTCGGCACGGTGAGCGCGCCGACCCGGTCGACCGCGTGCGCGCGCAGCTCGTTCAGCCAGCTGAGCGGGCTCGCTTCGGGGCGGCCCTCAAGCAGGCTGTCGAGATAAGCCTTGGTCGAGACGGAATTCATGCGCGTGCGCCGGCCTGTTCTTTCGCTTCCGCCGCCACCCAGTCGTAGCCGCGGGCTTCGAGCTCGAGTGCGAGTTCCTTGCCGCCGGTCTTGAGGATGCGGCCCGCGTCCATCACGTGCACGTAGTCGGGCACGATGTAATTGAGCAGGCGCTGGTAGTGCGTGACCAATACGATCGCGTTGTCCTTGCCCGAAAGCTGGTTGACGCCGCCCGCAACGATGCGCAGCGCGTCGATGTCCAGGCCGGAGTCGGTTTCGTCCAGGATCGCGAGCTTGGGCTCGAGCAGGGCCATCTGCAGGATCTCGTTGCGCTTTTTCTCGCCGCCGGAGAAGCCTTCGTTGACGCTGCGCGCGAGGAACTCCGGGTTCATCTCGAGCAGTTTCATTTTCTCGCGCACGAAGTCGTCGAATTCCAGCGGGTCGAGCTCGTCCTTGCCGCGCTCTACCTGCACCGTGTTGTAGGCGAGGCGCAGGAACTGGCTGTTGGCCACGCCGGGGATTTCGATCGGGTACTGGAAGCCGAGGAACACGCCGGCGCGCGCGCGCGCCTCGGCTGCGAGCCCGAGCAGGTCGCTGCCGTCGAACTGCACCTCGCCGGCGCTGACTTCGTATGCCGGGTGGCCGGCGAGCACTTTGGCGAAAGTGCTCTTGCCCGAGCCGTTCGGCCCCATGATCGCGTGCACCTCGCCGCTTCTGACCGTGAGGTTCATGCCCTTGAGAATTTCGATGCCGTTGACGGTTGCGCGCAGGTCGCGCACCGCGAGCAGGGTCTTGCTGTCCTGGTAAATCATCCGACACTTCCTTCGAGCTTGAGGCCGAGCAGCTTGGTCGCTTCGACCGCGAACTCCATCGGCAATTGTTGAAAGACGTCTTTGCAGAATCCGTTGATGATCATCGACACCGCTTCCTCGGCGCCGATGCCGCGCTGGGCGAAATAAAACAGCTGGTCTTCGCCGATCTTGGAGGTCGAGGCTTCGTGCTCGACCTTGGCGCTGGGGTTGTTCACCTGTATGTAGGGAAAGGTATTGGCGCCGCACTGCTCGCCGATCAGCATCGAATCGCACTGCGAGTAGTTGCGCGCGCCGGCCGCGGTCGGCGCGATCCTCACCAGCCCGCGATAGCTGTTGTTCGAGCGCCCGGCCGAGATGCCCTTGCTGACGATGGTGCTGCGGGTATTCTTGCCGAGGTGGATCATCTTGGTGCCGGTGTCGGCCTGCTGGCGGTGATTGGTCAGCGCCACCGAGTAGAATTCGCCCACCGAGTTGTCGCCGCGCAGTATGCAACTCGGGTATTTCCAGGTGATCGCCGAACCGGTTTCCACCTGCGTCCAGGAAATGCGCGAATTCACGCCTTTGCACAGGCCGCGCTTGGTGACGAAGTTGTAAATGCCGCCCACGCCGTTCTCGTCGCCCGCGTACCAATTCTGCACCGTCGAATACTTGATGTCGGCATTGTCCAGCGCCACCAACTCCACCACCGCGGCGTGCAGCTGGTTGGTGTCGAACTTGGGCGCGGTGCAGCCTTCGAGGTAGGAAACCGAGGCGCCTTCCTCGGCAATGATCAACGTGCGCTCGAACTGGCCGGAGTTTTCCGTGTTGATGCGGAAATAAGTCGACAGGTCCATCGGGCATTTGACGCCCTTGGGAATGAAGCAGAAGGAGCCGTCGGTGAATACGGCCGAGTTGAGCGCGGCATAGTAATTGTCGCCGACCGGCACCACGCTGCCGAGGTATTTGCGCACCAGGTCGGGATGGTCGTGCACCGCCTCCGAGATCGAACAGAAAATGATGCCGACCTCGGCCAGCTTGGCCTTGTAGGTGGTGGCCACCGATACGCTGTCGAAAATCACGTCGACCGCCACGCCCGCGAGCTTCGCGCGCTCGTTCATCGGCACGCCGAGCTTCTCGAAGGTGCGCAGCAATTCCGGATCGACTTCGTCCATGCTGTTCAGCGTCTTTTTCGGCTTGGGCGCAGAGTAATAGCTGATCGACTGGAAATCGATCTTGGGATAGGTCACGTTAGGCCACTGCGGCTCGGTCATCGTGAGCCACTGCTGGTAGGCCTTGAGCCGGAGCTCGAGCAGCCACTCGGGCTCGTTCTTTTTCGCCGAGATCAGCCGTATCGTATCTTCGCTCAGGCCCTTGGGCGCGGTATCGGATTCGATGTCCGAAACGAAGCCGTGGGCGTAGGGGCGGTTGACCAGGTTTTGCAGTGAAGTGCTCATAGAGGATTCACCAGCCTTGTCGAATATACTGGAAACGGTAGGCCGTGACTGCCTTCGCGGCCCGCGCCACGGCTTCGATGCTGGATTTCAACGGGAAAATCATTAGATATCAGATGTATATGCTTTACACAAGGAATACACGAGTAATTTTGTCAACTATACAATACTTGACTTAATTGGTCAACTTTGCATCAGCCGACGGGCTGGTCGGCAAGCCAGTTGATCCACATGTCGCGGTAAGCCGATTCGAGCGCGCGCGCGAAGCCGGCGTAATCCATCAGCGGCGAGGCGGCGAAACGCGTGCGCAAGCCGGCGCGCAGCGCGGCCAGGCGCGGCAGATCGCGCGCAAGCAGCGCCGCGCTATCGACGTACTGTCCGGCGTCCTGCGCGATCAGCCCGGGAAGGTCGAGGTTCATCAGCATGCTCGCGCTCTGACGGCTGGCGATGGTTTCGCCGGGCAGCGTGAGGACCGGGACGCCCAGCCACAGCGCTTCCAGGCTGGTCATGCCGCCGCAGAACGGGAACGGGTCGAGCGCGATGTCGATGCCGGCATAGCTTGCCGGAGACTGATCGATGGGGACGAAGCCGCGCAGTTCCAGTCGCTGGGGCGCGATGCCGTGGCGCGCGCACAACGCGCCGAAGCGCTCGCGGTTGGGCGCGTCGTCCAGCGCCGCGGCCTGCACCAGCAGCCTCGAATCCGGCACCGCGTGCAGCACTTTCCCCCACAGCGCCAGCACGCTTTCGTTGAGCTTGGCCAGGTTGTTGAGGCAGCCGAAGGTGACCCGGCCCGCGCTCGCGGCGGGAAGCGGGCCGACATCGGGCATGTATTCCGGCGGCAGATAGCAAAAGCGCGTGTCTGGCAGGCGCAGCAGCCGCTCGACATAGTAGCGCTCCTGGCCCGCCGGCGAAGACCACGGGTCGCTGATGAAACAGTCCATCGTGGCGAGCCCGGTGCTGTTGAAGTAGCCGAGCCAGCTCACCTGCACCGGCGCGGGCTTGCGTGCAAAGGCGAGCAGGCGGTTGTGCGTGGTGTGGCCGGCGAGGTCGACCAGGATGTCGATGCCATCGGCGCGGATCTGCTCGCACAGCGCGGCGTCGGACAGGCCGGCGACCGGCCGCCAGCGTTTGGCTTGGTGTTTCAGCCGCAGCGTCACCGCATCTTCGCCGGCGAAATTGTAGTAACAGGTCGCCTCGATGCGGCTGCGGTCGTGCGCGGCGAGAATGGGTTCGAATATGGCGCTCACCGGATGGCGGCGCAGATCCGGTGAGACATAGCCTACGCGCAGGCGCCGCTGCGGATCGCGTTCGTTGTCGAAGCGCGCGGACTTGGGGTAATGCGGTGCCGCCACGCGCTCGGCCCAGTGCCGGTGCTCGGCTGCCGATTGCTCCGGGCTGCAGTCCGGGTCGTAGTTCAGGCAGGCGAGCACGCTCGCCAGCGCCTCGGGAAAATCCGGCGCGAGCCGGTAGGTTTCGCGGTAGTGCAGGATCGCCTCGCCCATGCGGCCGAGCTGGTTGTAGCAGTTAGCGAGCTTGTTGTGCGCGCCGGCGTCGGCCGGTTTCAGCGCAAGCACGGCCGCGTAGTGCTCCGCGGCTTCGCTCCAGTGCCTGTCTTGCTGCAGGCAGTAGGCGAGGGCGAGCCTGGCCTCGGCCGGATCGTCGGCGTCGCGCCACGCCTCGCGCAGCAGTGCGGCCGCCTCGGCGTAGGCGCCGCTTGCCGCGGGATCGGCGTCGGCGCAGCGGATCAGAGCGCTCGCAAGCGCGTTGCGCGCCGCTGGCGACGGGCTCAGTTTCAACAGCTGGCGCAATTCGACGGCCGCCTCCTGATGGCGGCCGGACTGGGTCAGCGCGAGGGCGAGGTTGGCGCGCGTGGCGGCGTGCGCCGGATCGAGCCGCATCGCCGCGCGAAAGCTCTGCGCGGCCTCCTGCGGCCGGTCGAGCGCGGCGAGCGCGTTGCCGAGGTTGTAGTGATAGATCGCCTTGTCGCCCCTGAGCGCAATCGCCGCGCCGATCTGCGCGGCGGCCTGCGCGTGCTCGCCGCGCTGGTGCGCGATCAGCCCAAGCAAGTGGGTCGCGTCGGCGTCGCGCACATCGACCCGCAGGATTTCGCGGTAGCAGCGCTGCGCGCCGGCGAGGTCGCCGCTTTCGTGCAGCCGGATCGCCGCCTCCAGCGCGGCGGCGCTACCGCCGCCGATCCATGCCTGCAGCGAGCGCAGCAGTCGCATCAGCGGCTACTTGTTGTGGTGCGCGGCCACGATCTGCAGCAGCGGCGTAAATACCCTGGGCGTGCCGGTGACGACGTTGCCGGTCTTCAGGTAATTGCCGTCGCCGTCGAAGTCGCTTACCAGGCCGCCGGCTTCGAGGATCAGCAGGCAGCCCGCGGCCATGTCCCAGGGCGACAGCCCCATTTCCCAGAAGCCGTCGAGCCGGCCGGCCGCGACATAGGCGAGATCGAGCGCGGCGGCACCGGCGCGGCGCACGCCCGCGGTCTGCCCCATGAGCTGGATCAATGCGGGTGCGTAGCGCTCGATATTCTGCATTTCACGGAACGGAAAACCGGTGCCGATCAGCGCATCGTCCAATTGCCTGCGCTTGGACACGCGTATGCGCCGGTCGTTGAGATAGGCGCCGTGTCCGCGCGAGGCAGTGTAGAGTTCGTTGCGCCCGGGGTCGTAGATCACCGCCTGGGTCAATATGCCTTTGTGCTGCAGGCCGATCGACACGCAATACTGGGGAAAACCGTGGATAAAATTAGTGGTGCCGTCCAGCGGGTCTATGATCCAGACGTAGTCCGACTTGCCGGTCGCGCCGGACTCCTCTGCCAGAATTGCGTGGTCCGGAAACGCCTTCAGCAGTATCTGGATCACTGCCTGTTCCGCCGCCTGGTCGACCTCGGTGACGAAATCATTGTGGCGCTTGGTCGACACGGTCAGGGCGTCCAGGTCCTGTGCCGCACGGTTGATGATGACGCCGGCGCGCCGCGCGGCTTTCACCGCGATATTGAGCATGGGGTGCATGGGATGGGGTCTTTGCGTGTGTTCGCGGACTGCGCGGAAGTGTCGATTTTAATATGAGCGCCGAGCTGCTGTCGCGCATTCGTGTGGTGCTGTCGCGCACGTCGCATCCGGGCAACATCGGCGCGGCGGCGCGCGCGATGAAGACCATGGGCATCAGCGCGCTGTATCTGGTCGAGCCGAAAAAGCCGATCGACGCGGAAGCCGAAGCCATGGCGAGCGGCGCCTCCGACCTGTTGCGCGGCGCGCGCCTGTGCGCGAGCCTGGGCGAGGCGCTGCAGGGCACGGTCTACGCGCTGGCCGTCAGCGCGCGCCGGCGCGAGCTCGCCCATGCATCGGCCGACGCGCGCAGTGCGGTGCAGCCTTTGATCGCGGCGGCGCGGGAGGGCGAGGTCGCGCTGGTGTTCGGCACCGAAATGTCGGGCCTGACCAACGACGAAATCCTGCAGTGCAGCGCTGCGGCGCATATCCCCGCCGACCCGGGTTATTCCTCGCTGAACCTGGCGGCGGCGGTACAGGTGATGGCGTATGAAGTGCGCGTGGCCGCGCTCGGAACCGAGCTCCTGCCGGCCGCGGAGTTCGCGCCGGCGCGGCACGAGGATATAGAGAATCTCTACGTCCATCTCGAACAGAGCCTGGTCGCAAGCGGCTTTCTCGACCCGGCGATTCCGCGGCGCCTGATGCCACGCCTGCGGCGCCTGTTCGGGCGCAGCCGGCTGGAGCAGGAAGAGGTCAACATCCTGCGCGGCATGCTCAAGGCCTTCGACAAAAATACTTGACTAAAACACTAGGGATTAGTAAGATAAAGCGTAGGTCGGAGGGTTTTTGTATCAACTTATTCACATTAAAACATTATGTTGGTGAATCTAGTTAATCATAAATATTAATAATGAATTTGCACCAAATCGTACCGGAGACTGGGTAATTCCCAGGCACGCTTATGTTCAACCGCATCCGAGAAGATATAGCCAGCGTCTTCGACCGCGACCCCGCGGCACGCACCACCTGGGAAGTCCTGACCTGCTACCCGGGGTTTCACGCGCTGCGCATTCACCGCGTCGCCAATTGGCTGTGGCGCATGAACCTGCGCTGGCTGGGTCGTTGGATCTCGAACATGGGCCGCTGGCTGACCGGCATCGAGATCCATCCGGGCGCAACCATTGGGCGGCGCTTCTTCATCGACCACGGCATGGGCGTGGTCATCGGGGAGACCGCCGAGATAGGCGACGATGTCACGCTGTATCACGGCGTGACCCTCGGCGGCACGTCCTGGAACAAGGGCAAGCGCCATCCGACGCTCAGAAACGGCGTGGTCGTCGGCGCCGGCGCCAAGATCCTCGGCCCGATAATCGTAGGCGAGGGGGCGAAAATCGGCTCCAACGCCGTGGTGGTGAAAGACGTCCCGCCGGGCGCCTCTGCGGTCGGGATACCGGCGCGCTTCATCCTCGACGAGCAGGACAAGTCGCGCGAGGAAAAGGCGGCCAAATTGGGCTTTTCCGCCTATGCCGTCACCGCGAAAGCCACCGACGATCCATTCGCCAAGGCGCTGCAGGGCCTGCTCGACCACTCGATGGAACAGGATCATCGCCTGGAACAACTGCAGCAGGAAATCGAATCGCTCAAGCTGCGCACCGAAGACGATTTGGCCGTTGCGGATCGTTTTGCGCCCGGCAGGCCGCGCCGCGCGGCGGATAAATGATTGATTTCGGCTAATAGTTGACCAAATCAGTCGGGTTTGGCTATACTTGACTCTCCTTATCGGGTATTCAGCCGGAGACGAATCGATGAGACTGACGACCAAAGGCCGCTTCGCGGTAACCGCCATGCTAGATCTGGCGCTGCGCCACCAACACGGACCGGTAACGCTGGCCGGCATCGGCGCGCGCCAAAGCATTTCGCTGTCCTATCTCGAACAACTCTTCGGCAAGCTGCGCCGGCACAACCTGGTCGAAAGCGTGCGCGGCCCGGGCGGCGGTTACAACCTGGCGCTACCGACGGAAAAGGTGACGGTGGCCGACATAATTCTCGCCGTGGACGAACCACTTGACGCGACGCAGTGCGGCGGCCTGGAAAACTGCCAGGAAGACAAGCGCTGCATGACCCACAATCTGTGGGCTACGCTGAACGACAAGCTGTACGAGTACCTGAATTCCGTCACCCTGCAGGACCTGGTGAACGAGCAGCAGGCGAAGGATGGCAACGTGGCCGTGATCATGGACCGGCGCACCACGGCCGCGCGAAAAGTCATATCGCTCCCGGTCTGAGGCGCTGGCAGGTTCGAAGCGGAAACGAAATTACACGAGGTTGAGATGCCCGTCACATTGACTGAAAAAGCCGCCAGACACGTCACCAGCCACATCGCCAAGCGCGGCAAGGGTGTCGGATTGCGCTTGGGTGTGCGCACCAGCGGCTGTTCCGGTTTCGCCTACAAACTGGAGTACGCCGATAGCGTCAATCCGGATGACGTCATGTTCGAATGCCATGGCGTGAAGCTGATCGTGGATCCGAAAAGCCTGCCGCTGCTGGAAGGCATGGAACTCGATTTCGCGCGCGAAGGCCTGAACGAAAGCTTCAAGTTCAACAATCCGAACGTGAAGGACCAGTGCGGCTGCGGCGAAAGCTTTAACGTCTAGTATTTGCCGGACAGGGGGATCCGCCCCCTTGCCAGCCTCCTTCAACGCCGTTCAGGCGAACAGGTTCAACACCCCGTCCAGGCCGCAGTAATCCAGCGCATAGTCGGCCTTGTTTCGCGCCATCGCCTTGGCGTGGTATGCGATGGACACGCCGGCTTCGGCCATCATCGGCAGGTCGTTCGCGCCGTCGCCTATGGCGATGACCGCCGCCTTTGCGATGCCGAATTCGTCGCGTAGCACGCGCAGTTTCGCCGCCTTCGCCTGCGCGTCGACGATGCGCCCGATCACCCTGCCGCTGAGCCGGCCGTCCGCGATCTCCAGTTCGTTCGAGATGCTGTAGTCCAGGCCCAGCCGCGCTTTCAGGCGTTCGGTAAAGAAACTGAAGCCGCCCGACACCAGCAGCGTCTTCATGCCGGCGCGGCGCGCCGCGGCGAGCAGGGACTCGGCGCCGGGGGACAGGCTCAGGCGCTCGTCGTACACGCGCGCCAGCGCGCGCTGATCCACACCCTGCAGCAGGGCGACGCGGCGCTGCAGGCTTTGCGCATAGTCCATTTCTCCCGCCATCGCGGCGGCGGTGATCGCCGACACCTCGGCCTTGACCCCGGCGAGGTCGGCGACTTCGTCGATGCACTCGATGGTGATCAGGGTGGAATCCATGTCGATCGCGAGCAGGCGCATGTCCGCGAGCCTGCGCGCCTCCGGCACGAAGCCGAAGTCCAATCTGGCACGCGTGCAGTAGGCGGCGATTTCCGTATTCTGGCGCGCGCCGTAAAGCCGGCAGGCCGAGTTGCCCAGGCGCTCGGTGCGCGACGCGCCGCTCAATGCCGCCAGGTGCCCCACGTCTGCGTCGGCGAGGGCGGCCCCCTGGATCACGAGAATCATGCCGCACCCGCTACGGCGCGTGCCGCTTCGGCCGGCACTGGCGGCAGCGCCGAATGCAGCGTCCTGAGCAACTCCTTCACTGCGCGCGCGCGCGGCGCCAGGCCTTCGCTCGGCGTTTGCGCGCGCAGCTTGCTCGGGCCGGACAGTTTCCAGTGGCGCTGGCGCTGCAGCAGCTGCATGAAGCGCGCGCCGTCCAGCGGCGGCTTGTCGATGAATTGCAGCGCAATCGCATCGCCGCTGGCGTCGATGCGCGCCACGCCCAGGGCGAGCGCGGCCACGCGCAGGCGGTGCGTTTCGATCAGCGCCTGCGCCGCATCGGGCGCGGGGCCGAAGCGGTCGATCAGCTCTTCCTGCATGCGGTCGAGCTGCTCCGCGGTATCGCAGTTGGCGAGGCGCTTGTACAGCGTCAGGCGCTCGTGCACGTCGCTGCAATAGTCGTTTGGCAGCAGCGCCGGCAGGTGCAGGTTGATTTCGGTGGTGATCGACAGCGGCGCCGACAGGTCCGGCTCGCGCCCGGCCTTGAGCGAGCGCACCGCGTGGTTGAGCATGTCGGCATAGAGATTAAATCCGATTTCCTGCATTTCCCCGGACTGCGATTCGCCCAGCACTTCGCCCGCGCCGCGGATCTCCAGGTCGTGCATCGCGAGGAAGAAGCCCGCGCCGAGCTCGTCCATCATCTGGATCGCCTCGAGGCGCTTCTTCGCCTGCGCCGACAGCGTTTCCTCGCCGTGGGTGAGCAGATAGGCGTAGGCCTGGTGGTGCGAACGCCCGACGCGGCCGCGCAGCTGGTGCAGCTGCGCCAGGCCGAACTTATCGGCGCGGTTGATCAGCATGGTGTTGGCGGTCGGAATGTCGATGCCGGTCTCGATGATGGTGGTGCAAAGCAGCAGGTTGTAGCGCTGCTGGTGGAATTCGCGCATCGCGCGCTCCAGCTCGCGCTCGCGCATCTGGCCGTGCGCGACCACGATGCGCGCCTCGGGTACCAGCTTGGCGAGCTTGGCGTGCATGTTCTCTATGGTCTGCACTTCATTGTGCAGGAAGTAAATCTGCCCGCCGCGCTTGAGTTCGCGCAGCACCGCTTCGCGGATCACGCCGGCGCTTTCGCGGCTGACGAAAGTCTTGATCGCGAGGCGCTTCTGCGGCGCGGTCGCGATCACCGAGAAATCGCGCAGGCCCTCGAGCGACATCGCCAGGGTGCGCGGAATCGGCGTCGCGGTGAGCGTGAGCACGTCCACTTCGGCGCGCAGCGCCTTCAGCACTTCTTTCTGGCGCACGCCGAAGCGATGCTCCTCGTCGATGATCACCAGCCCGAGGCGTGCGAACTTGATACCGCGCTGCAGCAGCTTGTGCGTGCCGATGGCGACGTCGACCGAGCCGTCGGCAAGGGCCTTCACACTCTGCGTCTGCTCCTTCGCGCTGCGAAAGCGCGATAACTGGGCGACCTTGATCGGCCACTCGTCGGCGATCTGCGCGAAGCGGTCGGAGAAGGTCTGGAAGTGCTGCTCGGCCAGCAGCGTGGTCGGCGTGAGGATGGCAACCTGCTTGCCGCCGCAGACCGCGACGAAGGCGGCGCGCAGCGCGACCTCGGTCTTGCCGAAGCCGACATCGCCGCAGATCAGGCGGTCCATGGGCTTGCCCGAACGCATGTCCTCGACCACGGCGCGGATCGCCCCCGCCTGGTCCGGCGTCTCCTCGAATCCGAAACCCTCGGAGAACGCGTCCAGGTCGTGCTGCTTGATTTCGAACTTGTGCCCTTCGCGCGCCGCGCGCCGCGCGTAAAGTTCGAGCAGTTCGGCGGCGGTGTCGCGAATCTGCGCCGCGGCTTTCTTCTTGGCGCGATCCCAGTCGCCGCTGCCCAGCTTGTGCAGCGGCGCCTGCTCCGGCGCCATGCCGCTGTAGCGGCTGATCAGATGCAGCTGCGCCACCGGCACGTAGAGCTTGTCGTGTCCGGCATATTCCAGGTGCAGGAATTCGGTTTCGCCCTCGCCGAGGTCGAGATTGACCAAACCGAGATAGCGGCCGATGCCATGCTGGGCATGCACCACCGGGTCGCCGATGCGCAGCTCCGACAGGTCGCGCACCATGCCCTCGACCGAAGTCGCGCGCGTCTCTGCGCGGCGGCCGCTGCGCACCGTGCCGGCGTAGAGTTCGGCCTCGGTGACCACGCAGAGATTTTCGGCTTCGAGCGTGAAGCCGTTGAACAGCGGCGCCGTGCCGAGCATGCAGCGCGCGCCGGAGGCGAGAAACTCCGCGTAGCTGGCGCAGGGCGCAGGCAGCACGCCGTATTCGGCCAGATACTGACTCATGGTTTCGCGCCGGCCCGCGGATTCGGCGAGCAGCAGCACGCGCGCGCCGGTGCCGACGAGGAACGCCTTCAGCCGCGTCAGCGGATCGGCGGCGCGGCGCTCGACCGCGAGCGGCGGCAGCGCGGTGGCGACAATTTCACCGCCGGGCGCGCCGCCGGCTTCCCCGGGCGCGGAGATGTCGATGCGCGCGTAGTTTTTCGCGGCGACGAAGAATTCCTCCGCCGGCACGAACATGTCCACCGGCGAGAGCAGCGGCTGCGTGCGGTCCCCGCGCAGCAGCTGATAGCGCGACAGAGTGTCCTTCCAGAACGCGTCTATGCCCGCGGCGACGTCGCGGTGCAGGCACAGCGTGGCTTGGGCGGGCAGGTAGTCGAAAATGGTCGCGGTGTGCTCGAAGAAAAGCGGCAGGTAGTATTCGATGCCGGCCGGCGCGATGCCGTTGCTCACGTCCTTGTAGATGTTGCTGCGCGAGGGGTCGCCCTCGAAGGTTTCGCGAAAGCGCGCGCGAAAGCGCGTCCTGCCGGCTTCGTCCAGCGGAAATTCGCGCGCAGGCAGCAGGCGCACTTCGTTCACCTTGTAGATGGTGCGCTGCGTATCCACGTCGAAAGTGCGGATCGACTCGATCTCCTCGTCGAGCAGGTCGATGCGGTAGGGCAGGGCGCTGCCCATCGGGAACAGGTCGATCAGTCCGCCGCGCACGCAGTATTCCCCCGGCGCCACCACCTGGGTGACGTGGCTGTAGCCGGCGAGCGTCAATTGTTCGCGCAGCTGCGGCAGGCTGAATTTTTCGTCCTGCTTGAGAAAGAAGGTATAGGCGGCGAGATAGGACGGCGGCGCGAGGCGGTAAAGCGCAGTGCTCGCCGGGATCAGCGTCAGGTCGCAGCTGCCGCGCGTGATTGCGTAGAGCGTGGCGAGGCGCTCGGAGATCAGGTCGTGGTGCGGCGAGAAGCTGTCATAGGGCAGCGTTTCCCAGTCCGGCAGCAGGTTCACCGTGAGCCCTGGCGCGAAATAGGGAATTTCCTCCAGCAGGCGCTGCGCATCCAGTGCCGAGGCGCACAGCACGATCAACGGCTTGGTCTGCTGCGCCAGGCGCGCGAGCGCCAGCGCATCGGCCGAGCCATGCAGCTGGGTATAGCGGCGCTTGTGCGGCGTTCGCGTCGGGTCGGCAGTCATCGGGAAAAAGTAGGCCGCGGGCTAGGCCATGCGCGGCGCTGCCCTGGGAGTAGCGATTCGGCTGACATCATAGTTTCACTAAGCTGTATTATAACGGCTTCGTCAGGAAATTATTATGAAAAAACAATGACGTCCGAGCGATTTTTCGGTCTGGTTCCGGCGGCCGGCGCGGGCGAGCGCATGGGCCGGGCCGCACCCAAACAATACCTGGAACTGCTCGGGCGGCCGATGCTCCATTACAGCGTGAAGGCGCTGCTCGCGGACGTCAGGATAGACACGGTGTTCGTCGTGCTCGCGCCGGCGGACGATGCGTTCAAGCAGCATTGCTGGGATGAGTTCGGCGCGCGCGTCGCGCCGCTGTACTGCGGCGGCGCGACGCGGCACGACAGCGTGCTCAACGGACTGGTAGCGGCGTCCTCCGCGGTCGAATCCGACGACTGGATGCTGGTGCACGATGCGGCGCGGCCCTGCCTCGCGCCGCGCGAACTGCGGCGCATGCTCGACACGCTCGAGGCAGACGAGGTCGGCGGTATACTCGCGGTGCCGGTGGCCGATACGCTCAAGCGCGCCGACGCCGCCGGCCGCATTCAGGCGACCGAGGCGCGCGAGCAACTGTGGCAGGCGCAGACGCCGCAGATGTTCCGCCACGGACTGCTGCTGGATGCGCTGGGACGCACGGCCCGATTTAGCGACGAAGCCGGGGCGGTCGAGGCGCTGGGGCTGAAGCCGAAGCTGGTGCAGGGCTCGGCGGCGAACTTGAAGGTTACGTATCCGGAGGACCTGCAGCTGGCACAGACCATCCTCACGAGCCGGGAGGCACAGGCATGAGAATAGGGCAGGGATTCGACGTTCACGCCCTCGTGCCCGGGCGCAGGCTGATCGTCGGCGGGGTGGACATTGCCTACGACAAAGGCCTGGACGGGCATTCGGACGCCGACGTGCTGCTGCATGCGCTGTGCGACGCGCTGCTGGGCGCCGCCGCCATGGGCGACATCGGCGCGCATTTTCCGGACACCGATGCGCGCTACAAGGATGCCGACAGCCGCGTGCTGCTGCGCGCGGTGAGCGCGCTGGTGCAGGACGCGGGCTACCGCATCGTCAATCTGGACGCCACCATCATCGCCCAGGCGCCGAAGATGGCGCCGCACATTCCGGCAATGGTGAACAACATCGCCGCCGACCTCGGCCTGTCGCGCGGCCAGATCAACATCAAGGCGACCACCACCGAGGGCCTGGGATTCACTGGCCGCGGCGATGGCATCGCAGCGCAGGCGGCGGTGTTGCTGAACTGGGCGGTGTGAGCCGAAACGTACCGCAGCATGCGTCTCGCAGCTTCGCCCGCGAAAAAGCATTTATACTTGCTACATCCATGATTGCGCGTGCCGCCCGCACCGTCCCGGCATTTTCTGAGGAAGCAAGCGTTTTGACCAAGAAATCCAGTTTCAACCATGAGCAACTTCTCGCCTGCGGGCGCGGGGAGATGTTCGGCGCCGGCAACGCGCAACTGCCCCTGCCGCCGATGCTTATGTTCGACCGCGTCATCTACATCAGCGAGAAAGGCGGCGTCTACGGCAAGGGCGAAGTCGTCGCTGAACTCGATATCCGCCCGGAGCTGTGGTTTTTCGGCTGCCATTTCCAGGGTGACCCGGTGATGCCGGGTTGTCTCGGGCTGGATGCGATGTGGCAGCTGATCGGTTTTTACCTGGGCTGGATGGGCGGCAAGGGGCGCGGGCGCGCGCTTGGCTGCGGCGAAGTCAAATTCAGCGGCCAGGTGCTGCCGAGCGCGAAGAAAATCACCTACCGCGTCAGCATGAAGCGCGTGATTCTGCGCAAGCTGGTGATGGGTATCGCAGACGCCGCCATGGAGGTCGATGGCCGCGACATCTATGCGGGCAAGGACCTGCAGGTGGGATTGTTCACCTCCACCGAAGGGTTTTAGGACAGCGCCATGCGTCGCGTCGTCGTCACCGGATTGGGCATAGTCTCCAGCATCGGCACCAACAAGGGTGAGGTGCTGGCCGCGCTGCGCGACGGCCGCAGCGGCATCGAATTCGCCCCCGAGTACCAGAGGCTGGGTTTTCGTTCGCAGGTGCACGGCCCGGTGCGGGTGAAGACGGAAGAATTAATCGAACGCAAGCTGCTGCGCTTCATGGGCGACGCAGCCGCATTTACCTACATCGCGATGAGCCAGGCGATTGCCGACGCCGGCCTGCCCGAGGACATGGTGTCGCACGAGCGCACCGGACTGATCGTCGGCTCCGGCGGCGGTTCGCCGGAGAACCAGGTCGAAGCGGCCGACATCGCGCGCTCCAGGGGCGTGAAGCGCATCGGGCCTTACATGGTGCCGCGCTGCATGTCGAGCACCACCTCGGCCTGCCTCGCGACGCCGTTCAAGATCAAGGGCATGAACTACTCGATCAGCTCGGCCTGCTCCACCAGCGCGCATTGCATCGGCAACGCCTTCGAGCAGATCCAGTGGGGCAAGCAGGACATCGTCTTCGCCGGCGGCGGCGAAGAGGTGCATCCGAACCTATCCATGCTGTTCGACGCCATGGGCGCGCTGTCCTCGAAGTACAACGACACGCCGACGCGCGCCTCGCGCGCCTACGACGCCGACCGCGACGGATTCGTCGTATCCGGCGGCGGCGGCGTGGTGGTGCTGGAAGAACTCGAGCATGCGCGCGCGCGCGGCGCGAAGATCTATGCCGAGCTCGTCGGCTATGGCGCGACCTCCGACGGCTTCGATATGGTGCAGCCTTCGGGCGAGGGCGCGGTACGCTGCATGCGCATGGCGCTCGCCGGCGTGGACACGCCGGTCGATTACCTCAACACCCACGGCACCAGCACGCCGGTCGGCGACCCGAAGGAGCTGGAGGCGGTGCGCGCGGTGTTTGGCGCGAACATGCCGCTGATCAGCTCGACCAAATCGCTCACCGGTCACGCGCAGGGCGCGGCGGGGGTCACCGAGGTGATCTATTCGCTGCTGATGCTGGAGCACGATTTCGTCTGCGCCTCGGCCAACATCGAGACCCTGGACCCTTCGGGCGAGGGCATGCCGATCGTGCGCGAGCGTGTCGACGCCGCCGGACTCAACACGGTGATGTCGAACAGCTTTGGCTTCGGCGGCACCAACGCCTGCCTGGTATTCCGCCGTCTGACCACTTGAGCGGGTGTTGCGGCAGGTGTCTTGTAGCGCAGGCGCCCTCGCCTGCGCTACGTGAGATGTCCACATGGAAAGCGCCAGCCTCAGATTGTTCTTCGCGCTATGGCCCGATGCCGATCTGCAGGCGCAGCTCGCCGCGTGGGCGAAGCTCGCGGCCGGCAGGGGCCGCGCGATGCGGCGCGAGAACATCCACCTTACGCTGGCCTTCCTCGGCGCCACCGATACAGCATTGCTTCCAACGCTGAACGCTCTCGCGGCGGAAGTGCACTTCGACCCGATCCGACTTGCGCTGGATCAGGTGGGCTATTGGAAACACAATCGCGTCCTCTGGTGCGGCGCGGGCGAAGAACCGCCGGCGCTAAACGCGCTGGTCTCCGGCCTGCGTGCGGGACTCGATGCGGCCGGCATACGCTATGACCGCAAACCCTTCGTCACGCACGTGACGCTGGTGCGCAAAGCGTCCGGCCTGGAGGGCGCGCCGCGCTGGAGTCCGCTACTGTGGAGCGCAAACGATTTCGCTCTGGTGAGCTCGGTCGAAACCGAAGGTCGCGTCAACTACCAGGTGTTGCAGCGCTTTCCCGCAAAGGCAGCGTAACACGTGCAATCAGACCGCCGCCCTCGCGCGGGAGCAGTTCCAGGCTGCCGCCGTGATGGCGCGCGATGCGATCGACGATCGCCAAACCCAGGCCCGAGCCGCCCTTGCCGCTGCGCGCCTGCTCCAGGCGCGTAAACGGCTGTTTCAGCCGCTCGACCTCCTCGGGAGGGATGCCGGGCCCGCGGTCGAGCACTTCGAGGATCAGCCTGCCGCCCTCGGCGCGCGTGGCGACGCACACCTCGTTTCCGCCATAGGCAAGCGCGTTGTCCACCAGGTTGGTGACCAGGCGCTTTAGCCCCAAGCGCCGCAGCGGCTGCTCGGGCACGGGCTCCAGCCTGGTTTGCACCGCGTTGCCGTAGCGCTGCTCGCGCTCCACCACCTCGCGCGCCAGCGCGGCGAGGTCGGTGGGCTCGGCCGGCTCGTCGCTTTCGGCGCGCGCGAAATCGAGAAACTGGCCGATGATGGAATCCATTTCGGCAATGTCCGCGATCATCTCGGCCTTGTCTTCGCTGGCGCTCATTTCGGTCGACAGACGCAGACGCGACAGCGGCGTGCGCAAGTCGTGCGACACGCCCGCGAGGATCAGCGCGCGGTCGGCGTCCAGGCGCGCGAGGTCGCGCGACATCTGGTTGAACGAGCGCGCCAGCGTCTCGATCTCGGCCGGACCTGATTCCGGCAGCGGCGCGGGCATCCTGCCCTGGCCGATGTCGGCTGCGGCGGCCGCGAGCGCCTTGAGCGGCCGGTTGATGCGCGACACGATCAGCCAGGCGCCGATCAGCGATAGCAGCAGCGCGAGCCCGGTCCAGCCCAGCCACTGCCAGGGAAACGGCCGCTCGACGCGCTCGCGCTGCATCATTACCCAGTACTCGTCGTCGTCGATATGAAAGCTGATGAAGAAGCCGCGCAACCCGCCGAGGCCGCTGGCAAAGCGCGTATCTTCGCCCAACCGCCGGCGAATCTCCGCATGCAGCATATTCACGAAGGGTGTATCGGGTGAGGGCGCCAGCTTGTCGCCCGGTTCGGCTGGATAGACACGCACGCCTTCAGTTTCAGACAGCTCGGCCAGCAGTTCGCCTCGCTTGTCCGCCTCCGCAGTTACCAGCGCCGCGCGCGTGAGGTTGACCACGCTCACTACCGTCTGCGCGACCTGGCGCGCGCGCGGCTCGCGCTCGTAGGCGCGCAGGATCTGGAACCAGGCCGCCGCCGAAATCACCATCAGGATGCTGATCAGCAGGAAGGAGCGCCACAGCAGCGTGCGCGGCGCGAGCTTCATCGGACCAACTTGTCGCTGCGCGCCAAGGCCAAATCGAAAATGCGGCCCTCGGGGCGGCCCGTCGGGCTCATGCCTTTCCGTCCGGTACGAACACGTAGCCGAAACCCCACACCGTCTGGATGTGCAGCGGATGCGCCGGATCGGGTTCGACCAGCTTGCGCAGGCGCGATATCTGCACGTCGATGGCGCGGTCGAACACCTCGTACTCGCGCCCGCGCGCGAGTTCCATCAGCTTGTCGCGCGACAGCGGCACGCGCGGGTGCGCCAGCAGCACTTTGAGCAGTGCGAATTCGCCGGTGGTAAGGGAAATTGTGCTGCCCGCGCGCGTCAGCGCGCGCGTGGCCAGATCGACCGTCACCTCGCCGAAACTCACCTCGCCTTCCTCGAGCGCGGGCGCGCCCGGCGGCAGAGGCGCGGCGCGCCGGCGCAGCACCGCGTGGATGCGCGCCACCAGCTCGCGCGGGTTGAACGGCTTGGGCAGGTAGTCGTCCGCGCCCATTTCCAGGCCGATGATGCGGTCGACGTCGTCGCCTTTGGCGGTCAGCATGATGATCGGGATCGCGTCCTTGGCGCCGCGCAGCCGCCGGCACACCGACAGCCCGTCCTCGCCCGGCATCATCAGGTCGAGTACGATGAGGTCGAAGCGTTCGCGCGCGAGAAGCTTGTCCATGCTCGCAGCGTCCTGGGCGACGTGCACGCCGAAGCCCTGTTCGGACAGATAGCGCTTGAGCAGGTCGCGCAGGCGCAGGTCGTCGTCGACCACGAGAATTCTTGTTAGTGCTGTAGGCATGCAGGTATCCTACTCAATGCCGGCGGCCGCAAGCGGCCTAAGGGTAATAAACGATGTCAAAACGCCGTGGGCTTACAAATTATTACAAATTCCGCGCCGACACACATACTTTCGGCGCTTCGGGGCGCTAGTATGCATCCACCGTCTGAATTCGAACAACTCGACATGAAATTACTTCCCGCTGCCGCAAGCAAAACCCGAGCGACCTTCACCACCGGCCGGCGCGCAAAGGCGCTGCGCTCGCTGCGTGCAGGCGCGCTCGTGGCCCTGCGCGCAGGCGCGCTCGTGGCATTGTTCTGCGGAATTGCCGCTGCCGGACTCGCCGGTCCGGCCGCCGCGGCGCCCTTCGGGCGGGAGCCTGCACAGGACCAGCGTCCCAGGCCGGATCCGCAGGGAGAGGCGCAACAAGGTGTGCCGCAGCGCGGAATGCGCGGTACGAACGAAACCGAGCGCGACCGCATGAGCCCGGAGCAGCGCCACCAGCTGCGCCGCGACATACAGGATGCGGGCAAGGATATCTACCGTCCGATGCGGCAGGGTCGCGGCGAACGGCGCCGCCCCGAGCGTCGCTGAGCGCCTGGCACCGGGCGCTGCCGCGATTTAGTGCGGCTGCACGGTCTTTTCAGTGCTGCCCGCGCGCTTCAGCGCGGTGGCCAGTTTCATGTCCGCGCCATGAATATGCTCGCGCAGCCACTCGTCGAGAAATGCAGCGACTGCGGGCACGTTCAGCTTTCCGTGCGCTTCCACGACTTTTTTAAGTTCGATCACCTGCTTCAGCAGCTTCGCATGCTCGGCCTGGTGCGCGAGCGCGGCGACGTAATCGATGCGCTGCATTTCCGTTTCCTCGCGGCCGAAATGCTCCCCGCTGTATGCGATGAGTTCATCCATCGCGCTGCGAAGGCGCTCGCCGCCGCTGTCCATGACTTCGAACAGGGTGTTGACGCGGTCGACGAGTTCGCGGTGGTCGCTGTCGATCAGGCTGCTTCCGGTGTTCAGGTCATCGGTCCAAATAAATTTCGCCATGAGTCTTGCTCCCTCAATGATCGCGGCCGAATCGCGGCGTCAGCCGAATTGCGCATCTGCCGCCGCCGGTCTGCATGTAAAAATTCTGCGCGCGTCCGGCGCGGGGGTCTTGACCTGAGTCAACTGAGTTCGAATCAAGCGGAAATGAAAATCCCGCTTTCGCCGCCTGCGGCAGGGCCGGCGAATGTCAATTGCACGGCCGCTCGACGGCGACGGAGCCGATCACCGTCACGGTCAGGTCCTTGAGGCTTCGGTTTGCGCCCTCGTTGCCCAGCACCGTCGAACCGGATGAGGTCGAGGCCAGCTGCGCCTTGCAGTGCGCGCGAATTTTCACCGTGCCCAGAATGCTTACCGTGGTCCGCAGGCAATACCAGCCGTTGGGATTGAGCAAATCGACGGTGGATGCGCCCATCAAATTGAATTCCGGCTCGACCAATACCAGGGCGGGAGCATCGGTAGCTGCAGTATCGGCGGTATTGCTCCCGATTCCGAACACCTTTACCGATGTACCCAGGGTCTTGAACTGCGGCGTCTTGCCGAACGGATGATCGCCCCAGGCTTTCAGGCAGGCGGCGATCGAACTGTCGACTTCTGCGGCCGAGACTGAAGCCGGGACGGTCAGCGCGAGACAAAATGCCAAAAGTGCGGCGATACGGGTGATGCTTTTCGATGCTGCCATGTTGAAGCGGCTCCCAGTGTGATCGAACATTGTCTTGCGTGAAACGCGGCCGGCGAAAACCGCTGCGTCCGGACATTGCCGGCATTCGAGAGTTCAAACGCGCGCACAAAGACCCGGCGGACCCGCTGGCGTGGCAACGCCCTACCCGGGACAAGTTAAGCGTTCGGCCGGGGCATATATTGAGTTTGGTCAACAGAAGCGCATCCGGCGCCACGGAGGCGGGATGGATCGAGATCGGCGCGGCACCGGCATGGATCAATTGGCGGAACTAGCCCCCGCACGGCAAGCGCAGTGCGGGGCACTTAGCGCAACTGCGCCTCGATTACCGGCCGCCACAGCGCGGCGAGTTTGCTGTAGCCGCGCGGAGTCGGGTGAATTTCGTTTTCCCAGTCATCGCTCGGCCCGCTGGTTCCGGGCAGCGCCGGATCCAGCGCCTGCTGCGTCTGGATCAGGTGGATGTTCAGGCCCGCGCCGCGGTTGAGATCGTCGACGATGCTGCGCAAGAGCGCGGCGAGGCGGTCGATCAGTTCGGTCGCGACGGCCAGCCAGTCGCCAGCCGGAATTGTGTACGCGACGACAGCAGGGTAGAGCCAGGGCCCCATGTGGAACAGTTCCGAGGCCGGCGAGTTGCGCGGCATAGGGTAGGCGTAGGCGTGGCAGAACAGCGGCACGCCGCGATTGACGCCGCTGTCGCGCAGCGCGATCACCTCGCCGAATTGCGGCGCCAGGTGCGCGGCAAAGGTGTTCCAGCCGGCGGCGCTAAGGTAGCGGCCAACGCCCTGTTCCGGCGGCCCCCATTCATCAGGCTTGAGGAACAGCCGCGAGTCCTGCGGCACTGGATTCTTGTCCGCGGTGCGCGGCAGCACGCCGGCCGCGCCGATCAGGTCGTTGCCGCCGCCGGAGAGCAGGATCGCCTTCCATTTGTAGGCGAAATTCCCGACGAGCAGACGCGAAAAACCCGTGTCCTGCTTCCAGTCCACCATATAGGCCAGTTCGCGCCCCGGGTAGGCGCAGTTGATCGCGCTGGCTTCGAAGCCGAACTGCAGCCGCTGCAGGATGTTCGACGTTGCCCAGGGCGGCATCGCGCCGATGGAGAACCAGGAATCTCCCTGCGCGAGGAAGCGCGTGTCGAAATCGTCCCACCTCGGGCTGGCGCCGTCCGGGCTGTCGTAGACGTCGTGCGGCGAGAACGAGCGCAGTGCGTAGTCAGGCATGGTTTCTCCGTACGGTTGCTGAAACCGGCTGTCGAAATTGCAGGCGACATTGTCGCCCCGATTCGCCCGTGCCTCAATCCCGTCCGCAATGCATATGTGCGCCGTCGCACAGAACATCCCGCTGGGGCGGTATTTAATGTGTACGGGTAGAGCCGACTCGGCAGTTGCCGCGTCGAGCGGGGTGTCTTTCGATGGCCATGTACAAAAGGGGAAACAAGATGAATTTTGCGCGATTTTTGGCGGTAATTGCAGTATCGGTGCTTTGGACCGGAAACGTCATGGCGGTTCCGGCAGGCAAGACAGTGGAGTTCGCCAGCCCCAAGGGCAAGGTCGTCTTTGACGGCAAGGTGCACGCGGACAAGGGATTCAAATGCGCGGATTGCCACACCAAGCCCAAGCTGTTCGAGATGAAAAAAGGCGGCGACAAGATCAGCATGGCCGCGATCAACGACGGCAAGTTCTGCGGCGCCTGCCATGATGGCAAGAAGGCGTTCAGCGCCAAGGCTGCGGCCGATTGCGTCAAATGCCATGCAGCGGGCGGCGCCGGCGCCGACAAGGGCGCCAAAGAGAAATCGGCCAACTCCGCGTCGAAAGACGAATCCCCCGGGGAATACGTCGATGATGCCGTCATCACCACCAAAGTGAAGGCGGCCGTGCTGGAAGAGCCTTCGCTCAAGTCAGCCGAAATCAACGTCGAGACATTGAAGGGCACGGTTCAGTTGACTGGATTTGTCCGGTCGCGCGCCGATATCAACAAGGCCGTCGAAGTCGCCAAGCGCGTCAAGGGCGTGAAGTCGGTCAAGAACGACATGATCCTCAAAGGGACCCAGTAACACCACCTGACCTGCGAGCCGATGCTCGCAGGCCGGGCCAGGAGAACGAGATGGGGCTTGGAACCATACTATTGGTAGTTCTGGTTTTGGCGCTTGCGGGCGTGATTCCGACCTGGCCCCACAGCAGACAATGGGGCTATGGTCCCAGCGGCGGCGTTGGCTTGATATTGTTGATCGTGCTGATTCTGTTTCTGCTGGGCAAGATTTAGCCCTTGTTTTTTTCATCGCGCCGAGCTTGGCGCTAACACTACAAGGAGTACTAGAGCATGAACAAAGATCAAGTGAAGGGCGCGACGAAGGACCTGGTCGGCAAAATCCAGGAAGAAACGGGAAAGCTCGTCGGGAACAAGGATCAGCAGATAAAGGGCCTTTCCAAGCAGATTTCCGGGAAGTTGCAGAAGGGCGTCGGCGACGTGAAGCAGGCAGTTGAGGATTTCAAGAAGAGCTAGTTCAGTCTGCTCGATTTCTCGTTCCCGCTTTACATGCTCAAGCGTTAGGCCGAGGTGTCTACTTTATCGGATGAAGTTCTCCGTCCGCTCGACCTCGAGTTAGGCGTTCGCTCGTCGCTTCGCAAGCCAGTCTCCCGCCAGAGTGCCGATGGCACAGGGTATCGTCACCACTGGCAACGCAAGAATCGCGACTATGATCGAAACCTTGATGCCCACCAGGTCCATGTACCCCAATTTACCAAGAACAAAATTGCCGATGCCCATCAGCAAAGCGGCTGGGAAAATGACCCCCAGTCCAACTGCCACGCGGCTACGCGACGCTAGGATCGCCGCTACAAAGGAAGCAATACCCGGAGTAGACCAAATAATTGCATCGGCGACAAAAGTGCCACGGACGAGTTTGTATGTGACGGCGTAGAGCACCAATCCGCCGATTAATACGACCGTCGCCGCTAGCCACGCGCGTACCATGCGAATCCCTGACGTTTAATATGTTGCAAGAGTGCCATATATCGCGCTGCGGTCTTGCGGAGTTTTTTTCATGAAAAACTCTTTCCGCTCCCGTCCTTAGCCGCAAATAAACGATCCGGCAAAACAGCAGTCGTCAGCCTGGGCGTTCCGGCCCTGCTCGAGTAACACGGGACGCTGCCGGTGCACAGCCTAAACCCGAGTGTTACGCATGTCCATAGAACAAAGGTCGTGGCCCGTGTGCGATTTGGCGCGACATTGGGCAACGACGCGGGCGACGATATTCGCCGCGATCACGGTGCCCGGTCCCCGCTGAACTGCTCCCCGGATCGCGCCCCGAACCGCATCGACAAACTCGCCTAATCGCGCGGGCGCCCAGGCGAAAATAGCCTGTAGAGCGGCTGTGCAAGCCAATCTTAAGGCTGTTCGCGTCCGCAGCAGGCCAGCGCGCAATTTCGCTTTGCCATGACAGTTGTCAATCCATACCCCCCGTCGACCGATACGATGTATTCAACGCGCCCGGTCCGCATCGGACCGGGCGGATTCTTTGGGAGAGCAATCGTGAAATCGTCCTGGAAGGCTTTGCTTCCGCTGCTGGTCGCGGTCGTCCCTGCGCTGATGCCTGCGCCGGACGGGCTGCCGCAGCACGCGTGGTATTGCTTCGCGATCTTCGCCGGCGTGATCGTCGCGCTGATGGTCGAGCCCTTGCCCGGCGCGGCGATCGGCGTGATCGGCGTGACCTGGACCGCGATGGCAAACTAGTCGGATTCCGCTTCGCGCGCCTGCGCGGGCCGCTTCGATCCTGCGGCGGGTGCGCGATCGGTTTGGCGTGACGGCCGCGCCCCGCGCTGCGCGCGAACGCCGGCGCGGTGCTTCTATATTTTGGATGCGGCCGATCCAGATTTGCGTTTGTGCCGATTGGCGCAAGGTGCTATTGATTGTTGAAACACGTTTGCCTGCGGGCATCGGGAGACTGGCATGACATGGCGCGACCATTACAACAGCCGGCGCATGAGCGTCGCAGACGCTGCGCGGCTGGTGCGCTCGCACGATCGCGTGTTCGTGGGCGGTAACGCCGCCGCGCCGCGGCCGATGCTCTACGCGCTGCGCGATCGCGCCGATACCCTGGAAAAGGTGGAGCTGCTGCATTTGCTGTTCGCCGGGGACGACCCGCTTGCGGCGCCGGAGATGGAAGGGCATTTTCGCCATACCGTCCTGTTCGTGGGCAGCGCGGACCGCGACGCGGTGCAGGAGGGGCGTGCGGCCTATCTGCCGGTGCACCTGCATGACATTCCGAAGATGTTCAAGAGCGGCGTCCTTCCCCTCAGGGTGGCGATCATATCCACCGCGCCGCCGGACGCGCACGGTTACCTGTCGCTGGGCGTCGAATGCCTGGCAAGCCTGGCCGCGGTTGAAGTCGCCGACGTCGTTATCGCCGTCGTGAACGAGCAGATGCCGCGCACCCTGGGCGATTGCTTCGTGCCGGCGCACAAAGTGACGGCGGTGGTGGAAGCATCGTTTGCGCTGCCGCAATTGCGCATCGAGCCGCCGTCCGAGGTTCATACGCGCATCGGCGGGTTCGTCGCGTCGCTGGTCCAGGATGGCGCGACGCTGCAGCTCGGCATCGGCGCGATCCCGGATGCCGTCGTGGCGGCGCTTGCCGGCAAGCGCGACCTCGGCGTACATACGGAAATGGTGTCCGACCGGGTGATGGACGCGATCGAATCGGGCGTGATCACCGGCGCGCGCAAGACGCTGCATCCGGGCAAGGTGGTTGCGACCTTCGCCATGGGAAGCCGCGCCTTGTACGACTATATCGACAACAATCCCTTGTTCGAGATGCGGCCGGCGGACTATACCAACGATCCCTTTGTCATCGCCCAGAACGACAACATGGTCGCGATCAACTCGGCATTGGAGGTGGACATCACCGGCCAGGTCTGCGCCGAGTCGGTCGGGAAACGGATTTTTTCCGGATTCGGCGGGCAGGTCGATTTCATTCGCGGCGCTGCGATGAGCAAGGGCGGCGCGCCCATCATCGCCTTGCCCTCGACGGCGGCGGGCGGCAGATTATCGCGCATCGTGCCGATGCTGCAGCCGGGGGCCGGGGTGGTGACGACCCGTGCCGACGTGCACTATGTTGTCACCGAGTACGGCATCGCGCAGCTCTACGGCAAGACGCTCAGGCAGCGCGTGCGCGAACTGATGGAGGTCGCGCATCCGGATTTTCGCGCCGCGCTGGAGCAGGAGGCATGGGAGCGCAAGATCCTGCCGCACGCGTTTCCGGCGTTGGGCATTCACCCGGAGAGCGGCTCTGCAAGCCAATCTCCGACCAACGGGTGTTCCGTGCATAGCGCTGCGGGATAGCTTTCCGGCGCCGCATTCAGGCCAGCCTGGTCCTGTTTCCTGTCTCCCAGTGTCTACGCCCTATTAGCCCCAGCGTAGCGCGGGCGGATTCACGGCGCGCGCGAATACCTGCCGGGCCTCCTGCATGCCAGCTCCCGGCTATGCCTGGCGCGTGTAATCGCGCAGGAAATCGAGTGTGCGTTTCGGGCAGAACGAAGGGATGGTGCAGCCCGGAGCCAGGATGAGTTTCTGCCGCCCGGCCCGTGCGAGCGCATCGTCGATTTCGCGCGCCAGCGCCGGCAGCGTGCGCTCCTGGATTTTCGTTTCGTCCAGCCCGCCCATCAGGCACCTGGGTGTGAGCTTGCGCAGTTGCGCGAGGCTGGGATTGCCCGGCAGCCGATCGGATAGGCTGAACACTTCGCAGGGATAGTCGAGTACGCGCGCGAGATCCAGCCCGACTCCATGCACGTGTAGGATCCGCACCATGCCTTCGGCGGCCTGTAACAACTGCAGTTCGAACGGGCGCTGAAACGTTTCATAGACTTCGCGCGCGGAGCCGCGTGGATAGCCTTCCCGGATCGCGCCGTTGATCGAAAGGAAGTACGCCTCCACGCCCAGCGCCTTCACCGCTTTTATATAGGCGACGGTATTTTCGGCCACGATCGCGAGCATTTTGAGCGTAGCCGCCTTGTGCTTCCACAGATTCGCCGCCTCGGAAAAGCCTACGTTGCGCAGTATCTGCTGGTAGGGATCGAAACCGGTCTCGATGAGCGCGATTTTGGCGCCGAGAGACGCGCGCAGAGCCTGCAGGCATTTCAGCTGTTCGGCGTAGCAGGGCGCGTTCAGCGTCAGGGGTTCGAAGGCCGCCAGGTTTGCCGGGTCGGCGAAATCGCGCACCGCGGCGGGGACCGGGTAGCGGTAGTCGTTCATGACCTTGACCACGTCCCAGTCGTAGGTTTCGACGAAGCGCTGGTGCAGCCGCGCGGTCTCCTCGCCTGACAGGTGGTCGGACAGGAAATGCACCCACGCCGTCACCGGCGGCCGGTCCACGGCTTCGCCGCGTACCGCGGCTAAAAATCGTTCGCGTTTGTCCATCGGGCTCAGCACCTCTTCGCGCCGCGGCGATTTTGCCGCAGCAGGCTTGTTCGATCGGGCATCGCCCGGCCAATGATTTCCTGGCGGCAAATGGGCAGCGGCACCCGTGCATACGACAGTGCGCGCATCATGCCATAATTGAGCCCAAGGCTGCCTCGACAAGCGCCCGGGGGCGGTGTGTCATTGCGCGACAGCGAAGAAGCGGAGACCATGAGCACAATAGCGGAGCGGGAAGTGAGCGAAATCGAAGACCTGCGCGCGCAGTTGAAAGCGGCGCTCAAGAGCCGCGCGCTGGTCTACAGCGCGATCCATGACGAGATGTCGCGGGAATTCGGCGAAGCCAAGTCGGAACAGATTCTCAAGCGCGCCATTTACGCGCGCGGCGCGGCAGTTTGTGACAAATTCAGTTCTCATGCACCGGCTGATTTTCCCGGCCTGCGCGACAGCTTTCTGGATTTCATCCCCGATCACGGCAAGCTGTTCGATCCCGAAGTGGTGCGCTGCGATGAGCAGGGCCTGGACATCAAATTCCACGCCTGCCCGCTCAAGGAAGCCTGGGAAGACGCGCGCCTTGCACCGGAGCGCATCGAGACCCTGTGCCGGATCGCCGGCGTGGTCGACAACGGCACGTTCGAGCAGGCGGGTTTTGCGCTGCAGTCCGATACGTGGAAGATCGGTGGCGAAGGTTGCTGTTTCCTGCACGTCCGCCGCAAGGTATAGGCCGGCGCCAGAATTTTTTCGTTATTTTTCTCAACTCGCAACTATTGAAAAGGACTGAATTCCATGACACGCAAACTCATTCCGGCCATGCTCGCCCTCGCGCTCGGGCTTGCATCCGCGCACGCCGGCGCGCAGAACAAGATCGACATTGGCTACCAGCTGCCGCTCACCGGCGACACTTCGCAGTACGGCATCATGTTCAAGAACTCGGCGCAAATGGCGCTGGACGACTTCAACAAGTCAGGCAGGCTGCACGGCGCCACCGTGGAAATCAAGTTCGAGGACAGCAAGAGCGATGCCAAGGAGGGCGTCAACATCGCCAAGAAATTCTCCGACGACGCGTCCATCGTCGGCGTGATCGGCGATTTCAATTCCACCGTGTCGATGGCGGCGGGCCAGGTCTACGCGCAGCAGAAAATGCCGCAGCTGTCGCAAACGGCCTCTCATCCGGACTTTCTCAAGATCAGCGACTGGCAGTTCCGCAATATCACCACCATGGCGATCGAGTCGCCCTTCATCGCCAAATGGCTGGCCGAAAACAAGCTGAAACGTTATGCCGTGGTGGCGATCCAGAACGACTGGGGCCAGACCGCGGTGAAGAATTTCGCCGATGCGGTGAAAGCTTATGGAAACCAGATCGTGGAGACCGAATTCTTCAACCCGGGCAACCGCGACTTCCGTTCGATACTCACCAAGATGTCCCGCGCCAATCCGGATGCGATCGTGCTGTTCATGTTCTACGAGGAGAGCGCATCGCTGCTGCAGCAAAGGCTGCAGATGAACATCAAGACACCGGTGTATTCGGCCTCGCCCTCGTATGAACCCAAGCTGCTGCAACTCGCCGGCCCTGCAGCCAATGGTGTGTTCCTGCCGACCACATTCGTCGCCGACAACCCGGACCCCAAGGTGAAAGCCTTCGTCGAGGAATACCGCAAGCGCTACAACACGGCGCCCAGCATGTTCGCCGCGCAGGCCTTCGACGCCACCAACATCATGCTCAATGCCGTGGTTGCGGCCGGACCCAATCCGACGCGGCAGAAAGTGCGCGACGCGCTGGCGGCGACGCGCAATTTCCAGGGCGTCACCGGCGATACCACTTTCGATCCCAAGACGCGCGAGCCGTCGAAGACGCTGACGCGAATGGAAATCGTCGACGGGAAGTTCCAGGTCCTGCGCTGAACTGCGCCCGCTGAGCCGCAGGGGCCCGGCCGCAATCTGCGACAGGATTGCGCCGCTGCCCTGCGGCCTGCATCGACTTGACAGCCTAATTCCTTCAGGCCATTCGTGTTCGACGCTTCCTTTTTCCAGCAGCTGGTGAACGGCCTGTCGATCGGCCTGGTGTACGCCATGATGGCCATCGGCTTCACCTTGATCTTCGGCGTGCTCAATGTGGTCAACTTCGCCCACGGCGAGGTCTATATGCTCGGCGCCTACGCCGGGCTGCTGCTGATTACAAGCCTCGCGCCGCCGCTGTTTGCAGTCATCCTGGCTGTGCTTGCGGTCGGCGCATTCATCGGCCTCGCGCTCGAGCGCGTCGCCTTCCGGCCGTTCCGGCGGTTTCGCGACGAGGCGTCGCTGAAATCGAAAGCGATGCGCGAGGCGACGCTGCTGTCATCGCTCGCCATATCTATCGTGGCGCGCGAGCTGATGGAAAAGATCTTCGGCTCCAACATGCAGGTCATTCCGCAACAGTACCTGCTGATCCGACCGATAGAGATCGGGCCGATTTCGTTTGCCAGCGGCCAGTTCCTCATTTTCGGCTTATCGCTCGCGATGCTGCTGGCGCTGCAATTCCTGCTGCGGCGGACCCACGTCGGACGCGCCATCCGCGCGGTGGCGAACAACCCGATGGGCGCCTTATACGTCGGCATCAATACCGAGCGGACCATCGTCGCCACCTTCGCCATCGGCTCGATGCTGGGCGCCGTCGCCGGCGTCGTCGTCGGGCTGTACCAGGGCGCGATCTTTCCGGCGATGGGCTTCGTGCCCGGCATCAAGGCCTTCGTGGCGATGGTGATGGGCGGCCTGAGCTCGATTGCAGGGGCGGTGGTGTGCGCGCTGATCCTGGGCGTGGCCGAGGCGCTGACCACGAACTACTTCGCCCAGGGCTGGGGCGATCTCGTCGCCTATCTGTTCCTGGTGGTGACTCTGGTGTTCTTCCCGACCGGCATTTTCGGCCGCGGACGCGAACGCGTATGAGGCGGCCACGGTGAAAGCCAGGCTGATCGTGCTGGCGATGCTGCTCCTGGTGTTCGCCGCGCTGCCCGGACTGCTCTACTGGGTCGGAGGCGGCTACTGGTTTCGCGTCGCCACCACCATCGGCGTATTCGCCATCCTTGCGCTCAGCGCCAACCTGATCACCGGCACCACCGGGCTGCTGTCGCTGGGGCACGCCGGCTTTTACGGCATCGGTGCATACACGGCGGCGCTTGCCGCGCAAGCCTGGCACTGGCAGTTCTACCTGACCATTCCGGCCGCGGGTGCGGTCGCCGCGCTGTTCGGTATCCTGCTCGCGCTGCCGACGATGCGCCTGGTCGGCATCTACTTTGCGGTGGCGACCCTGGGCGTGGGCGAGATCATCCACCTGACGTTGCTCAACTGGGTCGGCTTCACGCGCGGGCCCATGGGCATATCCGCCATTCCCAATATTGCACTGCCCGGGCTCATCGCCGGCGGCGACGTCACCAATTATTTCGCCGTCGCCGCCGCGCTCGCGATCACCGCCTTCGTGATCCACCGCCTCACAAACTCCTATTACGGCAACGCGCTGCGCTCATTGCGCGAAGACGACCAGTGCGCCGAGGCGATGGGACTGGACGTGGTGCGGATCAAGATCGAGGTGTTCGCATTCAGCTGCTTTTTTGCCGGCGTTGCCGGCGCGCTCTGGGCGCACACCACCAACTACATCTCGCCCGGCGACTTCCGCTTTTCCGAGTCGATCCTGATCCTGGCGATGATCGTGGTCGGCGGCCTCGGCAGCATGCCCGGCGCGGTCATCGGCGCCGTGCTCCTGATCGGACTGCCCGAAGTGCTGCGCGTGATCGGCGACTACCGCATGATCGTCGTGGGTATGGTGATGTTCCTGTCGATCCTGTTCCTGCCGCGCGGCATCCTCGGCGAAATCTCGGCTATCGGCCTGGCGCGGCGCCAGCTGGGGGCGGCCTGGAAGTCGGCGCAGCAGGTCGGCTGGCGTTGACGCAGGCATGACGGCTCTACTCGAAATCGACCGGGCGTCGCGCCGCTTTGGCGGCCTGGTCGCCGTCGACGAATTCAGCGGCAGCATTGCCCGCGGCGAGCGTGTCGGCTTGATCGGGCCCAACGGCGCCGGCAAGACCACGCTGTTCAACCTGATTACCAGTTTCACTCCGGTTTCCGCCGGCAGCGTGCGCTTCGACGGCAAGTTGCTGACCGGACGCAAGTCGCACGAAGTGGCTCGCCTGGGTATCGCGCGCACGTTCCAGAACCTGCGTATCCTGCCCAACATCACCGTGTTCGACAACGTATCGATCGGCGCGCTCGGTAGCGTCGGCCATTCGCCCTGGAACAGCCTGCTCGGCCGGCGCGCGATTTCCGAGCGCATCAGCGAGCTCAGCTGGAAGGCGCTCGAGCGCACCGGCCTCACCGGACAGGCGGGGCTGCTCGCCGCAAACCTCTCCTACGGACGGCGCAAGTACCTGGAAATCGCGCGCGCGCTCGCGCTGCAGCCCAGCCTCCTGATCCTGGACGAACCTGCGGCGGGTCTGAACGACACCGAAACCGCCGAGCTTGCGCGCTTCGTGCGCGAATTGTCGGGAGAGGGACTGACCGTCCTGCTGGTCGAGCACGACATGGGTTTCGTCATGTCGCTGTGCGAGCGCGTGATGGTCATGGCCTCGGGCCGCAAGATCGCCGACGGCACGCCGGCGGAGGTCTCGCACGATCCGCTGGTCCTCGAAGCGTATCTGGGCACCGAGGAGGAAGCGTGAATCCGACCGGGACTCCGATCCTGCGCGTGACCGATTTGGTCGTGCGCATGGGCGAGCAGACCATCCTTTCCGGCGTGTCGGTCGAAGTACCCGAGCGCGGCATCGTCAGCGTGCTCGGCAGCAACGGCGTGGGCAAGACCACGCTGATGCGCGCCATATCCGGCGTCTACCGGGTGGCGTCGGGGCGCATCGAATTCGAGGGGCGCGACATTACCAACCTGCCCGCGCACAAGATCGTCGCCGCGGGCCTGGCACAGGCCCCCGAGGGCCGGCAGATTTTTTCCAGCATGACGGTGGAGGAGAACCTGCGCCTCGGCGCCGGCAAGCGCGTGCACAGCGAATACGCGCAGGACCTGGAACGCATCCTGGCGATGTTTCCTGTCCTGGCCGACCGCATTGCGCAGAACGCCGGATCGATGTCCGGCGGCGAGCAGCAGATGCTGTGCGTGGCGCGCGCGCTGATGAGCCGGCCCAAGCTTCTGTTGATGGACGAACCTTCGCTCGGACTCGCGCCCAAGGTGGTGCGCCAGATTTTCGACCTGGCGCACGATATCCGCGCCGCCGGCACCGCGGTCCTTCTGGTGGAACAGAATGCACGCGCCGCCTTGCGCGTGGCCGACTATGCCTACGTGCTCGACGGCGGCCGGGTAGCGCTCTCGGGCAAGGCCAGCGAACTTGCCGGCGACGCGCGCGTGCGCGCCGCCTACCTCGGCGGACATGCGGCATGAGCAGGAAGCAGGGGCCCCGCGCAGCGGGGATGCGACCGGCCGCGATTGCCGCATGCCGCCGACAGTGGCGCTGTCTGAATCGGGACGATGGAACGGAGGCGGCGGCATGAGCGACTTGAACCCGGACGCGGCGCGCCTGCCGCCTTCGCTGTGGGCCGCGAGCGCGCGCGCGGCGCCGCAGACGGCGCCGCTGGACGCGGCGGAAATCCGCGCCGACGCGGTGGTGATCGGCGGCGGCTTCACCGGCCTGTGCGCTGCGCTGCGCCTCGCCGAAAGCGGCGTCGATGCGGTTCTGCTGGAGGCGGCCGAGCTCGGCTGGGGTGGCTCCGGGCGCAACAACGGCCAGGTCATTCCCTGCCTGTCTCGTGCCGATCCAGACGATCTGGTGCGGGCATTCGGTCCGGATCGGGGCGAAGCGCTGGTGCGCCTGGTGCGGGATTCGGCGGACATCGTGTTCGACCTGATCCGCAAGCATGGCATCGAGTGCGAGGCGGTGCAGAACGGATGGGTGCAGCCGGCGCATAGCGCTGGCCGCATGGCGCTCGCCAGGTCGCGCTGCGAACAGTGGCGCCAGCGCGGCGCGCCGGCCGAACTGCTCGATCGGGACGCGGTCGGCGCGATCACGGGTTCGCGTTACTGGCACGGCGGCTGGCAAAACAAGACTGGGGGGCACGTCAATCCGCTCGGTCTGGTGCGCGGACTGGCCGACGCCGCGCTGAAGGCCGGTGCGCGTGTATTCACGCGCAGCGCGGCGCTCGGCATCGCGCCCGCCGGTTCCGGCTGGCGCGTGGCCACCGCAAACGGCGCCGTCGTCGCGAACAAGGTACTCATCGCCACCCAGGCGTATGGCGACTTTTTTGCGCCCGGGCTGTGGCCGGGGCTGGCGCGGACCGTGGTGCCGGTGCGCTCCTATCAAATGGCCACGGCACCGCTGCCGCAGGCGGTTCGCCAGCGCGTGCTGCCGCAAAACCATGCGATGTCCGATACGCACGGCGATCTCTACTTCTGCCGCTTCGACGCGGCTGGTCGGCTCGTCACCGGCGGTGCGCTGGTTCTTGATCACGATTTTCGCGCGCGCCTGCAGCGCCGCATTGGCGCGCGCATGGCGATGCTGTTTCCCGCCGTGCGTGAAGCCGGCCCGCTGCGCTTCGAGCACATCTGGCATGGCGACATCGCAATGAGCGCGGACGCGCTGCCGCACGTGCACAAATTGGCCGACGGGGTCTATGCATGGCTCGGCGACAACGGGCGCGGCGTGGCGCTGGCCGCCGCACTGGGCGGAGTACTGGCCGACGCCGTGCGCGGCGTACCCGAATCGACGCTGCCGCTGCCGTTCATGCCACTGGCGCCGCTGCCGCTGCACGCGCTGGCAGTTAAACTCGCGCCGCTCGCCTTGCTTGGCTATCGCTGGCGCGACGCGCGCGGCTGAACGCCGACTATGGACGCCTTTCAAGCCATCGAGCAAACCTTTCTCGACCGCTATCCGCGTTACCGCGACACGGCGATCCTGGATGATCTGCGCGCCAGGGACTACGCGCGGCTGGATCGGCAGGGAGAGGTGTATCTGGACTACACCGGCGCGAGTCTCTACTCCAGCGCGCAGGTCGAGGAGCACATGCGTATCCTGCTTGCCGAGGTGTTCGGCAACCCGCATTCCTCCAATCCTGCTTCCGCACTCGCCACGCGCGCGCTCGAGCGCGCGCGCAGCGCCGTGCACGCGTTCTTCAATGCATCGGCGGAGGAGTATCTGGTCGTGTTCACGCAGAACGCGAGCGGCGCGCTCAAGCTCGTGGGCGAATCCTACCCGTTCGACGGTGCCAGCAGCCTGCTGCTCGCGTTCGATAACCATAACTCCGTAAACGGCATCCGCGAATTCGCGCGCGCTGCCGGGTCCAGGCTCATCTATACGCCGCTGGTTCTGCCCGATATGCGCCTGGACGAACAGGTGTTGCGGCGCCATCTGAGCGCGGATGCCGGGGGTGCCACGCGGCTATTCGCCTATCCGGCGCAATCGAATTTTTCCGGCGTCTGCCATTCCGATGAATGGATCGAGGTGGCGCATGCGCATGGCTGGGACGTGATGCTGGACGCGGCGGCGTTCGTGGCCACCAACAAGCTCGACCTGGGCGCAATCAAGCCGGACTTCGTGTCCATATCCTTCTACAAGATGTTCGGCTATCCAACCGGGACCGGATGCCTTATCGCGCGCAAAGCGGTGGTCGCGAAGCTGCGCAGGCCATGGTTTTCCGGCGGCACGATCACGGTGGCATCGGTCAAGGGCGACCGTCATTACCTGCACCAGGGGCCCGAAGCCTTCGAGGATGGAACTCCGAACTATCTCTCCTGCCCCGCGATCGAGATCGGCTTAAAGCATATCGCCAAGATCGGCTACGACGTGATTCACGCCCGCGTCGAAGCCCTGACCGGCTGGGTGCTCGAGCAACTGGGCGCCTTGCACCACGACAACGGAATGTCAGTGGTCAGGATATACGGCCCGCTCACGACCGCCGCGCGCGGGGGCACGGTGGCGCTGAATTTCTTCGACGTCGACGGCCACTTCATCGACCACCGGGTGGTGGAGGAGCGCGCAAACAGCATGAAGATCTCCCTGCGCACGGGCTGTTTCTGCAATCCGGGCGGGGGCGAATCGGCGCTCGGTATTTCCGCAGACGAGCTGAGCGCCTGTTTCTCCGGTACACCCAGCCACCTGACGCTGGAAGATTTTCGCCAATGCATCGACGACAAAAGCACCGGCGCCGTGCGCATATCCTTCGGACTCGTCAGCAATCTCGCGGATGCGCAGCACTTCGTGCGCTTTGCCAAGCGCTTCGTCAACAAGCGCGCAAGCGAGATATAGCGCCGGCGCAAGGGGTACGCCGGCTAAGACGGCGTGGCATACTTGTCCGTACAAACCCGAATGCGCTCCCTTCGTTCAGGGCCGCGCTCGAGCAATGGCCGCGCGACGGCGTGCCGGATTTGACCGGGACCGAGAAAATCCTGCGCAAGGAAGAAGCCTTGCGCGTGCAATCCGCAAAGAATGCCGGGCGCCAGCCTGGTGCAAACGATGTTTAACCTCTGAAAAGGAGCCGATATGCAGGTGCAGCCGTATCTTTTTTTCGAAGGCCGCTGCGAAGAGGCGGTGAATTTCTACGTCAAGACACTGGGCGCCAAAGTAGAGGTGCTCATGCACTACAAGGACAGCCCCGAACCGGCGCAGCCCGGAATGATCCCGCCGAATTCCGAAAACAAGATCATGCACGGAGCCATGCACATCGGCGACACCGCGGTGATGGTCTCCGACGGCATGTGCGCCGGCAAACCGAGCTTTCAGGGCTTCGCACTGTCGCTCAATGCGGCAAACGAAGCCGATGCGAATAGAATGTTCGCCGCGCTCGGCGACGGCGGCCAGGTGCGCATGCCCCTGGGCAAGACGTTCTACTCGCCCTGCTTCGGCATGGTTGCCGACCGCTTCGGCGTGCTGTGGATGATCATCGTGATGCCTTGAAGGGAGGTTGCCATGAAAATTTCAGAACCATCATCCCTGCCGCCGGCCGCGGCGAACGGCGCGGTCGCGCTGCTGGTGGCCACGCGCAAAGGCGCGTTCGTGTTCAAAGGCGACAAGGGCCGGCGCAAGTGGAGCATCGCCGGGCCGATGTTCTTCGGCCACGTCGTGCACCACATGGTGCTCGACCCGCGCGACCGGCGCACGCTGCTTGCCGCTGCGCGCACCGGCCATCTCGGCCCCACGATATTCCGCTCGATCGATTTTGGCAGGAACTGGAAGGAGGCGGCGAAACCGCCGGCGTTCCCGAAGGTGATCGGCGCGCAGAAGGGGCGCGTGGTCGACCACACTTTCTGGCTGACGCCCGGCCACGCCAGCGAGGCCGGCGCCTGGTACGCAGGTACCTCGCCGCAGGGGCTGTTTCGCAGCGAGGACGGCGGCGACACCTGGGCGGGCGTGGCCGGCTTCAACGATCACCCGAAGTACACGCAGTGGACCGGCGGCGAGCAGGACGGCACGCCCGACGGGCCGAAGCTGCATTCGGTCATCGTCGATCCGCGCGACGCGCGCCATCTGTATATCGGCATGTCGAGCGGCGGCGTGTTCGAGAGCACGGACGGCGGTGCGGGCTGGAAACCGCTCAACGCGGGCTGCCGCGTCGACTTCCTGCCTGATCCGCATCCCGAGTACGGCCACGATCCGCATTGCGTGCGGCAGCATCCGCTGGCGCCGGATATCCTCTACCAGCAGAACCACTGCGGGATCTACCGCATGGAGCGCCCGATCGGTAGCTGGGTGCGGATCGGCGCGAGCATGCCGAAAAAAATCGGCGATATCGGTTTTCCGCTGGTGCTGCATCCGCGCGATCCGCGCACGGCCTGGGTATTTCCGATGGACGGCACCTCGGTGTGGCCGCGTACCAGCCCCGGCGGCAAACCTGCGGCCTATGTGACGCGCAACGCAGGGAAGACCTGGCAGCGGCAGGACGCCGGGCTGCCCGCGAGCCAGGGCTGGTTCACGGTCAAGCGCCAGGCCATGAGCGGCGACGCGCACGATCCGCTCGGCCTGTACTTCGGCACCACCGGCGGCGAGCTATGGGCGAGCAGGAACGAGGGCGCCAAATGGACCTGCATTGCGCGTCACCTGCCGGAAATCTATGCCGTGGAGGCGGTCGAACTCGCACGATGAAGGTGCTGATTCCAGACCCGCTGCGCTCGTACACGCAGACGCGCCGCGAAGTCGACGCCGACGGCGCGACGCTGGGCGAGGTGCTTGCCGACCTGGAGCGGCGCTACCCCGGCATTCGCTTTCGCATGATCGACGAGCAGTACGCGATTCGGCGCCACATCCGGATATTCGTCAACGGCGCACAGGTGCACGCGCTGGATTTTGCGCTCGCCGTATCGGACGAGATATTCATCGTGCAGGCACTGAGCGGCGGTTGAGCGAGGGCGTCCATGCAGCCCCGCTATATCGTGACCCTGGTGCCGAGTTCGATTACGCGCTCAGGCGCCAGATTGAAATACTCCGCGGTTGCCGGGCTGTTGCGTTGCATCCAGCGGAACAATGTGCGGCGCCATGTGAAGAAACCGCGTCTCTGCGCGCGTGCAAGCGTGGTTTTGCCGAGAAAGAATGTCGTGTCTCCGGCTTCAAATTGCAGTCCATGACGTTCGAGAAGATGAATGCCCTTTGGCACGTCCGGCTCTTCCATGAAGCCATAGTGCAGCACGACCTCGTAGAAGTGGCCCGGCTCGATCACCTGTACCTCGGTGCGCTCGCGCTCGGCAATACGCGGCACGTCCGCATCGACGATGGTGAGAAACACAATGCGCTGGTGTAGCACTTTGTAGTGCTTGAGGTTATGCAATAGCGCGGTAGGGATCCAGCCGCGATGCGGTGACAGATATACGGCGGTGCCGGCAACGCGCGGGATTTCGGCGCCGAACAGGGTGGCGACGGACTTCACCGGAATGCGTGCGCGCGAGTCGTGAGCGGCGAGTACCGTCTCCGCGCGCTTCCAGGTGGTGAGCATGACGAAAACCGTGATGCCGCATAGCAGGGGCAGCCAGCCGCCGTCGGCAATCTTGGTGAAGTTGGCCAGGAAGAAAATCAGCTCCAGCAAGCCGACCAGGCCCAGGACGGCCAGCAGCAGCGGATTTCCCCGCCGCGGCAGGTGCCATACCACGATTGCGATCAGTGCGGTCGTCAGTACCATGGTTCCTGACACCGCGATGCCGTAGGCGGAGGCGAGCGCGCTCGAGTTCCTGAATCCAAGGACAATGAGGACAACCAGGATCAGCATGGTCCAGTTGATTTGCGCGATGTATATCTGGCCGCGTTCGGTCTCCGAGGTATGACGCGTCGGAATGCGCGGGAGGTAACCCATACGCGTCGCCTGCTGCGTCATCGAAAACGCGCCCGAGATCGTCGCCTGCGACGCGATGACCGTCGCCACCGTGGCAAGAAGCACCAGGGGAATCAAGAGTCCATTCGGTGCGAGCAGATAGAAAGGATTTTTCACCGCCGCCGGGTCGCGCAGTAGCAGCGCCCCCTGTCCGAAGTAATTCACGATCAGCGCGGGGAATGCCAGGCCGAACCAGGCGAGGCGAATCGGCTTCGGCCCGAAATGTCCCATGTCGGCATACAGCGCTTCGGCGCCCGTAATGGCGAGGAATACCGCGCCGAGGACGAGGAAGGCGAGGCCGGGCGAGTGAGTGATGAATGCAAGGGCGCACCGCGGGTCAAGCGCAGTCAGGATTCCCGGCGATTTCGCAATCGACATTGCGCCAAATGCGGCGATCACCGCAAACCAAATGACCATCGCCGGTCCGAACAGGGCGCCCATCGCACCGGTACCGCGCTTCTGCATGGCGAACAAGCCGACCAATACGCCGATGGTGCAGGGCACGACCCAGTGCTCCAGCGCCGGCGTCGCCACCGAGATGCCCTCGATCGCGGACAGCACCGAAATGGCCGGTGTAATGACGGCATCGCCGTAGAACAGCGACGCGCCGAACAGGCCGAGCATGACGACCGCGGCGGCGAGATGCGGCTGCTGGCGGGTAACCCGCATCGCCAGCGCAAGCAAGGCAAGAATGCCACCCTCGCCGCCGTTGTCGAAGCGCAGGACGATCGCGATGTATTTCAGCGAAACGACGAACGCGATCGACCAGAAGAACAGCGACAGGACCGCGCGTATGTTTTCTTCGTTCAGCGGCAGCCCGTGTGCGCCGCTGAAGGCTTCCTTGAACGCGTACAGGGGGCTGGTGCCGATGTCGCCGAATACAACGCCGAGCGCAGCCAGCGTAAGCACACTGACCGGGGTGGCTGCGTTACAGTTTGCCGCGCCGGATAGCGAACCGGCATGGTGGATGGGAGAGGGGCGAGCCATGAGTTCGTTTCCTCTTGAAAAGACAGGAAGGCATCATATGCCTCTTCAATGGTGCAACGCAACATGGGGCAAACCCTTACTTCGCCTTCATGATGTTTTGTACATAGATTCATGCGGTTAAACCGTTATCCCCGGTTAAGCAGCGGCCCACGCGTCGCGCCTTCTGCTGGGTTGATGTTGGGCGCTGGCGAATCAATCCTGGTCGGTTGGTATGCGCCCGGCTACTGCGGCGCCAATTTTTTCGGTTATGAGATTCCTCGCCTGAGCACGCCTGCACCCAAACTGTGCCCTTGAAGCGCCGCTGCCGGATCTTGCTCCTACGTCGCAACCGGCACGCGTGCGCATTGGCTGCTGTGGGCACGTCGCCCGCCGCGCGTCCGGGTTCGACGCCAAGTTAAGCCTCGCCATGGTGGAAGCCCGCTGGAACAGGTCCGCTCCAATTGCTGGTTGGGCCGCCTCGGAGAGAGCGCGCTCTCGACAATAGGCGTCGGCTCAAATGACTTGTTGAGCATTGCCTTGTAAATCGCTCTCAAGCTGGCGCTTCCAGGAATTGTTTCACAATGGGGTTGACCAGTTCCGGTCGAGTAAGAGGAGCCATGTGGCCGCCCTCTGGAATTTGCGCGTATGACCAATGTGGGCAAGCCTGCACGAAAAGGTCGACTATCTCCCGGATAGGACGTCGGGTCCCCAATGCACTCACAACCAAGATCTTTGGCTCCAGCATTTTCCACGCGCTGATCGTGGTTTCCTCGTTCATCACAGCGTCCCACTCGTGGAAGTTCGGCGGCACAGAGGCAACGAACGCCTGCCGCCGTTTCTCGGGCATCGAGGCCCATGAGCCATCGCCCAGCCAATAGTTTGCAAATCTCTCGGCAACTTTAGCCCAATCGCCGGTGGTCCCGAACTTCTTTACGTAGTCGCGCAAGGCGCGGGATTCTTCATAGGCTTCGGTTCGTCCGCATTGCTTCAGCAAATAGAACGGATTCGGTTCGAGTAAGACGAGTCGGCCGACGCGATTACCTAGCATCGAGGCGGCCTTGAGCGCCACCGAGCCGCCGAAAGAGTGGCCGACAATATGTATTGGGCTTTGTCCTCCTTCACAGAGGGACAGCACGAGCTCAGCCTGGTCGGAGAGGGCTTGAAGCCTGCCGTCAGGCCAAGGTGTGGTTTCGCCGTACCCAAATAGATTAATCGCCAGCACCCGGAAACGCTCCTTCAGTGCGTCGACCAGCGCTCGCCACTGTCGATTGCCGCTGACCGAGCTGTGGATGAGAACGACCGTCTCTCCCGCACCGTCTTCGGTGTAGTCGAGCATGACTCTTCCGTTCGAGTGAACCGGCATCTTCCGTCACCCTCTCATCGAATCAGCGATTTCCGATTTCAATTGATTTTGCTAGTGAGCGGTGCTCTTGCGGTGCCCAACGTGGAAGCCAGCAGTGCACGAGCGCGGATCACCGTGAGGCGCGGGCCGCTTTCGGCACGTCGCTCTCGACGGCGCGGTTGGGTGGCAAGCCATGACAGTCATAGATCCTCAGCCGTCAAGCCGGTGCGCTTCGCGATACGGACAAGCATCCGCGGACCAATTTCATCGCCGTCGTGAAAGGCGACAACCACATCGGGCCAGCCAGGGCGAGAAAGCGTCTTGTGGGAGCCGGATTGCCGCTTAAGCGTCCAGCCAATTCGGTAAAGAGCGGAGAGTACCTGTTTGGCCTTGGACGAAGGCCAAGAGGTCATGCAGGCGCGAACCCGATAGAGATGGGTTGCGGACCAGCTTCCTTGTGCTCAAGTCGCTCGGCCAGAACGCGTAGGGCAAGTACTTCTGCTTTCGCCATAGCTTCGTCGGCAGTGACGCCATAAGCGAGAACCCCGGGGAGTTCGGGAACTTCAGCAAGCCAGCGTCCGTCTTCTTCGCGCTCGTGTTCAATTGTAAATTTCATGTGTCACCTCGGCTTTTGACGCATTCTACGCTCGTTTCTTTTTTGCCACGCAACGTTTAATATTTTGCAAAAGTGCCATATATCACGGTGATGTTTTGTGCAGTGTTTTCATGGAAAACTCTTTGCTCACCTATCCTTAGCTGCCAATAAAAAATCCGGCAAAAACGGCAGTCGTCAGTGTCGAGTTACCGCACCCGTTTGGGTAATAGGGGGCCTACGGATACCAAGCCTAGACCTGAGTGGTGCGCATGTCCATAGACCTAAGGTCGAGGCCCATAAGCGTTTTGGCGCGATATCGGCCGACCGGTTGGGATACGGCTTTCGCCGCGATCACAGTGCCCGGATATCGCCAAACAGCTCTCCGAACAGAGTCCATGCGGGCAGCGCTGGCGCCTCCGGTTGGCATTGATTTGACAGCGCCGCGGTGAATGGCGGCTCTGCCCCGGGACTGTCAGTCTGAGTTTGGCCACGAGCCGGCAAAGACGGCAGGGCAGAGCTATTGCAGCATGCGAACCACAGCGAAGATGAATGCGGCTCCGAGGCAGGTCAGCGCTATGAGGCGGCCGGTGATAGCCGAGCGCTTCTGCGAATGCGCCTCGGGCAGGATGTCGGAAGCACCTATATACAAGAGGAACCCGGCAAAAAATCCCAGATAAAGCATCAGCGTGGATTCGGGGACCCGAAAAAACAACGTAGACGCCGCGCCCAAAACCGGAGCAGTGGCATCCAGCACGAGCATCGCGACTGCACGCAAAGTCGTATTTCGATGAACCAGCATCAAACTTACTGTGTTGAGGCCATCGCAAAAGTCGTGCGCGACGACGGCAAGCGCTACGACAATTCCAACGGCCGTCGAGACCTGAAACGCCAGTCCAATCCCGATGCCGTCCATGAAGCTGTGTCCGGCAAGAGCGAGGGCGGAGACTACGCCCACCCGGGGATGGCGATGATCGGCGTAATCCGACTCGTGGGCATGGTGAACCAGCACAAATTTCTCGAGCGCGTGAAAGAAAAGAAAGCCAACAACGAGCGCGATCATTGCCCCGGTGGCATCAATTCGTTGCGCGTGGGCAATCTGGAAAATCTCCGGCAAGATGTCGAAGCTCACGACGCCCAGGAGAACGCCGGCCGTAAAGCTGAGGATATAGTGCAGTTGGTCACGAAACTTCAACGCGAACAGGCCGCCGACAAATGTCGATAAGAATGCGGCGAATGACAGAGCAACAGGGTTCATAAGCATTTTGGCCAACAATTGTGATGCGGGCGAATTCGCGTGAATAAGACGCTCATTCCAATTTACTGACCAAGCGATAGACAACGATCAGAAATCCCAATCCGAAGCACAGCCCCAACAACGCAATAAGCAAGAGCATCGCCATCTCGAAGCTTATTACTTTGGCTTCCAACAGAAAAATAATCGTGGCAACAAGACCAATGAACGAACCAGCGATGCCGGCGACAAGCATTAGCGTTCTAATCTTTAACATAGGACATGCGGGTTCCTTCGATCACGCCCAAATGAATGAGCCTGAACATGGCGCCTCAACGTCGTGGTGTGCGGCGGGCCAGCGCGATGCTCAATGATGGCACGGCGCAGGCCGCCCGTCCGCACCACCTAGAGTTAGCCGTCACGCCAACTCTCCGGAGTGAGTCGCTGGAGTGCGGCATAGTAAGTTGCGTGACCGTCGGTGGACGGCGCCTTGTCCTGAAGTAGATCGTGCATGTACTCAATCAGGACCGAGCCGATCGCGTGAATCGCCTGGTGTCGCGCGAGACCGTCTCTCATCAACCGCTCTAGCGTTCGACAAACGATCGGTTGATCATCCAATGCGAGTTGATTCTCGACGACCGTGTGAATCATCGCATGAAGGGACCGGGCACGTTTAGGCAAATTAACTCGTGCGTCTCGATGGTACTGCTCAACCAGGAGTGCTCTTTCGCCCTCGTCAAGGGCGAGCCATTCTTTCGCATTTGGCGCGACTTCAGGATCGTAGTCTTTCATCGAAGGATCGCGTTTCTTTGGCGGCTAACGAATAGCGTTTATCTGACGCTGAGGCGAAGCGGAAGCGAAGGCACGGTGCACCATGGCGTCAGATAAACCTCGTTGGACCGAACCGCCGAGTTGGCGGTGGCTATGGGGATTGTAAGGTGAGGCGGCGCGATGTCAATCGACTGGCGTAGACGAGTGGGGTTTGTCCGAGGCTGACGGATCGAGCAAGTGCGGAAATGCAGAGATGCTCAGAGAATGTCTCTGCAAGCCATTCTTCAGCCAATTGACATCCTAAACGCGTTGTTTGAGGTGTTTCTGTTCTGCGCCTGGCGCGGCTTCACGCCGGCAGCAGGTGCGCGATCGAGTTCGCGTAATAGCCGAGCAGCGTCGCTTCGGCCGGGTCGGCGGCGTAAAGCCCGTCGCGCTCGGTTACCAGGTGGCGCAGCAACATGGTGCGCAGTCCCGTTGTGATCGCATAGTCGCGGTCGCGCCGCGGGATGTAGATGTGGGCGCCGGCCGCTTCGAGCCGCTCGATCAGCAGTTCAACCTCCGCCTTGAGTTCGAGTTCGGACAGCGCCTTGCCCGCGCTGCGCTCGAACACCAGCGCCACCAGCGGCACCGGCAGCACCGGGACCAGCTTGCCCACGCGCTGCATCAGCTGCGCGCCGAGTTCGGCCACGCGCGCCTGGCGCACGTCCCTGTCGAGATTGCGGAAGTCGAAGTCGCCCGCGCGCAGGTAGTCGCGCATGGACAGCGGCGTGCCGAAATTGACGCAGGCGTAGCCGAAGCGGTGCCAGTCGCTGCGCAGCACGAGGCGCGCCTGGTGCGCGGCGAACGCGAGCGTGTTCCACGCCGCCTTGAGCCGGCCTGGCAGCAGCGCGCTCTCATCGAGCGCGAGCAGCAAGGTGCGGTCTTCCAGCGTGCGGTCGTAGTTGATGCCCAGTGGGATGAACACCAGGTCGCGTGCGCCTTCCGGATTGAAGCCGCGCAACATGTAATCGAGCGCGCCCAGCCTGGCCGTGCGCAGCTTGCCGTCGCGGCTGAGCGAGCCCTCCGGGTACAGCGCCTGGGTCACGCCGGCCTCGGTGGCCATGCCGATATAGCGCTCGAGCACGCGCCGGTAGAGCTCGTCCTTCGAGTTGCGGCGCACGAAGTAGGCGCCCATGGAGCGGATCAGCTGCTGCAGCGGCCAGACGCGCGCCCATTCGCCCACGGCGTAGGACAGCGCCGCCTGGTCCGCGACCAGATAGGCGGCAAGGATGTAGTCCATGTTGCTGCGGTGGTTCATCACGAACACCACGGTGGCATCGGACGAGACGCGCGCCAGGCCCTCGGTGTCGGTGTAGCCGACGCGCACCCGGTACAGCGACTGCGCGATCTTGCGCCCGATCCAGTAGCCGATGCGAAAATAGAAGTAGGCGTTGAACGCGGGGACAATCTCGCGCGCATAGGCGGTGATCCGCGCCATCACCACTTCGCGCGGCATGTTCTGCTCGCGCGCGAAGCTCGCCGCCGCCCGCTGCACCTTGTCGTCGTAGAGCAGGCGGTCGATCAGCACCTGGCGGCGCGTCTGCTGGAACGGGCGGATCTCGATCTTGAGGCGCGAAGCGACTTCGTCCAGCACCTTGTTGGCGCGGCTGCGGATGAGCCAGCGCACGCTCGGCACCAGCAGGCGGTCGGCGAGGCCGACGAGCGCCAGCGCGCCGAGGAGAATGACCAGCCACAACGGCAGCGTGACGGTGCCCATGTGGGCTCCCGGCCGAAACGCCCTAGGCCGACTGGCGCAGCATGCGCTTCAGGATCTTGCCGGTCGCGCTCTTGGGCAGTTCCTTGACGATGTCGACGCGCGCCGGGGTCTTGTAGGCGGCGAGTTTCTCCTTGCACCATTCGATGACTTCGCCACCGTCCAGCGTCGCGCCTGCATTGAGCACCACTGCCGCGCACACGGCCTCGCCCTTGAGCCCGTCGGGGATGCCGTAGACCGCGACTTCCTTGATCTGCGGAATCTGATACAGGTAATGCTCGATTTCGGCCGGCCAGACCTTGAATCCCGAGACGTTGATCATGTCCTTCACGCGGTCGACGATGAACACGTAGCCTTCCTCGTCCATCTTGCCGATGTCGCCCGAGTGCAGCCAACCGCTGCGCAGCGCCTGCGCCGTGTCCTCGGGCTTGCCCCAGTATTCCTTCATCACGCCCGGGCCGCGCATCACGATCTCGCCCCAGGTGCCGTACGCGACCTCCTTGTCGTTCTCGTCGAAGATCTTCACCTCGAAGCCCTCGATCGCGGTGCCGACGCTGCCGAACTTGTGCTTGTTCACATGGTTGTAGGCGGCGCAGGGCGAGCATTCGGTCAGACCGTAGCCCTCGTGCACGGCCGGGCCGTAGGTTTCGGTCCAGCGCCGCGATATCTCCTGCGGCATGGTCGCCGCCGCGGAAAAGTAGTAGCGGATCGAGCCCAGTTTGCTTTTCGGCACCTTGGCGCCGAGCAGCGCAATGTAGATGGTCGGCACGGCGAAGAACATGGTGACGCGTTCGCGCTCGATCGCATCGAGCACGACATCGGGCACGAAGCGGCGGAACAGCACCAGCGTCGCGCCCGCGACGAAGCCGGCGTTCATGATGTAGTTCTGCGCGAACACGTGGAACAGCGGCAGGAAAATCGCCAGCCGGTCCTTCGCGCCGTGGCCGGAACAGTTCACCGCGGCGCGGGTGTTGGTGACGATGTTGTTGTGGGTCAGCGTCACGCCCTTGGGAAATCCGGTGGTGCCCGAGGAATACAGCAGCACCGCCGGATCGTCGGCGGCCATGTCCTCGGTCTTGAACGTGGGCTTGCCCGCGGCGAGCCAGTCGGCAAGCAGGATTTCGCTGGCGGCTTCGCCTTCGCAGATCACCGTCTTTTGCACCGAGGGGCACAGGCTGCGCGGCACGTTCGGCAGCAGTTCGGCCGTGGTGAACAGCACCTTGGCGCCGGAGTCGTTGAGCAGGTACTTGACCTCCTCGGACTTGAAGATCGAATTGACCGAGACCACGATGGCGCCGACTTTCTCGCCGGCGAGGTAGGCGAGCATGAACGCCGGGATATTGGGCAGGTACAGCGCGACGCGGTCGCCGCGGCGCACGCCGTTGGCCTTGAGCGAATTTGCCAGCGCGCAGGCACAGGCTTCGAGCGCGCCGTAGCTGATGTCCTTGCCTTCGAAAACGATGGCCTGGCGGCCCGGATGCGCGCGCGCGATGCGCTCGAAGCTGTGGGCGATATTCACGTTGATCTCCTGTCTCAGATTTGGACCCGCTTTGCCGGTCGTTTTCCTGCCCTATTGTCGCAGATAATCGCATATCGCCCGGCTCACTGCGGCGCTACGGACGCGCCGGCGGATGCCGTTGCCGGGTATGGCCGCGATCTTGCAGGTACGCATGATCAGATCGCCGCGGCTACTGCTTTGCCCACGTCTTCGGTGCTGGCCTTGCCGCCGAGGTCGGGCGTGCGCGGGCCGTCAAGAAGAACTTTCTCGATCGCGCGCAGCATCGCCGCGCCGGCCTCGGCGTGGCCGAGGTGCTCGAGCAGCATCGCGCCGGACCAGATCTGGCCGATCGGATTGGCGATCTTCCTGCCGTAGATGTCGGGCGCGGAGCCGTGCACCGGCTCGAACAGCGAGGGAAACGCGCGCTCCGGATTGATGTTGCCCGAGGGCGCGATGCCGATGGTGCCGGCAGTCGCCGGCCCGAGGTCGGAGAGTATGTCGCCGAACAGGTTGGATGCGACGATGACGTTGAAGCGCTGTGGATTGAGCACCATCTGAATGGTGAGTCCGTCGATGTGGTACTGGCTGGTCTTCACCGCGGGATAGTTTTTCGCCATCGCGGCGTAGCGCTCGTCCCAGTAGGGCATGGTGATGGAAATGCCGTTCGATTTGGTGGCGGAGGTGATCTCCTTGCGCGGCCGCGTCATTGCCAGCTCGAACGCGTATTTCATGATGCGGTCCACGCCCTTGCGGGTGAAAGTGGAAACCTGCTGCGCCATCTCGCGCTCGGTGCCCTCGAACAGGCGCCCGCCCATGGAGGAGTATTCGCCTTCCGTGTTCTCGCGTACCACGTAGTAGTCGATATCGCCGACCTTGCGCCCCGCGAGCGGACAGGCCACGCCGGGCATCAGCCGCACCGGGCGCAGGTTGACATACTGGTCGAACTCGCGCCGGAACTTGATCAGCGAATCCCACAGCGAAACGTGGTCCAGCACCTTCGCCGGCCAGCCGCTGGCGCCGAAGAAAATGCAGTCGTGGCCGCCGATCTTGTCCTTCCAGTCCGGCGGCATCCACCAGCCGTGCTTGTCGTAATTGTCGCAGCTCCAGTCAAGGTGATCGAAGGCGAGCGCGAGGCCGAACTTGCGCGCCGCGGCTTCGAGCGCGCGCACGCCCTCGGGCATGACTTCCTTGCCGATGCCGTCACCGGCGATGACGGCGATGCTGTGCTTTTTCATGGTTGCCTTTCAAGACATGGGTATGGAGCGGAACCGGCGCGGCCGGTTCGGGCTGACGCGACAGCCGTTGGTGTAATTTTAACTTCATCGCGCACTTGCTGCTGATTTCGGCACGGGTGCAGCTGCATTTGCCTTGTGCGCGGCAGGCTTGACGCGGTGCACTGCGGCTCGCACACTTCGCGGGCAGACTCATCCGGAGGGGAAATTCGATGCAGGCGACAGAAGACTACGAAGTCTATGCGATCCGCTACGCCACGCTGGCGCGCAAAGCTTCGGACAATTTCATCGGCGGCGATCCGCACGAGGAGGGCAGCCCGCTCGACTACTTCGTCTGGCTTGTGCGCAGCCCCAAACGCACTTTCGTCATCGACACCGGCTTCGAACTGACGGTGGCCGAGCGTCGCGGGCGCAAGATGCTGCTCGCGCCGGATGCCGGGCTGAAGCGCCTCGGTGTGGATGCGGCCGAGGTGCGCGATGTGGTCATCACCCACCTGCACTACGACCACGTCGGCAATTTCGCGCTGTTTCCGCAAGCGCGCTTTCATCTGCAAGACAAGGAAATGCAATTCGCCACCGGCAGGCACATGGCGCAGCCGATCTTTTCGCACGCCTACGAGGTGGAGGAAGTGGTGGGCATGGTGCGCGAAGTGTACAAGGGCCGGGTGCAGTTCCACGACGGCGACGCGCTGCTCGCGCCGGGCCTGTCGCTGCACCACATCGGCGGGCATACCATGGGCATACAGTCGGTGCGGGTGCATACGCGCATCGGCTGGATCGTGCTCGCCTCGGACGCGACGCACCTCTACGCCAACATGGACCAGGTGCGGCCGTTCCCGATCGTGCACAACGTCGGCGCGATGGTGGAGGGCTACCGCAGGCTGCGCGAACTGGCTGACGACCCGCGCTGGGTCGTTCCCGGGCACGATCCGCTGGTGATGCAGCGCTACCCGGCGGCGGGTCCGGGGCTGGAGGGCGTCGCCGTGCGACTGGACGTCGAACCGAAGCAGTAGCTGCAGCGCAGGCGCTTGCCCGGCGCCGTGCGCCGCCGATACGCTAAAATGCGCCGTCGCCCAGCAGCGCCCGCCGTGAATCTAATCGCGCTAGAAACCTCCACCGAGTATTGTTCGCTCGCAGTCTCGCGCGGCGCGCAGCTGTTCGAGCGCAGTTTCCATGCCGCTCAGCGGCACTCCGAACTGGCCCTGCCGTGCCTGCGCGAACTGCTGCAGGAAGCCGGCTTGGACATGCATGCCATCGAGGGCATCGCCTTCGGCGCGGGTCCGGGCTCGTTCACCGGGCTGCGCATCGCCTGCGGCCTGGCGCAGGGCCTCGCGCTGGCGCGCAATCTGCCCGTCGCCGGCATCGGCACGCTGCTCGCGCTGGCAGAGAACAGCGGCGCCGACAAGGTGATCGCCTGCCTCGATGCGCGCATGGGCGAGGTGTACCATGGCACCTATCGAAAAAGCGGCGGCACCTGGATCGAAATGCATGCGCCCGGCCTGTACCACCCCGCAGCCGTGCCCGCGGTCGAGGGCACGGGATGGGTCGCCTGCGGCAGCGGTTTTCGCGTGCACGCGGCAGCGCTGGCGCAGCGCTACCAGGGCGCGCTTGCGCGCACCGACCCCGATGCCGTACCGAACGCTACCGCAATGCTGCGGCTCGCGCGGAAAATATTCGCGGCAGGGCAGGGCGTCGACGCGGCGGCGGCGGTGCCTTTGTACGTGCGCGACAAAGTGGCGCTGAAGGCGAGCGAACGATGAGCGCCGTGCTCAAGCCGGGATTCGAGCTGCGCCCGATGGCCGGGGCCGACCTGCCGGCGGTGCTGGAGATCGAAAACACCATCTATGAGTTTCCCTGGACGCAGGGCAATTTCCGCGATTCGCTCGCCGCCGGCTACGACTGCCGGCTGTTTCTGCGCGACGCGGCGCTGATCGGCTATGCGGTGCTGATGCTGGCGGCCGACGAGGCGCATCTGCTCAACCTGTCCATCGCCGTGCACTGGCAGCGGCAGGGGCTGGGCAGCCTGCTGCTCGAGCGCGTATGCGCGGTCGCGCGAAGCTGTGGGGCGCACCTGATCTTCCTTGAAGTGCGGCCCTCCAATGCCGCCAGCATGCGCCTGTACGAGCGCTACGGATTCCAGCAGGTGGGCCGCAGGCGCGACTACTACCCCGCCCGCGAGAGCCGCGAGGACGCGCTGATCTACACGCTGCCGCTATGAACCCGCGGCGCGAATTGTTCCTCGAGGAAATGGGGCTGACGCCGCTGTGGCGGCTGCGTAGTGCAGAGGCCCCTGCGACCGCTGCATTTGTAGCGCAGGCGCCCTCGCGCGACGAGACCGCCTCCGTGTCCGTTGCAGCCGAAGCGCGGCCCGCGCACGCTGCGGGCGAGCGTGCCGGACGCATCGCGCGCATGGGCTGGGACGAACTCAAGGCCGAAGTCGCCGCATGCACCGCCTGCGGGCTGCGCAACACCTGCACCCAGACGGTATATGGCGTCGGCGACGCGCAGGCGGACTGGCTGCTGGTGGGCGAGGCGCCGGGGGCGGAAGAGGATGCGCGCGGCGAACCCTTCGTCGGCCAGGCAGGCAGGCTGCTCGACGGCATGCTCGCGGGCATAGACCTCGCACGCGGGACGAATGTCTACATCGCCAACGTGCTCAAGTGCCGGCCGCCGGGAAACCGCAATCCCGAACATGCCGAGGTGGCGCAATGCGCGCCGCTGCTGCTGCGCCAGCTCGAATTGATCCGGCCCAGGCTGATCCTCGCCATGGGGCGTTTTGCTTGCCAGACGCTGCTGGAAACGGACGCGAGCATCGCTTCGCTGCGCGGCCGGGTGCATCGCTACCAGGGCGTGCCGCTGATCGTTACCTATCATCCGGCCTACCTGCTGCGCAACCTGCCGGACAAGGCGAAAGCCTGGGAAGATCTGTGTTTCGCCCGGCGCACCATGGTGACGCTGCCCGCCAGAGACTGAGCGCGCGCCCGATCGTGCAGGCAGGGGCGCCTGCGCTACGAACGCCGCGGCGCCTTGAAATCGGCGCGCGCACCCCCAGATATGGAGCAGAACCTGTCGAGGAGAATTCACATGCGCAATATCCTGGCCGTGGTACTTGCGGCGTTTACCCTCAGCCTTTCCGGCTGCGGCTACAACGCGATGCAGGGCGCCGACGAACTGACCAAGGCGAACTGGTCCGAAGTGCTCAATCAGTACCAGCGCCGCGCGGATCTGGTGCCGAACCTGGTGAACACGGTGAAGGGATTCGCGGCGCAGGAGCAGCAGGTGCTGACCCAGGTGACCGATGCGCGCGCGCGCGTGGGCAGCATCCAGGCCACGCCCGAGCTGATCAACGATCCCGCGGCGTTCGCAAAATTCCAGCAGGCGCAGGCCGGCCTGTCGAGCGCGTTGTCGCGCCTTCTGGTGGTGTCGGAAAACTATCCGCAACTCAAGTCCGATGCGAATTTCCGCGACCTGCAGGCGCAGCTCGAAGGCACGGAGAACCGCATTGCCGTGGCGCGCAACCGCTACATCAAGTCGGTGCAGGAATACAACACCCTGATCCGCACGTTTCCGAACAACCTGACCGCGATGATTTTCAGCTATCAGGTGAAGCCGAATTTTGCGGTCGAGGACGAGAAGGCCATCGCCAAGCCGCCCACGGTGAACTTTGACAAGCCTGCTGCCGCACCGGCTCCTGTGCCAGCCCCTGCGCCAACGCCGGCGCCGGCGACGTCATACTGAGTTGGCTCCCTGCGTGCCAGGCGTGGCCAGTCTGCAGTCAGATTCCTTTTTGCTGTCCGCGTTCGTACGCTTGCGGCGGTTCCTGCGCGCCCTGGCTAGTCTGGTCGGCGTATTTGCGCTTGCATTCGCGGCGACGGCGGGCGCTGCGGACCTGGTCGCGGTGCCGCCGCTCAAGGCGCGCGTCACCGACCTGACCGGAACGCTTGATCAACAGCAGGTGGCCTCGCTCGATGCCGAACTGCGCGCCTTCGAGCAGAAGAAGGGCAGCCAGATCGCAGTGCTGGTCGTGCCCAGCACCCAGCCCGAGGCGATTGAGCAGTATTCGATACGCGTCGCCGATCAGTGGAAGATCGGCCGCAAGAAAACCGACGACGGCGTGATCCTGATCGTCGCCAAGGACGACCACAAACTGCGCATAGAAGTCGGCTACGGGCTGGAAGGCGCGATCCCCGACGTGGTGGCGAATCGCGTGATCCGCGAAGTGATCGCGCCGCATTTCCTCGCCAACGACTTCTACGGCGGCATTCGCGCCGGTACGCAGACGCTGATACAGTTGATCGAAGGCGAGAAGCTGCCGCCGCCGGCGCAGCATCGGGAGACGGGGACCACCGACTATCAATCTCTGTTTGTGGTGTTGCTGATCGTAGTGGTCGTCGCAGGCGGGATATTGAAGGCGGCTCTAGGGCGACTGTTCGGATCTGCGGCCACGGGCGCGGCGGCGGGTTTCGTCGCCTGGCTGCTTGCGGGCGCGCTGGGCGCCGCGTTTCTTGTCGGCATCGTTGCATTCGTTCTGGCGCTCGCAGGCGGCAGCCGCGGCTATTATCCGGGCGGCTTCGGCGGCGGAGGCGGATTCGGTGGCGGGGGCGGCGGCTTCAGCGGCGGCGGCGGCGGTTTCGGTGGCGGCGGCGCCTCGGGCAGTTGGTAGCATAAATGATGCAGTGGAAACGCTTTTTGCGGCACCTGCTCTCCGACCGCTGGTCGCTGCGGCGCGCATTTCCGCCGGCAGTGCTGCGCGCGATTCGCGACAGGATCGGCGAGCAGGAAAAGCGCCATAGCGGCCAGTTGCGCTTCGCCGTGGAGGCCGCGCTGCCGCCGGTGCAGCTGTGGCGCAATCAGGACGCGCGCAGCCGCGCGCTGGAACTGTTCGGACAGTTAGGGGTGTGGGATACCGAGCACAATAGCGGCGTGCTGATCTATCTGCTGCTCGCCGACCGGCGCGTGGAGATCGTCGCCGATCGCGGCATACACGGCAAGGTCGGCAGCGCTGCGTGGGAAACCATCTGCGGCGAGATGCAGCGCGCGTTCGCCGCGGGCCGCTTCGAACCGGGCGCAAGTAGCGGAATCGCGGCGATCAGCGATCTGCTCGCGGTGCATTTTCCGCCTCGCGCCGGCAATCGCAACGAGTTGCCGAACGAACCGGTGGTGCTTTAGCCGGCTATCGCGGGCCGGTTTTGCGGACCGGCCGGTGCCGCCGCAATGCGTCCGCGCCCTAGGCCGCGCGCAATGTCGTTCCGAACGGAATACGTCGGCCTGCCGCTTTGGGCCTATACTCCCAACTTCGACGACAAAGCCCGACAGCTGGGAGGATGGCAAATTGGCAAAACCTAATTATCAATTCGAAAAGCGGCAAAAGGACCTGGCAAAAAAGAAAAAGCAGGAGGAAAAGCGCCTGCGCAAGCTGGAAAAACATGTCGTCCCCAGCGCCGACAATTCCGAGCAGGCCCAGCCAGCGCCTGCGGCGCCCGATGCGGGAGACGCTTCGAGCTGAAGCGGGCGCCGGACGCACCGGTCTTCGGTCCTTGTGGGATGCGAATCCGGATTGGCCGAGTGCGAACACCGATAGTCGCGGCAATTGCACAGAAGCGGCAGTTTCCGCCATTTCCACGCTGCACCAAACAACCTATAATCGCGGCTTGCGCTGGACGCCGGCCGATCGCGATCCCCTCCTCGGGGCGCATTTGCGGCGAATGCCGCCGCTACCCCCGGCGCCACGTCAACATCTGCGGATTCGAACGCCGGACGGCATGAGATTCGCCTGAATTCAACCCTGTCGACTGAATGGGTTTGGCCTGAGCTAGCGCGCTAGGTGGGAGACATTTGATGCAGCGCAAGTTTGCAGGACGCGCGCGCGGCTACACTGGCATGTGTATGTATATGCAGAAATTCTACAGGCTGGCGTGTTGAAAAGGCAGTGCGGCGATGCTTGAAGCGCTACAACTTGAATGTACCCGGGGCGAACGGCGCCTGTTCACCGGCCTGAGCTTTGCGCTGAGTCGTGGCCAGTTGTTGCGCGTGGCAGGCGCCAACGGCAGTGGCAAGACCAGCCTGCTGCGCATCATGTGCGGACTGCTCGCGCCCAGCGCCGGGGAATTGCGCTGGTGCGGCAAGTCGATACGCAGCGAGCGCGAGGAGTATTCCCGCAACCTGCTGTTCGTCGGTCACCTCAATGCGCTCAAGGACGACCTGACCGCCGTGGAAAACCTGCAGGTCGCGGCGGCGCTCGGTGGCAAGCCTGCAGACGTAGGGCGCATGCTCGCCGCGCTGGATTGTTTCGGTGTGGCCCACTGCGCCGAATTGCCGGCGAAAGTGCTGTCCCAGGGACAACGCCGGCGCGTGGCGCTGGCGCGGCTGGCGCTGGCCCCGACGGCGCCGCTGTGGATTCTGGATGAACCATTTGCCGCGCTGGATGTCGCAGCTGTGGTTGAATTGGAGCGTTTGCTTGCGTCGCATCTCGCTTCCGGCGGCATGGTCGTATTGACCACCCACCAGGAAGTGGCGGTGGTGGCGCATGCAGTGCTGCGCGTCGATCTGGATCAGCAAACTGCGGCGTTGCTCGCCGCATGATAAGGGCGCTGGGGTGGGTGCTTCGGCGCGACCTGCTGCTTGCTTTCCGGCGCCGCGGCGACGTGGTCAACGCGCTCGTGTTCTTTGTCATCGTGGTGAGCCTGTTTCCCCTCGGTGTCGGACCCGAAGCCAGCCAGCTGCGCAACATGGCGCCTGGCGTGCTGTGGGTGGCGGCGCTGCTTGCTTGCATGCTGTCGCTGGCGCGGCTGTTTGCGCCGGACCACCAGGACGGGACGCTGGAACAGATGCTGCTCGCCGGAGAGCCGCTGGTGGTGCTGGTGCTGGGCAAAGTGATTTCGCACTGGCTGATGTCGGGACTGCCGCTGGTGCTGATGGCGCCGCTGCTGGGACTGCAGTTCGACCTGCCGGCCGATTCGCTCGCCGTGCTGTGCGTGTCGCTGCTGATCGGCACGCCGGTGCTGAGTCTGATCGGCTCGGTGGGCGCGGCGCTCACGCTGGGCGTGCGCGGCAGCGGCGTGCTGGTATCGCTGCTGGTGCTGCCGCTGTATGTGCCGGTGCTGATATTCGGCGCCGGCTCGGTCGTGGCGACGGCGAACGGAACCGGGGCGGAAGCGCATCTTTTGCTGCTCGGCGGATTTCTGGCGCTGTCACTGGTGCTTGCGCCCTGGGCGACGGCCGCGGCGCTGCGCATCGCGATGGAATGAGGGAGCAATGAGAACAACGGGAAGGTTCAGCTGGTTTTATTTTTCTTCGCCGCAGAGCTTCTATCCGCTCGCCGGCGCGCTGCAGCCCTGGTTCGCCGGCCTCGCCGCGATCCTGTGCGCGGTGGGGCTGTACATCAGCTTCCTCGTCGCGCCCACCGACGCGCAGCAGGGCGAGGCCTACCGCATTATTTTCATCCACGTCCCGGCCGCGTGGATGTCCATGTTTCTCTACCTGGTGATGGGATTCTGGTCCGGCGTGGGGCTGGTGCTCAATACGCGCCTGTCGTCCATGGTGGCGACCGCGCTGGCGCCGACCGGCGCGTTGTTCACCTTCATCGCGCTGTGGACCGGCGCGCTGTGGGGCAAGCCGACCTGGGGCACCTGGTGGGTGTGGGACGCGCGCCTCACCTCGGAACTGATCCTGCTGTTCCTGTACATCGGCTTCATGGCGTTGCAGGCCGCGATCGACGATCAGCGGCGTTCGGACAAGGCCGGCGCGGTGCTGGCGCTGGTGGGCGTGATCAACATTCCGATTATTTATTTCTCTGTGAAGTGGTGGAGCACGCTGCACCAGGGCGCCTCAGTGAGCATGACTGGCGCGCCGACGATGGCCAAGACGATGCTGCTCGGGATGCTGATCATGGCGCTGGGTTTCTGGATGTATAGTATCGCCGCCACGCTGGCGCGCGTGCGCTGCGTGATCCTCGAACGCGAACGCCAGACCGACTGGGTGGCGGCGGAAATAGGCAGGCAGTCATGAACTGGGGCAGCTGGCAGAATTTTTTCGCCATGGGCGGCTATGGGCTCTATGTTTGGGGCTCTTACGTCGTCACGCTGGTTGCGCTCATCGTCGAAATCGTGGCGCTGATCACGCGCCGGCGCGGCGTGATCGAGCGCCTCACCAAATATTACGCAGCACGCAGGAGTAATCATGAAACCTAGGCATAAACGTTTTGTACTGGTCGGGGCAGGCATCGCCGGGCTCGCGCTTTCAGCCGGACTGGTGCTGTCCGCGTTCCAGAAGAACCTGGTGTTCTTCTACACGCCCAGCCAGGTTGCCTCGAAGGAGGCGCCGATCGGCAAGAGCTTCCGCATCGGCGGCCTGGTGGAGAAAGGCAGCCTCAAGCGCGAAGCCGACGGCCTGACGGTGCAGTTCATCGTGACCGATACCGCGAAGAGCATTCCCGTGGTCTATCGCGGCATCCTGCCCGACCTGTTCAAGGAGGGCAAAGGCGTGGTGACGCAGGGCAAGATCGGCCCGGACGGAACCTTCCGCGCCGAGGAAGTGCTGGCCAAACACGATGAGAACTATATGCCGCCCGGGGCGCAGGACGCGCTCAACCAGGCAAACGCCAAGAAGGCCGCGCAGTCCCTGGTGGCAACGGAAAAGGTGAAATGATGGTTCCCGAACTAGGGCATTTCGCACTGATTTTGGCGCTTTGCATCGCGCTGGTGCAGAGCGTGGTTCCGCTTGTCGGCGCGGCGCGCAACAACCACGCGTGGATGGCGCTAGCGCGACCCGCGGCACAGGCACAGTGCCTGTTCATTGCGCTTGCCTTCGGCTGCCTGACTTACGCTTTCGTGACCAACGACTTCTCGGTCAAATACGTGGCCGAGCATTCCAATACGCAGCTGCCGCTCGCCTACCGCGTCGCCGGCGTATGGGGCGGTCATGAAGGTTCGCTGTTGTTGTGGACGCTGATGCTGGGAGTATGGATGTTCGCAGTGAGCATTTTCAGCCGCAGCCTGCCGCAGGAGATGGTGTCGCGCGTGCTGAGCGTCATGGCGATGATAGCGATCGGATTCCTGCTGTTCATGTTGTTCACCTCCAATCCGTTCGAACGGCTGCTGCCGGCCGCCGCCAACGGGCGCGACCTCAACCCATTACTGCAGGACCCGGGCATGGTGTTTCATCCGCCCATGCTGTACATGGGCTATGTGGGCTTCTCCGTGGCGTTCGCCTTTTCCATGGCGGCGCTGATCGACGGGCGGCTGGATGCGACCTGGGCGCGCTGGATGCGTCCCTGGACCACCGTCGCCTGGTCCGTCCTCACCCTGGGCATCGCGCTCGGCAGCGGTTGGGCCTACTACGTGCTTGGCTGGGGCGGCTGGTGGTTCTGGGACCCGGTGGAGAACGCCTCTTTCATGCCCTGGCTGGTCGGAACCGCCCTGATGCATTCGCTGGCCGTAACCGAAAAGCGCGGCGCATTCAGGATATGGACCGTGTTTCTCGCGATCCTCGCGTTCTCGCTGAGCCTGCTGGGAACTTTCCTGGTGCGCTCCGGCGTGCTTACCTCGGTGCACGCCTTCGCCACCGACCCTAAGCGCGGGGTCTTCATACTGATATTCCTCGCAGTGGTGGTTGGCGCCTCGTTCACGCTGTTCGCCTGGCGCGCGTCCAGGGTGGGGCTGGGCGGACGCTTTGCGCTGGTGTCGCGCGAATCGATGCTGCTCACGAATAACGTGCTGCTGCTGGTCGCCGCGGGAGCGGTGCTGCTGGGCACGCTCTATCCGCTGGTGCTCGATGCGTTCGGGTTGGGCAAGATTTCCGTCGGGCCGCCTTACTTCGAAGCCGTATTCGTGCCGCTGATGGCGCCGGCGCTGTTCATGATGGGCATAGGGCCGATCGCGCGCTGGAAGCAGGCGAGCCTGCCTGACTTGGCGGTGCGCCTGCGCTGGGCGCTGGCGGTGAGCTTTGCGGCCGCGATCATCGTGCCGCTGGCGATGGGACATTGGAGCACCATGGTCGGCTTCAGCATATTGCTGGCGGCCTGGATCGTGACGTCCAGCCTGTTAAGCCTCAAGGCGCAGCTTGCGAATACGCCGAAAGGGCGAATCGGCGCCCGCCTGACGCAGCTGCCGGCCAGCTACTACGGCATGCTGCTCGCCCATATCGGCGTGGCTGCATTCATCGTCGGCGTCGCGCTGGTGAAGGGCTACGAGGCCGAAACCGACGTGCGCATGGATGTCGGCGATACCGCGCACCTGCATGGCTACACCTTCCGTTTCACCGGTATCAAAGCGGTGCAGGGGCCGAACTACAGCTCGGAGCGCGGCACCATCGAAGTTACCCGCGGTTCCGAGCCGGTGGTGACGCTGCATCCGGAGAAGCGGCTCTACACTGTGCAAAACATGCCGATGACCATAGCGGCGATCGACGCCGGCTTTACGCGCCACCTGTACGTCGCGCTCGGCGATTCGATCAGCAAGACCTCATGGGTGGTGCGCATCTACCACAAGCCGTTCATCGGATGGATCTGGGGCGGCTGCCTGTTGATGGGGGTGGGCGGACTGTTCGCGGCATTCGACCGGCGTTATCGCGCGCGCGCGCGGGCGACTTCGGCGCAGCTTGCCGCGGGCGGCCTCAACGCATCTGCGGCGGGCTGATAATGCTGCGTGCGCGCTTTCTGATCCCGCTCGCCATTTTCATTGCGATCCTGGGGATACTCGGTGTCGGCCTGACGCTTGATCCGCGCGAGGTGCCTTCGCCGCTGATCAACAAACCTGCGCCGGCGTTCGTTCTGCCGCAGCTGCATGACGCGGACAAAACTTTCTCGCAGAAAGAGATGCTGGGCAAGGTATGGATGCTGAACGTTTGGGCGTCCTGGTGCGTGGCCTGCCGCGAGGAACATCCCCATCTGATCGAATTCTCGCGCACCGGCGCAGTGCCGATCTACGGCCTCAATTACAAGGACGAGCGCGCCGACGGCATTGCCTGGCTGGCACGCCTGGGGAATCCTTATACGCTTTCCGCCTATGATCATGCGGGCAAGGTCGGCATTGATTACGGGGTATACGGCGTGCCCGAGACCTATGTCATCGACAAGGCCGGGGTGATCCGCTACAAGCGCATCGGCATCGTCACCCCCGAGATCGTGCGCGACAAGATACTGCCGCTGGTGAAGGAGCTGAATGCAAATGGGTAAATTGCTCGCGCTGTTGCTCGCGCTGGTGTTCGCGGTTTCGGCGCTGGCAAAGGAGGCGCCGCCGGCGACGTCGGACCCGGCGCTGGAAAAGCGCACCATGGCCCTGGCTGAGGAATTGCGCTGCCTGGTGTGCCAGAACCAGACCATCGCCGAATCGCACGCGGACCTGGCGGTCGACCTGAAGAATCAGATTCGCGAAAAATTGAAGTCGGGCATGAGCGAGGACCAGATCAAGGACTACATGGTCGCGCGTTACGGCGATTTCGTTCTGTACAAGCCGCCGGTGATGACGACCACCGTGCCGTTGTGGTTCGGCCCGTTCGTGCTGTTGATTGCCGCCCTCGCGGGACTGTTCTACTACATCCTGCGGCGGCGCCGCAGCGTGGAACCGCAAGCGCTGAGCGAGGGGGAACAGGCGCGCGTGCAGGCCCTGCTGGATTCTTCCGAGGAACCGCCATGACGCTGTTCTGGGTCGCTGCGGCGCTGCTGTCGATGCTGGCGGTCGCTTTCCTGGTCGTGCCGCTGGTGCGCAAGCGCGCAGCGCCGGGTGCGGGCACGTCCCGCGACGCGGCCAAGCTGGCGCTGTTCCGCGATCAGTCGGCCGAACTCGACGCGGATCTGGCCGCAGGAACCATCGGCCGCGAGCAATGGGACGCGGCACGCGCCGACCTGCAGCGCGGATTGCTGGAGGATGCCGCGCCTGCGGCTTCTGCCACAGCCGCACCGGCCAGGCGCTCCGGCGCCTTGGCCATCGCCGTGGCCGCTGCGGTACCGCTGCTTGCAGTTTCGCTCTATCTGCTCCTCGGCACCCCGCAGGGGCTGGATCCGGCCAAAGTGGCGAGCGCGCCGGAAGGGGCGCCGCACGGGCTGACCGGGGCGCAGATCGAGGCCATGGTCGCAAAACTGGAACAGCATCTGGCGTCCAATCCGGACGACGTTGAAGGCTGGACCATGCTGGCGCGCACCTACAGCGCCCTGGGGCGCTTTGACGATTCGGCGAAAGCCTATGCCAAGGCCGAGGCCAGGATGCCGCAGAACGCCGAGCTGCTGGCGGATTACGCCGACAGCCTCGCCATGGCGCAGGGGCAGAGCCTGCAGGGCAAGCCCGAGGAACTTATCCGGCGCGCGCTGAAGGCGGACGCCAACAACGTCAAGGCGCTCGCCCTGGCCGGCACGGTGGAGTTCGAAAAGCAGAATTTCGCCAAGGCCGCCGAATACTGGAAGCGCATGCTGCCGCTGTTGCCGCCGGATTCGGAAATGGGAAATTCGGTGCGCACCAGCATCAAGGAAGCCGAGGACAAAGCGGGCTTGCCCGGTTCGTCGGCGGCGCTGGCGCAGACGGAAACTGCCGCAAAGGCGGTGCCTTCGGCCAAATCGGCCGCAGCGAACGCCGCGCACCTCAGCGGAACCATCAAGCTGGCGCCGGCGCTGGCCGCGCGCGCGGCGCCCGATGACACGGTGTTTGTGCTGGCGCGGCCGGCCCAGGGTTCGCGCATGCCGCTGGCGGCGGTGCGCGTCAAGGTGAAGGACCTGCCGCTCAAGTTTTCGTTCGACGATTCGATGGCGATGAATCCGTCGAACAAGCTCTCCGATTTCTCCGAGGTGGTGGTGGCGGCGCGCGTGTCCAAGTCCGGCAACGTGATGCCCCAGCCGGGCGATCTGGAAGGCGTTAGCAAGCCGGTGCATCCCAATACCAGCGGCATGAACGTAGAGATCGCGAGCGAAATCAAATAGCGGCGCGGCGTCCGCGGCGCCGCGCCGAATGCCGCTAGTGTTTTTCGATGCCGATGAGGTGCAGCGAGTCTTCCTGCTTCTGATTGTATTTGTGGCGCCGGATCACCAGCAGCATGGTCAGGCACACGAACACGCCGAATATAGCGATGATGTTGTTGATGGCGATGTTGGCGCGGATCATCAGCGCATATAGCGCCAGCATCAGCAGAATATTGAGGTTCTCGTTGAAGTTCTGCACCGCGATCGAGTGGCCGGCCGACAGCAGCACGTGGCCGCGGTGCTGCAATAGCGCGTTCATCGGGACGACGAAGAAACCCGCCAGCGCCCCCACCAGGATGAGCAGGAAATAGACCAGCGGCATCCAGGTAACGAAGATCAGCGACATGACGGTGAGGCCCATCGCCACGCCGACCGGCAGCACGTTCAGCGATTTCTTCAGCGGCACCAGGCGTCCGGCGAGCACCGCCCCCAGCGCCACGCCCAGCGCGACGACGCCCTGCAGGATGGCGCCCTGGCTCAGCGGCATTTCGAGCCGGCGTTCGGCCCACCTGAGGACGATGAATTGCAGCGTCGCACCGGCGCCCCAGAACAGCGTGGTGACCGCGAGCGAGATTTGTCCCAGCTTGTCGCGCCAGAGCGCGGAAAAGCAGGTGACGAAATCCCCGACCATGACCAGCGGGTTGCGCGACTGCTGATGGTAGCGCGCGCCGGTGTCGGGGATGCGCAGGTTGAACGCCGCGGCGATCAGGTAGAACAGGGAAATCACCAGAATCGCCGCCTCGGGCGCCGTGTCTATGCCGGTGTCGATGTGCGGCACGTCGATCGACAGTAGCAGCGCCGAGACCCTGGGATTGATCAAGGCGCCGCCCAGCATGGTGCCGATGATGATCGAGGCGACCGTGAGCCCTTCGATCCAGCCGTTCGCGATCACTAGCTGCCGCGGCGGCAGCATTTCGGTGAGGATGCCGTACTTGGCCGGTGAATAGGCCGCCGCGCCCAGGCCGACCACGGCATAGGACGCGAGCACGACCATGTGCTGACCGATTCCGAGCAGCGCGAAGGAATCGTAAAAGAACATCAGCCCGCAGCCGAGGATCTTGACGGTATTGGTGATGAACATCACCTTGCCCTTGGGCATGGAGTCGGCGAAGGCGCCGACGAAAGCCGCGAGCACCACGTAGGACACGGTAAAGAAGAACTTCAACAGCGGCGTCATCCACGGCGGACCCTGCAGCTGCACCAGCAGCGCGATGGCCGCGATGAGCAGGGCGTTGTCCGCCAGCGACGAGAAAAACTGCGCCGCCATGACGGTGTAGAAACCGCGGTTCATTTATAGGAAGGCGCCGAATCCGTAGCAGGTGTCGAAGGCAGGGCGTCTTCTACCACGGCGCTGCCGGGAATCGCGATAGATGCGCATCAGCTGTTCTTGCGGGGCAATTTATGATTCAATAAGGCCTGATAATACAGCAAACGAATGACAGGGCGGACGAGGCTATGGCGGACAGACGATTGCAGGTATTTCATGCCGTGGCCAGGCAGAGCAGCTTCACCAAAGCTGCGGAAACGCTGTTCATGACGCAACCTGCGGTGACCTTCCAGATCAAGCAGCTCGAGGAGCATTTCAACACCCGCCTGTTCGACCGCGGACACGGCCGTATCTCGCTGACCGCGGCCGGAGAGGTGGTGCTGGAGTACGCGGAGCGGATCCTTTCGCTTTCGGCCGAACTCGACACGCGGGTGAGCGAGCTGACCGGCGAAGTGCAGGGCCTGCTGCTGATCGGCGCCAGCATGACTATTGCCGAATTCATGCTGCCGCGCGTGCTGGGCGAATTCAAGGGCGCCTTTCCGGCAGTCAAGGCGCGACTGACGGTGGCCAATTCCGAGACCGTGGAGCAGGGCGTCGCCGCGCACAGCCTGGATATAGGCATGATCGAGGCGCCGTCGCACCTGCCCGGCCTTTCCACCGAAGACTGCTGCGAAGACGAGCTGCAGGTAGTGTGCACGCCGTCGCATGCGCTGGCGAAGCTCAAGTCGGTGACGCCCAAGCATTTGCTGCAGCATCCCTACATCAGCCGCGAGCCCGGTTCGGGCACGCGCGAAGTAACCGACAGCTATCTGCGGCGCGCCGGACTTTCGCCCGACGGACTTAACATCGTGATGGAACTCGGCAGCCCGGACGCGATCAAGGGCGTGGTCGAGACCGGCCTCGGATTTGCGATCATGTCCAAAGTAATCGTGGCCAAGGAGCGGCAGCTCGGCGCACTGGTGACGCTGCCGCTATCGCCGCGGCTCACGCGCACGCTGTCGCTGGTCTATCCGAAGGAAAAATTCCGCTCGCGCCTGGTCACCAGCTTCGTCGAATTCTCCAAGAGCAGGCTGAAGAATTCCGTCAAAGGCTGAAGTAGTGAGCCGCGTTTCCGTCATTGCGGCCCGATAGATGCCGCGCCCGATCCGCGCCAGTTTCCGCTTGTCCGCCCTGAGGCACAACCTCGGCGTCGCGCGCCGCCATGCACCCGATTGCAGAATCTGGGCGGTGGTGAAAGCCGCGGCCTACGGCCATGGGCTGC